>CALOAF010000011.1:0-206233 GCA_942491385.1 uncultured Anaerolineaceae bacterium | reverse complement strand
ATCGCCTTGACCTGGATCCGGGACACCTGCAAACAACGTCCTGACAGCAATCTTCCCGGTAAAGTGACGTGCCAAAAAGGCGCAGGCCGATGCTTGGCCACGTCTTAAAAGTCTCGTGCCACCGCTCGCCTGGCAGGACGCTCCGCCCGCCCTTCGGGACGACCTCGCGCCAGCCAACCTCGCTTCTAGTTGTTCCATTCGTTTCGAATCGTTTTTCAAAATGAATGAATAATTCATTTGTAGGAATACACTGGTGAGTATATGTCATCAAAGAAGCCCATATAGGGAATTCCGTTTTCGATACATTTTATCTTGTAGTTCAATTCGCCTTGCAACTCATCATCTGGTTCGTCAAGATATTGGGCGTAATGCAAGAATTCTTCGACTTGAATCAATTTAATAAACAGAGGTAAACGCTCCAGCCATTCATCAGATAACGAGTTCTCTTGGTTGTATCCTTCCATAACCTGTTCCATGTAGTGGTCCATAAACGACTGGCGCTCGGTCAATCCACGAAACATTGTCCTGCCAATCCCACCTTCCCAAGCCGAGGCAATCTCGTACATAAACCAAAAATAACAGGAGTCGTCAAAGTCGAAAACGGTAATATCTCCATTTGTATAATCTACAGTGAAATTACCATCGTTAAAATCGCCATGTATCAAACCAAAAGAATCTTTGTCTCTTGGCAAAGATTTCAGTTCGTCCAAAAGGAATTGTATTTGTGTCTGAACCCGATGTAGCCGATCTGGCAATTGAGTTGCCAGTGCCAATCTGCTTTTGTGCAGGTCAAACCATTCTGGACGTTTTATGACATCACTTTTTGGGTGATACTTCTTTGTTAGCGCATGCATTTGCCCAAGTATTCGCCCCCAATTACGAAAATATTCTTCGATAGGTGCATCCGTTCTGTAACGGTATCCATTATCAGGCACTCGCATTCCTTTGCCTTTGACAAATGTCACGATATGAAACGGAATGCCCGCCGCTTGAATGGTCTCAATCAAATTTTCATTTTGGGATGGTACGGGCTTGGAAACATTGACACCATTTTCAAATAGGTAATTGAGAAAATGTAATTCAGCCTGAATTTGTTCAAGGGTTCTTTCTGGCGTGTAAGAGATTCTCAGAATCAGGGGCTTTTTGTCAATTTCGTACTCATAGACAAGGTTTGCCGCGCCTTCATATTCTGGAAATATCTTTAATGCGCGGTCGCTTCTTCAAGGACTTGACTTTCACAGATTTGAATAATTTCTTCTCTTTGCATAAATTTTTTCCTAGGGTAAACACCATTAGGAGTTAGTAACCTAATTAATTATACAAGAACAACTTTTTTGGAAAGCATCGTATGAGTAAGAAATCTACTCCAATAATCAAAAAATCTTTTCGCGTGAAGACAACTGAATAGTCAACCCGGAACGCGCATTTGAAAAAGGGTATTTCTCTTGGAAGGGGGTCCTGCAGAAAACTCATCGCCTATCGTCTCGACACCTTCGGCAGGCGCGTCGCTCCTTGTGCAGTTCGGGAATTTGATCGAATCAAATGGTTTGACTTTCCTGTGTGTGGGAAGGTGTGACCCGGTCGAAGAGATGGGACAAAAAAGAGTTGGTGAATGATATTAGATGTTTACTTACAGCGAAGAGACTAAAAATACTGTACCATGATAGAAACCAGATAAAATAAGCAGATAAGCCACAACAATTACCATCCTGGTTTGAGATTGTTGGGGAAAAATAACAGTCGTAGAATTTAGGAATAACGATTATATGAAAATAACCACAATTGACCGTGAATAGTTATAGGACTACAATAAATCAATTGCGCAACAAAGAGGATATTATGGACTTTCCAACTTATACCAGTGTTCATTTAGTTAAAGGTGAAGACCTGGATCATCATGGTACTCTATACGCAGGAAGGACCGCAGAATGGTTTGTCGAAAGCAGATTTATCGCCACTTCTTCAATGACGAAGCCTGAGAATATCGTCTGCTTAAAAATTCATGGCATGACTTTTAGCCATCCTATCCGCAAGGGTGAATTACCAGTTTTTACTAGCCGCGTAGTGCTTACCGGTGAAACCAAGATTGTCAGCCTGATTGAGGGTGAGGTGTTGACAAGCTTGCGGTGCGAGGTTTTATCACTTTCATCCATGTTGACCTTGAGGGAAAATCTTTGCCGCATGGCTTGAATTTTGTCCCTGCCACGCCTGAAGACATTGCACTCAATGAGGAAGCCAAAAAATTGAAGTAATAATCAGACTCCATGCCAAATAGATTTCGTCATTGCCTCGATGTTCTGACCTTCTCTGTCGCTCGGGGAAGAGTTTGGAGCATTAGTTATGTATAGTGGGGCTGTTTGGTCTTTGGGCAATCAGATTGCTGGTGGCATGTCGTATGGAACGGTGGTAGAGGTCGGCCCATCTCACTGGGGACGGAGTGACGGAATGGGTGAAGTGCGGGCGGTGTTGAAATGGAGTCGGGTTATCAGTGCACTTTGTGAGCTGGATTAAGGGTACAACGAGTAAAAACAAGGAAACACGCCCACCCACGCCGAAGGCGATCGGCTGCACACGATGTTAGGTGCACTGGTTTCTACTTCTTCTGCATAATCACCTGATAAAACTGTACCAAAAGGTTGTAAGGATGAGTATCTGTTATTTTTCGCTCTAATTCTCCAAGAGCCGTGAAATAGCTGAATTCATATTTTGGCTCATTTGGTAAATATGCACTAAACATAAAACCCCATAATCATAACAGATTCACAGCCATTCGCCTTCAAAATATCGATAATTTCTAGCACTTGGGCAGCGGTTGTCCAGGCGGTTAAACCAGGGATGATAATACTTCGCTTTGTCTCTACTTCGTTGAGTGCAGCTACAAGATCATTGTTCTGAAATGCCATTCGATAGACATGTGAATAGCGATTAGCATCAAGATTGATGAAACCTTTCGGAACAATTAATCCCATATATTCTTCAATACATTTTGAGGTTCTGGTACAAACTCAATCATCAAATGGCAAATGATAAAGTCAAATTTTTGATTAAGAGAAGAGATACTGAATATCACTGCATCTGCTTGGCAGAAGATAATTTTTCAAAGACCCCTTCTCTTTTAGCAGCTTGTTTTGCTTCGGAAAGCATCTCTGGCGAATAATCCAGTAAAGTTACAGAATAACCTTGTTTTGCAAAGTAGATTGAATTGAAACCATTTCCGCCACCAACATCCAGGATCCTGAGTGGATGGTAATCTAAATGTCGGTTGATATTGAAGCGAGAAATATCATAAAGTAATTTGCTCCAAGGAAAGGATTGCCATTCCTTCCATTTTATCCACAGTGTCATTATACTCATCTCTACGTTCTGGGCTTCATGCTTTTTCCTTTTGGCACCAGCACTATGTGTAAGCATAACTATCAATTATATGTAATTGTAAGTATAGTGAACAAAAGAGAAGCAATTCATATGACAATTTCAATTGGATGTTTGAAAAAACCTAAATCAGAACAATGAACTCAATCATATAATTTTCCTTTATCTCAAGTCCGTATCTAAATAAATTAATCTATCAATAGACCCAATGGATTTAAAAAGAGATTTCAAAACCTATCAAAATAATTTAGAAAAGACACGACATTTATGGGTGCAAGTCCCATCATTATTCTCTTAACCAAATCCATTTGAACAAAAGGAAAGTTTATTACGGTCGATCTGCAGAGGGATAATTCTTATAACTATTACACTCATTCAAAAAAATGTGGTACACGAATTTTAAATTAAGATTATCGGTATAGCAAAGGAATAAAAATATGTGAGTTGACTGGTGGATCCCCCTTGAAATATAAAACAGAATTCCAACTGCTTGCCCAATAACTGCGTGAGGTGATATAGAAATCAGATCAATATATTCTTCTATCGGACTTTCCAATAGGTGTCTAAGAAAATCCATCCCAATGATAAAGTTTATTCAAAATATAACCAGATGCCCACCCATCATTCGCTGCAGAAAATGACATAGAACTAAACGCCAAATCGCCAGGTCATAGCGTTCCACTTTGCCGCACCAATGGAATGTATCATACCCAAATACCCATACATCATCATGACTTGCCACTTCAACCCATAGAACAGCAGATTTATATTCCGGGCTATAATTTATCCACTTGCTGCCATCCCAATGAAGTACTAACACAGGCGGGGGTGGAAAATCGTCAGCATATTGACCTGCAGCCCAAATATCGTTTTCTGAGAAACAAGAAACACTATTCAATAAATAGTTATCTGTAATCCCTGTGGATCTATCTTGCCAGGATATCCCATCCCAAAATAAGGCAAAACCTTTTCCAACCATCCAACCATAGACTGATGAATCCATACATAAGTCGGAAATATTGCTGTTAGGTTTTGGGTTATCTACTTCACTCCAAAAAGTTCCATTCCAATGAAAAACAATAGAAACTCCATCTATATCGGTAATTCCCCATCCATCATTATCACTTATCATCGATATCTTCGATGGGAGATAAGAGATACCAGAAGTATCGATTAAATTCCAATTTACTCCATCCCATTTTTGAAATTTTCCTCCTACATAATCTTCCCATCCAATTATCCAGCCATCATTAGAAGAAATCATATCTACTTGGTAAAAATTTCCTTGCAATTGGTCATTGTCATATTTAATCCATGGTGATTCCTTATCCTCCAATCTATTAATTGTATTTAATCTTCTTGAAAGTTGTGATTGAAGGACTGGGCCACTTTTGCTTGAACCGTTCAACAAATCACTAACTAACAGACAATAAGTCCAAAAACAAAAATAAATCGACCCTTAACTTTTTTCATTTCACATCTCCACATATTCTTGAATATCTACTCAGTAGATTTCATAAATAACTAACAATTCGATAGAGTTGTTTTTTTCAATCAGTCGTTGAGAACGCCTGATCGAAAAGGATCATCCACTAAGAAAAACAAACGTAATGAAGAAATCTAATGCGAAGCACATCTGTAGTATATCGAAATTTCGCTTCCAATGAATTCGATCATAATTTTCACACATTGGATGATTGCATTGATTGATAGATATTTCTTGATATCTCAAATTTGCTGACAAGCAGCAGTGATTTTGGATAAATAATGATTTTTTTATCAGTACTTTGGTACAATTCGATTTCATGATTATTGCTATTTTCTAATCCATCCCCGGATTCCACTGTGCACCTGCCAGCGTCCGCATCTACCAAAAAAAATCTAATTCAGAGGAGATTGATTTTGGAGCAATTCTGGGAAATTGATTAGAAATTTTATCTGCTAAAATTAGAAAATACCTGTAATTGATCCAGATATTAATTAAAAAAATATGAACTATCATAAGGGTGTAATTATTTCATTAGTCCTAATCTGTAGCACAATCCTAAGTGGCTGTAATGGCAATAGCAAAGGATTCTCTTCACCCGCTGCTACCACAAACACCCCCCTTCCCGAAACATCTACGCCAATTCCTCCGACCCTTACTCCCAGCCAAACCTCAACAATAACAATCACCTATGATCCACTTCCTTATGGATGGAATTTAGATAAGATAATCCTAGGATTAAGTGACTCAAAATTATATGTTTTACATGAGCTTTACGGTCGCATATTTATTGATCGAATGAAGGACCGAACTAATTTTCCCAATTTTATTCAATCATCCAATCGAATTATTCGTACTAACACTAAAACTTATTTATATGATGTCTGTCTATATTTCAATCAAAGTAGTCGTATTCAAAGGCTGATAAATCAGCCGGATTACCAGGTCCCAATAACAACATTTCAAGAATTTCAAGATTATTTTCTTGGAGGTCCATTTTGTTATGCAGTAATTGAAACTATAGAATAATGGAAAAATAGTGACACAGACACCATGCCTTCTCCAACATATTCACCTTCTCCAGCATATTCACCTTCACCTACGCTAATTCCAATATGGTGTCCTGTTTATTGCAGAAAAATTGGATACTATTCCAAATGGATATACTGAAGATTATTTATGGACTAAGGAAAATGAGCCTTATGCTTTAGTAATTTACTCTGAATTCATATGGGTTGGTCCAGGTTCTTTTCTTGAAAGTTACGCTGATGGATCACTTTGTCCGGAAATTTCGTCTTATATTGAGCGTATTTTTGGGCCTCGGGAATATATCGTGGACGAATTTTACCAGTACAACCGGACACTTCTCTGTTACTAAAAGCCTTAATAATTCAGGTTTAACTGACGGTAATTACTGGTACAGGATTACTTGTCTTTATTGTACGACGGTTGGAAATATTTTTAGTAGAGAAGATACTATGTTTGAACCCCGGAACATTTGTTTGGCTTTGGAACAAGGTACTTTTATTGAACCCTATTACGGACTGAGAGCACGAGGATATTCGGTCGATAGAGCGTTAAATCTGTACATCGATGTATTTGGAGAACCAAATACATCACCGTATTGTTCGAATTTCGACCCTAATCACCCGGACTATCTGATCTTATATAAGCAGACTGAGAAAAAAGACTATTAAGTGACCCATGAAAAGAATAATTCAATCGCGGATAACTTCTAATTTAAATCCAACTTGACAAAATTTAAAGTCAAATTAGCTATTTTTGTTATTCTTATTTTTTCTTCTCAGCATGTCCCTAACTGCTTGTAATACTTTTAATTTCTCAGCCCAATCTACCCTAACAAACACCACCATCCCAAACACATTTACAACAATTCCGAATACAACTACTCCCATTCCCCCATCCCTTACTCCCAGTCAAACCTCAACAGTAACAATCGCATTTGATCCGCTTCCCCTTATGGATGGGATTTAGATAAGATAATCCTAGGATTAAGTGACTCAAAATTGTTGTTTTTAAGTGAACTCTACGGCCGTTTATCCCTTGATCGAATGAATGATCGCACTAATTTTCCCGATTTTATTCAGGCAGATGATATTTTTCAACGTGATGCAAAAATCCGGTTATACGATGTTTGTCTTTACTTTAATGCTAGCGCCAGAATTCAAAGGTTAATCAGTCAACAAAATTATCAAGTAGAAATTACTACATATGAAGATTTTCAAGATTATTTTCTTGGAGGACCATTTTGTTATGCAGTAATTGAAACCATGAATCATAGAAATATTATTACACAGACACCATTGCCTTCACCAACAAATACGTCTTCTCCTGCGTTTATTTCTAGATGGTGCCCTGTTTGGCCAGAAACTCTCGACACTGTACCCAACGGGTACCCGAAGGACTATACATGGGATGAAGGTTCTGATTTCTGGAAGTATTTTATCAGGAGTTTGAATATTTTATTTTCCGCTATCCTGCTTCTTTTTTGCACGGGTATGGTAGTCAAGATCAAGGGAACGAAAATAAAACGAATTTATGTCCCGATATGTATTCGCTTGTTGAGGATATTTTTGGGCCGTGGTATTTTGTTAATCCAAAAACTGGTATTGATAGTGTTTTTACTCTTGATCCCGCTTCTAATGGGATAGGGTATCGAATCAGTTGCCTGTATTGCTATAAGATTGAGGATATGCCGGTAGATTATCCCTATAGAATGAGTATGTACATAGATCCAAGAACTGCGTGCTTATCCATGGAGGAGGTAACAATCCGGGAACCGTACTATGGTCCTAGGGCTCTGTTTGGGCTTTCTTTGATTGAGACCTTTCAAAGATTAACAGATACCTTTGGGAATCCAAATAAACTCCCTTACTGTTCAAATTTTGTTCCCAACCATCCAGACTTTATTTGGTCCTTTATAAACAATTTGAAGAAAAAAGGCTTATTAAGTGACCCATGAAAAAAATAATTGAATCTTTGACAAATTCTTTTAGTCCCCTATGGCAAAATTTTTTTTAATGTAGCTATTTCTATACTATTCATTCTTTTTTTCTAAGCATACTATAATAAGCTTGTAATACTTTCAATTTTTCAATCCAGCCTACTTCAACCAATACCTCATCCCCAGCACCCACACCTATTCCTCCAAGCCAAACAGCAACGATAACGACTACTCAAAACAATACTCCAAAACCCTCACCTACAAGTTCTCCTATGCCTACACAAACAGCAACACCCTTTGCTGGTCATCCAGAATTATTTTTTTCTGAATTTAAGACAGAAAATAAGGGGGAAATATTCAGTTTAAATCTTGTCACTGGCGAAAAGACTTTGATATTTGATCCAAATGAATTTGGACTTGCAGAAATACGAAAAGTATTTGAAATTTCAGTTTCCCCGTTGGGTACCTATCTAGTTTTTTCATTTCTGTACATGAATAATGATGAAGAAGTTATCCTTTTGAACAGAGAAATTAGTGAGATTAAAGAAATTTATGCTTCATCAACATCCGAATTTATCAGTCCAAATTTTTTTTGGCGAGATGATGAAATGAAATTTTTTTAATACCTACGGAAAAGGAATTTCATATGGCGAGAACTTCCAGGTCTTTTGAAAGTTTTTTGTTTGAGGTTTTCCCACTTGTAGATACTCTGCGCACAACAAAGCTTTCGAAATAACAGCCAAATTTCTAAATCAAGGGACAGGATATTTTGCAGAATGTGAAGGACAAGCAATTACTTGTGAATGGCAGATGAATGGATTTGAATATGACGATAAACGAATTTTTGATTATAAAATGTCTCCAGATAAGAAACATGTCATTTTTATTTATGACATGGGTGTTCTCGGTATTCCCAATGATATATCATCTTTGCCAAAAAAAATTTCTTTGATTGATGTTGACTCAAAAGAAAATAATCAAATATACTCTTTTTTTGGTTACTATAATAATTCTTCTGAGTGGTCTAATGATGGTCAGCTGTTCTTTTCCAATTTATTTTCCTTTTAGTCGAATACATCTTTTTTGAAAATGTACAGCATGGATAGTAGAAAAAACGTTGAACTATTACAGAATGTTGAGGCTTTCGGCGTACAATCGGTAGGATACCCGTTTGAGATTATCCTAACCCCTATACCAACCCGAACGATGACTTTTACGCCTCTCCCAAGCCCAACACGAGATAATAATCTGCCGTTTTGTAGTTTAGGAGAATCTTTTGTTGATGAAGAAAATAAAAAGCTAAACGGATTTCTCGATTTTATAGGTGGAGCTTGCACAACTTCTGATAGGTCCGTAAACATATTATTCAATCTAAGGGAAATACCAGACTATCTTGACTTGAATGAAACAGGCAATATCGAATATCAGATTTTACTCAAACCACCTTTAGGTAGGACCGGGACAGATTATTTAATCAAGATAATACCTATCGAAAACAGAACCAACGGATCTATGGATCATTTATTTATATGTATTTACGGAGAATATATTGATCGAAAGTTTGGAATACATAGATGATTGTAATTTGGATATAAACGCCATGGAGAGTTCAATATCAGTCACAATAGATAATATAAAAATAATGCCTGATTCAATCATAGGGTAATACACAACATCATCATTTATTGATGATTCCATGAGTTGGTATAATATTTTAAGACCTTAACTCTATCAAGATTTTTTCTCTGGGGATGTAAAAGTTCAATTTACATGAAAGCGATTCGGAATTCACAATAATTTTAATTTTGGTAATTTTTCATTATGGATTATGGGTATCTATCACCCCATATCGCGTGACCTAAATTCCATCCTTAAGGTAAGAATTTTTCCAACGTGGTTACTTCTTTTGTTGTTAAATTGTAAAGATAATCATTGATGAGTAATTGAGTTCCATCCGGGGACCAGTAATTGGGCCTAAACCAAGGCCATCATATGTAGGTATATCTATTAATGAACCGGTGGGTGAAACCACTCCGAAATTTAACACCAGGATCGACGCGCTGATTCCTTTGAGACCGCGATCCAGAGCGATCCAGATGATCGGTAAAGCAATCAGGAACATGGGATGAAAGTCATTCAGAACATGCACTCCAAAGACCAGGTAAAGAACAAACGCGAGGCTGAAAGATTGTCCAATAGTATTGAGAGCAGGCTTTGGAAATGAAAAAGGTTTTGGCAAATGAACTGATTCTCCATCGGCAATTCGTTTCAACAATGGCATGACATACAGGAACAGAAAGGGTGTAACAGTCAGCACGCCGACCGATTCACCGATCCACCAGTGGAAAATTGCAAGCGGGACTTCGCTGCGCGGTAGAGCGCTGCTGAGGGCGGAACTCGAAACAGAAAGGACGGCAAGAAGAGCGGATACAAATACAGCCGTGAAGACCAACCAGGTCACATCGCGCAATTTTCGTAGCTGCCAATCCAGGTGAATGCGATGACGCAGGAACCATGCGGTTGCAACATAGATCAATGAAACAATAAAAGACCACAAGAAGAGCAAAAATGGGGGTTGCGGCATGCGATAGATGAATACACTGCTCAAGAATAAAGCGAGGATTACGGCGGGAGTAAATATCACGCCGAATACCAACAGCAGGGCGTAGGTCAGCCCTGCAGGCGGGTACCATGAGACGACGCCCGGCAATATATCAAATTGTTTTGTAATAAAGTCGAGAAGAATGAATAAAATGAGATATACAAGGACAATCAGAATGGAACGCAAAAGCGTGTGCTGGTTGTGAGGGTTTTCTATGATAACAGGTAAAGCACCTTTTTTTATCATATTTCTTTCAGTTTCTAAATTGTCAGCAGTGAATTATCCTTCATGATCATTTTTTTCTCAACATATGCTTTATAAGACTCAGTGAAATTCACAGGCCACAAAATGTGGTGAATCCCGTACCTGTTCTTCAAGTTACTAGATCGAGTTGATCTATAACTTCCCCAAAATTTTTAATGAACTTTTCGTTTCAATGGTTTGATGTTATCCAAGGAACTCCGGCGTCTTTACCCATTCCTGTATTAAACTATTATTCCAAATAGAAGGTTCATTATCAAATTTGTCTCCATTGTCATTCTAGCATAAATCTAAGGTCAGCACCAATTATTCTTTTCCAGAGATGAAAATATTTAATGTTGGGATTTATTACTTTTTTCATTAATAGTCTGTAAGCATAATAGGGCAAACGCTATCAGCCCAGTGAACAAGGGATGGGAGACCCAAGGAGGCATCTCATTCTTACTGATAAACACAATCTCACAAATAGAAAGGGCAAACTTTTCAAGGGCATCCATTGGCATATGATGACAACGTTGATCGCAGGTGGACAAGTCATGTGCAATACAAACAGGACCTGTACTCCCCAATTCAAAGGGGATTAAATACCAATCCACTTCGCGATGTGACTCTTTTATCATGTCCAAAATATGTGGACAGTGTTCTGCAGATCCTTATGCCCAAAATATTAGTAGAGAATCTGGTATCATTTCAATTAATAAGGATAGGGTGTTTTTTGGCAGGCGCACGCCTCTAATTGCGCGCGGAGGCAGCGGAGTGGTCAGCCGGAGCGCGCTTTTGAAAGAGGGGTGTGGCACGCGCCAGGGGGTCCTTCGGAAACTCATCGCCTATCGGCTCGACACCTTCGGCGAACGCGAGCTGACGGTGCTAACAGGGAATGAGATCGAGATTAACGGTTTTCGTTCGCGAAGCATGGCGCTGGGCGGAAACCCGCAAGCCGCTTTGCACCGGTTGAATGGCTAAAAATCGCGCCACTGTTCTGCGCTGCACAACAGCGGTCAGGTGCTAGCTGGGTTGGCTGTAGTTCTTCATTTTTCTCAAGAGTAGTAGCATCAGCTTCCCAAGTTTTTTGCTAATCAATCGAGCGTGCACAGCGAAACCCATGATACCAATATCCATAGTCAGTAAAACCCTCGAACCGGGCGGTCGCTGAAATATTATCAAACTCCTGATAAGAATGATACCAAGGGCTGCCTCTAAAGACTCGATAGCCAGTGCTATCTACATCAAAACTCACTTCACGACCATCATCCGCTTGATATGGATATGGTTTATACAAGCTGCTGGTCCACTCAAATAAACTACCAGCCATATCCAGCGCGCCTACCCAGGAGGCTCCTTGGGGAATGCTGCCTACCTCGGGAATCATAACCTTCATAATAATAATTTTGTCCTTGTCTAATTCGTTTCCCCAAGGATAAAGATAGCTCTCAGGCCCACGGGCTGCGTATTCCCACTCAGCTTCTGTGGGCAATCGTGCGCCTCGCCACTTACAGTAGTCACTTGCGCCTACCCAAGTCACACGCATTAGAGGACGATTTCCTTCCCGGTAGAGCGGATACCAGTTTGAATCTTCCAGGGCGAATTGGTAACGGTAATCGGTAAGCGGATTTCCCTCATAATCCAGCCAGCCCTGATAGCTGTCAACAGGCTCTGGTTGTCCATTTAAAAAGTTTACGAACTGTGACACGGTTACTTCTGTGAGATCAATCCAGAATGGCTTGTCAAAGCAAATTTCATGTGCAGGTTGTTCTTCTGCAAAGCCATCATCGTTGCCCATTTGAAAACAGCCAACAGGAACCAGAACCATTTCTATCTGATTGAATTCCCGGATAAATGGTTTCCATTGAGCGTTGGCGGTTATATTTGTGCAGGCATCATCAGGTAAGCCTATATTGATACATTCACTTTGGGGCTGCCCTACCGATGCTGGCAGATTGGATGGAGTGGGTATGGGTGTTGGGGGCAAGGGCATTGGTGATGCGGTCGCAGTATTTGTAGACGTAACTGAACATGTACTGGTTAGGGATGGATTACTTATTTCTGCAATACCGCACGCAGTAACACTAAGAACAAGTAACACGAGAGAGAGAGAAAATACTACCTCGATCTTCATGATTACAATTCTCCTGATTCACACAAATCTTATTGATCGATATTTAAATTCCATTTTGCCATATTTTTCGTAATCTCATCCTCTGCCATATCTGCCTCCTTAAATCCAATCAAAATAAAAATGCAACAGAAACTGGTTCTTGTTTTATCGCGACCGGTTCTGCTACCCAACTATTAATTATACGGAATAATGATACGCTATATTTTTGCCGTATATTAACCTTAAAAAGGGTGATAGAGTAAATTTGTTGGGTTATCCACCTTTGAAAAAAACCTTTTTGATGAGATTAGGATAGCAATTTTAATGAAATTTAAAGGATATCAATGTTGCGTGCCCTGAAGGCAGCGGAGTGGTCAGCCCGGAGCGCGCTTTTTTGAAAGGGGGGATGGCACGCGCCGGGGGGTCCTTCGGAAACTCATCGCCTATCGGCTCGACACCTGCGGCGGGCGCGAGCTACTGCCGGCTGTTAGGGAATGAGAACAAGTCTAACGAAAAGTATAACCAGCTAATGCTATTGACAGAGATACCAGATGAAAGCTGGTTGAAGTGCTGATTTACCAAAAAATGCTCAAAATCGCGACTCTCAACCGCACTGCCTAGCAGCGGGGAGGGTTATACTGGGTTGAAAGCTGCTACCACTACCAATCTTACTTTCACTATCCTTTATCTTTAGATCGAGGATGTGAGACTATATTTGCGATGATTTGGATAATGAAAAGGCCTAGCATTATTATCCCGCCTATCAAGGAATAATATTTCCAAACCATTACTACGAAACCATAATTCATCGAGATGTAGAGGGCAACATATGGGCCAAAGATCTTCCAATCCATTTCCTCTCGGAATGGAATCTTTAAGATCCAATCATACAGCACTTCGATTACTAGAAATGCTAGAAAGATTCCCAGAAAGATTGTGTAGCGCGAATCTTTCTGTTCCTGTTGGACCAGGAAAATTCCATATAAGGCGGGAAAGGCTAAAAGAAAAATACATACCATCATCCTATTTTCCGCAGAAGTGTAAGGTGATTTTTGCGAATAAGAAAGATAAAAATCAAAAACACATTATTCAAAATACCGAGGGTGAGAAATAATGGTTCTAGCATTTCGAACTCCTTTCAGCTATTTATTCATTTGAACCCCTGATTGTGTCACATCAATATAGATGGAAAACATTTCGATTTATACATTTTTTTATTAAATATAGAAATATCCTGAACAAACAAAATATCCTATTATTAATTATAGGGTGATTCAATCTCTTATTCAAATCCTCAGAGAAAAAAATTATGGAAAGCCACCCCAATAGACTACTGGACCAGATGTGCGATTCCAACCCGGGAAAGCATTTCGGACCCTAGCTGCTGGAGCAGTTCAGGAATGAGATTAGGTCTAATGTTTGGCCCAATAGCAGCAGCGGAGCAGGCAAGGCACCTTCACTACTATCTCACACTTTCGCCAAGCTGATGAAACCTACCAGCAGCAAAGCCTCTCTCATCTGAACCCGGTGTTGGCCGGTATCTTATACTTTCTCACCATATAGAGAGGTTATCTTGTGTTTGGACTCAAACCCAAGCTTCTCAAAGAAAGAAACGGCAGCTGCATTCCTAGTACTTACATAACAGCTCATTATTTGATAATTTAACTCCTTCAGTTTCAACATACTCGTCTTTATCAGTTCTTGCGCTAATCCTTTCTTGCGATATTCAGGCAGGATACCTATTGGTGCTAGATAACCATCGGTAGATTCATAGCGTGGCAAAAGACGACTAAAACCAATCAATTTGCTTTTATTGCTTAGCGTCAACGATGCTTCATGTATTAATGGCTTTTCTCTACTCCAACTGTCAAAGAAGAGAGCTCTTCTACCTTCAGCATCCAGGCTAAGGAAGAATTGATCCTCACTAGAAGAGAAAACTTCTAACCAACAATTGAGTAAATCATCCAAATCTGTTTCTGATATATACCCCAATGAATATTCATCAGGAATCGATATCTTCAGATTATCCTCGGTAAGGTCCTTCCTTAAGAATGTTTCTTCAATCACCTTAGTTATTCCAGCCTGTGAATACCAGTCTGCATACCTGGTAAAACAAGATTGCGTATTCTCATTTACTCGAAAATCAATCGCGACTTTATGCAAGCCTATCTCTTTGAGATGCGAGAATGCTTCTTGAATCAAAGCGATGGCGATTTCATTCACATGCTCACTTGGAACAACTACTGCATCCCATATTTGAGCTATTCCAAGATCGGTCATTGGGTAGAATGCTAACCAACCGACAATCTTCCCGTGATTCTTCGCAAGAAATAACAGATCATAGCAGTAACTCGCTATTCCGGTAGAGATATTGCTTAGGATCGTTTCTTCAGCAGCATTTTCTGGATAAAGATTTTTCTCCTTCATTGCAAAACAAGTAAGTTTTGACAATCTATCAATATTGACATCTGATTTTTTCAATACTTCAATATTCAAGGTTTACCTCACATGTCTATTCTATCAGTTTATTAGAGACTCTTTCTAACCATCTGAGAGCATCCAAGGATATGGTTTATTGGCACTAGGGCAGGAGTGGATTCTATTTAGGAGCAGAAAAAACTCGAAGCCTCGCATGTGCAAAATACTTGAATATACAGCACGCCGCGAAGCGTCAGTCCCCAGCGTTCAATGCACGCTTTGTTCGGTGGCTTTTGGGTAGGTAGAAAAGGCTAGAGCGAGAATGGTTTTTCTTGTGAGTATATGTCACTAAAGAAGCCCATATACGGAATTTCGTTTTCGACAATTAGAAATACACAACCACAACCATAGACTTTTCTTGCTAAGAACATTTTTTCTCCTTAATTTCTATATTGCGCGCGGAGGCAACGGAGTGGTAGGCCGGAGCGCGCTTTTGAAAGGGGGGTATGGCACGCGCCAGGGGGTCCTTCGGAAACAAAGGACACGAGTCTGCCGGCGCTGTTTGGGAATGAGATCGAGTCTAATGCAAGGGCAGCGAAGTCTTCGTGGATGGTTTTCCAGTACGTTGCTATGGGGTATCCTTTTATCATTGGGGAGAATGATGCGATTTTGTATTTCCAGGTAAGGAAGAAGGGTTCAGAAGAATATAGATCATATGGACCTAATTAATTATGGTGGGTTAGTAACCCACCCTACCACTCATGCAAAATGTGATCTCAAAGTAATTTGGAAAGTTAAACCTCCTAAACAATTAAAATTAATGAAAACCAGCTCAGATTGGAATAACATTGATATTGAATATAATTTCCAGTATGAATGTCCAATTCACGGCCGATTGAATGCTGTTCCAGATGAAGATATTATAGATTTATAGAAAAAAGCGAGATTGGCAATGAAAAAGTAAAAAAATCTTATCCTTACTGGAAAGAGGATCTAATCCGCTCGGTCGTAGGATCGAATTAATAATCCGATAAATTACCCTAAATAACATATACGAGGGGAGGTTAGAGCGACTTTGTTTGATGTGCTTAATTTTTGTAACAATTAACTGAAATTCATGTATAATTAATTTGTGGGGGTCGAAAAAATAATAATAAATAATTGGGAGGTTGTCATGTATAGAATTAAGGCAAGGCATACTAAACGAATTACAATTACGCTCCTATTATTAATGTTATTATTATCTTCAATAAAATCATCGACACTCGTTGCAGCTTTTCAGCCATTAGAAGACACAAAATCTTCCCTCTACCCCAATCCTGCTACACTTGACACATATAGAATGACGCTTGTATGTAATATTAGTGGTGGCTATGCACCTTCATCCCATTGGTATGATCCTGAAGGCCATGAACTTTCTATCGGAGGATCCCCTGTTAGATTATATGAATATCTATACGGTTCTTTGATTAAGACAACCGATTATTTTTATATTTCGGGTCGTGATCTTACACCCGGTTTATATAGGGTCAGTCAGGATGCCTGTATTAACATGAATTTTCGCATCCTTGACCCAATTAAATATATCTATTTACCACTGATCATAAGGTGAGAAGAACTTTGAAAGACTTTTTCCGCCTTTTTTGATATATAGTATTTAGGTAACATCTCAATAAATCGGGGGGAACCAAAAGAAGTTGAAGCCGTTTTGGCGCGCTTTTGAAAGGGGGGTATGGCACGCGCCAGGGGGTCCTTCGGAAACTCATCGCCTAACGGCTCGACACCTGCGGCGGACGCGAGTCTGCCGGCGCTGTCTGGGAATGAGAAAGAGGTTAACGGTTTGCGTCACTGGTGGGGTGGGTCTGCTCACCCACTCAATATTATCGCGCTATTTCTTGAAAATCGCGCACCATACCTGCGTGGTGGAACCCCATCCTGTGGACGATGTGGTAGGCTGATGAATGCGGTCCTATTACAAAGTGCCAGTTCCGAGAAATCGTTACTTACTTACGACCTACATAACTATAAATACCCAAGTCAAGAAAATCAGTAGAAAACCCCATACATAGGATAGCTTTGGTAGTTGTTCCTGTTTCATCTTTTGTAAAAGTATGTTGGCAAACATCATGGAAAGGGGCAACCCTATCAAAGCCGTTCCAATCCCAGCCAGGACATCACTTACATAATGAGCACCAAGAACAATTCTACTGAAACAAACACCGACAGCTGTCAATCCAATAACAAATTTGATCCCCTTGTGAAGATTTTTCGAATGACTCACCAGTAAAATGAATGGCAAGGCTAAAGCAATGCTCTTAGTGGCATGGCCAGATGGAATTGCAGATGTTACTGCCTGGCTCATTGCTAGGATTTCACTACCGAATGTGGCTGTTGGTCTTGGACGCGCAAAAACCTCTTTCAACAGATCACCTGCGATCCCACTCAATCCAAAAGAGCATATTGTATAGAAATACACTATCACCGGTGCATTTAACGATTTGACCTTTTTAGAAATGATTAGATAAACCACTAAGATGATAGTGATCGCAGCCATGCCATTGGATGATAACCATTTCGATAAGACGACAATTGGATCCATCGCGACCCTCATTGGGTTGTAATAGAAAAGAATAGATTCATCAATCCCCTTCTGTGCCCATAAAATCAACCCGATGACCCAAAACACGGTCCCTAAAACAAAGCAAGCAATCCAGATTCTTTTTGTATCAGGCAAATGGATCGGTGTTCCTTTATCCTTAATAACTTCTTTGAAGGTTCCCATTTTCACTTATCCTTGATGTTCAATTTGTTTTGTCTTTATGGATCTACTTTGAGCTAGCTTACCAGTATTCGTAATTTGGTATTCATACTACATGAAAACGACCTAACTATTTATTAAAAGGAAAAATTATACGTTGCAATTTTGCAGTTGAGCCTCCTAAAAGAAGCGTGATATGCTGCAATTAGGCATGGAATTCTTAATCATAATATTGCAATCAACTCATATTTATTGTACAAGAAAAACATTTACGATAAGTGATTATTTAATCGAAAGTGATCTCCTAAATAATCAATATACTCTTAAGTGCGCGCGGAGACAGAGTTTTGGTCAGCTGTAGCGTGCTTTTGAAAGGGGGGTTTGGCACGCGCCAGGGGGACCATCGGAAACAGTCTTCACTAAAAAAAGCTCGACACCTTCGGCAGCAATGAAATGCTGGCACTATCTGGGAACGAGATCGGGTCTAACAGATTGGCTCAGCGACAGCGGTAGTGCAAGCGAGACCTCTTACCATTTATGGCACACTCTGGCAAATCGCGCTTGAGCGTAGCGGCGCAACCGCTGTACGACTGGATCCAGTGTTAGGCGGCTGTTGCTCGCACGGCAACAGATTATTGATTTTCATCATTTAGATTGGTTCCCTTAGCATGCACCAAAGCGGCAACTCGTATTTTGGAACCCTGACATTGTGTATCAGATCAAAACCATGTTTTTGATAATACTGGACATTTTTTTCGTCGTGCGTTTCCAGGTAAATAGGTAATTTTTGGGCATCTGCTTTTGCCAGAACTGGCAGCATCAGAGCCGCACCGATTCCTTTTGCCTTTTGGCTGGGATCAACTGCCAGCCCCCATAGGTAATAGTGCAACCGATTTTTCATTAATTTTTCCTGGGTATCTCCAACAAAACTTTCACAATCCATCGACTGCTTATAATTTCGAAACCCCAACATGAATGGCGTTAAAAGAAAACCATTCTGGATATATTCCCATATCTTAATTTTCGTGTGACCCGGTGGCAAGGTAAAAATCACACCTGAAATCTCAGGATTTGTAAAGACTTCGCCATAATGCAGAGCGCAGTTCAATATATTCCGAAAGTACCACGGCAGGTAACGAGTTCGTCTTTTGGGATCAGGAAAATAAAAAGTAAACATTGGGTAATCAAAAAAAGATGCCGATAAAACAATAGATGCTTGATGTATTTGACGCGGATCTAATTTAATTACTTCCATAAACAAATTCATTATGATTTATTCGACCAAGCCACCCAATATTATTTTTCCGGAATTATGATTCGCTACAATAATGTTGTAGTACCAACTGAAAGAAGGATGATACACTTCAAATTCACTTGGATTTCTTGATAATGGGACAGCGATTCAATCTTCTATATATAATAGAACTTTTACCTTCGGAATTCAATATCTACCTGTCAGTAATACGCTTAAAAATCTAAAAAATCCTGTACCAGATTTGTGGTGTGGAGATTCAGGAGAAGGATGCTGTCGGGTGTGGATTGGATAAGTGGAATGGAACAGATCGATCGGGATCAAGTCTTGAACCAAATAGGCGGAGACTAAAGTCCTGATACGAGGTGCTGGATGCTTTTACTAGCCCTAAGCGTAGGGGAAGAAGTAGAATTAAAAAGCGAAGTGGACACGCGTCCTTTCACTCCGCGTATCCATGAAGCCAGCTGGCTTAATAACCTGATTGGGTAATGAAATGAATTACCAACGCCCGGTTTCAATGCCTGATTCGGTGAGCTGATAGTACTTCATTCAGTCTTTTTCGGTTTCGATCATGTATCCACCAAAGATGAGGGCGGTGATCATCGTGGATGGTTTTTCAAGGCGTTACCATGGGGTATCCTTTTATCATTGGTGAGAATTCAGCGATTTTGTAATCCCAGGTGAAGGAAAATGTTCGTAGAGGACTTTGGATGCGTGGAACCGATAGTAAAGGTTTTAGAGGTAAGCGAGTTGGAGTTTAGTTTGGGGATCCCCCCCATCCCCCATCAAAACCCCAATTCCTTCTTCTTCAACGAGGAGAACCTGCCCTCGCCATATCCAATAATAATATGATCCAGCACCTCGATATCCAGCAATTTTCCGGCCTGGACAGCTGCCCGGGTCAGGTTGATATCCTCCGGGCTGGGAGATGGATCCCCACTGGGGTGATTGTGGATCAGGATAATTGAGGCTGCATTCATTCGGATGGCTTCCTTGAATAATTCACCAATCCGGACGGTGGAGGAATTTAAAGAACCGGTATAGAGCGTGATCATCTTTTGAAAGCGATTACGGGTATCCAGCAAAATCACCCGCAATTGTTCCTGGTCTAAGGCTGCCATCTCGTATTGCACATACTTCGCTACTTCCTCCGGGCTGTGGAAGGAGACGTCCTGATTTTCCAGAATTTTTTGTTTGGCCAGGCGGTTCCCAATTTCAATGGCGGCTTTTATTTGGGCGGCTTTTGCCTTTCCTAGACCATGTTGCTGGCAAACTTCTTCATAGCTCGCCCGGTGCAATCCCATCAGCCCGTCAAACTCATGCAACAATCGCTGGCCTACCATTACGGCGCTTTCTCCTTTAACCCCCACGCGCAGGATGATTGCCAGTAATTCAGCTTCGTTTAAGGCACCCGGACCATAATCTGCCAATCTTTCACGCGGTCGTTCATTCTGGTCAAGATCCTGAATCCGATAAATTCGATTGTTCATTGGCTGCCTCTTTGTTCATTTGATTTGTCGAATGGCATTACTTTACTGAAAAAAACCAGGAAAAGCAAGCCAAGCGCCGTAGTGAATTATCTCATCCATGCTATAATTTCTGGATGGAGAAATTATGAATTTTGATCTATCCGCGATGAATAGTTACATTTTAATTGCCGTTGCATTTGCGGCTGCATTTATTGCAACTTTGTGGGTCAGTTTGATCATCTGGACGATTCGGGATGTGCGCAGGCGCTCGAAAGACCCCATGGCGCGAATCCTGGCTGTTCTCATCGTAACCCTGCTATTTTTGCCTGGAGTGCTGATTTATGCCATTTTGCGACCTGCCAGAACCCTGGATGAAGAATTCCAGCAATCTCTTGAAGAAGAGGCTCTGTTGCAGACAATTGAGGATATCCCGCTTTGCCCGGGCTGCTCCCGAAAAATTCAACCCGATTGGATTGTTTGCCCAAATTGCCAGACAAAATTAAAGAAAAAATGCCATCATTGCAAAGCATTAATGGAATTACCCTGGAATATCTGCCCGTATTGCGCCACCACTGTGCCGGGCATGCGTAAAGACAATCCACCACTGGAGGATTTACTGCCCCCACTCACCCCCAATCTGTTCGATGACCTTGACGGTCAGGAACAATCCACTGAGGTCTCATAAACGTGATTAGTTATTTAAAACCAATAGAACCTGTTGACTATTTAGTTGTTGGTCATATCACTCAGGATGTTGTTCCTGATGGTTATGTACCGGGAGGTACTGCCTCCTACGCATCATTAACTGCCCGTGCATTTGGATTGAGTGTCGGGATTTTAACTGCCTATGCGCAAGATGCGATCCTGCCTGATTTGCGGGATATTCAAATTGTCAGTACGATCAGCGAAAATTCTACTGTTTTTGAAAATAAGTACACCCAAGATGGTCGGCACCAACGCATTCTCAGCCGTGCAGAAATTTTACATCCCAATCAAATCCCCCAATCCTGGGCCTCTCCCAAAATTGTCCACCTGGGTCCCATAGCCGATGAAGTAGACCCATCTTTTATCAGGGCATTTCCAAATTCATTTGTTGGCGTTACACCGCAAGGTTGGTATCGCACCTGGGATCAGGCAGGAAAAGTTGGTTTCAAAAATTACATTGAAGCCAAACATTACCTGCAATATGCGGATGCAGTCGTTCTGAGCATCGAAGATCTTCAGTTTGATGAAAGCATCATTGCTGATCTGGTATATGGCATGCGGGTACTGGTCATTACGGAAGGCTCTTGTGGCGCTAGAATTTACTGGAATGGCGACGTACGAACGTTTCGTGCCCCAGAAAAAGAAGAAGTGGACGCCACTGGCGCTGGCGATATTTTCGCTACTGCTTTCTTCGTCAGACTATCGCAAACAAAAGATCCATGGACGTCCGGCCGGTTTGCCACCTACATTGCTGCGAACTCAGTTTCTCGCAAAGCCATGGATAGCCCACCGTCAGACGCGGAAATTCAAGAAAATTTAATCGAAATAATCTAAGGTAATCAGGAACATATGGCAAGAATATTTTCTCTGGTAAATCAAAAAGGCGGCGTAGGAAAAACAACTACAGCCATCAATCTGGGGGCATATTTAGGGTATTTTGGTCAACGGGTATTATTGGTTGATCTTGATCCCCAGGCAAATGCGACTTCTTCGCTTGGTATTGAAAAACAAAATGTGAAGAGTGGCACGTATGAGGTCTTGATTGGTGCTCAGCCGATTGCGCCGAATATTTTACACAATCCGCGCTTAAAAATATCATTATTGCCATCCTCTCCTTCTTTGGCTGGCGCTGAGATCGAATTAATTGATCTTGAAAACCGCGAATACTTATTAAAAAATGCGCTTGCCCTCATTTCCGACCGTTACGATTATATTCTGATCGATTGTCCGCCATCATTATCCTTGTTGACAGTTAATGGTCTCATTGCAGCAGAATCCGGTGTGATTATCCCCGTGCAATGTGAATATCTCGCCTTAGAAGGCTTAGGGCAGCTCACACAAACGATACAAAAAGTCCAGGATTCTTTGTTTCCAAAATTAACAATTAAAGGTGTTGTCTTAACCATGTATGATGGTCGCACCCGCCTTGCGCTGGATGTGGTCAACGAAGTCCAACGCTTCTTTTCAGATCAGGTATACCAGACAATTATTCCCCGCAGCGTCCGCCTGGCAGAAGCACCTTCTTATGGGACTCCGATATCCGCTTTTGCCCCGGAATCAACAGCGGCCAAAGCTTATGCAGCGTTAGCAAAAGAAATATTAGCACAAGACGGTATAATTATTCCAGTGATTGAGGAATGAGGGTTGATATGGCCAAAAGACCAGGGTTAGGTAAAGGATTAGACGCACTCATACCGGGTGCCAGAACGGGAAAATCGGATGGACTACCACCCATAACCGAATTGCCGATTGAAAGAATTCTCCCTAATCCCCATCAACCACGCACCATCATGGATGATGAAGAACTGCAGGAATTAGCCCAATCCATTCGGGAATTTGGCATTATCCAACCTCTGCTGGTGATTCCGGAAAACGAGAAAGAAGAATTCTTCTTAATTGCCGGGGAACGGCGCTTACGGGCTGCAAAATTAGCCGGATTGCAAAAAGTACCGGTTATTTTCAGACAAGCCAGTGAGCAGGAACACCTGGAGTTGGCGTTGATTGAAAATGTTCAGCGCTCAAACTTATCACCCCTTGAAACCGCTGATGCTTACCAGCAATTAACCATAGAATTCAACTTATCCCATGAAGAAATTGCAAAACGAGTTGGGAAAAGCCGCGTATCTGTCACCAATACCATCCGATTATTAAAACTACCAGAAAAAGTAAAAATCGCTTTGGGAAAAAACATGATCTCAGAAGGACATGCCAGAGCTCTTTTGGCTCTCGCGACTCCGCAAGCCCAATCAGCAGTCTTGGATATCGTCATCAAAAATAATTACTCCGTGCGACAAACGGAAGAATTGGTGAAAAAGTACTCTGGAGATCGGGAAACAAAAACTTACATAAAAACCATTGATCCTGAAATCAAAGCGCTAGAAGAACGCTTTCAAGAAAAGATAGGTATGCGGGTTAATCTGGATCATCGGGGGGAAAAAGGAAAATTAATTATTCATTATTATTCAACTGAGGAACTCAACTCGTTAATAGACCGCTTTATTGAGGATTAATTTTTTATGTTAATTCTCCAGAACGCGAAAATTTTTGAGACGAATCTATTTACACGATCTGAAGCGTTAGCCATCCAGGATGGGAAAATTATTGCAGTTGGCAAAAATGCTGACATTATGTCATTGGCTGATAGAAATACTGAAATCCTGGATATGCATGGGAAAACTATCTTACCCGGTCTTACCGATGCTCACATTCACTTCCAGCAAACGGGTAGAAGCCTCAGCCTGGTGAATTGTGAAACCGATGATATCCAGGAATGTTATCAGCGCTTGCGTGCCAGAGCAGCGATAACCCCACCGGGCAATTGGATTATGGGACACGGTTGGAATCAGAATCAATGGTCGGATGGATTTGATGCCATCGATTTATTGCATCAAGTCTCTGAGGAACACCCTGTCTACATCACAGCCAAGTCCTTGCATGCAGCCTGGGTGAACAGGCGCGCATTAGCGATGGCAGGTATTACCCGCGAAACACCGGACCCACTGGACGGTGTTATCGGCAGAGATGCTGAAGGACATCCAAATGGGTTACTGTTTGAATATGCCATGCGCTTGATGGATGATTTTATCCCTGTCTACACTGGACAAACCCTGATGGATAACCTGCACGAAACCCAAAAAGAATTATGGAAGGTGGGCATCACTGCCATTCATGATTTTGATGGTTCAGAATGCTTTTCAGCGCTACAACAATTAGACGAGCAAAATAAATTGAGATTGCGAATTCTAAAGAGCATACCACTACTAAATCTGGAAGCCGCTATTCAAACAGGGTTGCGATCTGGCTTTGGCTCTGATTTCATTCGTGTCGGTCCTGTTAAACTTTTTGCAGATGGTGCGCTTGGCACGCAAACTGCTGCCATGTTGGAACCCTATGCTAACGATCCGGATAATTCAGGTATGTTGATGCTATCACAAGCCGAAATTGTCCATTATGGAAAAATGGCGATTGAAAACGGCCTCTCTCTGGCTATCCATGCTATTGGAGATCTGTCCAACCGCATTGTAGTCAATGCATATTCTGAAATCAGACAACTCGAACATCATTATCCCAATCTGGCTTTACACCACCGCATCGAACATGTTCAGGTTCTAGCCGAGGAAGATATCATCAGATTAGCCCCCCAACATATAGTTGCTTCCATGCAACCAATTCATCTGGTATCCGATATGGAGATGGCGGACAATTTGTGGGGCGAGAGATCTCGCTACGCCTATGCTTTCAATAGCCTGATTCAGAGTGGTACCAGACTGATATTTGGGTCTGATGCTCCGGTTGAATCTTTCAATCCATTTTTAGGAATCTATGCAGCCCTAACGAGATCCAAATTCGATCAACCAGCCAACAAAAGCTGGTACCCGAAAGAAAAAATTTCATTGCAGCAAGCCCTGGCGGCCTATACCATTAACCCTGCTATCGTTTCTTACTGGGATGACAAAATCGGCAATATTTCTGCTGGTAAATTCGCTGATTTAATTGTTTTACCGGTTGACCCATTTGAAATAAACCCGCAATCATTCATCGATCTATTGCCACTAGCTACCATGGTGAACGGGGAATGGGTCTGGAAGGATGGCGAATTTTGATAGCTTCCAAAAAGAAAATTGTTTCGCCTGAAATATTGGTACCCAGAATCGGTGAATATTTAGTACAAAAGAAAATTATCACCTTACCGGACTTGAACAAAGCTTTATTCACCCAATTAGAAAAGACTAAAGATGGTGAAGAAATTCCTCTTGGAAAAATCCTGGTAGAGATGAATTTGATTGACCAGGATACACTGGATGAAGCCATCACCGAGCAATTGATTCGCTTTCGAGATGCACTCGAACAGAGTAACCGCCAGTTGGAATATCGAGTGCAACAACGAACTGCTGAACTGCAGGATGCCCTTAATAAAATCAATGAATTAAACCTGCTCAAAAATAATTTTATTTCCAATATTTCACATGAATTAAGGACCCCCTTAACCCACATAAAAGGCTATCTGGATTTGTTGGTGTCAAATGATCTGGGACCTTTATCTGATGATCAAAAACAAGTATTAGAAATTATGGGGAAAGCAACCAATCGGCTGGAAAGATTAATTGAAGATCTGATCCTGTTTACATTTGCGGAACATGAGCAGGTCATAATCTCCCCCGCTGATTTTGATTTATTGCTGGTTACACAGGAAATCATCACAAATTCCCAACACACACACATCAAAAACCAATTCAACCTTGAAATTATCCCGGAAACAAAATCTGTTCTCGTAAATGCAGATCAAAAGAAAATAGCCTGGGTAATCAACCAGTTAATTGATAATGCCATAAAATTTTCAAAAAAAGGTTCGACAATTGAGATTTCTATTTTGATAGAAGATGAAACTGTCAACCTGAAGGTCAAAGATAATGGGATTGGGATTCAAAAGGATCGAATCCATGAAATATTTGAACCATTCCATCAATTAGACAGCTCCTCAACCCGGAAAGCTGGTGGTGTTGGCCTGGGACTTGCACTGGCTAAGAAGATAATTGAATCACATGGTGCTACACTTAATGTAGATTCCCTTTTTGAAATTGGAAGCACTTTTGAATTTTCATTAAAAAGATTGAAAAACAATAATGATTGAGCCTTTATTACCCATAAAAACAGATACCCTCTATACATTAAGCAAAATTTGCTGGGAATCTTCCAATTGGAAACAAGCTCTGGATGTCGTTTGCAGCGAAATCAGACCGTATTTCATTTTTGATAATCTGGCTGTATTTCTGTACAATGAATCTCATTCTGATTTAGAAGTAGTTTACGCCCGCGCCACCGGTCGGGGAAAAACCAAAGAAGCAGATGTAGCCTGGGGTGAAAGCGCTATCCAGGAAGTAATCGAGAAAAATCGAACGATATTGTCCGAACCTGCTGAAGATGAAAATGATCGCCTGAAAAGACCTCATATTCTGGCTCTTCCCCTGCATGTCGATAAAGCCGGATTGGGCGTTGTGACAATCATTCGCTTTGGAACACCTGTCTTTACAAAAGATCATATTAAGTTCGCTGAATTTATGGCTTCACAAATTTCATCCATGATTCTGCGCCAAGAACGCGAATCCATGATCAATCAGTTACAGGAACATATCCAAACATTGCAAATTCAGGATGATTTTATTTCAACCCTTTCACATGAATTAAAGAACCCGATTGGCTTTATCAAAGGGTATACAACCACACTATTGCGCCAGGACACCAGTTGGAGTAACGCAGATCAAAAGGAATTTTTACAAATTATTGATCAGGAGACGGATCGATTAAAAGACTTGATAGACAATCTTTTGGATTCTTCTCGCTTGCAATCAGGGAATGCGACATTGAATAAGCAACTATTACGGATCGACGCCTTGCTTAAGGATGTGATTTCTCATGCCAGTGTGCATCATCCCGATATTCAAATTAATCTGGATATTCGTCAGGAATTGCCTACCTTGCAAGGAGATCCTCGGCGCTTAAAACAGGTGTTTGACAACCTGGTGTCGAACGCAGATAAATATGCCTCAGGAAAACCATTGCTATTTAGAGTTTACAGAGAATCGCACGGCATTACAGTCGATGTGAAAGACACAGGTCCTGGTATCCCTACGAAAGACCTGGAAAAAGTTTTCGATAGATTTTATCGCTCTGAAGTACATTCGCAAGATACACGTGGTTCAGGCTTAGGATTATTTATTTGCAGAAAGATTATTGAAGCACATCAAGGAAACATCAAAGCTACATCGATCCCAGGCAAAGGAACAACCATCCATGTCTTTCTACCGTTTAATGATATTTAGATTTCTTACAACCCGGAGGTTCTTATGACAAAAGGTACAAAAATATTAGTAGTGGATGATGAAAAACTTTATCGACACCTGCTTGAAATTAATCTGGGTACTGAAGGGTACGAAGTCATCACGGCAACAAATGGGGAAGAGTGTCTTGATCTGGTCTCAAAGAAACACCCAGACCTGGTCATTCTGGATGTGATGATGCCAAAATTGGATGGTTTTTCTACTCTGGAGCGTATTCGTCAATTCAGTGATATTCCCGTCATTATGTTGACTGGCAAAAACGAAGAAAGAGATCGTGTGAAGGGTCTCGATTCAGGGGCTGATGATTACGTCGCAAAACCATTTTCTGCTACAGAACTTATCGCTCGGGTTCGCTCTGTGTTACGGCGCTCACAGACATCCGAAACTTCCAAGGCTACCCGGTTTTTCGAGAACGGAGATTTGAAAATTGATTTGGCAAGAGCTGAAATCTGGCGGGAAGAATCACCAATTTACTTGTCCGCGACCGAATACAAATTGTTAATACAATTTGCCCATAATGTGGGTAAAGTTTTATCATCCGAGGAACTGTTATCCGCTATTTGGGGGCCACAATACCGTCAGGATAAAGAGATTCTTTGGGTTAGTATTGCCAGATTACGACAAAAAATAGAAAAGGATCCTCACAATCCCGTTCACATTGTCACACGATCAGGTCTTGGGTATCTTATGCCGCCGAATGACACTTCTAAATAAAAAGAGGAAAAATGGAAACCCAATTTGAAGAAAAAGGAAAGATATTTACACCCAAAATTACCAAAGATCAAAATGAAGTTTTCGTTCAAACAACAACACAAATGATAAAAGGTGAACTTCATGTTCAAATAGACCTGCGATTATTGGACGAAATCAATGAAAGCAATCATTTTTTAGCCTTAACCAACGCAGAAATTTTGGATGTTGATGAAAAAGTTCTTTATAAAACGAATTTTTTGGCGATTAATATTGATCAAATTATCTGGATCTTACCTACTAATGAAATAATCGAGAAATAATGGTGAAATGTCAATGAACCCAACTGATTTCATGAAACTAAAACAACATATTCTGACGATGATTGACAGAGAGCTGGAGAGCAAACGCCCTATCTATCGTGAAAGAGATGAATTTGTAAGAAACACACTGAAACTTGCTTATCAGTCCCTGAACCTGAAATTGCCTCAAACAATTCAAGCGCAATTATTCAAGGAAGTATTGGACGATATTTTAGGCTTTGGTCCACTTCAATCCTTACTGGAAGATAATACGATCAGTGAAGTGATGGTAAACGGCTCAAATGCCATCTATATTGAACAAAACGGAAAATTGATGAAAACCGGAATCAAATTCGAAGATGATAATGAAGTTCTCAGAATTATTGATAAGATCATTTTACCTCTTGGACGAAGAATTGATTCGGATTCACCAACCGTTGACGCCCGCTTACCAGACGGTTCCCGGGTAAACGCAGTCATTCCACCTGTGGCAATCGACGGCCCGACAATTACAATTCGAAAATTTGAAAAAGGAAGATTGTCCGTTGACCAACTGATCGAATTGGGTTCTATTACCAGAAACATGGCTACATTTTTAGAGGCATGTGTTGTATCCCGGTTAAATATTATGGTATCTGGTGGTACCGGATCTGGCAAAACTACGCTTTTGAATGTATTATCGGGTTTTATTCCATCCAAAGAAAGAATCGTTACCATTGAGGATGCAGCTGAGCTTCAATTACAACAGGACCATGTCGTGCGCATGGAAACAAAATCTCCCGATATTGAAGGTAAATTTCAAGTCTCGATACGTGATTTGGTGCGCAATTCATTACGAATGCGTCCAGACCGCATTATCGTTGGTGAGGTCAGAGGAGGTGAAGCACTGGATATGTTACAAGCCATGAACACTGGTCATGATGGCTCTTTGACAACCCTACATGCCAATTCTCCGCGCGACGCGCTTTCCAGGTTGGAGACATTGTGTTTAATGGCTGGCGTGGAATTACCGGTTGGGGTCATTCGTGAGCAAGTTGCCAGTGCATTGGATCTGATTGTTCAACAATCCAGATTGACAGATGGTACCAGAAAAATAACCTCCATCACCGAAGTTTCAGGAATGGAAGGTCAAACGATTGTAATGACAGATATATTCAAGTTCGAAAAAACTGGAACCACACCAGATGGAAAAGTGATAGGCGAGCTTAAACCGACAGGCATTCGACCATTCTTCACTCCACGGCTTGAACAGAGTGGGTTTAAACTGGGACCTGAAGTGTTTGGAGCCAATGTTTCCCAAATGTTATCTGGTGGTCGCCAACGAAGATAAATTGCTGCTATAATTTTTTAATAAAATACTTCTAACCGACAATCAGGGAGAAGCATGATGAAGAATAATAAACTATATATCCAAATTCGAAGTAAAAAATTAGGGCTTTTATTAATGGATGCTCGTTTGTCAAAAGATTTCTCAATCACTGAAATTTCAAATAAAACAGGAATTTCAGAAGATCGTCTAGGAGATTTTGAAAATGGCAATTTATCTCCCAGCTTGCCCGAATTGGAAATTCTCGCTTTCACCTATCAACTACCTTTGGAACACTTTTGGGGAAAACAAATTCTAAAAAATGATGTCAAAGATGATTTAGATGAAAAATTTCAAAAACTATTAAGAATTAGAAACAAAATCATTGGTACAAACATAAAATCGAAACGTCAGGAAAACCAAATTTCAAGTGAAGAGCTTGCTGATAAATGCGATATGGATCATGATCTACTTTCACAATATGAAAATGGCGAAGTGGAAATTCCTGTCCCGATTCTGGAGATAATTGCCAGGTGCTTAAATTGCCAGATTGAGGATTTCTTTGATAATCAAGGGAAAATAGGTGCCTGGCGTAAAGAAAATGCTGAAATTAATCGCCTGAAAGACCTACCCCAGGAGTTTCGGGAATTTATTATCAAACCCATCAATGCTCCTTACCTTGACCTGGCGATAAAATTGAGCGAATTAGACGTAAAAAAATTACGCCTGGTCGCCGAGGGATTGTTAGAAATAACACTATAATTGCAATGAATATAAATGCTGAAATTGACCGAGCAAATAATTTCTTCAAAAGAAAAAAATACATAGAAGCCGCCCGGCTGTTTGAAACAATTGCTGGAAATTATCAGGAATCTGATAATCTAACTAAATCAGCAGAAATGAAAAACAATGCCAGTGTTGCATATCTGCTGGCAGGTGATCCACAGAAATCCTTTGACCTTGCCAAAGATACCCACCTGGTATTTGAAGTATCTGAGGACTGGAAAAATTATGGGTTGGCTTTGGGGAACCAGGCTTCTGCATTGGAAAATTTGGGTAAAAAAGATCAGGCTTTAGAGTATTATGAAATTGCCGCTGAAAAACTTAAGATAGCCGGGGAAAAGGAATCGCGAGCATATGTGCTTAAAAGGATATCTGCTCTTCAAGTCCAGCGCGGTGAACAATTGGACGCTCTGGGAAGTATGACCGCTGCCTTACAAAATTTGCCAAAGCTTTCCACGAGAGAGAAAATCCTGAAAAAATTGACCGACATTGTTTTGAAAATTGGTAACCCTTAATATTCTGTAAAAAATGAATTCAATTTTAGAAATTCGTCCTGCCGATCAGAGTGACAAAACAAAAATTGAATTCTTTTTAAAATATGAATTTTTTATTCACCAACACCTGGATTGGCAACCGGTGCTCAATTGGTTAGGTACCCAGCCATTTTTTATTGCGCTTCACAAAGAGGAAATTGTTGGTTGCCTGGCAGCTCCAAGTGAAGTAAATGATATTGCATGGGTACGATTATTTGCGTGTTCATCACTATATTCACGCAAGGATATCTGGAATCTTCTTTTTAATAGAATTATCTTCTCATCCCAGGGAAAATTATCCGTCATTGCGGTTTTGGGGATGCAGCAGTGGTTTGTAGAATTGTTAATGACACAGTCATTTCATGTCCATCAAAACATCATTTTGCTGGAATGGATAAACCAGATCATCCCTCCTTCGTCACCAATCCCCGGTTTACAAATCCACCCGGTAAAATTTGATGATTTAGATGAAGTTGCCAGGTTGGATGCGCGCTGCTTCGCGCCAATCTGGCAATTACCGATCGTCTCTATGCAAAAAGCATATCAACAATCAGGTTACTCGACCATCGCGGTATATCAGGGAAAAATTATCGGGTACCAGATGAGCACAGAATCGTTGTCCTCCGCCCATCTTGCACGTCTGGCTGTTGATTCTCAATTCCAGGGGAAAAAAATCGGCAGAGCTCTTTTGATGGATTTATTTTCCCATTGTTCGAAAACCGGGATCCATAAAATAACTGTAAACACACAGGATGATAATTTATCATCGAAGGCCTTGTATTCACGAATGGGTTTTATCCAAAAGAAAGAAAAATATCCTGTTCTTCTTCGTAAAATTAATAACCTCCTTTAAACTCTACATTTCGGGTTGATTTTATCCATTTAAGGATTATTATTCATGGTAACCTGGAGGTTAATTAATGGGTAAAAAGCAGGAAATTAGAAAAAAGCGAATTCAAAAAGCACAAAGTCAACGTCGTATTGTTTTAATCAGTGTAATTTTTCTATCACTGCTCATTTCTGCATTTGTCATTTATCAATCTCAGAAGCCCATTGGGGAAATTAAAATGATTGAAGAAAAGACACGACCGGAAACTTCAGGATTAAGCATGGGTAATCCTGAATCTGCTATCGTTGTAGAGGAATTTTCAGATTTTCAATGTATAGCCTGCTATCGTTTCTGGCAAAATTATGAAGAGGACTTTATTAAACGTTATGTAGCCACTGGAGATGTTTTTTTCAAGTATGTGCCATTCAGTTTTCTTGGCAATGAATCAATTCAGGCAGCAGAAGCAGCCTATTGTGCTGATGAAGACGGTAAATTCTGGAATTATCACGATACATTGTTCCTGAATTGGAACGGTGAAAATGCCGGTAATTTTAGTGATAAACGCCTGGTAGCTTTTGCGGGTTCATTGGGATTGGATGAAGGTAATTTCCGAACTTGTTTGAACAGCAATCGCTATAACGAAAATGTCCAGGAAGGGTTGCGTTATGGAAAATCTGCCGGTGTAAATGCCACCCCTACATTTCTCATCAATGGGAAACTGGTTTATAGCGATGCCTTATTCGCCACCCTGGATGAACTATTAGGAAAATAAATCAACTCTCTTTACCAGTACAAAGGTATTTTCCAATTGGGGTTTAATTCTTAATAAATTCTCAATAAATTAAATAACCAGATAATCAATGGTAAGACGATAAAGCCCGGTAGGAAGTTGGCAACTCTGATTTTCTTGATTTCCAATAAACTGCTGACAGCAATCCCCATCAACATGATTCCACCAATGGCACTGAACTCGGCCAAAACCTGATTTGACATGATAGGCTGCAACTGGGTTGCCAAAAGAGAAAGCCCCCCCTGATATGCGAGAATCACCACACTGGAAAATAATACGCCGATGCCTAAACTGGATGCAAACGCAATGGCTGCAAATCCATCCATGATAGATTTGATGACCAGTGTATTGTAATCACCGGTCAGACCATCCTGAAATGACCCCAAGATTGCCATAGGCCCAATCATAAAGAGTAAAGAAGCGGTCAGAAATCCTCGAATGAATTTCGCACTCTCCACACCATTCTTCCGGTTGAATTTTCTTTCAAGAAAAACACCTAAATGTGATAAGCCATCCTCAATCCGCCACCACTCACCTAACAAAACCCCAATTAACATACTGATGAGAACCACCAGGACATTGCCTGTTTGCATGAACAAACGAATTCCATATGCAAACGTAAACAATCCTAAAGCCATCATCACCGTATAACGAACTTTTTCAGGCAATCGATTTCCTAGTAATAAACCCAATCCCCCGCCGAGCAAAATGGTAGCTACATTGATAATTGTCCCGGTTAGATGCATTATTTCACCAAAGTTTGTTCACCTTTTCCTGAAACAAAATTTTCGTATAATTCCAAAATAAACAATAATGAGGATAAGCGATTGAGAAATATCAATAAATCCTGATTCTCTATAATGTCTTGATCGAGTAATTCTGCCAATCGTCTTTCTGCACGGCGCACAACAGTTCTTGATAAAGCCAGAAATGCGCCTCCCTTGGTATCACCGGGAACAATAAATTCAGTCGGAATGCTGGTATTTTGACTAACTTTTTCAATTGTACTTTCAATCCAGGTGATACTCTCTTGATTAATCGACCTGAATTTCTCGGCGACATCCTTTTCTGAAGCAACTTCACCCATTACCTGATAAAGTTGTTTTTGAATTATTAATATAATTTCCTGAATTTCAATAGAACACACAAAAGCCCTGCAAAGTCCTAAAGCAGCATTTGCTTCATCCAAACAACCAATCGCCTCCATGCGTAGATCAAATTTTTTTACGCGCTGGCTGCCCAACAATCCTGTCGTACCATCATCACCAGTTTTCGTGTAAAATTTCATTTTATCCCTCCAGGGTGCCCTAATTTTCGATACAAATACCAAAATTTATCAGATGGGAAAATTTCAATTAATTCATTGTTCCAAACAAAACCATTTCCTACCGTCAAATTTTTATACCTGTTATCTAAATTTTCAGTAAGGGGTAAAAATTTTTCCCGCTCCATAGCGGTTAATTCATCCAAGAGTAACCCGATCATCAATCGAATTTGAAGTTGATTATTCATCTGCGGTTGAGAAAAATCAGAATCCACACGTAAATCAGTGATTAACTGATTCCATTGACGAATTCTCACTGGCAATTCCCGGGCAACTTTTTTTTGCCAATTAGCAGACCATTTGTTAATTCTTTCTAGTAGTTGGGTTAAAATTACCTCTCGACCATCTTCTTTATAGTGCTTGAGTAGCATAATAGAAATCAACAAACGACCTGCGCTGATTCTCAATCGTCGTTGTGCTGGTGAAAAATCTTTGCTGGATAAATTCAGTTGCCAATAAATCACATCTGAAAAAAGAAATGCATCCCCATCAGAGAGCATCTCTCTTATTATTGCTTCCTCATACTCAATTTGCCACATCACTCATCCTCTTGAGAAGATTCAAGCGAGGGCGTGGCGATGTTACCAGGCTTTGGACCGAGAAGATACCAATCCTTGACTGAGATAAATCGGTCACTGGTGTCGAACAATGGGCCTACAGTAACGCCTTGAATCTGAGTTGATAAAGCAAAATTATAGACCGGATAAAAAAGTGGAAGCGCAGGTAGTTCTTCTTCAAAAACAACCTGGAAATTACGGTAGAATAATGATCTGTCTATCAAATTGGTTGTTACTCGGGCCTGTTCCAGATAATCGCTGGCAACAAAATTATCCCATTGTGAGTAGTTCTGCCCACCGGTTGCCTGTACCTGATCCCAAAATGGGTAAGGATCCGGATCAGGTGTCCAGGACAAATCCAGGTCGATTAATGCTGCCTGGTATGAACGTGGATTGAGGTAGGAATTAATTAACTCAGAGTAAGATACACCCCGAATATTTACCGAGATATCTAAAGCTTCCCAGTTTTGTTGTATCAATTCCGCTATTTGACGGTGAACCTCATCATCGGGATACAATAGTTCAAAGCGAAACTCCACTCCATCCTTTGCCCGAATGGTCGAGTTTTCACCACCCAGAACATATCCAGCTTCTTTAATAAATTGTATGGCCAGATTTGGATCAAATTCCACTGGTTTTATGCCATCATAGTATGCCCAGGTGCCCGGCAAAATGGGTCCGTCTGCAATAATTGCCTGGCTGGAAAAGATTTTATCAATCATCTTCTGACGATTCAAACCGGAAAATAGCGCTTTTCGTATATTGATATCCTGGAAAAACGGTACTTCCTGATTTTTAAGATTGAAGAAGATCAATGTTAATCGTGGTTCTCTGGCGGTAAATAAAGACAGATCAGGATCAACTAAAACATCCTCTAAAATTGATGAGTCAACTTTACTAATTCCAAGTACCAGACCATCCTGAAAAGCTTTAAGGGCATCCGCTGAGTTTTCATAATATCGAAACACCATTTGTTCAATGAGCGGTGGTTTTTCAAAATAGTCTTCATTGGACTTAAGAATGATCCCTTTAATTTGATTATCCTCAGTAATTAATCCTTCAAATTCGTAAGGGCCACTCCCAACAGGTTGTAAATTAAAGCCAGAATTGATCATTTGATCAAAGCTCAAATCCCCTAACAAATGCTCAGGTAAAATACCAAATGAAAGGTAATCCAGGAATGGTGCAAACGGTTCCTCCAACCGGAATTGAATAGTCGTCTCACTCAATGTTTTCACGTCAATGGCTGTCCAAAAAGATCGAATATCCTCTGGTACAACCCCTTCACCATCTTTGAACATATTGATGGTGAATAAAATGTCATTGGTCGTTAAAGGTTTACCGTCATGCCACTTCACGTCCGGTCGCAGGGTAATATTGTAGATGGTACCATCTTGAGAAATACCGTAGGTTTCCACTAACTCTAACTTGGGGATACCACGTTCTTCAAAAGTAATCATCCTGCTGAATAACAAGCGATTAATTTCCCGATCTGCAGAGTTGTAATAATCCAATACTGGGTTTAGTCTCTGGAATTTTCCAATCAATGCCTCGGTATACACACCACCCTGCTGTGGTTCAGGAACAATAACAGAGGAGGATGCATCTGGTTTCTCATTGATTAAAAGAATTCCAACAACCAGACCGGTGAGAAAAATGATGAGTAATTGCCAACGTAATTTTTTCATAAGGTTTATCTTTAAAGAAAATAGGGCGACCATCTTTTCAGTATTGAATCGCCCAGGATGGTTCTATGAATTTGGTAAATCAGTTTGATCTCTATTTATTAATTGCGAATAATCACCGCAGCAATGGTCAAAATGAAAAATAAAACACTTAATCCAATGGTGATATAAAATAAGGTTTTTTCAATACCGCGTCGGGCAGTGAATACACCACCTGCGTCACCACCAGTTAGACCTCCCAACCCTACCCCTTTATTTTGCATAATTACACTGATAATCAGCGCAACTGAAGTTATAATCAAAGCCACATCTATGTATAAAACCACGTTCATCCTCCAATCAAGATTTCAGGTTACCCTGAGAAATAACAGATCAAATTATAACGTTTAAAAGGGAAAATAGTCAACCTGTGGAAGAATTCGTCATAAACCTTCATAATCATAGTGTTTATTCTGATGGTAGCTGGACCCATCAAACAATAGCCGAAGCAGGGATTGAATCTGGCTTGGACGGTTTGATTATCACTGACCATAACGTGTTAATTCATGATTTGGAAGGTTACTACAAAAAAAATGGAAAGAAGATCCTGGTAATTGTGGGTGAGGAAATCCACGATAAAACCAGAGACCCTCAAAAGAATCATCTCCTCACTTTCGGCCAAACGAAGGAGCTCTGTAATTATGCTTCTAATCCTCAACATCTGATCAATCAAGTGAATAAAAACGGTGGATTATCCTTTCTTGCGCATCCTTTTGAAAGCCCCTTGCCACAGGTGAATGAAACTGATATTACCTGGGAGGATTGGGCTGTTGATGGGTTCACCGGAATTGAAATTTGGAACCATCTCAGTGAATTAAAAAACGAATCGAGAAACTGGTTGCAACTTCTGGTGAATGTTTTTTTCCCGAGCGGATATGGGCGGGGTCCGCATCCATTATCATTGAAAAAATGGGATGAATTATTGCTATCCGGAAAAAAACTAACCGCAGTCGGTGGTTCCGATTCGCATCGACTGGAGATGAAAAAAGCGTTTATTAAACTTCTCATTTTCCCGTATCAATTTCATTTTCGATGTGTTAATAACCATTTGTTTATTCAAAATCCACCCTCTGGAGATTTCCTCAGCGACCGGAAACTAATCATCAATGCATTTCAGCACGGGAATTCATTTATCGGGTATGATTTGCCCGCGTCAACAAAAGGTTTTCGTTTCTATGCTCAGGGAAAACAAAAAACAGCGATCATGGGTGATGAGATTAATCTTGAATCTTCTTTAACTTTTCAGATCAAACTTCCTGAAGCGTGTGAGTGCCGGTTGATCCATAATGGAAATACGATCAAAGTTTGGAATAACCAGGAGATTTGTACTTTTATCTCAAAATCACCCGGCATTTATCGGGTCGAATGTTATGTTCATTATCTTGGCAAAAAAAGAGGTTGGATCTTCAGTAATCCCATCTATGTTTTGGATAAGAGAAAATAAGCTTGGCAATGAACAATGTCACTCGTTTTTTACAAGCCAGAAAAATTCCTTTTGAGGTTTTCGAAATCCTTGGTGGAAAAAGAAGTGCCCAGGAAACAGCACGAATCTTAAATGTTCCAGTAGGGAGTGTTTTCAAGACCATTGTTTTGAAACCGGTTTACCCAGGCAAACCAATTCTGGCAATCGTCTCGGCTGATAGAACCGCTGACTTGAAATTGATTGCCAAATTTCTCGATGAAAAGAAACTTGAATTTCCTACTCCTCAAGTAGTAGAGCAAATAACCGGGTTGCAAACAGGTGGCATTTCAGCGCTGGCACTGATCAATAAAGGCTTTCGTATTTTATTGGATGATTCCGCCCATGCAATGGAATGGATGCTTGTGTCCGGTGGTCAAAGAGGATTGAATATTAAAATGCGAGTAAGCGATTTTATGTATGTTACCCATGCCAGAATTGCACCCATTAGCAGCGCTGCGACAAAGGAAGGCTAATTTACCCTTTAACGACCGCTAAAGGGATTAATCTGGCAATTTTGCGCGCTAAACCAGCTCCATTGACAGCTTCAATCACCTGGTCCACGTCTTTGTAAGCTGTTGGCGCTTCTTCTGCCAAACCAGACATCGAGCCAGCCTGAACGAAAATGCCTTTTTTTTGAAGATCTGCTCTTAGTTGATCCCCTCGAAATGTTTTTTTCGCTTTTTGTCTGCTCATCTTCCGTCCAGCCCCGTGACAACTGGAACCAAACGATAGTTCCATACTTTTTTGTGTACCAGCCAGCACCCAGGAGGATGTTCCCATACTCCCCGGAACCAATACCGGTTGTCCTGTTATTGAAAATTCATCCGGGAGCCCTGGAGACCCTGGCCCAAACGCTCGTGTTGCGCCTTTACGGTGAACACAGACTTTTCGCAAGATTCCGTTCACCACATGATCTTCAATTTTTCCAATATTGTGGGCAATATCGTACACCTGGAAAAGTTGCCAATTGTTAACCTTACCTGCCAATACTTGTTCAAATGCCCTCCTGGCTAAATGCGCCAGGACCTGGCGATTACAAAATGCATAATTTGCTGCAGCCTGCATGGCCATCAGATAATCCTGACCTTCTTCTGAATTCAACGGGGCACAAACCAATTCCCGGTCCGGTATCTTGATCCCATATTGATGAATAGTCTTTTGAAAAGCTTGAACGGTATCGCTACAAACCTGATGACCAAGACCACGTGATCCGCAATGGATCATCACTGCCAGATTACCCTGTTTCAAGCCATAGATTTCAGCTGTTTTTTCGTCAAAAACTTGGTCGATCAGGTCAATTTCAATAAAGTGATTTCCGCTGCCAAGGGTTCCTAATTGGGGTAATCCTCTTTTCTTAGCCCTATCACTTAACTTTTTCGCGTTCGCGCCAGGAATACAGCCACACTCCTCAGTTCTTCGTAAATCCTGTTGGGTAGCAAATCCCTGCTTCAGTGCCCACCGTGAGCCTTCCTCACACACTGCATCCAGCTCTTTATGAGTCAAATGAATTCCACCCTCTGATCCAACACCACTCGGGCAATGCTGGTTTAAAGCAATAACTAGTGACTGAATCTGCCTCTTAACACTCTCATACGAAATTTGTGAAGACAGTAATCGCACTCCGCAATTAATGTCATAGCCAATTCCCCCTGGTGAGATAACACCGGTCGAAAAATCAGTGGCTGCTACACCGCCAATTGGAAATCCATAGCCTTGATGCATATCGGGCATGACAACAACCGACCCAACGACTCCGGGTAGAGTGGAAACATTGATGGCCTGTTCAACAGATAAATCAGATAGACTTTGTTCAAGTAATTGTTTGGTCGCAAAAAATCTTACAGGTACGCGCATGTCAAAACGGAAGTGTTGAGGAATTTCCCATTCATAATCCCTTATCTTTTTAAAATCTGTTAAGGCAACCATATCTCTCCCCTCACATCATACATCAAAAACAATCTCCACAGCATAACTTCCTCTGGAATGCTGGATATTGAGTTTGTGATATGTGACAGCTTTAATTTCCTTGTTGAAACTTTTAATTCCCTGATGAAAATATTTGCCTCTAATCTTCTCGTTTTCAACATAGATTTCAGAAATTCTGGAGCAAATCATTTCTTGTTGAATTTTATAATTACAATCATTCAAAAGTGAAACCAGCATACTTTCTAAATCAACATCTTGAATACTGAAATCTTCGTAATTTCCGGAATCATTCTCATCATAAACAATATCGGTCACACTATTCATCGAATCAACAGCCAACTTGAACAATTCATCCAGGGTGGTTGCCCAAATACGAAACGCAATATCTGCTGTATGATCAATTTCTTCATACCCTTGCTCTTTTTCCGGCATCATTGCTTGTTTTTCCTTTCCCTTTATAATTATAGATGATGAGAACTTTATTTGAGGAAATTGAGAAAAGACTGCAGGGCTTGATAGAGAGTAGTATCCTAATTTTTCCCTGGAATACAACTCAAAAATCAGTTGCTATTGCAATCATTCATGAAATGCGTGATCTGGTAATTAAAGCAATCGATAATAATGAACCCTTACCCAATATATATTCAATTTCAGTTCATCCAGATGTCTACAATAATTTCAATGCTGATCCACAATGGATCCAGGAAATCCAAAAGACATTAACTGAAAGTGCTGAGGAGTACGATATAAATTTCAGTGGCGAAATAAGTGTAGAATTCTTTTCTGATCCTGAATTTCCTGATATTAACGAATACAGAATTAATTTCTATTCAGTGAAACATGAAATCGAGAAGACGGCTGTATTAAAAACTCACCCGGGTGAAGGTAAGAATAGAATGATCAGTAGGGATGCTTACCTCCTCTTGCCCAATAAAGATATCTTCCCATTAACGGTAGCATTTACCCAAATCGGCAGAAAAAATGATAATCACTTAATCATTGATGATCCCACAATCAGTAGGAACCACGCACAAATCCGGAATATCAATGGAAATTTTGTGATTTTTGATTTAAACTCGACTTCTGGTACTTTTATAAATGGCATTAGAATAAAACAAGCTATGCTGCGACCAGGAGATGTAATTTCCATCGCGAATTATCCTTTAGTTTATGGAGAGGAAAGTGACTCACATGAAATTGACCACGGTTCCACTGCAGAAATTCCTAGAATTGTAGATTCAAAATGACAGCAATTATTGTGCTTATCCTAAGAATTATCCTGGCAATTTTTTTACTAGGATTTGTAGGCTTGCTTTTTTTAACAACCTGGCGTCAATTAAGAACGCAAATTAAGCTTCTTTCCCCCGACTTATCATCCAGTATTCGCATTTCCTATAAGGATAAGCCGGAGCAGGAAGCGTTTGTGATCAAACAAACTGATGTACTTTTGGGTCGGGACCCAAATTGCAAAGTGCTTATTCAGGATGAAACAATCTCAGCACAGCACGCTAGATTATATTTAATCGATCAAAATTGGTGGATCCATGATTTGAATTCAACGAATGGTACATTCCTGAATGATGAACGCATCGATCAACCTTGCATTTTGGCTGACAATGATATGTTGCAAGTTGGCAATATTAAATTAATCGTTCATACCATAAATTCCCATTAACTAATTCTTTGAAGGAGGAACCAATGTCTTACACAATTGATCTGGGTGTCATTGGAGGAACAGGTATTTATCAAATGGAAGGTGTTGCCATACAGGAAGAACTGGTGACGGAAACCCCATATGGCTTACCCAGCTCACCCATCTTCATTGCTACGGTAGAAGGAAAAACAATAGCCTTTTTAGCACGCCATGGAATCGGTCACCGCATTCCTCCTTCTGAAATTAACAACCGGGCTAATATTTTTGCACTCAAGAAATTAGGAGTTAAAAATGTTATCGCAATTTCAGCCTGCGGTTCTTTGAGGGAAGATTTTGCCCCTGGCGATATTGTGATCCCTGATCAAATAGTCGATTTCACAAAGAATCGTGAAAGAACATTTTTCAAGACAGGGTTGGTAGCCCACGTGAGTGCTGCTGATCCATTCTGCCCTCACCTGTCCCAGTTATTATATGAGTCGGTTGTTGAGACTGGAGCAGTCGTTCACAAGGTTGGAGCATTGGTCACAATCGAAGGACCACGCTTTTCAACCAAAGCAGAATCGAATTTATTCCGCTCCTGGGGAATGTCCATTATTGGCATGACTACTTCACCGGAAGTTTTCCTAGCCCGAGAGGCGGAAATGTGTTATGCAGCGTTTGCGCATGTAACTGATTACGATGTCTGGCACATGCACGAAGAGACAGTAACTGTTGAAATGATATTAAAAATCCTCAAGAAAAATGGTGAGGTGGCAAACCATTCGATATTGAACCTCATTAAAAAACATGAGCCTTATGATTGTGGCTGCCAGCAAGCACTCGCAAGTGCCTTAACAACCAACCCGGATTATATAGATTCGAGTGAGAAAGAAAAACTTAGCATATTCATCAATAAATATTTACAGTGAACCAAATTAAACATCTTTTCTTTAATGATAGAGATCGACTTCAATTCAGCCTCTTCTTTTTGGGTGGCGTAATTCTATTTTTATACAGTGCGGTGCTCACTTTCGCACCAGTTATTCGTACATTAGATTGGGAAACTCCAATCAACTGGGAACAATGGATTGGTTTCCTGGTATGGCTAGTTGCCAGTTTCTTAGTTCACAAAGCCAGTACCCGTCACTTGCCAAATCGCGATCCATACATTATCCCCATTGTTTTTATATTGACCGGAATCGGTCTGATGACAATCTTCCGTCTGTCCACTTCTTTTGGATGGCGCCAATTAATCTGGTTCAGTTTTGGCTCAATCATTTTATTTTGGGGTATGAAGTTTCCAGCAGTCATCAATCAATTACGTCGCTATAAATATATCTGGTTGACAGTTGGACTTCTGGTTACCGGATTAACCTTCGTGTTTGGCATCTACCCAGGAGGAGAAGGCCCACGACTCTGGTTGGGATGGGGTGGAATTTATTTCCAACCTTCTGAACCTTTGAAACTTTTATTTATCATTTATCTGGCAGCATTTTTTGCTGATAACTGGGCTTTAAGGAAGAATCTTTCGGTATTACTTGTTTCGTCTTTTGTAATGGTCGTTGCAGCGATTTTGATACTTTTTGCACAGCGGGATTTGGGAACAGCTACCATCTTCTTGACTATATATATGTTTTTTATTTTTATCGTTTCCGGTAAAAAACGGTCAGTATTTATATTTTTTATGATCATTGCAATCGCAGGATATTTTGGTTATCGAAATTTTAGTGTTATTCAAATTCGCATTGATGGTTGGTTAAATCCCTGGGTTGATCCATCCGGAGGTTCTTATCAGATCATCCAATCTATTCAGGCGATAGCTGCTGGGTTTATTCTGGGCTCTGGCCCTGGTTTGGGTAGTCCGGGGATTGTACCAGTAGCCATTTCTGATTTCATATTTGCTGCCATTAGTGAAGAATTAGGGTTGTTCGGCAGCCTGTTTATCATCAGCCTGTTTGCTTTTCTTTCATACAGGGGATTTTCAATTGCGATTAAGGGAAGAAATCAATATCAAAGATTGTTGGCTTCAGGTATTATAGTCTTCCTATCCTTCCAATCAATTCTAATTATCGGTGGGAACACACGGTTTCTGCCACTCACCGGCGTGACTCTCCCTTTTATTTCCTATGGTGGCTCATCACTGTTAACTGTATTTGTGTCTGTACTGATCTTACTTTGGATTAGCCAACATCAGACATCCCGGTCTGTCGTCCAGGAGGAAGCACAACCTTACATCTTCACCTATTCATTGATTGTGATCTGTTTCATTGTTATTTCGTTGATCACAACCTATTGGGCTACGATCAGATCAGACGGATTGCTTTCAAGAGATGACAATTTACGTAAAGTAATCAACGACCGCTATGTTCCTCGAGGAGATTTACTGGATCGCCAAAATAATCCAATTTTAATCACCTCAGGTTATCGAGGATCTTTTGAACGTATTTTGCTCGAACCTTCTCTATCAACAACTGCAGGGTATAACCACCCGTTTCTAGGACAAAGCGGATTAGAAGCAAGTATGGATGCATATCTGCGCGGATCAGCAGGAATTCCTACTTCAGATATTTGGTGGAATCAATTGCTTTACGCCCGCCCGCCAGATGGAGTTGATATCAGAACTACTATTGACCTCGCTAGACAAAGACAATTAGTCCAAACTTTTGCTGAATACCAGGGAGCTGCAGTAATCATGAATGCAAAAACAGGTGAAATCCTGGGTTTGTGGTCTTCCCCCAGCTTCACTCTTTCTCAACTGGATGAAAATTGGGATGAACTTTCCATAAGTGAAAATGCACCGCTTATCAACCGTGGAACTCAGGGAAAATATGAAATTGGGAATCTGGTTGGATTATTCACATATGCCTATTTACTTGAAAATTCAATCGATGTAGATAGCAAAAATTTCTTTGAAACAGGAAATTGTGCACTTCCGCTCAGTAACCTGGATAAAAGCCACTTGCTGACAGCACTGATGAATGGCTGTGAAAATGCCAATCAGTTCCTAAATTCAATCATGGCAGAAGGGAAAGAGAATGAAATTATTCAGGAATTCGGTTGGAGCGACAACTATATATTTGAACTACCTTTTGAACCTGCGCCTTTATTGGATTCCGAATCGCTACAATCCCTTTCCAATACATTATTATCACCACTACAAATCGCCAGGTCAGTTGCTGTGTTCTCCAATGCAGGCCTGATGCCATACCCGCGATTGTCGAATGCACTGAATACACCCAAACAGGGTTGGGTAATATTTGCATCCAACGAGTCCTCCCGCACAATGGACCCTCTATTTGCCAATCAAACTGCCAATTTCTTTAGTCGCATGGATTATCCCGCCTGGGAAATCACCTCCTCAAATGCTGCCACGGAGAATCAAACGAACTGGTATATTACTGGCACTTTACCTGACTGGCAAGCGGCCCCTCTGGTTTTTGTATTGACACTTGAAAACGGCTCTGCGCAGGAAGCGAGAGATCTTGGACGTCAAATGATGGAACAGCTTCTAACATCCGGAAGCAATTAAGCTCTATTGAGTATGCTACTTAAGAAACTAGGCAACCTTCAATAGATGGTAATTCTTGCGACCCTTTCTCAGAATTAAGTATCGATTGTCAATCAAAGCATCCACCTGAATACGATAATCAATTTGAATAACACGATTGTTATTGAGGTTTATGCCACCTTCCTGAATCGACCTTCTCGCCTCGCCTTTGGATTTTGCCACACCACAATCGACCAATAAGTCGATCATCATTTTTCCTTCACCTTCAAAATCAGTTCTGGATAGTTTTGTAGACTGCACGTCTGCGAAGATTTCTTGGATATCTGAACCGGTTAATCCATCTAGACTGCCACCAAATAGAACTTGAGTGGCTTGTTCCGCTCTGCTCAGGGCGGTCTCACCATGAACAATAGTGGTGATTTCTTTGGCAAGCCTTTTCTGAGCATCTCTTTCTTCTGGCTTTTCTGCAACAGAAAATTCCAACGCATCAATCACATCTTTTGATAAAAATGTGAAATATTTCAGGTAATTAATTACGTCTTTATCATCTGTATTCAACCAGAACTGGAAAAATTTATAAGGTGATGTCCGTTTGGGATCTAACCATACGGACCCAGACTCAGTTTTTCCAAATTTAGTGCCATCCGACTTGGTAATCAACGGATATACCATCCCAAAAACTGATTGACCAGTAATACGACGTACCAGTTCACATCCGGCGGTGATATTTCCCCATTGATCGCTCCCTCCAGTTTGCAATATACAATTCTCATTCTGATATAGGTGAAGATAATCATATGATTGCAGCAACATATAGCTGAATTCAGTGAATGATATGCCCTCTTCCCTGTCGATTCTCGACCTGACCGAGTCTTTTGCCAGCATGTAATTGATCGTAAAATGTTTACCAATATCGCGCAGGAATTCGATTAGATCCAACTCCATGAGCCAGTCAGCATTATTTAATACCCGCGCAGGATTTGTTTTCACCTTAAAATCAAGAAAATGCGACAATTGATGTTTGATGGTTTCAACATTCCCTTCAATGATTTCACGGCTGAGAAGTTGTCTTTCTGCTGATTTCCCGCTGGGATCACCTATCATACTTGTTCCACCACCAGCTAAGGCAATTGCATGATGACCAAATCGCTGCAATCTTGCCAGCGCTAATAATGGAACCATGTGTCCAACATGCAGACTATCAGCTGTAGCATCGAATCCGTTATAAACAGTAACTTTTTTCTCACTTAGAATGCTGTCAATTCCATCGACGTAGTCAAATATCATACCTCGCCATTTAAGTTCGTCAAAAGCGCTGTTTATAATTTTCATTCTATCAATACCACCTTTCAAATTAAGTATTCGCAATTCTAACATGAATTGAACCTGGCAAAGTGAGACTACAGAGTATTTATGTTCAATTAGTCAATTTAGCGCAAAACCAGAAAATATTTTTCGCTTTTACTGATGGTAAATGTTTCTTAGAGCGCTCTCTAAGTCTGGATATTTGAATTGGAATCCATTTTCAAGCAGGTTTTTTGGATAGACTTTTTGTCCATCCAGAACGAGCGTGCTTTTCTCTCCCAGTACTAATTCCAACGCGAACGCAGGCGTAGGAAACCAAAATGGTCTTCGAAGCACTTTCCCAATCACTTTCCCAAATTCTGCGTTGGTGCAAGATTGCGGCGATGTAAGATTTACAGGACCGCTTAAGGGTTTATTGCGGACAGCAAAATCAATCGCCCGGACGACATCCTGTAAATGGATCCAGGAAACAAACTGCCGGCCATTTCCAATTGGACCCCCAACAAACATTCTGAATGGTAAAACCATCAAAGGCAGTGCGCCGGATTGTCGATCAAGTACAATACCTATACGAATTATCACACGCCGGACGTCAGATGGATCGAGTTCTTTTGAAGATTCTTCCCAGCGTCTGGCTACATCAGCTGAAAATCCTGCCCCATTGGGGGATGATTCATCTAATTGTTGCTCATCATTTGGACCATAATATCCTACTGCTGAAGCTTGAATAAATATTTCAGGTCGATGATGAGACTCCAGGATTGCCCTTGACAAAGCATTTCCGGCCAAAACTCTTGAATTAACAATTCGTTCTTTCTTTGCATTTGACCAATGCCCCTCACCGATATTTTCACCAGCTAAATTGATAACTGTGTCGATTTCTGGGATTAGCCCAACAAGAGGCTCTGCCGATCTTGCATCCCAGGGGATATATTGAATGGAGTTATTATCAACTCGCCCTTTTGTACTTCGTGTTAAAACAATTACCTGGTCTCCAGCTTGAACAAAATTATTTATGAGTGCCTGGCCAATCAGTCCGGTACCACCAGAGATAAGAATTTTCATCCCATTTCCTTTTCTGTCTGAATCAATGATGAATCAGATTATACATCTTCTCTATCCTATTTGTTGTTTGTACATAGATGGTTTGTACAAAGAAGAAATAAAATTTCTTTTATTGAATAAATATTTTCATGGTCGTACGAGTTCTTATTACATTCTGCTATAATTTTAATTTAGGGATAATATGGCATATCAAGTACTCGTTTTGAACGCAAATTTTGAACCTATCAATATCTGTGATTTTAGACGCGCGTTTGGACTCATCCTCACAGAAAAAGCGACTCTGGTAAGCAATGGCCGTGGTTATATCAATAGCATCAATCAACAGTTCCCGATTCCTTCCGTCATCCGCCTTCAAAAAATGATCCATCGACCCAGAGCACAGGTTCATTTAACCCGCAAAGAGATCTTCCGGCGGGATCATCACACCTGCCAGTACTGCGGTAATCAAGCATCCACACTTACAGTGGATCATGTCATCCCCAAGCGTTTGGGGGGAGAGTTCTCGTGGGAAAACCTCGTGACAGCCTGCTCTGTTTGCAATCATAGAAAAGGGGGGAGAACTGTCCAGGATTCTGGGATGAAATTATTGCGACCACCCAAACCACCTCCTGGAAATGCGCTTTATATTTTTGCCAGAAGTATGCAAACAGACCAAACATGGCTGCCCTTCCTGCAAGGATGGTAATTTGACTACGGAATAATCCACAATGCGATCGCAGGTGTGAACCAGGCTTCAATCACGGCAGCAATAAACAACAACGGGATTACCAAACCAACCATCACCTTCGCCCAATTAGCGATTGATTTCAGCCATACTTCGCCAATGGTTAATTGGATATTTGGTGTAGCGAGAATGACGCCAATTTGATAAATAGCAGCCGTGGCAATCACCGCAGCAGGAATCTCAATAATGCCATGCGGCAGAATAAAGCCAATAATATAGGTGCTGATGCTTGAATCTAGATTGCCTAATAACCCAATGATATATCCAACCAGACTAACGGACACGAATAAAGGTAATATACCAAATATCCCCAGGGAAATCACACCTAGAATAAATGCCAGTAATAAAACCCGAAGGTTCTGCCAGAAAATCAGAAGAACTGGTGAGAAATTTCCAATCGACCAATTTTGACTCAATTGAGCTAGTTGACCTTTCATATTTTCAAGTCCTAATTGATCCATTGGAAACTCAAATCTGGTAATCTGTGACTTACCAACCAAAAAACCTGCCAGAACGAGAATACTGATGACCAAAATAGAATAACGGATTTCTTTAATGTAAGGAAAAATTTCAAATTTGTACCAATTCCTGAGATTGGTTGCATTTCCAATAAAACTCATGCGGAAAATCTTCCACCCCCATCGGAAATTAAGCACATCGATTTCTCTTCCCAGCAATTCTTCCCGACTAAAATGGGCAAGGCCAATTCTTAATAGCAGGATAGCCAGGATGAATAATCCAAAAACCACCCACCATAAGGTCAGGTAGTCTCCCCAGAACATCACGATACTTTCACCTTGAATTAACAATGCCATGGGAATGATAATAAAACTGGCTAATAAATTTGCTGCGCGAACGGAGGTTGCCTGGGAAGAAACTACCACCGCTCCCGCAACCATTACAATTGCTTGAATAATCGTGATGACGATTATCTGAATGATTAGATGGAGACCTGGCAAAGGAACATGATTAATGATCAATCCAGCGCAATAAACTGCCATACCAAAAAAACTGGCAAACAATGGGGGTACAATCGAAGATAGTAATTTTCCAATATAGATTTGCCAGTCCAACAATGGTGTATTAAATAATGGTTCAATACTGCCACGTTCTTTCTCGCCAACAAAACTCTCTAACGCAATCACCAGAGAAACTGAGATAGGGAAAAAGCCAACGATCATCATCGAAAAAGGAACCAGTCGTTCCCCAACAATTGAAGCTCCATAGCGATTGACAAATTGAAGTACCTGAGCAGTGGTGAAATTCATTAAAAATGGGAAGAATATTGTTAATCCCAGAATGGGGAAGATGATACGCCAATCACGAAATTGATCCCGTACCTCTCGTTTGGTTATGACCAGAGCTGGCTTGAGTTGATCAAACATGGATCTCTCTTTTCACCTGACCAATGGCTCTCAGATAGGCGTCTTCCAGTTTGATCGGGACTTCCTCAAAAGACAATAAGTTGTACTTTTCTGAGAGGAGCCGTATCAGGATTGGGTTTTGGGAAACGGGTTTTTCCACCTTGAAATAAATAACACCGTCGACTTTATTCACAATCTGGATCCCTTCAGGTAATTCACGAACATCTTCAGTGACCGGTTCAACAAACCTGGCAGCAAAAATTGGTGATCCTACCAGTGAATTTTTTACTTCCTGCATAGATTTATTTAAGATAATCTTGCCTTCCTGAATGATTGCTATTTGGTTACATAATTCTTCTGCTTCAGCCAAATTATGTGTGCACAAAATGATTGTTCGTTCTTTATTGCTTAAGCTTTTTATAGCTGAGCGTACGATCATCGCACTTTCAGGATCCATAGCCGATGTGGGTTCATCCAATAATAAAACTGGGGGTTCATGAATTAATGCTCTAATGAGCGCTAATTTCTGACGCATCCCTTTTGAGTATTCCCCCAGGCGTTTCTTGCGGTATTGATCCATGCCTAATTGGTCCAACAAGGGATTGATTTGACTCAATACATGTGGTCTTGAACATCCATACAACTGACCGAAGAAGATTAGATATTCTTCTGCATTCATTCTTCCATATAGGCCGTGGTGTTCGGTTAAAACACCAACCATTTTTCTTACCTCTGATGGCTGTGTGGCTACATCATACCCAGCCACCTTCGCCCAGCCATTACTGGGCCTCAGAATGGAGGATAACATGCGCACAGTCGTCGTTTTCCCAGCGCCATTTGGCCCTAACAAAGCCAAAATCTGCCCTGACTCCACATTCAGGTTTAGTCGACTGACCGCTGTAAAATCATCAAAGTTTTTAGTCAGTCCCTGCGTTTCGATCAATTGTCCTCGCTTCTCATGCAATAATCACAAAGATTATCCAACCTTTTCAGTGACAGATGGATAAACTTCAATGCTTTGTTTATCCTTTAACATGGTTCTTTTCAATACCAGAATTATCAATGATGAAATAGCAATGATTGCCATAATCGTTTGATTAGCATTGATGCCACCAACATTCGAAGGGTCCAGGCGGATAAACTCGAGCAAGAATCTGCCCAATGGGTAAATCACCAAATAAATCAGAAATATATCGCCTCTGAATAATTTATCTTTTAATTTTCTGCCTAGAATCAACAAAACAGCCATATTCAGTAAATTCCACATTGATTCGTAGAAAAACATTGGATGGTAATAAGCGACATCCATAAATTCTGCCAGTCTTCTTGATGGTTCAATAAAAATTGCCCAGGGGAGATCCGTTGGTGCGCCGTATAGTTCCTGATTGATGAAATTTCCCCATCTGCCAATACCTTGTGCCAGTGCCAGACCAGGAGCGATAATATCCACCCAGGAAGCAAAACTTAATTTCTTTTTTCGCGTATATAACCATAATGCTAATGCACCACCCATAACACCACCAGGGATGCCGAGGCCACCTGCTCTAATATTAATAGCATCAAGTGGATGCGTCAGATAATATTTTGTGGTAATACCCAATTCCACCATAGATGCCGGGGGAGTGAGGATGTGCCATATCCGCGCGCCGACGATGCCGGCTATTAATAGCCAGGGCATCACGTCCCAGACTACATCCGGATTATGTCCCCGGCGTTTCGCTTCAACAGTAGCAAGCCAGGCTGCCATAACGGCACCAAACATAATGATGACGCCATAGAAATGAATAAATAATTTACCAATATAAAAACCTTCGGGCATATTACACCTCTACTTATTAACTTTTTTTAAACCCACTACATCCTGTGCCAAATAAGCCTGTTTACGAACAGAATATATTCTTTGGAAGGCAGTAAAATTTGCCACAATGGCTAAAATCCATAGAGCCACCAAAGGGATATTAAACACCAGACATGGAATGAGAACAACCAATCGTTCCAACCTGGTCAACAATCCAACTTTTGCGTCGTAATTTAAGGCTTCTGCACGCGCTCTGGTATAGGAAACCATGATCGAACCAATTGCTGCAAAGAAAACCAGCATGATTGCCAGGGTATTTTGAATTATGGCAAAGTGATAAAGCAAACCAGCAAATACAATCAATTCTGAATAGCGATCAGTGACCGAATCGACGAAGCCACCAAAGCGCGTAGGTTCATTTCTTAACCGAGCCATGGTGCCATCCAAAGCATCTATTGGAGCAAAAACCAACAAGATCAGGCCACCCCACATGATTTCACCAAAAGCGATGAAAACCGCAGCGATGATTTGACCGACCAAACCCAGAATGGTGATGAAATTTGGTTTGAGACCTAAGTTGTTGAGAAATCTACCAATCGGATCCAGGATGCCTTTGAATTTCTTTCGCATCAGGTCAGAAAAACTTAATTTCTTCTTTTCAGAATTTTCCAAAAATCCACCTACAATCTCATCCTTTTTTGATTTGCTTATCCTATCTTACGGCTAAAGAACTGTCAAGACACAAGCTGTGAAACTTAATTATTCCTCATCTTCACTTGCATTTTTTATATCCTGCCAATCATCATCCACATCAATCATAACTTCCCGATCTTTGCCCCCACCCTGGCTAGGACCAACAACCCCCAACTCCTCTAATTGATCTAATACCCTGGCTGCCATGGGGAATCCTATCCGTAAACGACGCTGTAATAACGAAGCTGAAGCTCTGCGACTGGTTTTCACCAGATCAATCGCTTGTTTCACCAGGTCATCTCCCCCCTCTTCTGCCATAACTTTCATTAGTCCTTCCCAGGGTGCCGGTTCATCAAGTTTGATCGGTTCGGACTGTCTCCAAAATTCAATAATTTGATCAATTTCACGGTCGGTGACAATAACGCCTTGCGCCCGCTGTGGAGCACCAACATCCGGTGACAGGAATAACATATCTCCCTTGCCCATTAATGATTCTGCTCCATTCATATCCAGAATCACCCGAGAATCGATCGATGATGCTACCGTAAAAGCTATTCTGGCAGGAAAGTTAGCTTTAATCAAACCTGTCACCACGTCCACACTAGGACGTTGAGTCGCAACAATCAGGTGAATACCCACAGCACGTGCCATCTGCGCTAATCGAACCAAACTATGTTCTGTTTGGTCAGGCGAAGATAACATCAAATCCGCCAGTTCATCAATAATAATCACTATTCTGGGAAGTGTGGCTTGATTTTTCCGTACCATTTTCATGTTATAGGCATCCAGATCTCTTGCTCTGGCTTCTTCTAACAATCGATAGCGTTGATCCATTTCGGAGATTGCCCAACGTAACACGCCCACCATGCGTTCAACACTTGTTTCAACTTTTCCTAGCAAGTGGGGGACACCATTAAATCGCACCAATTCAACCATTTTTGGATCTAACATGGCTATTCGCAAATTATCTGGTGAGTTATTCATCAGTAAACAGGTTGTAATTGCACCTACACAGACCGACTTGCCAGACCCAGTGGTACCAGCAATAAGCATATGGGGCATTTTTATCAAATCAGCGACAACCGGTGCCCCAGACACATCCTGCCCTAAAGCCAGGCTTAAAGGTGAGCGAAGTTTTTGAAAAACTTCGGATTCCAGGATAGGTCGTAACCGAACCATCTTTGATTGCATGTTCGGTACTTCAATACCGACGTATGACCTTCCTGGCACAGGTGCTTCAACCCTTAATCGTTCTGCGGATAAAGCCAATGCCAGATCCCGAGCCAGCGAAGAAATCTGAGATACGCGCACTTTATGTTTATTGATTGTGCCATCCGGGTTCTCTTTTTCCACAAAACCTGGTTCAACGGCAAATTGGGTGACAGTTGGACCAATGCGATATCCGGCAACTCTGGCAGGCACTCCAAATTCTTCCAGGGTCTTTTCTATTTGTTCGCCCATCAGCTGCACCTGAACATTATCCATGACAAAAACCTGTTCCGCAGCTAAAAGGTCAAATGGTGGTAAATTTTCCTGCCTTTCAATAGTTGCTGCAGGTGTCATAATCGTTTGCCTTTTTAATTTTTCGAGGATTTTCTCATCTCTAGACAATTTATTTTCCAAATCAATTTCTGATGAAGAGATTTGTGTAAAACCTGCCAGCTCATTCAAACCTTTATTAAGAATGTAAGCTTCAGACCATTTATCCAATTTTTTGATAAAAAACGAGAAAAAACCAGTCCCAAGAGCAATGCTGATGATAAAAAGAAAAATAAAGATAATGGATAAGACTGGTTCAGGCAAAACCCTGGAGAATAAATTCGCCAAACCCCAACCAATAAAACCTCCATCCATCCCCGATTCAGCCCTTTGTAGATCCATACCCCCATAAATGGAAAGTAACGCGATTAATACAAAAAAACTGATTTCAATAGCTAAGACCTTGGATAATGGGAACTGAAAATCTCCAAAAATTCTTTTTCGAAAACTCCAAAATCCAAAGGCAACAAAAACAATCACAAAAAAATAACTGCCCCAACCAAACCATTGGTTTAATAAATTAACCCAATTCGAGATGATACTTCCGGTCGTCCATCTGATCAGGCCAAACAAGGTTAAAACAGCAATTGCAAACATCGAAACCCCGAAAATATCCAGTCCATAACGGGTCAGAATTGGTTGTATTTTATTTAACCAATTTTGTTGATGATCATTTGGGTTTTGATCGTTTTCGAGCTGATATTTTTTTGTCTTTCTTCTTCCAGATTTTTTACTCATCCAGCAGACCTAAACCTAAACGTCTTCTCTCTATATCGATGTGGAGAATTTTGACTGTAACCACTTGGCCGGTTTTGAACATACTATCCAAATCTTTTTGACCTGATCCCACTTGAATAGATGAAATGTGAATTAACCCTTCAATACCTTCTTCTAAACGGGCAAAAACTCCAAACCGAGTGATGGCAGTTACGGTTGCGGAAACAATATCACCGGTGACATACATTTCTGCTAATGACTCCCACGGATTTCTAAAAAGACGTTTTAGACTTAATGCAATTCGGGCGTTTTCTTCACTTACCTGCAACACCAACACTTTAATTGGTTGACCAAGCGTTAAAATTTCTCCCGGATGTTGTACCCTACCCCAAGACAATTCTGAAACATGAATCAAACCTTCCACACCACCGAGATCAACAAATACGCCAAAATCAGTTATGTTTGTGATAATCCCGTTCACAATAGAACCGGTTTTAAGGGTTTGAAACAAAGCTTTGCGACTACCTTCTCCAGAGAGTGCAGCTCTTTCAGACAAAACAACTCTTTCCTGTCCTGGTTCACATTCGATAACTTTTAACTTTATCGTTTTCCCTACATAATTTGAAAGAATCGTCCGTTTTTCATCTTCATCACAATCAGGAAAGGAAGCGATCAGGTGAGATAGCGGGACAAAACCTTGAATATTATCTCCTTGAACCAATAGTCCACCACGGTTGAAGCCCTGAACAAATAACTCTAAAATTTCATCTTGATCAAAAACAGATTGAACTTTCTCCCAATCCACCATTAAAGTACTAGCTGAAAGCGAATTTTTGCTTTCACCATCGTTCATTTCTGGTTCCTGAGATTCCTCATCCGACAGGACTGATGCCCACCACCCTTCATCCATTGGGGGTAATTCTGGTTCATTATTGATTTTGCTATGATGGGTTAACATCTCATCCTCCAGGGCAACCAATTTTGTGAGTTAATCAATTCAAAAATTGGAGACGGTTTCATTAGTCAATGATATTTTCGATGCTGCGGGCTTCTTTTTCCATTTCGATAATTTTATTGGCAACCGTTTCGATAGCTACCCTCTGTTTTCTATATAAATCTGCTTCTGACATGGATAATTTGATGGCAATTTCCCGAACTTTTCTTCCTTCTAAGAATTTCATCTCTAAAATATTATACAGTATCCATTCGGCTGTAAAGCGTCTTTCACCTTCTGGTTTTACCTGATTGATCGCATCTCGTAAAATTGACCTTAAGGCATTCGCTTTATTCCCTTCTGTATTGCCCGCAGTTTCCTGAACCACCTGCAAATCAAGTAAAGGATTATCGGTTAGTTTTGGACCACCCCAAAAATGTGTGAGCGCGTCCTTAACCCAGGTGGTTAAATCGTCACTCTGGATTGGATCAACATCAGAAAAAACCCGTTCTCGATCGTATCTTCCCCTTATGCGTAACTGTTGAATGGTACTCACTCTGGAGCTCAATTTTTCCATGGACTCAAATATCTGTATTTGCATCCGGCGATCACTTAACGCAGACGAGGCTCTTTCGATCATCATTGATAATGCTATTTTTTGTTCTTCATCCAACTCTTCAACGTTCACACCGGTTAACCCCAGGATACCGATCAATTGTGTTTGCTCCTGATCCCCATTTGATACCAAATTTAGAGGGAATAGAGAATTGTTTTCCCACTGGAATATTTCTGAGAATTCACCATTTTCAAGCACTATTTTGGATAGCTCTTCAGAAATATTTTGCTCGTTGAACTGCACCTTCCCATTGGTGAGCACCAACTCAAGACCATCTTCGTTAATCGATACAACGAATGAACCGATTGCCTGCAAACGATCCATAAGGGCGGACAAAATCATTTCCAAAAATTCCATTAGGTCATTCCGGGTTAATAACCGGTTTTCAAGTGTTTGTAAGATTTCAATGTCCTGTTGGTCATTCCCATAAAAAAACCACTTCTCGCCCACTGGGGCCAACAATGTGATTAAATGTTGAAAGATTACAATAATTGCCACCATGACAATCGGGATAAATACTTCAAAATCAATCCCAAAAACAAAGCCTGTCCGCCTGACAAGCGTTGTCAAACCCAGAGTAATACTGGCTGTCACTGGCCCGCGCATAATCCATTTAAGTAATCGGGTTTTTACAACCCGATCGGACCAGGCAACTCCAAAAAATGCCACAGCATAGGCCATCAAAATAATCAAAAAATAAAATATCAGATTGCTTACGGTGGCAACCACCCAAAACATTCCATCCAACCGATCAGCCAGGCCAGAGCCATATAACAAGAAAGGGAAGGAGCCAATGGCAGGCGCTAACGCCCCCACGACCAAATATCCCATTCTTCGCCGACTGACCGGAGTGACTGTTCGAATATATGCTCTGAAGAAATTGATCCACGACAGCAACATAATGATCCAATAGTAAATCGTGAATAATTCTGTTATCAGGGTTCTTTGCAGATGCGGAGCCGATACCTGGTCTGCCATTATTGGTCCCACCAAAATATCAAAAGGGATCAGGACCAGCAGGAATAAAGAAAACAGGTAAGAAATTCTTACTGCCCAACGCCTACGCCAACGACTGGGACGACCAGTAGTTGCTACCAGCGCATCAGAAAAATGCAAATAGGTTGGCGGTAACAAAACAATTCCCAGCCATTGCAATTTGAACCAGAATTCCATATTTGCTTCATCAACGGCGATTCCACCAAGTGCTTCAGCAGTGAAGACCACCACCACACATACCAGAATCATGGCGAACGATCTGGCAACCCGATCTCTTAAATTGAATGTTAACGCATACAATAACAAAGAAAAGGCTGTTATTGCGATTCCCGCGGTGAGGATGTCGTTTATAGTTCGGACAAGATTAATGAAACCTTCGAGCCAGTTGACCATTTGCACTTACCAATAAATGTTATTTGATTATTTGAGATATTTTGAAAAGAATAGCGCGATATCCTTATTCGGATAATATGAATCATTATATCCGGAAAACTCAAAACCTAATTTAAATGCCAGCTTAATGGCTGGATAACTTTTTGGGGGTATTTCAATCGTCAACCTCCGGTTCCCCCGTTTAATCGCCCAATTTTGTGCAGCCAAAACCATTGCTGTACCCACACCCTGCCGTCTGATAGAACTTTCAACCACCAGATCACGGATAACAGCCGATTGAATTTCTAATATTTCTATCAAACGGATATAACCAACGTGTTTTCCATTGTGAATAGCTACCATTAATCCTGGTGCTTGTTGCCATTCATTTTCCAATAGTTCGACCTGCCTGGGATAGGCTACCTGTGTTGGTCTGGGTAAGCGTATTTCTCGAAATGAGATTAGAAATTGACCATCTTCAATGGTACGGTCCATCTGCCAGACATAACTGGATCTACAGGAATGATCCAATCCGATCAACTCGTTAATATCTGCTGAAACAGCTTGTCTGATTTCAATTTGTGGCATTATCACCCTCCATTATTCACTAATTACTCGTACCGGTACAATACACGCCGGAAATTCATTATTATCATTATCCAAAACTACCAGACGCAACAAATAATCTCCTGGAACAATTTGGGAAGTATTCCACAATCCAATTTTGTCCTCAACGACGACTTTATTATCACCTGCAATCGTTTTCCAAAATGTGTTGCCAGGTTCAGTATATTCATATTTATAAAAACCGAAATTATCAATATTAACTGTCCCCATTAATTGCACAACATCCTTAATTTCCGATGCTGGTTCAGGAAAAATCCATTCAATTTGGCCGGGAATACAACCATCCTGAGTTGTCGTAGGGGTGTTGGTTATTGCAACTTCGTTTTCCACATTTAGCGCAGACGCATTTGTTGGAGAAGGGGAAGCTAAAATATCAATTGTGGGTGTAGCCAGGTTCGTCTGATCAGGCAGGAGACTGCTGGAGTAGGTTACAAAAAAAAACTCACCAACGAACAAAATGAAAATCAGTAATAAGACAGAAATCGCTGATCTGAAATTCCTGAGAGCAATATCACGCTCTAACCCAAAGGCAGCTTCACGCCACTTTCCGATTGCTTTAAATAATCTTGAAAAGAAAATGAGTGAAATGAGTCCCAGAATTACATAAAACCATATCTCAAATTCAATCAGAAAATCAAGAATTTCAGCCATACCAGACCACAGACGGTTCAGCCATTATATTTTGGAAAGGATTCCCCGGACGATTGTTGTCAGTTTTGGAACCAGAACCTTGCCTGCCTCCAAAACCTCAGCATGGGTTGTGATGGTTGTACCATCCAGGTTCGCTTTATTGCTGATCCCTGAGATGCCTAAAACCCGTAAGCCTCCATGGCGAGCAATAATTACTTCGGGAACAGTGGACATGCCAACGGCATCCGCACCAATTGATCTCAGAAATCGAAGATCTGCCGGAGATTCAAAGGATGGACCTGATAACGACACATACACACCAGAAAAAGTTTTAATACCGTTATCAGTGCCAACTTTTTTTGCTTTATCCAATAAAATGCGATCATACGCCTGGCTCATATCAGGAAACCTGGGACCAAATTCATCCAGGTTTGGGCCACGCAAGGGGTTGTTACCAGTCATAGCGATCATTGCAATATGATCGGAGAGAAACATGATATCGCCCGGCACATAATCCGAGTTGATGGCTCCGGCTGCATTCGTGACAATTAATATTTCGACACCTAAGCGTTGCATAACTCTAACTGGCAATGTCACTTCTGCCATGCTATACCCTTCATAATAATGCGCGCGTCCTTGCATGGTGATGACGGTCTGACCTTCCAGGTTGCCAATTACCAATTGTCCCGAATGACCATGTACAGTGGATGTTGGCCAATAAGGGATATTTTTGTAAGGAATAAAATCAGGTTCTACAATTGAATTGGCTAAATCACCTAATCCAGAACCAAGAATCAGTCCAATTTTGGGCTGGTATTTAGTTTTGATTCTAACAGCCTCAGTTACCTCATCGATTTCAGCGAGAGTAAAGTATTCTTTCATCATGACCTCCACCATTTTTTGTGAGATTTTCTTGACAACTTATCCAACAGAGTTAATGGTCAAATTTTCGAAATAATTGCTGTTTTTGTTCTGTATAAAATTATATCAGAATAAAATGACCTTCAGCCGGGATTTATTTTGTCATGATTTTTGTAAAAACATAAGAAACTTTTTCAACATCCTGATCAGAAATTCCAAAATGAGTCACCAAACGGAAGCCTTTGTTTTTTGAGGTACCGATCAATATCCCCAGATTTTTTAATTCCTCAACAACTTGATTATTCGTTCTGGGGTCACGATCATCCAGATCAATAAACACCATATTTGTATGTGGTGAATTTTCCCTTACATACAAATTGGGAATATTTTTTAATCGGCCTGCCAGCAACTGTGCTCGTTTATGATCCTCTTCCAGACGATCAACCATCGATTCCAATGCCATAATGCCTGCTGCTGCCAAAATACCCGCCTGTCGCATACCGCCACCCAACTGTTTTCGAATTCGGCGCGCACGGAAAATAAAATCTTGAGATCCACATAGCACACTCCCAACAGGTGCACCCAACCCCTTGCTCAGGCAAAACGTAACCGAGTTGACCCCTGCTACCAATTGTTGCGCGGGTATTTTTAGTTTTACGGCTGCATTGAAAATTCTCGCACCATCCATATGCACAATCAACCCATTTTCCTGAGCTAACATCCTAACGCTTTCAATATATTCAGGGGTGATCACTACCCCACCACAGCGATTGTGGGTATTTTCCAGAGCGATTAACCTGGTGGTAGGAAAATGAACGTCTACACTTCGAATTGCGTTTTGTAAATCAGTTAGTTTCATCGTTCCGTCTGATTGATTTGGCACCGTATGCACCATAATTCCGCCCAGCGCTGACACACCACCTACTTCATAAATAAAAGTATGCGCCTGGTCTCCCATGATCGCCTCTTCCCCGCGTTGGACGTGGGTTAACATGGCTATCAGATTACCCATCGTACCGGATGGAATAAACAACCCGGCTTCTTTCCCCATCTTATTCGCTGCGATTTCTTCCAATCGGTTAATGGAAGGATCTTCTCCATACACATCATCACCTACTTCAGCAACGGCCATTGCTTTACGCATTTCATCCGTTGGTAAGGTTACTGTGTCAGACCTCAGATCAATCATCCCTTCTCCTTCGCTTATAAATGCCGCAATTGTTGTAATAATCGCTGCATATCCTCCGGGATCGGGGCTTGAAAAATTCGCGGGGAGGTTTCTCCAGGCAAGATGAATTCGATTTGATATGCGTGCAGCATTTGCCGCTCCACGATCAGATGTTGTTTGCGATGACCATAAACACGATCACCCACTATTGGACAGCCCAAAAATGCCAGATGTAGTCTGACCTGATGTGTTCTGCCAGTATGCGGATAAGCTGCAATCAAGGCATGTTGATCAAATTTCTCAATCACTTTGTATTCGGTCACTGCTTCACGACCACGTTTAAGAGGTACAATCGCCATTTGTTTGCGGTGTGAAGGGTCTCTACCAATCGGCGCTTCCACCCTGCCAGAAGGGGTTGGAGGGTGACCGTCCGTCAAAGCATAATATGTTTTTTGCACACTTCTTGATCGAAATTGATCCTGCAAAAAACGGTGGGCTTTATCATTTTTCGCCAGCAGGATGATACCCGATGTGTCTTTATCCAGTCTGTGAACCACTCCCGGCCGTTGTTCTCCACCGACGCCTTCTAGACCTGGAGCATGATTAAGTGCTGCATGAACCAGGGTTCCAGTTAGATGTCCTGAAGCAGGATGAACTACCATACCGGCCTGCTTGTTCACAATCATCAAATCTGAGTTCTCAAAAACGATATCTAAATGTATTTGTTCTGGAACCAGTGTGCTTTCTGCTATCGGTGGTATGGTGATACTGATTTCAGAGCCTTTTTCGAGTTTCACACCACCCTTGATCACAGGAGTGCCATTAATGCTAACCAAGCCATCGCGAATGAAGGACTGTAATCGCGATCTTGAGAAATCCGGAAATTGATCAACCAGATATTTATCCAGACGTTGGCTTTCAGGAGAATCAAATTTTAAATAAAAAATATTACTCATGACTATTCAGTCTTTTCGATTAAACCAGAATCCGTTTCAAGTGTTAAATCAGAATTGGCCTCTGTTTTCTTTTTTTCCTGACTCTCGGTGATCCAAACACCCAAAATCAACACAACCACTCCAATAGTGATACTAGCATCTGCAACATTCCATACCGGAAAATCCCCTACTGAAATAAAGTCCGTTACATAACCAATGGTCAAACGATCAATCAAATTCCCAATGGCCCCACTGAGTTGTAAACTCATCGCCAATCTCAATGGCCAATCCGACTGTGGAACACGTGGGAAGTACAAAATAATAATCAGGACAACGACCACAGCAATAATTGAAAAAATATCACCAAACCCTTGAAACATACCAAATGCAACACCGGTATTTGGCACATGCACGATTCGCATATAAGGCAACATCCAATCCCAGGGAACCCATGTTTCTGTCCATAAATCCAGGTTCTGGCGCACCAGGTACTTGGTGTATTGATCCAGGCTGATAATGACAATCGCAACAATAATCAATAATGAATATGTTCGTAATAATTTTTTCAATCATAACCTCAATTTGAATTGAGAAATTGAATCGTACCTTTCTGACAATTTCATCAATTAGAAATTTTCCCTTTTGATTTTACCGTACTTTCATCTTTTTCTTGGTCAATTAAATAAAGTAATACGGAGTCTGTACCGCTAATTTCCAAACGATCAGAAAATTCGACAAAATTCACAAGTGTTTCCGAATGTAATAAATGTGCTTTACAAGACGATTGACAATCACTGGAACCAAATCCTTTGACTGGCACACGATAAGTCAAATTTTTCTTCAATTGTCTGACTCCACTCACATTCTTTATCGATCTCTATTGTGAAAACCACTGCAAGAATAATCATGTGAGGGCGTAAAAAATCTATGTGCCAGAATTTATTCTTTTCATTAGATACATGACGGTTGATCCTCGCCTGTAATCCCCCACTCCCTTTTGCGCTTCCGAAGTAATAATAATATCCAGAATGAAACAAGAAAGTTCCGAATTTCCCTACAGTAATTTTTTTCGCCTCTTTCAACTGAAAGATTAAACAATAACTGCCTTTATCATTTGGGGTAATCATGCTAAGATCAATTTTTTTCATCATCAATTGCAATTTAAGCAAAATCCAGACAATCCTTTTCCAAGAAATTGTCTGGATTCGGGATTATTCCTTCTTACAGTCTTTCAACGCCTAGTGTTACAGTTTCTCCATCAAATTCACTAACTATTTGTGTCATTTGTGGACTCGGTTTACCTGCCACTAATTCAAGTGTCAGAGTTTCATTCTTTATATATTTAGAAAACTCATTGACAGCTTGTGTTAATTTAGGTGTTGCAGAATAAACCAATCTGATCCGGTCAGAAATTTCGAAATCAGCTGTCTTTCTTAAATCCTGGACACGCCGAACAAACTCACGAGCCAAACCTTCTAGCTTAAGTTCAGGTGTGATGACCGAATCTATCGCCACGGTGACTAATTGATCTGCCTGCACAGCCAAACCTTCAACTGGTTGAGTCTCTACCAACACTTCTTCAGGGGAAAGTTCGACAACTTCATCATTCACAATCACTTGTAAAGATTCATTATTAGCAACAGCTTTTTGTGCTGATGAATCTCCTTGTAATTTAGTCAATGCCTCCTTCAACGCAGGGAATCGACTTCCAAAGCGCGGACCTAACAATTTATTGTTGGGTAAAATACGAAAGCAGACCAATTTCTCGGCTTGTGAAACTGTTTCGAAGGATTTGACATTTAGCTCATCGCGAATGATCTCTACGAGAAAATCGGGAAGTTGATATTTCTGGTCAGCTGTGTACACCAGTACGCGGGATAATGGCTGGCGGACCTTTAAATTAGCACTTGCACGTGCTCCTAAACCCAAACTGGCAATACGCCGACCCAAATTCATTTGTACAACCAATTCACCATCCAATGCATTTTCATCTATCTGCGGATAAACGGTATGATGGATACTTCTATAAGCGTTTTCGTACATTGACCGTACCAGATTCTGATAAATGACTTCTGTAACAAAAGGAACAATAGGGGCCAATAAACGGCTGAATTTAACCAGCACATGATAAAGCGTGGCATAGGCAGTATTCTTATCCGCATCATGTTCACTCTTCCAAAAACGTCGACGGCTCCGGCGGACGTACCAGTTAGTCAGATCTTCAACAAACGGTTCAATCATCAAAGTAACAGCAAACGAATCTGAGTTTTCCAGCGCTTCATTTACTCGACCGGTGATGTCATTCAATCGAGCCAGTATCCAGCGGTCCAATGGATTGTCACTGATCGGTGTTGCTCCTTCTGGTGTTTGCGGATCAAAACCTTGGGTATTTGGTTGCCATCCATCCATGGTAGCATAGGTAACAAAGAAGCTGTAAACATTCCATAGCGGGATCAGAAAACCACGGCGTACTTCTTCGGCTTTGTTATAACCAAAGAGCAGATTGTTTTCAGGTTTCTGGGAACAATACATCCAACGCATTACGTCTACTCCCATCTTGTCAGCAGCTTCGTTAAATTCGATGGAATTACCCCAGCTTTTATGCATCTCGCGTCCATCTTCCGCCAGCAAGGACGCATAGCTGAAAACTTGTCGGAATGGTGGCGTATTGTCCAGAACTGTTGCCATCACCAACAGGCTGTAAAACCAGTTCCGGAACTGACCAGGAAAGGATTCACTGATCCAGTCCGCTGGGTACCATTTGCGCCAGTTGGTTAGATCATTTCGGTAGCCAATAGTGCTGAAGCTGACGATACCGGCATCCAACCAAGGATTGCCTACATCTGAAATCCGATTCATTAGGGCGCTACATTTGGGGCAACTTATTTTGATGGCATCCACGTAGGGGCGATGTGGTGTATGTCCTTCGAATTGATCCCTTCCCTCCACAGCACGTTCCTTCAATTCGATATCATCTCCGATAACTTCATGATGTTTACAGGAATCACAAACCCAGATTGGTAAAGCCAGACCCCAATATCGTTTCTTTGAGATCATCCAGTCGTGCATGTTCTTTAACCAGTCCAATTCACGGGCATAACCGAACTCAGGAATCCATCGAATCTGATCGACGACATCCATGATTTGATAGCGCAGACTGCGATCTTTCTCTTCAGAAGTCAATTCCTCACGCGGTTTGTCATAGGTTTCACCCATACTCACGTACCATTCATCCACCAACCGGAAGACCAATTCTGTCTTACAACGCCAGCAGGTAGGATAGCGGTGTGTGTAATTTTCCACTTTGTACATCCGACCATTCTCTTCTAATGCCTTAAAGACATGAGGAGCCACGTCTGAAACATGCATACCAGTGAAAAAACCATAGTGGGAAAGGAAAACACCCTCTTCATCCAGTGGTGCCAGAATAGGGAATCCATGCTCACGGCCTAACTTGAAGTCTTCGGCACCACAGCCAGGGGCAATATGTACGATACCGGTACCTTCTGCATCACCCACATCATCCCATAGAATTACCTGGTGAGCTTGAACGGCATTAATCCTGACATCCTTGACCAGATCTCTCAATTCAGTACGGCCGCCGATCATATTCGCTGCTTCTAATTCATCGAATGGCCCTTCGTACACCCAACCTTCCATTTCGGAACCTTTTAACTCTGCCAGTACCTCAAACGTACCTTTAAGCATGTGTTTGGTTCCCTTTGATAGGTAAAAGATTTCGTCGCCCTGCTTTACTTTAACATAAGTTAATTCCGGACCAACTGCTGCAGCAACATTGCTGGTCAATGTCCAGGGTGTGGTAGTCCATACCAGGAGGGATTCTCCTGAACGGCCACGAAGCGGGAATCGTAAGGTGACGCTGATGTGGGTCAGTTCATCATAACCATCAGTAACGATCTCATGCTGGCTGAGTCCTGTTGCACAGCGCGGACACCAGGGCATTACATCAGCACCTTGATACAGCCAGCCGCGTTCCCAACAGGTTTTCAGAAAACGCCAGATCATATAGTTATTTTCGTTAGAGAAAGTAAAGTAGCTTCCACCCATATCAGCCGAACCCAGCCTACCTACCAACTGCTCAATCGTATCAGTAACCGGGCCGTTAGGACCAAGTACAGTCATCACCTGTGTTGGATCTTCCACTAACTTGTCTGCCATCTCACGCAGTAATTCGGGGTCATTCCAGTCCATCCAGTAACCCAGGCGAACAGATTGTTCTGTTTGCACAGCAGCATAACGTAAAACGCGCTCTTTGCATTTGAGTACGAATTTCGCCAATCCGTAGTCCTCGATATCTTTTTTGGTAGTAAAACCTAACGCTTTTTCCACTTCCACTTCCACCCAAAGGCCTTGGCAGTCAAATCCGTTCTGATAACGTAATTCACGCCCACGCATGCTCCAAAAACGATTGAACACATCTTTGTAAGTACGCCCCCATCCATGATGAACACCCATCGGATTATTTGCTGTAATAGGACCATCCTGAAAAGACCAAGTTGGCTGTTCTTTATGTAATTCTCTCATTTTATTGAAAGCATCACTGCTTTTCCAAAACTCAAGAACCTCGTGTTCCTGTTCGACGAAATTCATCGTACTCGATGCTTTTTTAAACATCTTTGTTGTCATACTACCTCTTTCTATCAATAGATAATAAAAAACCTTCCTCCTGGGTAAACCATAAGGTTTACGCACACAGGGACGAAGGTCGATATTCATGCTTCGCGGTACCACCCCGCTTCCCGTCTTTTGACGGACACTTACCAGGACACCTGACTATGAAAACATGGTCCGTTATCCCGAGCCATTGGTAACGGGTTGATTCCCGGCGTACCTACTCAGGCATCTTCCTATTTGCCTTTTCAGTTTGCAGCTCCGGAAGGATTTTGGGCAATTTTTTCAAGCCTGGCTCACACCAATTCCAGGATCGCTGATTGACGAAAAATGCTTACTCGTTTCCATCATTGCTTTTTTTAAGATTGTCCCAAATCATACCAGAATTTTTAAGAATATTCAATTTTTAATTCAAAAAAACCTACAAAATGATGCTCTTAGTCCTATTTCTGCAGATAATGAGTGATGATGACCACCAGAAATAGATACATACCGATCAATAGTAGACCAGCAACGAGCCATTGACCAAAAAATGCAAGCAATAATCCAATAATTGTTACACCTGTTATTGCGGACATCAAGCGCTCAAAATAAAAATTCTTCTTTTCCCGCTGCATGGATGATTTATAAACCAGGAAAATTCCTGATCCAATAAATACCATTCCCAACAATAATGCCAATAAGAAAAATTGATTGCTATTCAGGAAGGGCACATTAATAAGCATGACTCCACAGGATGCTGTGCTCAGGCCTACACCACGACTACTGATGATGTTGACCCTAAAAAGAACGAAACGATTCCAGGCAGCATCATCAGGGTAAATATACCAATGGATTACCTCTGATTCACCCGGTTTTAATTCAAGATTTGTCTCATCAGAAGCAACATAGATCACATAACCAAGTGATTTGTATCCACGCACAAGTTTCTTGACATCCTTGTCAAATTGATTCTCGATTCCGATGGAGATAATCCCAAAATCTGATTTGGTAATTAAATTTGGGCAGTCTAAATAAAATTCAGATTTGTCTGCATGCGTGGCTGGTTGAAACATGTAGCCTTCCAAATCAGCCCAAACAGACCCTGTCCAAAGGAAAAGACCAATGATTAATCCTAAAGAAAATAAAACGATGCCAGATGAAAAGTAAATCTTAGATTTTCTTGACATTAAAATTCTCCAAATCTTGATATGTAGAAGAGTTTATCACATTAAATCAAATAGGATTCTGTGAATTTTCGACATCAATGTGGTAAAAAGATAAATCTCGTCATGCTATTTGCGTAGATTAATCTCCACAAGGATTTCTTAGACTCAACACTGAATATGGTTCATTGTAATTAATCCACAATCTCATAAAATAATGGCAGCGGGTCACACTTTTCATCTTCAATTTTGTGTGCATGCAGCACCTGTTTTCTGGCTAATTCCAGTTTTTCCAGGGAGTTTGCATGGATAGTAAACAATGGCTCACCAGCAATTACATAATCCCCCACTTTGTGATGGACGACGATCCCAACTGTATGATCGATCGGATCTCCCTTTTTTGCCCTGCCAGCCCCTAAATCGACTGATGTTTCACCGATGACACGCGCGTCGATCCAATGAACGAATCCATTTTTTTCTGAATTTGTTGTCTCAACAAAATCTGCGTTTGGAAAAAGATCTGGTTGGTCAATAAAAGCAACATCCCCACCTTGAGCAATCACCATTTGACGGAATTTTTCCCAGGCTGTGCCATTTTTGAGCACATCTTCAACCATTTGTCGTGCCTGAATCAGATTTTTCGCTTTTTTACCCAACATGACAAGATAAGCTGCAGCGGAAAGGCAATGTTCCACAAAATCGTTGGGACCCCCTCCATGCAAAGTGTCAATTGCTTCCAGAAGTTCCAGTGAATTACCAACTGCGTTGCCTAACGGCTGATTCATGTCAGAAAGCATACAGACCGCTTTGCGACCACTGATTTCAGCAATTGAGACTAGTAAACGTGAGAGTGTTCTAGCGTCAGCAAGGGTAGTCATAAATGCGCCGACGCCAACTTTAACATCCAGAACAATGACCTGAGCGCCTCCGGCAATTTTTTTACTCATGACGGATGATGCAATTAGGGGCATGGAAGGTACCGTACCGGTTACATCCCGTAAAGCATACATCTTGCCATCTGCCGGCGCTAAGTCCCCACTCTGTCCGGATAAAACGATCCCAATCGTTTTAAGCTGCTGAATAAATTCCTCGTGGGTCAGATTCACACGATAGCCGGGAATGGATTCCATTTTATCCAGAGTGCCGCCACTGAACCCCAGTCCACGCCCTGACATTTTTCCAAACGGCAGACCGCAGGCAGCCACCAATGGCTCGACCACAAGCGTAGTTTTATCACCCACACCACCTGTTGAATGTTTATCCAGGCAGATATCAACCACATCGGATAAATCGAGAATATCACCAGAATGAGCCATAGCCAGTGTTAAGTTTGTGGTTTCTTGATCGGTCATTCCATTCAGTAACACCGCCATTGCCCATGCAGCCGCCTGATAATCTGGTATATCTCCGGTTGTAAATCCATTGATGAAGAAATCAATTTCATCTTTACTGAGTTCCAGATGATCTCTTTTTTTGATGATGATATCTACTGCTTTCATCAATTCTCCTTTTGGATATCCCTGTTAAATACGAAAGAACGCCTCAATTCATTTATTAAGGCGTTCCATTTATTAATTTTGTTTTTTGAGTACGATTGTCACTTTGCGATTTGGTTCTTCTCCAACACTTTCTGTGGAGACTAAATCATGATTACGTAACTCGATATGGATCACACGTCGTTCATTGGCCGGCATCGGTTCCAGATTTTGTCTGCGACCCGTATGAACGACCTGTTCAGCCATACGCCGGGCCAAAACTTTCAGCTGTCTTTCTCTGCGTTCGCGATAGCCCTGTACATCGATCAATAAAGGAACCCATTCCCCATGTTCCTTGGCAACGATCAGGCTGCTGATATATTGCAATGCATTTAGCGTTTCACTGCGTCGGCCGATCAGAATACTCAAATCCCGACCTAATATTTCTACCTGCACCATCCGCTGATCTCTTTCGTCGATTGGGTCAACAAATTTTGCTTCAACCTTGGCATTGATGTGCATTTTTTGAAGTAATTCCCACACAACATCCTCAGCCAATTTTAAAACAGGTTCTTTATCGTCGTTTTCTGGCTTTGCGATAGTTGGGATTGATTCTGTCTTTGGTTTTGGTGCTGGTTTTGGTGATGGCTTTGTTGTAGGTTGTGGCGTTGGCTTTTGTTTCGTTTCCTGTTCTTCCCCATTACGGATAGAAAGTCGAACACGTGCCTGCCGGCTGCCAAGGCCAAATAGCCCTTTACTACCTTGATCCAACACTTCAACGTCTAATTGTTCTTCAGCGATTCCTAAAGTATTTGCCCCTTGTTCTATTGCTTCTTCAACTGTAGGAGCGATGAATTCTTGGGTGATTTTTTTATATTCCATAAAAGATCCAACTTTCTACTTTTTACGTTTTGTTGAAATTGCCACAGGTTTATTGGGTTTAGCACCTGGCAACAGATTGCTCCAATTCACTTTTCCTAACATGGCGTATTGTGCGATACCCAGTAAGTTGGATACCAGGAAATAAAGTGATAATCCGGAAGCCAATGTCAATGCAAGATATCCCATGAAGAAGGGCATGTAAATATTCATCATGTTACCCATCATCGCTGATTGATCCTTTGGATTTTGCGATGGGGGTTGGATAAGTTTTGACTGAATGTATGTCGAAATGACGACAAAAATGGCTAGAATCGGAATTCCAAAAGACAGGAATGGGAGATTCAACCGTTCCGGTTGTCCTAAATCCATCCACAAGAATTGGCTATTTAAAGGAATCAAGGTGGATACATCCAAAAAACCTGGATAGACATGCCGCACCAAATTTAGCACTTCAACCGGAGTTGCAGCTAAGGCAGCAATAATACTTTGGTATAAAGCGATAATAATAGGGAATTGGATCAAAGTAGGTAAACAGGAAGCAAAGGGATTAATTCCTTTTTCTTTGTAATATTTCATTTGCTCCTGGGCTAATTTTTCTTTGTCGCCTTTAAATTTTTCCTGTACTTTTTTCCATTCTGCGTCATTTTGCATATTCTGCATACCCTGGGCACCTTTAATTTGTTTAACCATTAATGGATGAGTGATTAAACGAATGATGATGGTAAAGAGAATAATCGCGATACCAAAGTTTTGACCCATAAAACTGTAGATAAACAGAATTACATTAATAAAGGGAGTAATAATGATTGCATCCCACATTTTTTAACCTACCTCTACTTTTCTGGTGTGAATTTCCAGATTTCATTGCCAGCGAAATCGTAGGCCTTAATCACTTCATCCCCTTTTGAAATGCCTAAAACCAACAATCCATCAACAACGACTGGTCCAGTATAAAGATTTCCTGTCACAGAGCGCGTCCATAAGATATTTCCATCAAAATCCAAAGCAACTAGTTTTCCGTTTTCACCTGCAAAAACAACGCCCTCGGGCATCACAACAGGTGCTCCAGAAACCATCTCGCCCATGACATAATCCCATAATGGTTTACCATCTGTAGACGACACGGCAAATATTTTTCCAGCCGTGTCACCATAATATACGACACCATCGTTATAGATGGGTTGAGACCATAATCCTGTCTCATAGGCATTCTTCCAAATGATGGAACCGTCGCTAGCTTTGAGGGCGATCACTTCATTTGCGAGTGTCGCAATGAAAATCGCATCAGTATCAAAAGAGGGACTGTAAACTATTGCACCGCCCATGTCCAATTCCCAAATCAATTGACCACTTTTAATATTGATTGCGTACAAAAAATGATCCATGGAAGTAAGGTAAACCACATCATCTTGAACAATGGGAGTTGACCAGAGAGCATGCCGGGCTTTGAATTTCCATTTGAGGTTTCCATTCAAGTCTAAGGCATACAAATGATGATCTGCGTTGGGGGCAAGAATCGTATCGCCTACCACCAGTGCACCACCAATATAACGGTTCGAGGCACCTTCAAATGTCCAGGATAATGTACCCGATTGGATGTTCAGGGCAGATAATGTTTTCTTATAATCCCCAACGATTACATTTGATCCATTAATGGCAGGATTTGCGTAATAAGTTTTGGCGGCTTCAATTTTTTCAGGGTAGCGCCAATTTAGGGATCCATCTTTTATTCGTAATGAATAAACCTGGTTGCCGTAAGCAACGTACACTGAATTATCGTCGCCAGAAACACCCGGCCAACCACTGGCATTTAAAGCGCCACTACAAGCGGACACACTGATTGCCAGCATCATAAACATAATGATTATTAATATTTTTTTCTTCATTGAACTCTTTAATTTCAGGGGGTTGTTTAACTCAATAAACCTGATAGTCAGGGAACAGGGTCATAACCACCGGGGTTAAATGGATTGCAACGCAACACTCGCCAAATCGCCATCCATAAACCTTTGATTGCTCCATGTTTATAAATAGCTTGATAGCCATAATGAGAACAGCTAGGGTAAAAACGGCAGGTATTGGCAGGAAGTGCTGGTGAAATTAGTTTCTGATAAAAACGAATAAAAACCAACAATATCCAACGTGGACTATTCCTTAAATTGAAAGTTAAGGAATTTAGTGTAGGCTCATTTGGATACTCGTGTAGATAACTCATTCTGTTATACTTTCGTCCAAAAATAATCCTGCACGTTTTAATAGATACATCTCTGCTGCAACAATTTCAAGATAGGCAGCAGCAGTTATTGGTTTTCTTGCCAGAAACACCAGATCCCAACCAGGCTGAATATTTTCCATCAATCCGCTCAAACTGGCTCGCATCCGGCGTTTCGCACGATTTCTTGTAACAGCATTTCCAACAGCCTTACCAGCAGATACTCCGATCCTGAGTAACCCATCAGGGTTTGGCATTTTGATCAAAACGATAATTGGATGAGCGAAAGACTTTCCAGTCTTTTTTACCCGTTGAAAATCGTTTGACCGAGTTAATCGATAGTTGCGTTTCACTCATTTACCTGTCCGTTCATCCGCTGATGACAGGTTTAATCCAAACAAAGAAGCAGCTTTACCAGCTAATTCTTTTAACATGTGGCAGTGATACAGCAAGGCTGCTACGGCCACGTAGTCGACGACGCTTAATGACGTCACGTCCACCTTTGGTTGCCATGCGTGCTCGAAAACCATGTGTTCGAATACGATGCTTTTTCTTCGGTTGGTATGTCCGTTTGGGCATAGATATTTCCTTTCAAAGTTGATTTAGTCCTAATTTAAAAACTGACAAGCGATTATTATACCGTAACGGCTTATAGTGGTCAAACCTGATCAGCTTTTTTTATCTTTTATCCAGTCTATTTGTTTAACCAACATGGATTTGTGCTTGCGATATAATTACTGGATATCAAGAATAAATTTTACCAGAAAATAGTTGAATTTGGAGATAGATAGTCATGTTTACTCCACATATAACGAATAAGGTCGCAATTATTGGAATTGGGAATGTTGGAGCGACTCTTGCTTACGCGCTAACGCTTTCGGGTCTGGCAACTGAAATAGTTCTGATAGATCGTAATATTCATAAAGCTGAAGGGGAAGCCATGGATCTTATGCATGCTGTCCCATTGGTTCGTCCTACCAGAGTTTATGCAGGTGATTACCCTGATACCCAAGGCGCAGCAATCACCGTCGTCACGGCAGGAAGTGCTCAGAGACCCGGTGAAACAAGGTTGGATCTCGCTCAAAGAAACACTGATATATTTAGGCAAATCATACCTGAAATAGTCAAATACAATCCTGATGGATTAATCCTGATTGCCACAAATCCAGTAGATGTGCTAACGTTTGTTTCTATCAAAGTATCCGGTTTGCCTCCCCAACGCGTTTTTGGGTCAGGTACCATCCTTGATACAGCCCGTTTCCGTTATCTTTTGTCCACACGATTTGATGTGGATCCCCGCAGTGTTCATGCTTTTATCATCGGTGAACATGGAGATAGCGAAGTGGCTGTCTGGTCTCTGGCAAATATCGCCGGTATGAACCTGACCGATTATTGTAGAACCAATCAAATGGTCTGTAGTGATCATGATCTTACCCAAATATTCTCACAAACTCGTGATGCCGCGTATCATATTATTGAGCGTAAAGGAGCAACCTATTACGCAATTGCAACCGGTCTGGAAAGAATAATTGAAGCAGTTTTACGGGATCAAAGCACTGTGCTTTCGGTTTCCAGTCTGATAAATAATTATTATGATCTTCAGGATGTCTGTTTCTCCCTACCATCTGTTATTGATCGCGGGGGAATCGAAAGGGTGTTAAAACTCAAATTGAATGATGAAGAAAAAACCGGTCTCTTAAAATCTGCCAATGTACTGAAGAACACGATACAAAAATTAGATTTCTAAAAAATGATTTTCAAAAATGACCAACTTAAGAATCTGGTCATTTTTTTTGTTGCTTTTGGAACTAATTCAGAGAGTTCAACGTCTCAAGCATGAAAGTTTATTTATTAAGGAGTCTAAAATGAGAAACATGAAACTATTATTAAGCATTATTTTGATTGCATTCCTGGCTGCTTGTGGTCCAGGTAGTTCGCCGACTGTCTCACCAGAAGAAATTGATAAAGCACTGGATGCAATCCGGACGGAAGTAGTACAAACAATGGCTGCCGAAACAGTAAAAGAATCAACCGCAACCGCATTACCTGAGCTACCCACTGTAGCACCCACACAAGAGCCTTTGCCTTCATCTACACCCTTGCCGACTGCTACAGCTGTGATTTTACCTACTGCAATACCAGCAACACCTACCGTTAGAGCGACAGAGCAACCAAAAGCGATTATTACGATTACCGGCGTAGAGAAGAATACAGCTGTAACGGTACAGGCAGATCTTTTCCCAGCCAACCAGATCTTTAAAATCCGAGTAGGACCATTTGACACCTTCTTTAAGGATTATGTAGAGGTCGGAACGATCAATTCTGGTAATGGAGGAACATTCAAATTCACAGTTCTTCTACCAGAAAAAGTAAAAGAAGTTGAGAGAATCACAGTAAGATTGGATAGCGCAGCAGGTATATATGCTTATAACTATTTCAAGAATGAAACCAGTGGATCAATCCCGGCAGTTACAACACCTGTAACCAGCTCAACCTGTGAAGTATCTGTTTCACCAGCTTTATCAACAGTAATGAAACCAGATTATGATTTTGATGCAGTCTGGACTGTGAAAAATATCAGTGGAAAGACCTGGGAATTGGGTACAACGGATTACAAGTATGTTAGAGGTACAGAATTACAAAAGTATGAGAAATTCTTTGATCTCAATGAGGTTGTAAAGTCGGGTGATTCAGTAAAAATCAGGATTGATATGCTCGCCCCAAATGCAGTTGGCACTTACACCACCAATTGGGCTGTGGTGCAAGGAAGTACAATAATTTGTAATCTGCCAGTAACTATCATAGTGAAATAACCTCTAAGTTTAGGAAAAAGGCCGTAATTTTGAAATATTACGGTCTTTTTGTTTTTTAACCAAAAATCTAAAATTATCCTCGGTTTAACCATCGATTAATTTGTTTTAAACAATAAGAAACACACTATTATTGATAGAATTAAATACTTTTGGATTTTATTCAGCTGAAATTGAATCAACACCATAGTATTCAGCGGCGCAAATATTTATCCAGTGGGTTGAATTGGTTTGTAGATATTCTAATTCCATCAAATTTGTAGGGATCATCTTTACTATCAAATGGGTTTCATTTGCCTTTATCTTCTCTCTGATTTGGATTTCTCGTTCATCCCATCTGGTCGCAAATGTCATCGCTTCAGGCTTTAATAAATAAACTTGTCGCGCTTCATTAATAGGAACTGCTATTAAAAAATATATACTGGATAAACCAATAATTAAAGAGAGAGTCTTTTTGTAATTTACTTTTATTGTGATAATTTCCTGGAATAATAGACCAATAATTATTGAAACAAAATTTATTAAAAACACTAATAAAAAAGTTGGAAAAATTAAGACTCTGGTTTCCGGAGCACCAGCAGTCGCCCAGGCTGATGGTAGAAAGCTGAAAAATATCAGGATGATTAATCCAGAAATAATCATGAAAGAATATTTAATGAAATAATTGTATGATATTTCTTTTCCATAATAAAAATGTGTCTTAACATAATAGGTTATAAAGATCATTAATGAACTGATTGGCCAAATAATATTTATGTTTTTAACAAACCATAAGATTATATATATAAAAAAATATCGGAAAGAATTATAAAGAAAAGTGAGTAATCCTGGATTTGGAGGATGCTGACTTAATCTTATTTCATTTCCAGGTGCTGATACCATAAAAATTAAACCAATAATTGACCCAATTAATGCTATCATCCACAAACTTTTTATTGATTCAAATCTTTGTTTTAAAAACAAAAAAAGAATTATCAAACTAAGTATTACAATCTGTAAAACTGATAACACCTCTGAAAAACCATTAACTAGAACAGCTAAAAAAAATATAAATAGACCAAAAAATATATTACCAAACCAACGTTGAAAAGGAAGTTTTTCTCTGAATAAAAATAATAATCCATATAAAATAAAAACAAAATTAATGGGAAAAAGGTAGGTAACTGCACCTGTCATCCAATATAAATTTTGACCAATATTTGGTAATGTAAAAAATGTTGTGAAAATAATTCCAACTGTTAATAATAAAGCTAATATTCGACGATTATATATTTGGATATTTTTAATAATTGAGTAGATCAGAAAATACCCCGAGATTAATATCATGAATATAAATATTGTTGGTAGAAACATAACAATATTTGAATCAAATAATTCTATTAAAGAGACAAAGAAAGTAAATGAAAACCGTCCAGTCCAATTGTTAAACCAAAATAATTGTGCTGGCCAAAAACCTAATGTAGCAAGCTTTCCCGAAGTGCAATAATCATCAGCGATGTACCGTGAATAACTACCTATATACCCATGCATCAAAATTACAATGAAAAAAGTCAGGATCAATAAAATCAGGATAGAAAAAAATAATATATGTTTTTTACGTAACAGAACAAGAACCATATTCATTTATTTATCAGTCTATTGAAAACAAAGCTATAGGTGGATTGAAAAATTTTTAGGAAATCCAGAATTTATTCTTTTGTGAAAATCCGACGGCTATATTAATAATTTTAGTAATTTCTTAACCCTCAATATTATACATGCATTAAGAGACGATTCATTTTTAGATTTGGATATTTATTAATGTTAACAATGGTAATTTTGTATATTTTTATCTTAGCTGTCAGAGTGTTTTTTGTAGTGATTCTCGCCAAAAATACTTACTAACCCCTATTTATTGAGTTGATACATATTTTTTATTATCTATCTCCCCCGAAAGTCCATGACTGGAAAAGCACTTAATTTTTAAATTATTGATTTGGTTCGCAAGGTTTTCAGATGATTTGGTGGCTATGCGTAAATAGTTCCCAGTGAGACCTTTCATCAACCAGCTGTCATCAGGCATTTTCTCACCACTCTCCCATAATACTTCAACTGTTTTTCCTATGTATGCAGATTGATAATGATGTGTCATCTCTGCAATAAGCGCTCGCATGGCAGCGGAACGCTCCTTTCGGATGGCTTTCGGAATTTGGTATTCATAATCAGCTGCTGCAGTACCAGGACGAGCAGAGAAGGGGAAAATATGGCCCCCAGCGAAATTTACCTGCTTAACAAATTCCATCGATTCCTCAAAAAATTCATCCGTTTCTCCAGGAAAACCTACGATCATGTCGGTAGTGATTGCCATTTCAGAAACAACTGCACGGGCATCCTGAACAATTTGCAAGAATTTTTCAGGAGTCGTTTTGCGGGCCATTCTTTTTAGAACGATAGCTGATCCCGACTGTAAGGGTAAGTGGATATGCGGGCATAAGCGGCTATCCTCCCACAGGCTGAAAAATTTCTCTCCCAAATCCCATGGTTCCAGCGATGATAATCTCAATCTTGTAACAGATGGTTCGTTTAAGATAGTTTCAATCAGATCCCGTAGATGGTATTTCTCATCCAGATCCCTGCCCCACGAGCCCAAATGAACTCCCGTCAATACGATTTCCTTGACGCCTCCATCCAGGGCACTTTTGACGTCCCTCATAACCTCTAACAGGGAACGGCTTTTACCTTTCCCTCTTGCTACCTTGGTGATACAAAATGTACAAAAATTATCACAACCGTCTTGCACTTTCAGAAATGCCCGCGTTCTTTGGTGGTCACCGGGTAAAGACTCCCGAGCCAGAGGTTCCAGATCAAAAGCCATAGGTGTTATCTGCAAAAAATCAGAAACCAGATGATCTTTGTTCTCATTTAGAACAACATTCTCAACACCAGGCAGGTTCAAAGCCGCTTGTGGTTCAAGTGTTGCCCAGCATCCAGTTGCTATAATTTGACCAGCTCCCTTATGAGCTGCCTGACGAATTTTCTGGCGGGAATCCGATGCTGCTGCACTGGTCACCGTACAAGTATTCACAACGACCAAATCTGCGTGAGTGGCATCAGCCACAACGATATGCCCAGCTCGGCGGAACTGAGCAGCCATGATTTCTATTTCACTCTGGTTGAGGCGACAACCAATGGTATCAAAATAAACATTCATAATCTTTATATAAATTTATGGCTGAAAGACTGTTAAATTATCGAAGAAGATATCTACACCTGGTTCTTCAAAACTTCCTGCGATGAGACCCACATCTCCATTCATCAACCGATCATCCTTAATCGAAATTTGATTCTCACCATTAATATCAAAACTTAACTGATCTCCCTGACAGGTAGCCACCAAATAGTTAATGGCCTGGCCTTGCCGCACCGATGGAGCAAATTCCATCGAATCACTGTTAATCAATTGGTAAATCCCTTCCTGCACCCGAAAAATCCCGGCGTACCCATCACTGCTGATCACAAAGGCATAATAATTTTTTTCATCCTGCATTCTACAAATTATGCCGTAGGAATTATCATCCGGACCATCCACCTTAATGGCTTCCACTTCAATCCGGACATCCGTGAAATCATACCCTGGTTTAGAATAAAAATCTAAGTTTGGTTTGTCAATAAAAAAACGCATTCCATCTGCCTGGTAAATCACATAAGAGCCGTTCTGATTCCAGGTATTCCATCCGCTTTCAGACGACGAAAAGGTATCACTGAATAATACGGTTCCTGTTGGAGGGAGCTCCGTAGTCTTTGGAAAAATAAAATCTGCCACCGAACAGGCACTTATTAAAATTAACAAAGTAAAAAAAAGTGCGATTCTTTTCATTAGCAAGAATTTTAGCATGAATTAGGAAAGACTTACGGGCTTAGAAATTTATTGGCTAACTGGATCAAAGCTTCATCATCTGCAAATTCAACTGCCCGTTTCAAGAAATAAGATGATTGCTGTGACTTTTCTTGAAAATAATAAAGTTGACCAAGATGCAAATTGACCAGGGCAGATTCGGGTAACTGATTATAAGCTGCTCTTAAGAATCTTTCAGCAGAAGTGTAGTCTTCCAGAATTAACAATAACCATCCCAAAGTATCGTTTGCTTCCCAATTATTTTCATCAATCAGCAGAGCCTGTCTGGCAGCGGGCAAACCTATTTCTTGTATATCCAGCTTATAGTCCCCACAAAATCTGGCGAGGTTTATCCAATAATATGCATTTCCAGGTTCTATCTTCGTTGTTTTAATGAACGCCTGTAATGCTTTTTCTGGATTACCAGCCAGGAGATATGTGTGCCCCAATTCTTGTTGCCAGATAGCTTGATTGGGTTCATCGGTGCATAACTCCTGATAAATCTCCAAACTACGAACAAAATCATTGCGTATGCGCCAATAGGATGCGAGATAAGCCTTGGCTATAACCGATTCCGGAGAGATGGAAAGTGCTTTATTCAAAGCTGGATATCCATCCTTGCCAGAATTCATTAAAGCATTTCCATAGAACGCCCAACCTTCTGCATATTCCGGATCCATACGAGTGACATAAGCATAGGCAGCTGTAGCATAATGCCATTCACCAATTGAGGCCAAGAGATTTCCGGATAAAATCATTTGATAAACGGTATTCTCTTCCTGTTGTATGATTTCAATTTCAGGCAAGTAGGATTGTAATTTCCGATTATATGATTGGCTGATGGTATTGATAGCCGCTTCAGGTTCAAAAATGATTTGCGAATAAGCCAGAGGTGAGACCAAGTCTTTATTGTCTGGTTCAATTTGTTGCCAGCTCAATAAAGTCTGATATGCACCAAACCAATCATTTTTTAATTGTTGAATTATTACCAATTCCTGTAGGTCTTCGGCTCGTGCGTCCGATTTCTGAATAATGGATTGCCAGGCAACAAAAGCCTTCTCCCTTTGATTCGCATCCCAATAAACCTGACCCAACAAAATAGTATGTTCAACACTTAATGGTTCAATCGCTTCCGACTTTTTAAGGGAATTAATTGCCTCATTAAAATCACCTCTTTGGTATTGCTTCTCAGCCAGGCGAATCCATAAATTTGCCTGCCAGGGTTGATTTCTCAAAATCGATTCAGCAATCGCAATCCATTCTTCCTGTTGCTGGATATTTTGGTAAATCTCTAAATTTTTCCAGCGTGAAGCGATAGTTTTTGAATTAGGAGATAAGTTCAGAGATAACGCTAGTATGATTGGTAATAGAATAGCTACGATGAATGGCAACTGTTTTTCCAGTTTTTTCAACATTATCAATCCTCACAACCAATCAGGCTTTGAACCAAATTAACAATAAACTGGCATATTCTGTGAATGTTTGTCGCCAACCTTGCGCAGATAAATACCAATTTATCGGCCTATACCAGCTATCCTGCACCGGATGAACAATTATTTTCATGTCCATATCCTTAAATTCGTCCTTAAAAATGATCTGAGTGCGTCTGGTGTGATAGGGAGCAGTAATTACCAAAATGGAATGTATGTTGCGTTGGTTGGCCAGGATTTTTACCGCCTGAGCTTCTTCCACTGTCGAAGACGATTCCCCATCCGTTATGTAGATCGAATCTGCTGGAACACCAGCATCGATGGCCAAGCGCTGCAGCTTCTCGCTATAAGTTTGTCCTTCACCAATATACTCTGTGTGTGTTTTTGTGATGACCAAATTTTCGCCATACCCATTTTTATACCATTTAATCGCCTCATTCACCCTGTCCCCTTCATCCCCACTTAATACCACAATTGCATCCACAGGTTCCACTTGATCCTCAACAATGAGAAATGCAGCCGCTCCCACAAATCCAACCCAAATGAGGATGGCAAAAAGAAGGTTTATCAGCATAAACAGAATGGTGCTCTGAAGGCATGAGTTTGATTTGGAATGTTGATTGGGGGCAGCGCTCTCCATTAATTTACCTTCTGTTTGGTTTTTTCAATCGCCAGTTTCATACGCTCCAGACCTTCCACCAACATGCTCCGTGGACAGCCAAAATTAAGGCGGATGAAGCCTTCACCACCCGTACCGAAAATTTTCCCATCATTGAACGCCACTCTAGCTTCCTGAAGGAAGAACTCGTAGGGACTTGAATCAAGGTCTAAATCACGGCAATCCAGCCAGGCCAAATAGGTGCCTTCCAGTGGAGTTATTTTGATGTCAGATAAATTTTCTGAAATAAAGCGCTCCAACGTGTTCCAATTTCCTTCAAGATACAACAATAACTGAGATAGCCATTCATCTCCATCTTGATAAGCAGCCAGGGCTGCGGTATAACCCAACAAATTGACTTCAGGCACCAATCCTTCCCGCGCTTTATGCAATTTTTTCCGAAGTTCTGGATTTTGCACAACAGCGAAGGAACAACCCAAACCGGCAATGTTGTAAGTTTTACTGGGTGCCATCAAGGTAATGGTTTTTTTAGCAATCTCTCGACTCAGTGAGGCAATCGGCAAATGATAATGACCAGGAAAAATGATATCGGCATGAATTTCATCAGAGCAGATATAGACATCATTTTTCAGGCATATTTCGGCCATTTTTGATAATTCATGTTCATTAAATACCCTCCCAACAGGATTATGAGGATTGCACAATAGAAACAAGCCCGAATTTGAATCAATTGATTCCTCGAAATGATCAAAATCTATTTTATACCTGTGATTTGAATCCATTTTCAGTGGTAAATCTTTTCGTTGGGCATCAGCATTTTTCGGAGCGGACAAAAATGGATGGTATACCGGGGGTTGCATCAATACCTGTTGTCCGGGCTTGGTGAGTGCGTGAATAACCAGATTAAACCCATTCACCACACCAGGCAAAAAGACGATATCTTCCACGGAGATATCCCATTGATACAATTTTCGCAGGCGTTCCCTGATCACCTCTTTTAAGTTTTTATCTTCTGATGGATATCCAAAAATACCGTGTTTAACTCTCTTTTCCAAAGCATCAATAACCGGCTTTGGAGATCTGAAATCCATGTCTGCAACCCAAAATGGCAGGATCTCCGACTCAAAAAGATTCCATTTGATACTTTCAGTCTCACGGCGGGGGATTATTTCATCAAAGTTATACTGCATAGCTCCTCTTTTTCTCCATCAATCATAAAGATATCATTCATCAATTTCAATACCGGTACAGATAAGCATTATACTTTCACTAGAAATGGTTGTCGAACAACGAATTCGTTCGTCAAGATCAGGACAAGAAAAGCGTATTGTCCTGTAAAATAAGGAAAAAATGGATAACAATTATGAATTTACCTCCAATTAATCTCCTGACATCACCCGGCTGGAAAGATTACGAGTTGGTTGATAGCGGAAACGGCTCAAAATTAGAGCGCTTTGGCCCCTATATGATCAAACGTCCTGAACCAGAAGCCATCTGGATGCCCGGAAAACCTGAGAAAGTTTGGAACCAGGCACACGCAGAATTCCTTTCCTCCGCCGAGAAGAATGGTGGACATTGGGTTGAGCATCGTCCCATGGAAGAACGCTGGAAAATGCAATACAAAAAACTCTCTTTCTGGGCACAAAAAAGCGCGTCGCGCCATTTGGGAGTCTTCCCCGAACAGGCTGTCCAGTGGGACTGGATTCAGGACCAGGTTAGTGTATCCAATGTTCGCATGAATGTTCTTAATCTGTTCGGGTATACCGGGATGGCCAGCCTGGCGGCAGCCAAAGCGGGTGCGTTTGTCACCCACCTCGATGCATCTCGTAAAGTGAATCTGTGGGGGCAAGAGAATCAGGCGTTATCCAGCATCTCCACTCAATCCATTCGCTGGTTGGTGGACGACGCTTTTAAGTTTGTCAAAAGGGAAATTCGCCGTGAAAGCAAATATGATGCCATCATCCTCGATCCACCGAAATTTGGTCGCGGACCAAAAGGTGAAGTGTGGGAATTTTATAAAATATTGCCAGATCTTCTGGATAGTTGTCGCCAGATACTGAGTGAAAAACCAGTCTTCATTCTGCTAACTGCCTACGCAATCAAAGCATCCTCCTTTAACACTTTTCTATGGTTTGGAAGAAATGATGCGCAAACACAAAGGATCAACTTCTGTTGGAGAGGTCATCCTGTGTGAAAAAAATGGTAAAAATGCGGTTTCCATGGCAATTTATGGACGCTGGACTTCATTAACTTAATTAAAGGATTATTAATATGAGTAATCAAACCAAATTTACAATTATCGGTGCTGGAGCAATGGGTGAAGCCATAATAGGCGGCTTATTACGGCAGAATTTGACATCACCAGAAAATATTCATGCCTCCGAACCACGCACAGAACGTTGTGTAGAACTAAAAAACGAATATGGGATTTCAACCACATCTCATAACCTGGATGCAATTGAAAACGCTGATGTAGTTGTTCTGGCAGTAAAGCCACAACGATTAGAAAAAATCTTGGCTGAATTGGCAGGGCATATCCCTCCTGAAGCTGTGGTTGTCAGTATTATCGCTGGTGCATCCATTGAAAAAATTTCTCAAGGGCTGGGCCATGATGTTGTCGTAAGAACAATGCCAAATACACCCGGACAGATCGGTAAAGGTATCACAGTCTGGTTCGCCTCCACTTCGGTTTCAGAACAACAACTGGTAAAAGCAAGCCTGATGTTGCAAGCATTAGGGGAAGCTGTTCAGGTAGATGAGGAATATTACCTGGATATGGCAACGGCAGTCTCAGGAACTGGCCCCATGTATGTATATTTATTCATGGAAGCTTTCATGGATGCAGCCGTTCATCTGGGATTTTCCCGGTATGTTGCAGAGAAACTGGTGATTGAAACCATTCGTGGATCGGTGGATTATTACGAAGGTCAATCCGTCCATGTTGCCGATCTCAGAAATAAAGTAACTTCTCCTGGGGGTACCTCAGCAGCAGCACTTTATTATCTGGAAAAAGCCGGGTTCAGAACAGCCATCTCCCGGGCCATTTGGGCAGCTTATGAACGCTCCCAGCAATTAGGCAAAGGGAAACTGGATCAACACCCAGAAAAAAATAACGACAATGGAAAAATTGACTAAATTGAACACAAGGAGAACATGATGAATTATAGAAAATTAGGAAATTCCGGCGTAAAAGTATCAGTGGTTGGCTTAGGTACCAATCGCTTTGGGTCTGAAAAAACACCACAATCAGAAGTGAACAGAATGATTGATAGCGCATTAGACATGGGGATCAACCATATCGATACTGCCGATGTTTATCAGAACGGTAGATCGGAAACAGTGTTGGGAAATGCACTCAAAGGCAAATGGGATCGGTTTTTCCTGGCAACTAAATTTGTTCATCCGATGGGAGAAGGAATTAATAATCGTGGGGCTTCCCGTTTCCACATCTACAATGCGGTCGAAGCCAGTTTGCAACGATTACAGAGTGACCACATCGATTTGTATTATGTCCATCGCTGGGACGCCGAGACGCCAATTGAGGAAACATTGCGCACTTTGGATCAATTAATCAAACAAGGAAAAGTTCGATACCTGGGAGCATCCAATTTCGCTGCCTGGCAGTTGACCAAAGCAAACCTGCTAGCAGAGTTTAAAGGTTGGAACGCCTTCTTAGCTATTCAATCGCATTATCACATGTTCGAACGAGATCTTGAAAAAGAAGTGATTCCCTGCTGTCAATCCGAAGATGTGGCAGTAATTCCCTACTTTCCACTGGCAGGTGGATTTCTGACCGGAAAATACCAGCAAGGCAAACCTGCTCCAGCCGGATCACGTGGTGAAAGCAGTGAGTATGTCCAGAAGTATTTGACAGAAAAGAATTTTGGGATTCTGGATAAATTGATTGCCTTCGCCAAAGATCACGGACAAAAGATGAATGAACTGGCTATTGCCTGGTTACTGGCACAACCACAGGTTGCCTCGGTCATCTCAGGCGCAACCAGTCTGGCACATGTCCAGCAGAATGCTACAGCCAGCGAATGGATTTTATCCCAAAACGATCTGGATGAAATTGAGAAAATTTTGAAGGCAGAAGAATAAATTTCTTCTCATTTTTATTTGACATAAATTCAACCCTCTCATAAACTATTCAAATGCTTGCACGCGTTTTTTCTTGTGGCGTCATCGGGCTCGAAGGCGTCATCATCGAAGTAGAAGTAGACTCAAGCAATGGCCAATCAAAGGTATTGATTGTAGGGCTACCCGACGCAGCGGTTCAGGAAAGCCGTGAACGCGTCCAATCAGCTATTAAGAATAGTGGTTTTTCATTTCCCCGCAAACGGGTCACCATCAACCTGGCCCCTGCAGATGTGCGTAAAGAGGGGCCTGCTTATGATTTACCAATTGCAGTAGGCGTTCTGGCTGCCAGCCAACAAATCAATCCGGTAAAGTTAGAAAAAAGTCTGGTGGTGGGTGAACTCTCCTTGGATGGGACATTAAGACATGTGCGCGGGATTCTACCTATGGCTGCCTTAGCCAGGCAAGAGGGATTTCAACGCATAATCGTTCCCAAAATAGATGCGGAAGAAGCTGCTTTGATTCCTGACATGGAGATCATTGCAGTTGAATCTTTACGAGAATTGGCGGATTGGCTGCGAGGGGAAATCGAAATCGAGATCCCTAAACCTTCCTTCGCGCTGGATGAAGCCATTGCAAATTATCAGACTGATTTTCAGGAAATAAAAGGTCAGGAACATGTCAAACGTGCCTTGGAAGTAGCAGCTTCAGGAGGACATAACGTCTTGATGATCGGGCCTCCGGGTTCGGGAAAAACCCTGATGGCGCGCGCGTTGCCATCCATTATGCCAACCATGACCATCGATGAAGCCCTGGATGTCACCCGCATTTACTCTGTAGCCGATCAACTTCCCTCCGATACCCCCTTGATGCGCTCCCGGCCTTTCCGGTCCCCCCATCACACCATCAGCCATGCTGGACTGGTCGGTGGTGGAAACTGGCCACACCCAGGGGAAATTTCGCTGGCCCACCGCGGCGTGCTGTTCCTGGACGAGCTACCTGAGTTTGGGTCACGAGTATTGGAGGTCATGCGCCAACCCATGGAGGACAAAGTTGTGACCATCAGTCGTGCTCAGGGATCGCTTACCTTCCCGGCTAATTTCCAACTCATTGGTGCGATGAATCCCTGCCCGTGTGGATTTTTTGGCGATCCGATCAAACCCTGCACTTGCGCACTGGGGATGGTAGCCAAATATCAGAAAAGAATCTCAGGACCCATGTTGGATCGTATTGACATTCATGTAGAAGTCCCGCGAGTAGAATACGATAAGCTAACCAAACACGCCTGGGAGAATCATCCACAACGATACGCCAACGAGTTGAACATGCCCGCCAACGCCAGATTGAACGTTTTTCTCAAAATGGAAACAATCCGGAAGAAAACCATAAACTCTTCATGACTTCTAATGCCGACATGGGAGTTGGAGAAATTCGCAAATTCTGTAAACTGGATGTTGCCGGTGAAACCCTGATGCGGTCAGCCATGCGGCAATTACAACTATCCGCCCGTGCATTCCATCGCGTGCTCAAAATTGCCCGTACCGTAGCAGACCTGGCAGGTAGTGATCCCATCGCCCCCAATCACCTGGCAGAAGCGTTGCAATACCCTCTCCCTCCCTCCCTCTCTCTCTCCCTCCCTCCCCTCCCTCCCTCTCCTCTCCTCCCCCCCTCTCCCTTCTCTCCTCCCCTCCTCTCTCTCTTCCTCTCCTCTCCTCTCTTCTCTCCTCTCTCTCTCTCTCTCTCTCCTCTCCCCCTCTCTCTTCTCTGTCTCTTCTCTCCTTCCCCCCTCCCTCTCTCTCCCCTCTCTCCCTCCTCTCTCCTCTCTTCTTCCTCCCTCTCCCTTCTCCCTCTCCTCTCTCTCTCTCCCCTCTTCTCCCCTCCCCTCTCCCTCCCCTCTCTCCCTCTCCCTCTCTCCTCCTCCCTCTCTCCCCTCTCCCTCTCCTCTCCCCCTCTCCCCCCCCCTCTCCTCTTCCCCTCCCCTCTCTGTGGATTTTTTGGGATCCGATCAAACCCTGCACTTGCGCACTGGGGATGGTAGCCAAATATCAGAAAAGAATCTCAGGACCCATGTTGGATCGTATTGACATTCATGTAGAAGTCCCGCGAGTAGAATACGATAAGCTAACCAATACACGCCTGGGAGAATCATCCACAACGATACGCCAACGAGTTGAACATGCCCGCCAACGCCAGATTGAACGTTTTTCTCAAAATGGAAACAATCCGGAAGAAAACCAAAAACTCTTCATGACTTCTAATGCCGACATGGGAGTTGGAGAAATTCGCAAATTCTGTAAACTGGATGATGCCGGTGAAACCCTGATGCGGGCAGCCATGCGGCAATTACAACTATCCGCCCGTGCATTCCATCGCGTGCTCAAAATTGCCCGTACCATAGCAGACCTGGCAGGTAGTGAACCCATCGTCCCCAACCACCTGGCAGAAGCGTTGCAATATCGTCCGAAGATTATGTTGGATAATCAGGGATAAAATTACTTTCCGGTTATTCATTACCTTAATTTATTTTTTTTGTCCAATCCAAATTTTTCAACCAAAACGGACACATCCTTCTCATTTTCAGGCCTGGCAACATCCGCAAATAACTCCCAGGTTTCAGTGTGAGTGATAGAGTCTCCCGGTTGCAATGTTGTTTTTGGACTCAGTGTTTCCAATTCCAAGAATTGATCATTGCAATAACACTCGCTCGAACTACCCATATCATAATATTCTGATCCATCGTAATAAGGTGCATGTTTGACAAATAAAATGCCATCCAGCCAATAGGCCAACCACCCTCTCAGGTTTCGAAAGCCAATTTTGAAGGGGGAATCCATATTTGCATCGACCAATATGAATTCATTTCCCCACCGGAACCGCGAACTGCTTACGTCAGTATATGGCCATAAAGCGAGCGAACGATTGGGTAGTAAACCAGAATCATGCTCTGATTGAGGCATGATAGCCACCCCCCCAGTTTTAAATTGTGTGATGGCCCAGGCAGCACACTGATTTTGCTCAAGACCACAATTCTTCAGATTATGTTCAATATCAACTTTTGCAGCCTCAGGGTCTAATTGAATTCTGAGAGTTTTTTCCATCCCTGTGCGTAATTCAATTTTCTTTTTTATATTGACCATGTTTTGATTGGTGATGATCTCGACCGGGAGGTTGTCATGGTCGTAGGTCAGCGGCATATGTTCTGGCGACATCCATAAACGATGCCCGCCGAAAATCTGATAACGACTACCATCAGGTAAAGGTGTTGTAAAATCAGGGATTTCAGCAAGAATGTTCTTTGCACCTTGAAAATTAAATCCCAGTATTCTCGGTCCAACCGATTGGGATAGGACCAGTTGAATTTTATTATTTTCAATTAGAATACAATCCTGGTTCTGAAATTTAATCTTCCGCATATAAATCCCTGGAAAACAAAAACTATTGAAGTTCGCCATTATATCACTGGAAAGGAAGAGAACCATATCTTAGTGCTTGTGGCCAATTGACTGGTATAAAAAAATAACCTGGCGTTTCGAATCCAGGTTATTCTCACAATTTAATTAATAGTTACTAATAGTGAAATACAGTTTTTATTTTTTCAACTGATTTGAAAATTTTTCTTCAAATTTTTTCAATTTGGGATTGATCACAACCTGGCAATATCCCGCCCAGGGATTTTTTTCAAAATAGTTCTGATGGTATTCTTCAGCAGGATAGAATTTCGCCAATTGATCAATCTGGGTAACAATCTTGTTTCTCCACAAACCGGATTGAGTGATCTTTTCAACAATATCTTTTACATTATCAATTTCCGCATCATCGTTCACCAGGATAATCGAGCGATACTGCGTTCCAGTATCTGCCCCCTGGCGATTTAAAGTAGTTGGATCATGTACCTGGAAGAAGATCTCAAGTAATTCACTCAATGAAATGATCTCCGTATCATAGGAAATCTCAATTACTTCTGCATGACCAGTTCTGCCGCTGCAAACCTGCTCATAAGTAGGTGAACTCACACTCCCCCCAGCATAACCAACGAGTACATCTTCTACTCCAATCAGCTTCTTAAAAAGAGGTTCCAGACACCAGAAACATCCCCCACCTAACACAACTTTCTTTAAATTTTTATTCATCAATAAATCCTTTTTTCACCATTATTGACTTCAATGATAAGAATATTTATCAGAAAATCAAAGGTTAGCACAACCTATTAATCAAAAAACCGGCTATTCGCCGGTTTTTTGATTGAACATAATTAAGCGAAATTATTTATTAACTTGGAATCGTACGTCGCCTTTTTCAAAGAAGTCAATGATCTGATTGATCGCAGCCAGACCTGCGTTGACATTGGCTTCTTCCGTTTGCGCACCCATTTTCTTTGGCGTAAAAAAGAAACGACCACTGAATTTCTCTTTAATCTCTTCAGCACAGACTGGTTCAATATCTGAGATATAACAAAAATCCGGACGATCAACGAATATTTTGAGTAAATCAGCTTCATCAACTACTTCTTTACGGGCAGTATTCACCAATGTAGCTGGTATGGGCATCCTGGTCAATAATTGATAGTTAATCGAGTTTTTTGTTTCATCATTGGCAGGAATATGTAAAGATACATATTGTGATTTGGCATACAACTCTTCCACTGACCCGACCCAATGAACATCATCCGATTCAATTGCTTCTTTAGAAACATAGGGATCATAAGCATAAACTTGCATTCCAAACCCCTTCGCAATTGTGGCTACACATTTCCCCACATTGCCATAAGCATGAATGCCTAATGTCTTTCCTTTGAGTTCAGAACCAGATTTCCCACAATACTGTTTTCGTGCCTGGAAAATCATCATACCGATTGCTAATTCTGCCACCGCATTCGAATTTTGCCCCGGAGTGTTCATTGCGACCACATTGTGAGCGCTAGCCGCAGCCAGGTCAATATTGTCATACCCTGCACCTGCCCGCACAACAATCTTGAGTTGTTTGGCTGCATCCAACACTTCTGCATCAACCTTATCACTGCGAATAATCATTGCGTCCGCATCGGCCACTGCTTTAAGCAATTCACCTTTATTAGTGTATTTTTCTAAGAGTACAATCTCATATCCTGCTGAATCAGCAATCACTTTAATTTTACTAACGGCTTCAGCGGCAAATGGTTTTTCAGTCGCTACTAATACTTTTTTCATGTTTTTCATCCTGTCTATATCTTCAAATTAGTGCATTTTTTCAAATTCTTGCATGCAATGAATCAATGCCTTGACGCTTTCAACAGGCATGGCATTATATAATGAAGCACGGAAACCACCGACATCACGGTGACCTTTGACACCAACCATTCCTTTTTCACCCGAGAATGTCTGGAAATCTTTTTCTAATTCTTTGTATTCTTCGTTCATCACGAAGCAGACGTTCATTAAGGATCGATCGTGCTCATCTGGTATGGTTGCAACGAATAATTTGTTTCGATCAATTTCGTCGTAAAGTAATTTCCCTTTTTCCTGGTTTATTTTTTCAATAACTTCCAACCCACCCAACCCTTTTAACCACTTTAATGTCTGTAAAGCAGTAAAAATAGCAAAAACTGGCGGAGTGTTGAACATGGAGGTCTTTTTTATGTGGGTGCGATAATCAACCATCGTTGGCAGAGGTCTGCTTACTTTGCCCAATAAATCTTCTTTTACAATCACAAAAGTTAGACCAGCTGGGGCAAGGTTCTTCTGTGCACCACCATAAATGACACCATATTTAGATACATCCATTGGACGGCTGAAAATATCAGATGACATATCCGCAATCAATGGCACTGGGGAGGCCAGGTCTTCCTTGATTTCAGTTCCATAAATGGTGTTGTTGGTTGTGATATGGAAGTAATCCACATCTGTTGGGATTTCATAACCACGCGGAATATAAGTGAAATTTTTATCCTCAGAAGTGCCAACAACGACAACTTCCCCAAATAATTTTGCTTCTTTGGTGGCTTTTTTAGCCCAACTACCAGTCACAAGGTATGCTGCTTTTTTCTCCAGTAAGTTATAAGGTAATGTAAAGAATTGTGTGCTGGCACCGCCTCCTAGAAAGAGAACCTGATAACCATCAGGAATAGTCAGAAGTTCTTTAAATAAACCAATTGCCTCTAAGTTCATTGCATCAACTTCTTTGCTGCGGTGGGAAACTTCTAACAGGGATAAGCCGGTTCCAGCAAAGTTAATCACCGCTTCTGCTGTTTTTTCAATGGCTATTTGAGGTAAGATCGATGGGCCTGCATTAAAATTGTGTTTTTTCATTATCAATTCCTTTTTATATTTTTTGTTATTTCTAAATATAATTTATTATAGGAAAAAAAGTGTCAAGTTACATTTGACAATCATCCGGATTTTTAAGTATTTTTCCCTTTAAAATACGGAATAATTTTTCTTAATTATGTTTGTTTCCATCCGGCATGATTGTGCCATGCAATGATTTAGCTCGTAATATCTTGTAATCCGGAACATTTGAACCTGTCAAATCTGCATCAGTGAGATTTGCATTGGTCAGATCAACACCACCCAGATTGGCATCGATTAAATTTGAGCCTGATAAATCCGCTTCCATCATATCAGCCTCAGCCAGATTCGCTTCACGTAGATCTATCCCGTGTAAATTTGCTCCCCGAAGCCTGGCTTTTCGTAAATCCGCACCGATCAGGTTGGCATTTTCAAGGTTGCAACCTCCCATATTTGCCTCAGATAAATTTGCCCCTCTTAAATCTGATCCGCTTAGATTGGCGTTGGTTAGTGTGGAAAAGGATAAATTTGCCCCTCTCAAATCTGCATCACTCAAATCAGCATTACTCAACCATAAAGGTTTTTCCTGATTAAGCAAAATATAAAGTTCATAACGCGAGAATTCAGACATATTCACCTACAATCATTGATCGCCTAGGAAGATTAATTACAAAGCTGATAACTCTTCAGATAGATACTTTTCTTAGTCATTTATTTTATTATAGTCAATCTCAATTCGTATAACAATCAAAATGAAACATCGAAATGGGACATTTGTCCATCCTAAACATTATGAATGCGCTTAAGATTTACAGACAGACTTATAATTCTCTTTTTTCTAATCTGTCGATGCACAGCGAAATCCAAGATTGTTATACCAATACTTAGGAACTGACTTGTAGCGTAAGGAGGAGCGGATCCACCAGGTGCCATTGCTCCAGGGACCACCACGCCAGATATATTGATAACCATCATCAGCTTCGCGTCCATCATCTGCATCGTAAGGATATAGCATTGGTATCGAACTGGTCCACTCCCATACATTCCCAGCCATATCCATGAGACCATAAGGACTGGCACCATTCGGGAAACTTCCTACGGGGGCAGTATCAGCGTATCCATCATCAAAACTGGGATTGGCATGCTCTTTAGGACAATTGATATCGCAAAAGTTAGCCTTATCATTTGAGATGGGATCATTTCCCCATGGATATCTACGACCATCCGTTCCACGGGCAGCTTTTTCCCATTGGGCTTCACTGGGTAAACGACCACCTGTCCACTCACAATACTGGGTTGCCTGCCACCAATCCACCATCATAACCGGGTAGTTATCATATTCTGGATTGCCATAATATTCTTCACGGGTGTTTGAGCTATTGATCCATGGCGCTTTACAGGTGCCATCTGTAACACACAGGGCATAGCGACCATTTGTTACCTCGTATTTATCAATCCAGTAACCATCCAGGTAAACTGTATGCATTGGTACCTCAGGATAAGCGACCCCATTATTTAAAGTATGCTGAGCATCGGTATCTTCCGTGCCCATAATGAATTCTCCAGCAGGTATATAAATCTGTTCTGCCTGACCTTTTTCAGAGATTCTAAAGTTAGGGATACTGGTTTCAGTCGGAATGACAGTCGGTTCCGCAGTGGGTGTTGGGGGAACAGATGTCGCAGTAAACATGATCGTTGGCATGGCAGTCGGTTCAACGAATGCTTGTGTCGATTCAAGAGTACTTGTAGGTAACTGCATTGGCTTGGGAGAGGGCGAAGAAGTACACGCACTTAGAATCAATGAAATTAACAAAAAAGCAAACATCAATTGTTTGAATAAATTATACATTTATACTGCTCCTTAATGAAGGCCTTCCAATGTTGATTTTAAAATGTCCAGCCTGATTTTGGTAAGCCCAATTTTACTACCAATTTGAGTGAATATTTTTTTTGTCATAACGAATCAGGGTAAAACTTTCATTATAATTAAGTGGAATTATTGTTTTTAATGAATACGATTCTAGCAGGAAATCCGATGCAACTTTTTGGTGACATTCTTTTGAAAAAAGATTATAATGTTTGAATTCAGGGTTTTTATTCCTATTTAATTGTCTGGGTGGTAGTTATTAGATGAAGAAATTTAAAAAATACGTTATTATCGCATTAATCTTCATCCTATTTTCGATTTATGCATCCTTTAATGTATCTGCACAGGATAATATTGAAGAACCCGAGCGAATAAAAATAATTGAAAATACATTTACACAATACACCTGGCGGTTAGTAACCAGAAGCGGTGTACCTGTTTGTACTGTCGTAATAAATCATGAGGGTTTTCCTTCTGGGCAAGAAACGTTGGCCGCTTGTAATGAAGCCTGGATTAATCTCTTTCCGACTCCGACCATCGTGGTTACTGGAACACCTACACCACAACCAACAGCTACGCCCATTGTAGTCAACCAACTATGGCTGGATACCTATTGGGTTTTTGTCTCCTCTGAAGAAGTCACTCAGATAACAAAACTAACCATCCCCGATATTATCATCAATCTGAATGCACCTGGAATTCCGGTGAATGCTCCGTATGTAGTGATTAAGGCAATCGAACCCTATTCTGAATATAAAATCACCAGGATTGCTGGTTCAATTAATGAAGAACCCTTCGAATGTTTTTCAGATCAATGTATCATCCCGCTTTTGCAGGACTCTCAAATTCGCTTCTGGGCAGAAAGCAGTTTTGGAGATCAAACAAAAGTCATCACTGCCATTGTCAGAATCTATCTCAGCAACGATTATTACAATGTGCGGGTTACATCGATCAATCAATTAATTGGGTTTACGGATTCATGCCGGGAGATTTGGCGTGATACCGCATATGGAGAATCTCCTGATTGGGCGGTTTTTCCAGAATCCCCTGATTTGTTAGCCACATATGACACATTACATTATTTAGCCCGGAAACTCATTTTGAATAACTTCGTGGATGCTTCATCTTGTCCAAATGGCGGATTATTCGCCAATGGAGCACCGAATGCGTGCGGATTGGAAATTGTGCAAGATGCCATGTTTGCCTGGCAAAATCGATTCGACCCAATCATATGGGCCTCCGGTAAAGAAGCAGGAATTCCACCCATTTTGATCAAAAGTTTAATCAAGCAGGAAACTCAATTTTGGCCAGAAAATGCCCGTTATTTGTATGAAGAATATGGTTTCTCACAGATAAATGAATTAGGTGCTGATGTAGCGCTTAGGTGGAATGAAGATTTAAAGAATCAAATTTGTTCCGGATTGCTTTTCAACTGTGATGAATCCTTCGCAAAAATGAATGCATTTGAACAAGCCATGTTGCGGGGGGGATTAATCAAGGCAATTGATGCCTACTGCCCTTCCTGCGAAAATATGATTAACCTGGATATTGCAGAACAATCAATTGCCATCACCGGACAAGTGATTAAGTCGAGTTGTTCCCAGGCGAATTACATTGTTGATGACCTTGAACTTAAAGCAACTGTTGCAGATATGTGGAAATTCACAATCCTGACCTATCATGGTGGTTATTATTGTTTGCGAAATAGTCTTGAAATAGTAAAAGAAAAGGGATTAGAACCAACCTGGGCAAACGTAACTTCTAATATGGTCTGTCCAAATGCCCAGCAATATGTAGATTCACTTTGGGAAAATGCGAACTCCTTCCAGTTCAATTATGCGCCGCAACCAACTCTCGCTCCCGAACAATTACAACCAACTGGCCAGAGCGGACTGGTTCAATTTCCTCCCACAGCTACCGCTGTTTTTACACCTACACCCAAAACATATCTTGCCAGCGGCAAAATTAATGTGTATCTTTATATAGACACGAACATGAATTTTGTTATGGACGAAAACGAATTGATAAATAAAGCCAATATTCTTGTAAAATTTGCCAATGGAACAACGCTTTCTGTCCCTGTCATAAACGGTGAAGCGATTATTGAGTACGAAAACCAATTCAAAGATTCTGATGTAACGATTACAGTTGCTGAAATATATCAATCAACTCAGGTAAGAATTCCTGAAAGTGGAGAGCTTTACACGATATTAAGAATTCCACCACCGGAATTACCCGGATTACTGCCGTGAAATCAGGAAACTAAAATGAAGAACAACAAAAATAGAAATACTAATCAGAAAAAAAGTACACTTGGAAAAGACGATGTGGATAAAATCCCACAGAAAAATCCAAAATTCTCAAAAGATGAAAATGATTTGGATACTAGACTGGACGAAATTAAAAAATTAGCCTCTGATTATTATGAAGATGATGGGTCCCCCGAAGAAGAGTATCCTTCAAAACAAACAGAATCTATTTCTGATGATGATAGTTCTTTAGAAGAGGACTTTCATGACCGGTTGAGCAATATACAGTCGGAGAAGGAGTATGTGAATGTTATTGCTTCAGGAGAAATCAAAGACACACCACTAGACCAAATCAGCCAGGATCAAGAAATTACTGAAGAAGAAAACAAAGTTGAAATCACCAAACAAAATCAAAAAGAAATCTCTGCATTACCCGCACCGGTTATTGACCCGAAAAAAAAACCTCCCATTATCATCAAAAAGAAATCTATATCCATTGATCATATTGAAAAAGAAGCTGAAGAAATAATGGATCAAAATCAAATGAATGACGAATTTGTAGAGCGCATTCAGTCTTCTTTGGACAAAGATGAGCAACTTATTTCACCACCATCAGAATCTGAAAACGTGTTCAAGACCTTTGATACAGATTTAGATGATTCAGAAATGATCCAAGAAATAGAACAAGAAATTGTCAATGCAGATAAAGCAGTAAATCCTTTCATTAAAGACATAAGCACAGAAGACTCAGATGATTTTCTGACAAATTTGGATAAGATTGCAGGTCCGGAGGAATATCTTGTAAAGGGTGGTGAAAAGAATCGTTCAGAAGATATGACTGAAAGTGAATTGACTCTTTCATCATCATCCTGGGATGATCTTCTGGAATCAATGGATGATGAGAACATTTCTGAGGATCAAAAGGTATTTAACTTTGAAGAGGAGCAACCTTTTGAAGCATTCCTTCATGAAATTGAGCCACCAGAATCTCAAGAAAAATCAACAGTTCCTCTGTTAGAAGATGGAATGGGAATCGAGTATGACTCCCAAATTGATCGGGAAGATTTTGCATTCATTTCCTCCCTGGAAAATGATGGTTTGAATGAAATTGAAGACGAATCAGTAGAAAGCTTGCGGAAATCTTTTAACGAAGAATTTGATCAATCAGCCTTTGATGATGAAATAGAAAAAAGATCCAAGAAAAAGTGGCTACCAAAAAATATGGGAGCTTTCACCAATTGGGTCAGGTCTTTGAGTCTTGCAGAAAAAATTCTGATATTTTTAAGTTTCATCATCAGTCTGGCAGTTATCGTTTCAATTATTTTAGTCGTTACCCAGTGGAACATAAATAATCGTGAGATCGCCACCCCACCCCCAGCTATAGAGGGCTCTGAGCAGGATATTATTTACCCCACCGGTCTGCAATTACCCGGAGGTTGGTTCTTCTTTTTGCAAAAAGGTGAGATCCTTGACAATAAGTGGGATCCACAAAACGCTGAATGGTTGGCCAATACAAAACTTCGCCGAGTGGTTGCAATTCCCTGGTCGAATCAATCGGAAGCAGTTGTCCAATCCCTTACCTTTGACGATGAAATTAGTATCTATATGAATAATAATGACGTCATTGTTTATCAGGTTGAGGAAGTTCTGCAGATATCTCGGGACAATGTACGCATCCTCTCCGATACTGAACCTTCGCTGGTTGTCATCTTATTCAGGGAAGACAATGAAGACCGCTGGACAATTATCGCTAAGCCAAAACCGATCGAATAAACTAATTTTTGCTGCGAATTATCCTCAGCAGCTTTTTTTCTATGAAGAATGCAACCTGAAAATTCATGTAAAAATGGATTCATTAATGACATTTTACATATATGACATGACGTCCAAACCTTCTATAATCATAATCATCGAATAATGAGGTTTCTATGTGTGGTATTTTTGGCATTGTTTGCAAACAAGATAAACTGATTGGCCCGACTCTGATTGAAGCTGGTTTACGTCTTTCCTATAGAGGTTATGATTCGGTTGGCATCGCATCAATTGATACGAATGGCAAGATCGATTTAAGAAAAGATGCGGGAAAAGTATCCACAGTCGCTGAAAAATTCAACTTTAAAGAAATGGTAGGTCAACGAGGCATTCTTCAGTTACGCTGGGCGACATTTGGTGAACCTTCGATGGTGAATTCACAACCGCATCTCGATTCAGATGGGCTAATGGTGGGTGCCCACAATGGAAACGTTGTTAATAATACAGAATTACGCGAGGAATTTATCTCTGAGGGAATGATCGTCCGTTCGACCAATGATGGTGAAAGTTGTGTCCATGCAGTCGAACGATTTACACGGCAAGGCTATTCTATGATAGACGCAATCAGAAAAGCGTATGATGTGCTTAAAGGCGATTATGCCTTCGTTATTGGAAAAGCCGATGACGATAAGTTATATGCATTTAAGAAAGGCTCAGGGTTGGTTGCCGGGATTGGTGATGAATTTACAGTTCTTTCATCCGACTTGCCGTCCATTCTCCCACTCACTAGAAATATAGTCTATATGAATGATGGGGAGATTATTGAGCTTACCGATCAAAGCTTCAAGATTTATTCTGTCTCGAACGGAATGTTCGTTGACCGATCTATAGAGGTCGTTGAAGAGACCATGGAAGTGGCTCAAAAAGGTGGTTTTGACCACTTTATGCTGAAAGAAATCCATGAACAACCAAAAGTTGCACAAGAATTGTTTCACCTTTGGAATGATTCTCCGGCGATTGATGCCACAGTGCAAGCGCTCAAAAAAGCTCGCAATATTTATTTTGTAGGTTGTGGTACCAGTTACAATGCCTGTGTTGCTGGTGCCGTTTTTTTCAATCGGTTATGTGCGAAAACAACTATCCCGGTTGTTGCTCCACAATTCATCGCTCAATATAACCATTCGATTGGTCCAGAGGATGTTGGAGTTTTTGTTAGCCAGAGTGGTGAAACAAAAGACGTGCTTAACGCTGTTGAAGTCGCCAGTAAACAAGGAATGCGAATTTTCTCGCTTGTGAACGTGGTTGGCTCATCATTGACAAAATTGTCTGAAAAGTGGCTACCTCTCGCATGTGGATATGAAATTAGTGTTCCTGCAACCAAAACGTTTACCAATCAACTGGTTGGCTTTTTATACCTGGCATATAGAGTATCTAACAGAGATTTAAATGAATTAGAGCAACTCCCGGATCTTATGCAAAAGACAATACAGGATACAGACCACCAGGTCCTAGAAATTCTTCCCCATGTTCTAAATTGGAATGATTTATATAGTTTAGGATATGGAATCACCTATCCCATCGCATTGGAAGCTGCCCTTAAATTAAAAGAGATAACCTATGCTCATTGTGAAGGTATGCTTTCCACCGAGTTTAAACATGGTCCTTTGGCAGCCGTCACAAAAGATTACCCCATTATCTTCTCCACAATTCGGGAAGATATTCCATTAATAATTTCTGGTATCAATGAAGTTACTTGTCGCGGTGCCAGAGCAATTGTAGTAGGACCAGCAGATGAGCGTCTGCAATCTAATGCTCACCACACAATTAGCATCTCAGAACCTACTCCCGAAATCTCCTCCATTTTGGCTATCATCCCCTTGCAATTGCTTTCCTATTACATGAGTGTTCAAAGAGGGTTCGATCCGGATTTTCCACGCAATCTAAGTAAAACATTGACTGTTGATTAAATCAGGTAGTTCTGGCCTTTCAATCGCAGCCTCTCATTCGCTTGCGAGTCTGCCATACCGCCCGAAAGAAATTCTTAATATGATGAACTGGATCAATATGACTTGTTTCATTGCCATAAATCGTCCGGATTGGAACCCATCCGACCGAATAATTTGCCTGAATACATGTGGCAATCACGTCCACTTCAAATTCAAAACCTGCTTCATTACTCTGTAAAACTTTTTCCATTAAATTGCGACTTAATAAACGATACCCGGATTGATTGTCCAAAATTTTCATTCCCATTGCCCAGGAAAAAGCCCAACCCCCAACGGTGTTGGCAATTCTCCTGGATATAGGCATTTTATTGAAATCCCGATAACCTATGATCAGATCTAAGCCTTCCTGCTCATAAAGAGAAATGAATTTTGTAACTTCCTGAACATCATGCTGACCATCAGCATCCAGGGTTATGACAAAATCACTATTTAAATTGATAGCTTCTAAAAATCCCCTTTTCAATGCTTCACCTTTGCCTTGATTAGGACACTGCTGAAAAACATGAGCACCATTGTTTCGGGCAATTAATGAAGTATTATCTTGTGATCCATCATCTATCACTAATGTTGGTAATACTTCTGCTGTTTGGCTTACAACAGCACCAACATTTTTTTCCTCGTTGTAAGCAGGGATAATAATATATCCAATTTTTTCTAACATTAATTCTCAATTCTTTCAAAAACTGCAATTTATTTTTGAGATTATATCTTATTCAGTGTGTGAAATTGAGCACAAAACATTTAAAATTGGATTTAATCCCCAATGAAATAAAAAAAGGAAGAAAAAATTCCTAAATTTTGCCCGATAACCTTACAAATATAAAAGAAATGTAATGAGTTTTTAAAAAACACTTGCAAATCTAATGGTTTTCCGCTAAAATGTGGATAATTGTGGAGATAAGTGGGAGAAAGTGGAGCGCCGGGATGCCGGCGTTCTGCGATTATAGGAGTATTAGAACTTATGTTCCTTGGTACGTATGAACACACATTAGATACAAAAGGCAGAATGACGATACCAGCTAAATATCGTGATTTGGTATCTGGTGGTGCTTATATCACAAAAGGCTTTGATCAGAATCTCATGGTTTTGACTGAAGAAATATTCCAGAAGCTTTTTGATCGTGTTACCAACATGAACATGGCCAATTCTACTGCGCGTGAGTTGCGAAGATTGATGTTTGCTAATGCTTTTTCTGTCGAAGTAGACAAAGCTGGACGCATTCTCATTCCGCAGATATTGAGAACGCACTCCTCGCTCGAAAATGAAGCAATCATACTCGGAAATGGCAGTTATTTTGAAATCTGGTCTCCTGATCTCTGGCAAATTCATTCAGACAAGCAGATAAGCATCGATGCAAATAATGAACGCTATGCCACCTTAGACCTGTCACTCTGATGATAGAGCCGCATGCAACCCCTCACCACATTCCAGTACTTTACCATGAAATCATAAATGCGCTTGCTCCCTACTCTGGCGGATTGTATATCGATGGCACGTTAGGTGCTGGTGGTCATGCCCAGGGGATTTTGAATGCATCCACTCCGGATGGCAAATTACTTGGCTTAGATCTTGATCCCCATGCGCTGGTAATTGCAAACCAACGCCTTTCTATTTACAAAGATCGGGTTGTAATCCGACAAGGCTCATATGTCGATATGGCAGCGTTTGTTAAGGAAGTTGGATGGTTTTTTGTCGATGGAATTATTCTTGATTTAGGCGTATCCTCCATTCAGCTTGATACAAAAAAGAGAGGTTTTTCTTTTCTTTACGACGCTCCTTTAGATATGAGATTTGGCGATCAAAATAACACCACCGCTGCCGATCTGGTAAATTCATTAGCAGAGAACGAATTGGCAAATACGATCTGGAAATTTGGGGAAGAAAAGAATTCCAGAAAAATTGCCCGCATCATCTGCCAAAATAGGCCAGTTAGAACGACCGTTGAATTAGCTAATTTGGTAAAAAAAGCTTATGGCAATCAATATAGCCAAATTCATCCTGCAACCCGCACTTTCCAGGCAATTCGTATTGCAGTCAATCAGGAATTGCAAGCCATTGAAACTGTTCTTCCCCAGGCGATTAATCTCCTAAAACCTGGTGGTAGATTGGCGATCATATCCTTTCATTCACTGGAAGATAGGATTGTAAAGTCAATTTTCAGAACAGAAAGTAAGGATTGTATATGTCCGTCTGACCAACCCATTTGTACCTGTAAACATTTCAAATCAATAAAGGAGGTAAATAGAAAACCTATAGAAGCATCTCAAGAAGAGATAACCAACAACCCGCGCGCAAGAAGTGCAAAGTTAAGAATTGTAGAAAAGCTTAAATTGGCATGAGTGTTGCAGCAAAAATATTAATATCGGTAGGGACGCATGAATAATAGATATACTCAAGCTCATCAACAAAAACCATGGAGGCTCCAGATTCAAAGGTTTGGTCTGGTACTCCTTTTATTGGTTGTGCTTGTATTATCATTTTTTATGAACCTGAACTTCACTGCCCGAGCCGCTCAGGCCGGTGTCCAGGTACGAATATTAGAGGCCGAAAGAGAAACGTTAATTCGCTCAATTTCTGCAAAGAGCACTAAACTTGCCTTGCTCACCTCATCCACGACCATGCAATTCCGGGCAAAAGAACTAGGTTTTGTTCCAGCCACTCGAGCCAATATTGAATATTTATATGTTCCAGATTACATCGGTAAACAACCTGAACCAGTTACAATCCCCCGATCTGTCAATGAGCAAGAAACTTTCCAAATAGTGCCTGCTTTTACCCTGTCAATTTGGGATTGGTTGTATCAGGGTACCTTTATCATTTTAGACAAAGAGGGTAAATAAAATGCGCCGGGAAATGATCCGTTTTTATCTTGTAGGAATTGCTATCATATTGTTCTCTATTACCATTGTATTCCGGTTAGTCCAAATTCAAACAGATCCTATTTTCCATGAGATCAGCGAGAAGGTTGGGAACCAGGCAATTTATAAACCGAAAGAATTTGAAGCAGTGCGAGGAAATATTTACGATCGGTGGGGAAATCTTCTAGCTGGAAATAGTGAAGTCTATGAGATTGGTGTGAATTTAAATCAAATCACAGACAATAACAAAGATGAAATAACGAATTTCTTAACCAGTCTTACTGGATTAAAAAGAGCTGATATAGCCGCCAGAGTCGAAATTCCCTACCAGCCCGATCCACAAAAAGAAAAACATGCCGTTTTTTCAACGATTTATCGAAATGCATCTGAAAAAATGGTTGCAGAAATTGCTATCGCTCAGGAGAAAAACAAAGCTCTTAATCCGATCTCCTGGAATGGCCGCCTTGAAAGGACATATCCAGATCATCGTTTGGGTGCCAATTTGCTTGGTTTTTATAGTTCAGAAGGTTTTTTTGGGGTGGAAGGATTTTACGATAATATCCTTTCGACGACAGAAACCTCTACATTTATCTCTATGAATCCTTACGACATTATGGAAATTCCCGAAATTCCGCAAGGATCAAGTATTATCCTGACGATTGATCGGGAAATTCAAGCCAGGATGGAAGAAATTCTGGACCGATCAATCAAAAATACAGGTTCATCCTCCGGGACTGTCATCATCATGGATCCTGAAACAGGCGAAATTCTCGCCATGGCGACCACTCCCCGGGCTGACCTCAACCTGAACTCTGAACAAATTTTAGCTGAATATCCAATCCAAACAGTTGATGGATTTGATGTTCAAACCCCCTTTAATCGAGCAATCATGCAAACCTATGAACCCGGTTCTGTTTTTAAAGTGTTCACACTCGCAGCCGCGCTGGATTCAGGTGCGATAACTCCAGAAACTGAGTTTCTGGATACTGGTGTTGTGAATATTGGTGGCATGACAATTTACAACTGGGATTACGGTGCGTGGGGTTATCAGGATATGACTGGATGTATGCAGCATTCCCTGAATGTTTGTCTGGTATGGATGGCTCAACAGACAACCACCAAGACATTTTATGATTATCTCACTGCCTTCAATATCGATCGAAAAACGAATATTGATCTGGATGGAGAAACCAGTTATCCGTTCCTATCCCCTAGCAACCCAACCCCATTTGGATCAGATCCCAATGCACCGCGTTGGTATGAAGGGATGATCGGTCCTCACTCATTCGGACAGGGTGTCTCGGTTACACCGATACGAATGATTTCATCTTTAGCCGCAGTAGCAAATGATGGCAGGATCATGGCACCTCATATACAGAAAGCTGTCGTTCAAGATGGCAGAATTCGCTACTACAACCCAAAAATTGTTTCAACCCCAATTAAACCTGAGACAGCTCATATGGTCACCGAGATGCTGGCCAATTCACTGGAAAATGAAGCGTCTGACGCCATGGTTGCCGGTTATCGATTGGCTGGCAAAACCGGCACCGCTGAAATTCCAAGCCCTCAGGGTTATGTGGCTGGGCAAACGAATGCATCTTTTGTAGGTTGGGGTCCTGTAGATGATCCCAAATTTATTGTGTATATCTGGCTGGAAAAGCCGCAATCTAGTATCTGGAGTTCTGTTGTTGTTTCTCCGGTATTTAGTGAAATTGTAGAAAATTTGGTAATCCTGATGGATATACCTCCTGATCACATTCGAATGGAAATGGCAAGTAGCCAATAGGAAAAGATGCTTACTGTAGCTGATATTTTTGAAGCCTTAACACAATCCAGACCCACTGCCCCGCAGATCATTAGCGAGGCTTCTATTGATTCAAGACAGGTGATTCCGGCTGCGTTATTTGTTGCTCTCCAAGGTCAGCAACAGGATGGTCATCAATATATAAACGATGCTTTCCGTCGAGGCGCACAGGCTGTCCTCATTGAAAAAGAAGTCGAGTCTCAATATCCAATTATAGATCTAAGGAATAACCAATTACCGGAAAACTTGCCCACTTTCGATCAACCAGTAGCATTATGGGTTACCAATACTTTAGAAGCCCTACAAAAAATCGCTGCGTTTTGGCGCAGGAAACTCAATATCCGGGTAATCGGTATCACAGGCTCGGTAGGCAAATCCACTACAAAAGAATTGATTGCAGAAGTACTCAGTCAGAAATACAGAACTCTTAGAAATATTGGGAACCTAAATAATGAGATTGGCCTGCCGCTGACCATTTTAAGAATGACCGAAAGCCATCAATGTGCAGTTCTGGAGATGGGATTCTATGTTCCCGGAGAGATAAAACTCCTGTGTCAAATTGCCGAACCCATCACAGGCGTAATCACCAACGTTGGCGCAGTCCATGCCGAACGAGCAGGTTCGTTAGAGGCAATTGCCATGGGAAAAGCAGAGTTGGTTGAATATTTACCCTCTACTGGCACTGCGATCTTAAATTATGATGATCCCTTGGTTAGATCCATGGCAGAAAAAACAAATGCAAAGATCCTATTCTACGGTTTAGATCCCCAGGCACATCTGTGGGCTGATGAAATCGAAGGTCTTGGTTTGCAGGGCATTCGATTTTGTCTACATTATAAAAATGAGAGATTATATTTGCGTGTTCCTCTGATTGGCCAACATTCCGTGCATACAGCATTACGTGCGGCCGCGGTCGGATTGGCAGAGGGACTAACATGGCAGGAAATTGTAAATGGCTTACAACAGGGTTATACACAATTACGACTCGCGGCAGTTTCCACCCCAACCGGTGCCCTTATATTAGATGATACCTATAATGCTTCACCTGATTCAGTACTAGCTGCCTTAAATCTATTGGATGAATTACAAGGCCAGAAATGTGCTGTTTTGGGTGACATGTTCGAATTAGGCCCTTATGAAGAACAAGGCCATATTATGGTCGGAGTTCGGGCTGCTCAGGTAGTTAAACGATTGTTCACCGTGGGTGAACGAGCCAAAATCATTGCAATGGCAGCCAAACGGTCTGGTTTACCAGCGGAAATGATCACCAGTATTGACACCGTACAAGAGGCCATCAAGGTATTACGGGGAACATTTAATAAGGACGATGTTGTTCTTATAAAAGGGTCTCATGGATTGCACATGGAACAAATCGTATATGCCCTGGAGGTTGAAGCATGACAGAAGCTCCAATGGCATTAGCTTTAAGTGGGATTAGCTTTTTAATGGCAGTCATTTGGGGACCGCCACTACTCAGAATCTTAAAACACTTCAAAATTGGAAAAATCATTCGGATAGAGGAACCTAACTCACATATCAGCAAAATGGGTACCCCAACAATGGGGGGAGTGATGTTTATTGCTCCGGTTACATTATTAACCCTCTTACTGAATGCAGCATCTTTACTCGGCTTTAACGTACTAGGCCGTTCAGTGCTGCTGCCTTTAGGCACATTAATTGTCTATGGAATCATAGGAATGTTCGACGACTGGGAAGGTATTCGCGGTACCAGAAAAGGTATAGGCATGCGAGCCCGTACCAAATTCATCCTTCAAATCATTATCGCAACTTTTATTGGCATCATCCTCAAATACGTTTTGGATGTACCAGAAATGTTTTGGCCTAGCCTAAAAATGGAAATACCGCTGGGTATATTTTATATCCCAATTGCTATTGTTGCTATCGTTGGTTTTTCAAACGCAGTAAATTTGACAGATGGTTTGGATGGACTGGCTGGTTTGATCTCAGCCACGGCTTTTACAGCCTTTGGGGCGATTGCATTGATTCAAGGACAATTTTATTTAGGGCGCTTCTGTTTCACGCTGGTAGGAGCGATTTTTGGCTTTCTTTGGTTTAATGTTCACCCCGCACAACTTTTCATGGGGGACGCAGGCTCGTTGGCTTTGGGGGCAACGCTGGCAGTTGTGGCGTTAATGACCGGTCAATGGTTATTGCTCCCCATCATCGCCATCATCCCTTTGAGCGAGACATTAAGTGTTATGTTGCAGGTAGCTTATTTTAAAATTTCAGGTGGATTGCGTTTATTTAAAATGTCTCCTTTACACTATCACTTTGAATTGAGCGGTTGGAGCGAGACACAAGTAGTGCAGCGTTTTTGGTTGGTGGGTTTAATTGCTGCGTTAATTGGAATTGCGCTGGCTTTGATATGATAATGAATTGGATCAACAAAAAAGTATTGGTTGTCGGTGCAGCCCGTCAGGGGCTAGCTTTGGCGCGCTTTTTATCCAACCGAGGCGCAATTGTGACCCTGAATGATGGCCGACCTGAGAATGACTTAAAATCAGCCAGGGAGCAATTAATAGATGTCGATATTCACTGGGTTTTAGGTGAGCATCCCCTGGAGGTCTTAAATGGGACCGATCTGGTCTGTGTTTCCGGTGGCGTCCCGCTTGATATTCCACTGATAATAGAAGCAACCAAGCGCTTGATCCCCCTATCAAATGACTCACAGATATTTATGGAAGCTGTAACCTGCCCCGTGATCGCTATTACTGGATCTGCCGGCAAAACAACGACGACATCCTTGATGGGTGATATTGCAAAAAAAGCAGCTGGTGCGCACCGAAAAATCTGGGTTGGCGGCAATATTGGGAATCCCCTGATCAACCAGGTGGAAAATATTTCGCCCGAAGATCTGGTTATTCTGGAGTTATCCAGTTTTCAGCTTGAATTAATGACCAAATCACCTCATATTGCTGTCATCACCAATATCACCCCCAATCACCTCGATCGACATGGCACTCTTGAAGCTTACACAACCGCAAAAGCCAATATTTTGAAATACCAAACCGTCAATGATTACGCCATCCTCAACCGGGATGACCCGGGTGCTATTGGCTTGCGAGACATGGCACAAGGAAATTTAATTAGTTTTGGCATTTTGCCTTTACCCATGCAAGAAAATGGTGCTTATATCCAGGATGATGCGATCTGGGTGCGTTTAAATGGGCAATCAATTGAAATTTGTTCCCTGAAAGATATACCACTCAGAGGAAAACACAACGTTTCCAATGTGCTGGCTGCTTGTGCAATTTCTGGGGTAATTGGGTTTGATTTCATGGCAATCAGGGAAGCGATTCGTGCATTCAAAGGGGTTCCACACCGCTTACAACTTGTTCGCGATTGGAAAGGCAGCCAATGGTTTGATGACTCGATCGCAACCGCTCCAGAACGTTCCATGGCAGCCATCGCAGCCTTTCATGAACCGATTGTGCTCTTGTTAGGCGGTAAAGATAAGAACCTTCCTTGGGAAAAATTATTACAGCTTGTCAACGAAAAAGTAGATCATGTTGTTTTATTTGGTGGTGCAGCAGAAAAAATTCATGCCTATATCAAGGAAATGAATTTTCAACATCAGAAATTCACTTTAGATATTTGTAAACATCTTCATGAGGCAGTGATCACCGCCAGTAAAATCGCTGTACCTGGCGACATCGTTTTATTGTCGCCCGGCGGTACAAGCTACGATGAATTCAAGGATTTTGAAGAGAGAGGAGAAAAGTTTCAAGCATGGGTAAAACAACTCCAATAAAATTAAACAAATCAACCCAACCAAACCTCAAAATCCCCTTCCTGAAGACGATTGATTTTCCATTGGTATTAATTGTTCTGGCACTTTATTTCTTTGGTTTGGTGATCCTCTATTCAGCTTCCATGCCGATGGCCTATTACGCGAGTGAGCCAACCACACCTTGGGATTATGTATCCAGACAAGCATTGTTTGGATTGATTGGCTTAGCTGGAGCATTCTTTATTGCCTGGATTGATTATCGGGTTTGGAAAAAATTCATGTTACCAGCCTTAATGGCTACCTGGGCAGTTCTTTTTCTGGTCTTAATTGTCGGTTCATTTCGTCATGGATCTACCCGCACATTTTTTGATGGCAGTGTACAACCTTCAGAATTATCCAAAGTATTAATCATCTTATATTTATCTTTCTGGATTAAAGGAAAGCAGGAAAATCTCAAAAAATTAACATTCTGGGTAATACCAATCGGGTTTATTATTGGCGGAACAGCTGTGTTGTTAGCCCTGGAACCTGATTTCAGTGCTGTATTGACTCTGGTAATGATCAGCAGTGTGGTCCTATTCCTTTCTAATTTAGATTGGAAACAAATTGTCCTGATCGGATGTGTAGCTGTTTTATCATTTTTTGTCATTATTCGCGTCACCAGCACAGGCAGTACCCGCTGGGGACAGTTCATCACAGGTTATAACGATCCTCATCAGGCTTTAACCCAGGTGAAGCGTTCGATTGAATCAGTCGTTAATGGTGGCTTTTTTGGCGTTGGAATTGGCCAGGGCACAGTTAAGTTCACCGGGTTAGAGGTTGGCCAATCCGATACGATTTTCACGGTCATCGCTGAGGAGTTAGGATTGATAGGTAGCATCGGCGTCTTGTTGTTATTCCTGCTCTTAATGTGGAGAGGGTTCAAAATCTCACTGGAAAGTGAAGATCTGGCCGGTAGATTGATTGCCGGTGGAATCAGTTCCTGGATCGTTTTAGAAGCTTTCATCAATGTTGCCAGTCTTTTTAATATCGTACCAATAGGAGGAAACACCCTTCCCTTTTTCAGTCTGGGTGGATCCAGTTTGGTGTCAATTCTGACGGGAGTTGGATTCATTTTAAGTGTCGGCAGGGTAAATCAGATCAAGAAAATTCAGGAAAGGAGTTCCTATAGTGCGGTTGTTGATTTGCGCTGGCGGGACAGGCGGAGGGGTGTACCCCGCACTCGCCGTCCTGCAAGCCATGGCAGGCAGTTATAGTGATATTCTCTGGGTCGGTGGAGAAGGTGGCATGGAAGCGGATTTAGTCGAGCGCCTGAACATCCCATTCCAGGAAATTCCAGCAGCTGGTGTGCATGGAATTGGTTTACGTTCCTTACCTGGAAATATTTACAAATTATTCAGAGGTGTGCTCAAATCTGCCCAGATATTGAAAGACTACCAGCCGGATGTGATTTTTTATACCGGCGGATATCTGGCTGCACCGATGGCTGTTGCTGGTTTTAGGAAACGATCTGTTTTGTATGTCCCTGATATTGAGCCTGGTTTCGCTTTGAAGTTCATCGCAAAATTCGCTCATGCCATCGCCTTAACCACACAGAACTCCATACAATTTTTTAATCAGACCAAAAATATGGTTGTCACTGGCTATCCATTACGAAAGGAATTAACACATTATCCTCGCGCAGAAGCCAGAATAATATTCAATTTGCATGATCGTTTGCCAGTTTTGTTGATCTATGGCGGCAGCAAAGGCGCGCATAATATCAATCAAGTCATCAAAAAGAACCTCGAGGTTTTATTACGAAAAACCCAGATCATTCACATTACTGGCAACTACGACTGGGAAGATATCCAGAAGACACATGCCGATCTCATACCGGAATTATCTGAACATTATCAAATTTATCCTTATTTACATGAAGAAATGTCGGCTGCTTTTTCCTGTGCAGATTTATGTGTTTGCAGGGGTGGTGCTTCGACATTGGGTGAGTTACCATTTTTCGGATTACCCGCCATCATCGTCCCATACCCCTACGCCTGGCGTTATCAAAAAGTCAATGCCCAATTTCTTGTCGATCACCAAGCAGCCATCATGCTGCCAGATGAGGAGATGGATGAAAGATTGGTGACTGAATTATTGAAATTATTAGATGAGTCCCAAAAATTAGACGCAATGAGAACAGCAATGAAATTATTATCCAAACCGGACGCAGCCAAACAAATAGGAAACCTGATAGTCCAACAAACCAACTTAGCCAGCCAGAAAGGTGGTCATGCATGATCTCATTAGATGTTATCTTTTGGATGTATGTTTGTTTATTCGCCTTAATTGGCGCAATGCGTGGTTGGGCACGGGAATTATTGGTCAGTTTCAGCGTTATCCTGGCTTTATTTGTTCTATCCGTGATGGAACGATTTGTACCCTTTGTTCGTGACACGCTCATGGTCAACAATCCAGATTCATTTTTCTGGTTAAGAACCATTTTGTTGATGGGGTTGGTTTTCTTCGGATATCAGACACCAAAATTTCCAAAACTCGCCAGTTCTGGCAGATTCATCCGCGATAAATTCCAGGATATTCTTTTAGGCCTCTTTTTAGGAGCAGTCAACGGATATCTGGTGTTTGGTAGTCTGTGGTTTTTCCTGGATGATGCCGCATATCCTTTCGCTTTTATTATCCAACCTGATATTAATTCAGAAATAGGCATCGTTGCGCAGGAACTGCTGGCATTCATGCCCCCTGCATTATTCACTGGTCCGACCATTTATTTCGCAGTAGCCATTGCCTTCGTGTTTGTTTTGGTGGTCTTTCTATGAAAAAACACGTATTCTTTATTGGCATCGGTGGCACCGGCCTGTCTGCGATCGCCCGGTTATTGAAGGAAAAAGGGTATACCGTGAGTGGCTCTGATCAACAAATCTCAGATTTTACTCAAGGTTTGATTTCGGATGGAATCTCTGTCTATCATGGTCATGCTGCTGATCATTTAGCGGGTGTTGACATGGTTGTTCGCTCATCCGCCATTCCTGATAGTAACCCCGAAGTGCAGGCAGCCCGTGCAGCTCAAATTCCTGTGTATAAACGCTCTGATATCCTGGATGAGTTGATGGCAGATCAAATAGGAATTGCCATCGCTGGTACTCATGGAAAAACAACCACCACAGCGATGATTGCCAGCATGCTGCAAAAATTAAAGCTTGATCCCAGTTATATTATCGGTAGTGTCTCCAAAGACCTCGGCAATAACGCACATTTTGGATCAGGCAACTATTTTGTCATCGAAGCGGATGAATACGATCGTATGTTCCTCGGTTTATCGCCCACCATTGGGGTCATCACAAATCTGGAACACGACCACCCGGATTGTTACCCGACGTTCTCCGATTATCTACAGGCTTTCAAAGCCTTCGCCGAAAAAATTTCTTCAGATGGGCATGTATTTGTCTATCTGGAAGATGCCGGTAATCAAAAATTGATGTCAATATTGGCCCATCCATCGGTGACCACCTATGGCATGTCTGCAGACTGTGATTATCATGCAAAAGATATTCAAATCAATCAGATGGGTGGCTATCAATTTACAGTGTATCAATATGCTGAACAGGAAACCAAACAGTTAGTAATTGTTGATTTAAGCGTTCCTGGCTTGCACAATGTGCTAAATGCTTTAGCTGCCATCGGGGTGGCGCATATCTTGGGTTTGGATTTAGCTGATGCTGCACAGGCTCTCTCAGAATTCAGTGGCACTGCGCGCAGGTTTGATATTTTGGGTGAAGTCAACCAGATCACCATCATTGATGATTATGCCCACCACCCCACTGAAATCCAGGCTACTCTCCAGGCCGCCAGAACCCGCTATCCAAATAGGAAAATCTGGGCCATCTGGCAACCGCATACCTATTCTCGCACGAAAATTTTATTTGATGAATTTATAAATTCTTTTGAGCAGGCTGATCATGTAATCGTCAGTCAAATCTATGCCTCGCGCGAACAAGATGGTGGATTTTCTTCTGCCCAGGTTGTGGCAGCCATGCATCACCCCGACACCCGTTATATTCCCGCTTTAGATCAAATCAGTGATTATCTGGTGGAAAATCTAGCATCTGGTGATGTGATGCTGGTATTTTCTGCTGGTGACGCAATAAAAATTAGTAAAAATGTTTTATACAGGCTTACACAAAAGGAGCAACACCATGAAATATGAGAATGATTTTGATACTGAGGTACAGAAAGTTGGTTTATTCAACTTTCTGCCCACGATAATCCTGCCAGATGACAAAGAAAGCTTTGATCTTAAATCAAAGTTTTCGGAAAAAAAACGATCATCGATTCAGAACAAAAAAGAAGTTGTTCACAAATTAATCAAATATTTCAAGAACGCCTAGAGATATTTAACTTATGACTGACCTTCGAGCAATTGGTATCTTAGAAAAGAAATTCGGTAACAGGCTGCAACAGCAAGTGCCTCTGCAAAATTATGCTACCGCCCACGTGGGGGGGGATGCTGCCTATCTGGTTACCGTTAGAAATACTATTGAGCTGGTAGAGGTCGTTCAAATTTGTTGGGATCACCAGCTAAACTCTTTCCTTTTGGGAGCAGGATCCAACATTTTATTCAGTGATGAGGGTTTCGATGGCCTGGTGATCCTCAATCACGCCAAGAAAATTGAAATTAAAATCTCAAGTGAGATACCCACGCTTTGGGTTGAATCTGGAGCAAGTTTAGGGCTGGTCGCCCGAAAAGCCGCCCTGGCAGGTTTATCCGGTCTTGAATGGGCTGCCACCATCCCCGGGACAATCGGTGGAGCGATTTATGGAAATGCTGGAGCGCATGGCAGGGATATGCACAGCAACTTATTGTTGGCTGAAATCTTGCAACATGAAAAGGGGAAATCTGTCTGGAAAAATGAAGATTTCCAATTCAACTATCGCAGTAGCATTTTGAAACGCCTGCAGGCAAATAGCGTCATCTTATCAGCAACGCTCAAATGCCAATATGATGACCCCCAGCTGATTAAAGAAAGGATGAATTCTTTTCGTGAGCATCGTCGCAGAACACAGCCTCCCGGAGCAAGCATGGGTTCAATGTTCAAGAATCCCGTAGGAGATTATGCCGGCAGATTAATTGAAGCAGCCGGTCTCAAAGGCTACTCAATTGGTGGAGTCAAGGTAAGTGAAGTGCACGCAAATTTCTTTGTGAATTCAGATCAGGCAACTGCCCGGGATATTTATGATCTGGTGTACCATGTTCAAAAAACGGTCAGAAAAGAATTCAATGTAGCACTGGAATTAGAGGTTGAGATGATTGGGTTCGATCACATGGAAAATAGCAATATCGCAAATCACGGAAGGGCATCGCAATGAACCTATTGACCGTGGGTGTTTTATTTGGAGGCAGATCAGGAGAGCATGAAATCTCACTACTCTCAGCCCGTTCCATTTTAGATAATATTGATCGCCAAAAATTTAAGGTCGTCCAGATTGGCATTACGCAGGATGGTGTCTGGTTGGTTGGTACAGACGTTTTAACAGCTTTTGAAAATAAAAATTTTAGCAAATTAAAACCAGCAACATTACTTGCTGAACCAGGTGGACATATTTTGTATGCACGCGAACAAAATGATGACGGAATTTTGTTGACGCCTTTTGAAAAATTGGATGTCATCTTTCCAGTCACCCATGGGCCATTCGGCGAGGATGGCACCATCCAGGGATTATTGGAGATCACCGATATCGCGTTTGTAGGTGCCGGCGTGTTAGGTTCGGCAGTAGGTATGGATAAAGCAGTTTTCAAACAGGTGATGCGGGCAAACCAGATCCCGGTTGTAGATGACATAATTTTTACTCGCAAAGAAATTGAAGAGAACATCGAGCACGTCATCGAAAAAATTGAAACCATGCAAAACTACCCATATTTTACTAAGCCAGTGAATATGGGTTCTTCTGTCGGCATCAACAAATGTAAAAATCGCCAACAACTCAAAGAAGGGTTGCTGGATGCTGCTCAATACGACCGTCGGATCCTCGTGGAAGTCGGACTAGAAAAACCATTGGAAATTGAGATCTCAGTTCTCGGAAATGAATTCCCGCAGGTATCACTACCCGGCGAGATTGTCCCTGGGGATGAGTTCTATAGCTATGATGACAAATATATCAATGGGATCTCGAAATTAATCATCCCCGCTGAAATTCCACTGGATATGGTTACACAAATACAGGAAACTGCCATTAAAGCCTTTCAACTGATCGACTGCGCCGGAATGGCCAGGGTAGATTTTATGATAGACACACATGAAAATCGCATCTACCTGAATGAACTTAATACCATTCCTGGTTTCACGAAAATCAGCATGTATACCAAACTTTGGGAAGCATGTGGAATATCCTTTACAGCATTAATTGATCAATTGATCGAATTAGCCGTCGATCGACAAAAAGAAAATTCTCGTTCAATTCATCAATACCGGAGAAGAACCTTATGAGAAACGCAACTGATATCTCCAGAGCTAGCATGGTTCGTGAGAGACAAAAACAACAATCTGAAGAAAAAATTAAACGCACGACCAGGGTCAGTCAGCCCCCCAATCAAAAAATAACTGCCCCCATGGTCAGCCGACGCGGTGCCTATGCAGTCGCGTATCCAACCATGCCAAAACAAACCACCCGCCGCCAATACAATTATGCGGTTGGTACCACCGGGGCAGAGATTCGCCTGCCTGCAATTTCCGCGATCAACATCGGTTGGCGCTTTTTATCCTTTTTCTTAGGCGTTTTCTGTCTGGTAGGAATTTATTTATTATTTAATTCTGCTGAATTTCAGGTGAATCAGATCCAGACCAGCGGATTATCAAGGCTCTCTGCTGTCGATCTGGATGCCGTGATGAAAATGCAAGGTGAATCAATTATCTGGATGGATGCAAATCAGGTTCAAAAGGATTTGATGATTGCTTTCCCTGAACTGAAAGATATTGCGATTACGGTTGAATTCCCCAATCAGGTTAGAATCTCAGCTTTTGAGCGCCAGCCCGTCCTCGTTTGGCAGACCGAAAAACAGGCTTATTGGATGGATCAGGAAGGTGTGTTAATCCCCCCGCGTGGTGAAGTGCCAGACTTATTAACAATTTACGCTTCATCCGCTCCCCCTTTGGTTATTGTTCCAGTAGATCAGGAAGCTGTATCCATTCAACCAACCCAGGAGGTAAGCCTGAAAACCCAATTATCTGTCGCCCAATTGCAAGGTTGGGGAGAAACTGTTGACCCAGTAATGATTGATGCCGCATATCAATTGATGGCTTTTCTACCTCCTAATTCACAAATCCTATATAATCAAACACATGGATTAGGTTGGAAAGCTGAACAGGGATGGGACGTATATGTCGGGTTGACTTTAAGCGATATTAATTATAAATTAAATGCTTATCAAGCGCTTGTTGAGAAATTTTCGAAAGAAGGAAGGAATCCCAGCATGGTTAGCATAGAATTTGCAACCAGACCTTATTACCGGGAGTAAATCAAAGATGGAAGAACCAATTGTCGTTGGAATTGATATAGGAACCACCAAAGTATGTACATTGATCGGCCGTATCGAAGGCGATCATGGCATACGGATTCTTGGTGTGGGCATTGAGCCTGCTTCAGGAGTTAAGAAAGGCACCATCATTGATTTAGCTGCTGCCACACAATCAGTTGCACGTTCAGTGGAAAAGGCGCAACGATCCTGTGGGTTAGAGGTTTCAGAAGCTTTCGTTAGCCTGGCTGGTTCACAAATTTCCTCGATCAATAATCGTGGCGTTGCCGCTGTTACCGGTGGGGTCATTGATATCAACGATATGCACCGTGCTTTAGAAGCTGCTCAGGCAGTCAACATTCCGCATAACCGTGAAATCTTGCATGTCATCCAGCGTGGGTTCATTGTAGACGGACAGGACGGCATTCGCTCCCCCATTGGTATGCACGGCTACCGTCTGGAGGTGGAAGCGCATATCATCACAGCGGCGGAATCCACTGTAGAAAATATCCGCCAGGCTGTCGAAGGAGCTGGTATCCAGGTCACTCAATTTATCCTCAACCCGCTCGCCTCCGCAGAGGTGGTTCTCTCTGAGACGGAGCGCAACATGGGCGTCATCGTCTGTGATATTGGCGGAGGTACAACTGATTTAGCCATTTACATCGATGGGGATGTCTGGCACACAATGGTACTGGCCATTGGTGGCAATCACATAACCTCAGATATCGCGCATGGTCTGCGCTTACCCTTGGATGAAGCTGAAAAAGTGAAGAAACAATATGGTCACGCCATTAAATCCGAAGTCAGTGAAGAAGAATCCTTCCGGGTTCGCAGCTTTGGCGATGACCAGGCAACACAAATTCCCAGACGTGATTTATCACATGTGATTGAAGCACGCACCGAAGAAATTTTTGAACTGGTGCTGCAAGAGATCAAGCGCTCTGGATATGATGGTTTATTACCAGCCGGCATGGTATTGACAGGCGGAAGCAGTCTTTTACCTGGTATTCGCCCGCTGGCCAGTAAGATTTTAGGGTTGCCGGTTCGACTGGCGCGGCCTGATAACTTGATGGGGTTGGTGGATCAATTGCATTCACCCGCTTATTCCACCAGTGTCGGGTTACTCTATTTTGCTTTAGCGATGAACGAATCGACAATGCCTGCGCGTGGTGGTGGTCGATTTGTATCGAAAGGAAGTGGCCCAGATTGGCTTGGAAAGATTGTGGAATTCCTTAAAAAGATTTCCCCATAATTTCCTGAAGATCTAACCACAACCGCAATCTGTTTTCGGGAGGAAGGATAATGGACTTTCAATCAGAATCATTTGCAAGAATTAAAGTTGTTGGTGTTGGCGGCGGTGGCTGCAATGCAGTAAACCGCATGATCCTGGAAGGCATGTCAGGAGTAGAATTTATTGCCGTCAATACCGATGCACAGGCGTTACTGCTATCAAAAGCAGAAACAAGGGTGCGTATTGGTGATAAAACTACCCGAGGTTTAGGTTCGGGTGGTAATCCAGAAATTGGTCAAAAAGCTGCTGAAGAATCTGCAGAAGATTTGTACGAGGTACTACGAGGATCAGACATGGTATTCGTGACCGCCGGTTTAGGTGGTGGTACCGGTACAGGTGCTGCAGCAATCGTGGCTCAAATTGCCAAAGAAGTTGGTGCTTTGACCATAGGTGTCGTAACACGACCATTCACATTCGAAGGTGCTCGACGAACGAAATCAGCTGAAGGCGGTATTACCCGCTTGAAAGAACATGCAGACACCTTGATCGTCATTCCAAATGACCGCTTATTGCAGATCGTTGATAAACGAGCAAGTTTGCAAGATGCATTCCGCATCGCAGATGATGTTTTACATCAAGGCATTCAAGGTATTTCTGAATTAATTACAGTTCCAGGAATGATTAATCTTGATTTTGCTGATGTTCGTGCGATCATGAGTGAGGGTGGCGCAGCATTGATGGCAGTCGGTCGAGCCGCAGGTGAAGATCGTGCCAGAATTGCAGCAGAAGCAGCTATCTCAAGTCAGCTTCTTGACATCACAATCGATGGAGCACGCGGTATTCTCTTCAATGTAACCGGTGGTCCCGATCTGACTCTCTTTGAGGTCAATCAGGCTGCTGCCATCATTAAGGAAACCGCCCACCCAGATGTAAACCTCATCTTTGGGGCTGTCATCGATGAAAACATGGGCGATGAAGTTCGTATCACGGTCATTGCTACAGGATTTGATCGGGCAGGCGTTCGCCAACATTCGACTTTTGAATCGAAACCAGTGACGAAAAGTGATGAAGCAAAACCTCACACTTCCACCTCACCTCATCGACAGGAGAAAGTCACAGCGGCGCCCACTGAATTCCAATCTCACATGATCAATACGGACGATTTAGATATTCCCGCTTTCTTACGCAATCGCTCACAACGCTAAGCGGTAATCCTCCCAGGTTCTTATAGCCTTTGCCTTCAATGCCATAAGAATCGCACGTAGGGGGATGAGCTGAAGGAATTCGCTCCACTTCATCGTTCAAAATTTGATCCATTGGTCCTTCCACTTACTCCACACAGTTCGTTTCAAATAACTCCCACAATTTTTTGAAACGCACAAAAAAAACACCGGAACGCGCACGGTGTTTTTTTAATGTTTGGTAAACATTATAAGTTTTTTTGCGCAGTTATCCCCCACATTTCTTAACATTCGAAAATCCTGCATTAAAACCATTGCGGTAATGAATACCGATGTGTAGGAATTTATCCTTGTTCCCCGCTTGATACCCCCAAATACGCACCGGAAATGTGGGAATTTTTTTGAATACTTCTTACATTTATTAGATTAGAATTTATTTTCTAATTTGTTTAAAATTTTAAGCAAAGCGTTTCTTATTTTACTTGCAGCCATGATTCTCTTATGCTACAATCTAAACCGTAGATATATGGCATAATTTTTTATTACCCCCATATATAGGGGTTTTTTTATTTGACGTTAGGATTTTTTTATCTATTATAAATTATCTTACATATCTGTTTTGAGGGAGCTTTCTTGAACTGTCCATATTGTCATGATGATAAATCGAGGGTGATTGATACCACCCATGATTCGCGAGGTGGAATACGACGTCGCCGGGAATGTGAAAGTTGTCATCAACGCTTCAGCACCTATGAAAGACCCATTCTAGCCACCCCGCTCATCATTAAAAGAGATAGTACCCGGGAGGAATTTGATCGCGAAAAATTACATCGCGGTATCCGCATCGCTTGTGTCAAACGCCCCGTCACCGCTGCCCAGATCGATAATTTAGTGTCCGATATCGAGACTTCTTTACAAAAATTGGGGCGGGCAGAGGTTTCATCCCGGGTGGTAGGTGATATGGCATTTAATGGTTTAAAAGAGCTTGATCTGATTGCATACATCCGCTACGCGATTGTTTACTTGCGTCTGGGTGATCTGAATGCGATCAGAACGGAAATTGATCGATTACTGGAATCGTAATTTATTGGAGGTAAGTATGTCTGTTGTAACAAATTCAAATCAACAGGTGAGTAAATCTGGATTGCTGCCAACTCCCCCGCTTCCGGAAGGACTGCCTGCGATTGAACTTTCAGAAAATTCAAGGCAGGTTCTGAGTAAACGTTACCTCCGACGTGGCCAAGATGGCGAACCTGTTGAAACCATCGAAGAGATGTTCTGGCGCGTTGCTTATCACGTAGCCAAGGTAGAAGAGAATTGGGATGGCGATCCCATCGCACGGGCCAAAGAGTTCTATCGTATGCTGATCGACAAGCGTTTCTTCCCTAACTCCCCCACTTTCACCGGTGCCGGCACCCCACTGGGACAATTGGCTGCCTGTTTTGTACTGCCCATCGATGATGATATGGGGCGTTCCTCAGCCGGCATTTTCCAGACACTTCGTGACGCCGCCCTGATCCAACAAACCGGTGGCGGCAATGGCTTCGGCTTCTCCCGATTACGACCCAAAAACACCCGCGTCAAATCCTCAGCCGGCAATGCCACCGGACCCGTCGGATTCCTGCGCGTTTACGATCATGCCTTTGGTGAAGTTGCCCAGGGTGGTACCCGTCGCGGTGCCAACATGGCCGTCCTGCGTGTGGATCACCCGGACATCGAGGATTTCATCGCCTGCAAAACCAACGAAAATGCCATCACCAATTTCAATATCTCAGTCGGCATCACCGATGCCTTCATGCACGCGGTAGAAAATGACGACGATTGGGACCTGCGTTTCCCGGATGTTTCCCATCCCGACCATAGAAATTTCAAAGGCACCATTGACCAGATCGAAGCGGATGGATATCCCATCCTCACGCAACGAACCGTCAAAGCCCGTGATTTATTCTCCCAAATTGTTAAACAAGCCCATCACAATGGCGAGCCGGGCATGCTTTTCCTGGATGCCGCCAATCGCTCCAATCCCGTACCCCAATTATACGAACTGGAAGCCACCAACCCTTGTGGCGAACAGTGGTTGGGACCTTATGAGAATTGCTGCCTGGGATCCATTAATTTATCTCGTCATATTGATGCCGATGGAACAATCAATTGGGAACAATTGCGTCAGGATGTGGAGCTTTCCACCATCTTTTTGGATGATGTAGTGGATGCCAACGCCTATGTTCCGGCTGTACCGCAATTACGGGAAGCAGCACTGCGTGCCCGTCGCATCGGCCTTGGTATCATGGGGCTGGCAGATATGATGTATTACGCCGGTATTCGCTACGGTTCCCCCGAAGGGCAGGATTTTGGTGCTCAGGTAATGGAATTTGTACGCTACCATGCCATGCAAACCAGCATTGAGCTGGCAAAAACCCGCGGTGCCTTCCCGGCCATCAAAGGTTCCATCTACGACCCCGATAATATTACCTGGCAACCACCGGTCAGCATTCTGGACATCCACAATGATTATGGACGCCCGGAACTGGACTGGGATGCAATTGTGACACAGATTCAAGCTTCTGGGATTCGCAACGCCGCTCAGACGACAGTCGCCCCCACCGGTACTATTTCCACCGTCGCCGGTTGTGAAGGTTACGGTTGTGAACCTGTCTTTGCACTGGCTTATATCCGCCATGTAAACGATAACGGCAATGATCTCAAATTAACCTATGCCAGTCCGGCTTTTGAAACAGCACTCGCACGCATCGGGATGGATGAGGAAAAACGCCAGGAAATCTTCGAGAAAGTCATGCAGAAGGGCAGCTGCCAATCACTGGACGACATCCCCACCTATGTGCGCAATGCTTTTGTGGTCTCTTCTGATATCAGCGCCGAGGAACATGTGCGCATGCAGGCCGCCCTGCAGGTGTATGTCGACAACTCCCTCTCCAAGACCATCAACTTCCCACCCAACGCTACCGAAGAAGATGTTGCCACGGCTTACCGGCTGGCCTGGGAATTAGGCTGCAAAGGCATCACCGTCTATGTCACCGGCTCACGCGAGACCGTTGTGCTCGAGACACATGCCACCGCCAAAGAGAAAGAAAAAGACAAAGCTCCCGCATCCGTTCTGTCAACTGAACAATCGATACTGTGGTCCGAGAGCAAGAAACCGCGCCCGCGCTACCTGAATGGCTTCACCTACCAGATTGGCACCCCGCTCGGGAAAGCCTTTGTGACCATCAATGAAAATGGTGATTATCAGCCCTTCGAGGTCTTCATCAACTCCGCCAAGGCCGGTTCAGACACCGCCGCCGTCTCTGAAGCCATCGGCCGTCTGATCTCCTATATATTGCGGCTGACATCAACCGTGGAGCCCAGCAAACGCATGCGGGATGTCATCAGCCAGATGAACGGCATTGGTGGCGGACGCCCCATGGGCTTTGGACCCAACCGGGTGCGCTCCTTGCCGGACGGTCTGTCCCAGATTCTGACCGATTACATCCAGGGGCGCGATGAACGCCTGGCTGGCTTGCCTGAAGGCGAGAAACCCAAAAACGGCGGGAAACCCTGGGTAGAAGTACCGGCAGTGCAGCACATGATGCAAATCGGCGATCTCTGCCCCGAATGCGGCCAGGCCGCCTTCGTAAACGAAGAAGGCTGCCGCAAATGCTACGCCTGCGGCTACTCGGAGTGTTAGCAAATTTCGAATGAATATCGTAGGGGTGGTTCCCAGAACCGCCCTTTTTTGTTTCTCCTAAGCCCCCCTCTATTTCCTGATTCACACTGTAAGGGTAGGCCCAGAACCTATCCGGTGTTTGTGATGACGAAAGTGGATGGTTTACGGGATTACATTACTTCCCCAGGGCAAAGATTACCCAATAGAGTAATAATTCTTCGGGTTTTTCCCAATCTAATTTTTGAGTATTATCTTTAATTTACCGGGAAACCTTACTATTGGATAGGTTTGATCGTAGATGCGTGGATGAAGGACTAGAGAAAAACTGTCATTTTCTGCAAAAAGATTTGTACTCCATTCCTTCATCCCTAGTTTGGAATTTCTCGCAAGGAATTGATCGATTAATCATCTGAATGAGAACCAACCCTTTCCCGATTGAATCAAATCATTGGACCCACGTATATGATTGTGCATAAGGATAAATCGACCAAGAATCCTTTGTCCAAAAAGCAGAATAAACAATCCTTCCGAAGGACTCCGAGATTATTACGAGGAGACGAGCAACTCCCTCAACCCGCGAATCACAAACCCATCCGTAAACTTTGGCTCTGCCACCAATTTCAAATCCGGCATGCGTTTAAATAAAATCCGGAACACCGTCTGCAATTCCAGGCGTGCCAGTGGAGCCCCGGCACAGAAATGTGTGCCCAGTCCAAAGGTCAGGTGCGGGTTATCTTTGCGGGTCAGGTCTAGCTCATGCGGGTTAGAAAAACGAGCTTCGTCATGATTGGCAGAGATGTACATCAGAGAAACCTTCTGACCCCGTTTTAACGGGTAACCGTTGAACTCCAAATCCTCCAACACATAGCGCTCAAACATCGGCGCGGGTGTATCATAGCGCAACAGCTCGTTCACCGCTGTCTTCATAAATGCATCCCTTTCTTCGCCAGCAATCGCTGCTTTCAACTCATCCAACGCGCTTTCATTGCGCAGCAATGCCAGCAATCCCAGCGAGGAGGCATTCACGGTTGCTTCGTGCCCGGCATTCAGCAAAAAGATGCTGGTCGCTGCCAGTTCATCATCGCTCAGGTGGTTGCCATCCAACTCCGCTGTCGAAAGCAGGCTGATCAGGTCATCCTGTGGCTGTGTGCGTCGTTCAGCAGTCAGTTCCAGAACAGTCTCCATAAACGTATCGGCAGCCTGATTGGCATTTTCGATATCTTCATCGGAGGGATTCATCTCATACATCTTTACGATCGCTGACGACCAGGGTCGCAGGTTTGGACGAATTTCCTCGGGAATGCCCAACATATCGGAAATGATTGCCACCGGCAAAGGTTCTGCGATGTGGGACACAAAATTGAACGGCTCATGCTTGGGGACGGCGTCGATCAGGGCGTGTGTGGTCGCTTCCAACTTTCCTCGCAAGCTTTCCATCTGGCGGGGAGTGAACGCCTTAGAAACAAATCCCTTGAGACGCGTGTGCGCCGGCCCTTCCATATCCATAAAGACCAGATCCTGAAAGCGTCGAAAAGGTGCCAGTCTGGGATCCGGTGCCGGCCAGCCCAATTCTTCGCGGCTGTAGCGGTGCAGCATACCCCGTCCAAGACGTTTATCCCGCAGCAATTCGCTGATATCCGCATGCAGGTTGATAAAGATGCGGTCATATCCGGGATCATAGAAAACGGGCATCTTCCGCCGCATTTCAGCTAGCTGGGGATACGGATTGGCAATAAAATCAGGTTCATTCAAATTTATGCGATGTTCTGGAATTTCCTTCATTTCACCTCATTCAATCGATTCGGTTTATCCTCTTTAGCAAAGATGCAATCATTCACATAGAAAAATGAGGATAATTTTATAATCTTGATAGCCATTTTCGTTTATATTATGACCTTTGGTCATTCGTTTTCTAATTCGTTGACGGCAATTCAGGGGAATCTATTTTCGTTGCAGGTTGTTTGATTTTATTCTACCGAAAAATATTCTAATTTGGTTTAGCGTGTACCAGGTCGGGAAGGATCGTACGGGACTAACAAAACTGAAAGATCACTGCACTCATCAGAAAAATGGACTAAAATCGGTAAGATGATGAAACGTTTGTTCACTTTCTTGGTCCTCTCAATGATGCTCTCCGCCTGTACACTCTTTACAGCCCCTGCCATGACCCAAACCAGTGCTGCAGCGACGGAAACGGCCTTGCATTTCTCAGCCACCCCTTCCGTCACCACCACCAGCACTGCCACCCCATCGCCCTCCTCCACAGCCACCCAGACGGACACTGCCACCATCACCAATACACCTACCATCACAGAGACCGCCACTATCACACTCACTCCAACCGTCACCCTGACACCCACCTTTGACTTCCCGGATGTAAAAGTCCACACCCAGGCGCATTGCCGTTACGGCCCCTCCACTGCTTATCTACACGCAGCCGATTTATACCCCGGCGATACCGGCACAGTGCGTGGTCGCTTCCCCTATTCCAAATGGCTGCATATTAAGTTCGACAAGCTTAATTACTGGTGCTGGGTATCTAACTCTGTCATCGATGTGGTGGGCGATCTCAACACAGTGCGCTACCTGACCCCCAATCTGCAATCCGTCGGATCGAATATGTACGGCCCGCCACCCAATGTGCGCGCCACCCGCAACGGAGACCAGGTCACCATCTATTGGGATCAGGTCAGCATGACCGAGGATGATGACCGCGGTTATTTCATCGAAGCCTGGGTCTGCCAAAATGGCGGTTACCTATGGTGGACAGTCTCTTTCCCCACCCAGCACACTACCAGCTACACCGTCACAGACGAGCCTGGCTGCAACAACCCTTCCTCCGGCGAGCTGTATACCGTCGAAAAGCATGGCTATTCCCTGCCTGTTGAAATCCCCTGGCCATAAACTTCAATCGATCCGCGCGAATAGGCATTTCAGGTACTCCCCTTCCGGGAACCCGACCGGGTGATCCAGCGGATGGCCGGTACGTTCAATCTCATGGATTTGCCGGCCACTTCGTTGCACCGCTGCATGAATGGTATCAAAAAATTTTGAGGGGCTGATCCGGCTGGAACAGGAAGCCTGCACCAATATCCCACCCGGGCTGAGAACCCCCAATCCAAGCTGTGTCAATTTCTGATAATTGTTGATCGCTTTTTGCACCTGACTTTGATTTTGCGCAAACATCGGTGGATCCAGGATCACCAGGTCAAATTTTTTCTGGCTCTGTGCCGCATTTTGAAGATATTTGAATGCATCGTCGGCAACCATCTCATGCCGGCAGGTTTTAATAGCTGGATGTTCCTGATTATACGAAAAATTCCTCGCAGCCGAATCCAGTGCTAATGGGTTCTGATCGACATTGACCACCGAAATCGCCCCACCCCGGGCAGCATACAAGGAAAAACCTCCATTATAGGAAAACACATTCAAGACAGTTCTGGCAGCAGATAAATTTTCCACCCGGGCACGATTTTCGCGTTGGTCTAAATAGAAACCGGTTTTATGCCCATTAATGGGATCTGCCTCAAAGATCAACCCGTTTTCTGTGAACAAGACTGCTTCTTCAACAACTTTGCCATCCAGGATGGTCCCGTCCCCAAATCCATATTCGGTGGCAACTTTTTTAGTGATATTACGGCTCAATCTGATCACCAGGGATTCATAACAAAATAATTCACTTAAACATTCAGCAATCCATTGCAGGTATGGCACCCAGGCAGCCGAGTAGATTTTGATCACAAAAACACTGGCATACCGGTCAATTACCAGCCCGGGCAAACCGTCATTCTCACCAAACACCAGGCGATATCCATTCGTGAGTTGCTCTTTTAAAAGGCTCCGCAATTCAAAAGCGGATAGGATTTTTTGCATAAACCAATCTTTGTTAATCTCAGACGGTTTCAAGAATTGCAGAATTCGAACGTGAATTACAGAATCGGGATCCCATAATCCCACTGCCAGAAAATTCCTTTTAGAATCGAAAATGACCGCCAGATCACCCGCTTTTCCTGCATGGCTCTGATAGGTTATTGACTGATCAAATATCCATGGGTGCCTCCTGTGGACCATTTTCTCAGCCTTGGCGGAAACACGCACTGCAATTTTTCTGGATTCTGCAAAACTAAATGTAGATGAATGAATGTCCATATCCTTAATTATTGGTGAAAATCTATTAAATAACAAATGAATTTCTTGTTTATCTCAGTTTCACTCTGCGTTGATTTGACATATAATAAACCCATCAATTCTCAGGAGGATTATATGCGATACGCAATATCTGGAACAGTATTACAAAGTCTCGAAGTTCAACTGGATGCCGGTGAATCGATGTTCACTGAGTCAGGTGGGATGGCATGGATGTCGGAGGGGATCGATATGGATACCAACACCAAAGGTGGCTTGATGTCCGGTCTCGGCAGAGCACTTTCCGGTGAATCTTTATTCATGACCACCTACACCAGTCGTGTCCCCAATGCAATGATCACTTTCACCCCTGAAGCCCCCGGTAAAGTTTTGCCCATTCAATTGGCACCCAATCAGGTCCTCATTGCTCAAAAGGATGCTTTTATGTGCGCCCAAAGTTCAGTCAAACTGGAAATGCACTTCCGGAAGAAATTAGGGGCTGGACTATTCGGTGGCGAAGGATTTATCCTGCAGAAATTAACCGGTCCCGGCATGGCTTTTCTGGAGATCCCTGGCGAAGTCAAAGAATACAACCTGGCAGCCGGTCAAACCATGAAAATTGACCCCGGTCACATCGCTGCCTTTGATCCGTCAGTCAGTTATGATATCACCATGATGAAGGGCTTGAAGAATATCGTCTTCTCCGGAGAAGGATTATTCCTGGCTTTGGTAACAGGTCCTGGCAGATTATGGCTACAGACCATGCCCATTGCCAATCTGGCTGAAAAAATCAAGAAATATATCCCCACTAAAAGCAGCTAAGTTCTCGTCATCAAAACATTCATAATCAAACGCGAAAAAGCTCTCAATAAATTCCAGAGCTTTTTCAGCTTTTTGAGAACAGAGCATTTTGGGGAATCCATGATTTCAAGTAAAATCAAACCAGAATTTCTGATTTAAGGATTTAAATATGTCAAAACATCTCGTTTTGGTCGCCGGTAATATAGGATCAGGTAAAACATCGCTCACGGAACGAATAGGGTCACGCTTACGGTGGCGCACAGCCTACGAATCGGTGTCTGATAATCCCTACCTACCGGATTTTTATGCTGATATGGCCAAGTGGTCTTTCCATTTACAGGTCTTTTTCCTGGGACACCGCGCTGAACAACATCTGGAGATGGCCACTGATCCGCGCTCTGCGATCATTGACCGTAGTATCTACGAGGATGCCTTCATTTTTGCGCGGGCACTACATGATATGGGTAATATATCCGAGCGGGATTATCGCACCTATCGAAAAACCTTCGACTTATTGATCCGGAATTTACCAGCGCCCGCCTTGCTGGTCTATCTGAATGCCCCGGTACCAATTCTGATGGAGCGTATCCGTATGCGTGGGCGCAGCATCGAGAGCGGTATCAGTGAAGACTACCTGAAACGCCTGGAAACGTACTATGATGAATGGCTGCAATCCTTTGACTTGTGCCCGGTGTTGACCATCCGCACCGATGACCTCGATTTTGTGCACAAACCCCGCCATTTGGAACTGGTAGTCAATCGCATTCAGGACAAATTGACCGGTAAAGAAGAAATGATTTTTTCGGAGTAACGAATTGCAGACATCAAATCTAACCATCCCGGGTAGAAAAAAACCTTATGTAATGGCTCATCGGGGTAATAATGTCCTTTTCCCGGAAAACACGCTGGCATCCTTTCAACAATCATTTCTGGATGGTGCTGATATCCTCGAGACTGACCTTCAGATCAGCAAAGACAATCAGTTCATCTGTATCCACGATGGCAGCATTGACCGCACCACGGATGGTAAAGGCCTGGTATCGGACTATACGGCTGAAGAATTAAAATCCTTTTCCGCCTTTTATGGCAGAGAAGAATTCAGATCGGAAAAAATCCCCTTGCTAACCGAGCTGGCTGCCATCTTGCCTGCCGATGTTGCACTGGCGCTGGAGCTCAAATCTGATCGATTTCTGGAGAATGATACCTGCCAGCAACTGGTTGACTTGTTAACAACAACCGGGGTTCGTGAACGCACGTTTGTGATTTCATTCTCCAAAGCGCGGGTAATGTGTTTACATCGCCTCGCCCCGGACATCCCGGCTGGCATGATCACCATGTCCGGCTACACCCCAGATCCGGAAATGCAAATTATTGGTCCATTCTGGCCATTGGTGTTCCTCAACCCGTTTTATATCAGGCAGGTGCGCAAGAACAACCAAATCGTCTGCCCTCTCGACCCAACACCGGATAAACGATTGTGGATTTACTCAAAAATGAAAGTGGACGCGGTTCTAACAGATAATCCTCAGAAAACCTGTAAATTGATCCAAAAATATGATCAATAATTAGACATTAACTCCAGTCACGCAGGAAGAACCGGATATCTCGCGGCGCTAGTGTCACCATCTGATCATCCATGACAAACGTTTTTTCGTTTCTGGTGAAATTAAAGGCAATGCGATGGTTTCCTCGTTGAATCACCACCACTCCTTCAGGGAGATCCAGAATACCTTCATAATTCACTGTTTTCAAAAAGTATTTCAAAATGGATTTCAATTGTTCGTGGCTGGGATAGAAACCTAAATAATATACGTTTCCTGCGCCAAATTCGTGATCAGTAATGGCTGCTCTCCCAGACAACGGTCCGCCCAAATATCGTGCCAGGATGTTTACAATTTCTTCATCATCCGGTTTGATAGATTCTGTCCAAATACCAACTTCTCCATAAAGACCTGGAATCTCAGAACGTAGAGCAAATTGAACCTCGCTGGGAAGAGATTGCCAGTCGTTGATAGTCCCTCCTACTAATGGCCGCAAAGCACCTGGCAGAGGTTCATTCACCAGCTTATTCGATTCATTTTTACTGCCAGATCTGGGACCAAATAACAATGATCCTCCTCTGGCGACATACGCTTCCAGGCGCGCAATTGTTTCTGCGTCACTTATAAACATCAGGGGAGCTATCACCAGACGATATTCACTGAGATCAGCATCATGCGAAACCAGATCAGCACTGATCCCTGCTTCAACCAACGCACGATAGTAAGAGAATACAGTTCGAAGATAATCATAATCTTTACGATGAGGTTGAATTTTGATTGCCCATAAATCATCAAAACGTGTCAGAATTGCGACCGCAGAATTGAGCGGTTCATCGCGCAATTGTTGCATAACAGGAGATTCTGGTAATAGATTCGCGATCTCCTTATAGCCCATATCCAGAGATCCATCAAACTTTAATAATCCGGATTGGTAAGCCTCCTGTGCAAAACGTGTTGCCCTCCAGCGAAAATACATTACTGTTTCAGCACCATTCGCAACTGCGTGCCAGGTCCACAACCGTACGGTGCCCGGACGAATCCCAGGGTTGATCAATCCCCAATTTGTTTGCCCCACCTGTTGTTGCATCACCCAGAAAGGTTTGGACTTTGCGCCCCGTACCCAGGCATGGAAGAAACCCGTGATGTATGGATCACCGACATCATACGAAAATTCCGGTTTAGGATCCCATGGGGCATACAAGCGGTTTGTAAACATTTCTGCCTGACCAGTGGGAGAAGAATTCCAGGACAAGAAATCGAGATCATTGCCTAACTGATGCGTATCCACCTCAAACGAACCAAAATCCGGATTATGAGTAATGAATTGGTTTTCGGTATTTTCCCGAAGAATATCTACTTGAATTTTCTGAAATTTGACAAATGAATCAGAAGAAAATCGCTGATAATCTAACACCTGAGATGGGTTCGGGGTAGCCACGGTTAAATTAGGCGGATAAATCTCATTCCAGTTTGTGTAAACCTGACTCCAGAAAATGGTTCCCCAGGAGTTGTTCAAATTACTCAAGGTCTGGTATTTCTGCATTAACCATTGGCGGAATTGATTGACACATCTGTCACAATAACAAAGCACTGAATGATGCGCACCAAACTCATTATCGACCTGCCACCCAATCACAGCCGAATGTTTGCCATAGCGGTATGCTAACTGAGTAACTATTTTTCGTGTATGATCATGGAAGGCCAAATTATTGGGACAGTAATGTCTGCGGGAACCGAAATTTTTACTGATTCCATTTTCGCCCACCGGTAAAATATCCGGATGTTCATAAATCATCCAGGAGGGTGGAGCGGAAGTCGGCGTACTCAAAACCACCTGAATCCCTTCCTGTTCAAAAATATCCAGGATTCGATCCAACCAATGCCACTCAAACATTCCTTGTGAGGGTTCCATCTTAAACCAGGCAAATTCACCCATCCGTACAATTCGTAAACCCAGTTCACGCATAGCCTGAGCATCCAAATGCCAGGTCTCTTCGGCATATTGTTCAGGATAATAACAAACACCTAATTTCATATCATTACGCCTTCTACTTTAATAGTCTACAGATCAATAAAAGAAAATTACAAAATCGTGGGAGAATAAAGTTGGGATTTCTTCAGTTCAAACAAAAAAGATCACACCAAACAAACTTTTCATAACATCAATTTCTGAATAAAATCCATTCAATTTATTATATAACAATAACTGTCACGCTTTGTTTCCAGACGCTTAACAAAATTTCTGTTATGGTTTAAAAATACTTATGATTTCTAATTTAAGAAAAATAAAAAAGATTAATTTGCAACTTTAACTTAATGTTTTCGTATATGAAGATGAAGCAAAAAATGGAGCATTTGTGATTAACATCGAGCCTGAGATTCTGAGACTATCAATAAAAGGCGATGAAATAGCTTTCAACCAGATTGTTGAGAGTTTTCAAAAGCCAGTATTTAACTTATGTTACAGAATGTTAGGCAACTCAGAAGCAGCAGAAGATGCAGCACAAGAAACATTTTGGAGGGCTTATCAATCGATCAAAAAATATAATCCTGATCGTTCTTTCGCTACCTGGTTATTATCGATAGCCGCGCATTATTGTATCGATCAACATCGTAAGCGCAAGCTCCCCGTTTTGGACATTGATGATTATGTTGCTGAAACCATAGCAGATCATCACACACCCAATCCGGAAGCAGTAACAATGCAAAAGGAACACCAAATCCAAATTCAGGATTTGCTGAATGAATTATCAGAACTCGATCGAGCAGCAATTGTTTTACGATATTGGCATGAATGCTCAGAGGAAGAAATCAGTCAGGTTTTAGATATCACGGTCAATGCAGTCAAGAGCAGATTACACCGTGCAAGAAAAAAACTAGCGATAGCCTGGCAATCACAAAATCAACCTTCTTCCCAAGTAGAAAGGATGAAAAATGGATCACCAGCCTTTTGAAGAATGGATTTTAGATCAAAAAGAAAAAACGATGGCAGACAATAAGAAATTAAATGAGCATTTACTGGCCTGTGATCAGTGCGCTGATCTGCATTCCGCCTGGGGGCAGATAGAGACTATGATGGTAAAGAGCGCCATGATTGCGCCATCGCCCGGGTTTACAAAACGATTTGCGCTCAGAATGGAAAAGAATAAAGAACAAGTTTATAAAAAACAGGCTATCAAAACTTTGATCGGTATTGCACTGATATCATTGCTGATTACCCTGATCCTGGCTGCAATATTTTTTCTATCAAATACACCTGGAAAGCTAATCGTTGGCGCAGTATCCACCTTTACGGGTGTTATCCAGGCATTTATCAATTTACGTGCTATGGTTGTGCAATTCATCCAAAACATTCCAACAATAGCCATCATCTTTAGTTGGTTATTGCTCTTCATTTGGGGAATTATCCTTACTCCACTCTGGGGAATAACAGTCTGGAAAGTATCGAAACAAGGAGTATCAATAAAATGAAAAATAAAAAAATAATCGTCTCTTTATATCTCTTGTTGTTGCTGGTTTTCATTCAAGTCGGAAGCGTATCAGCCAACACTTTAATCGATCCACCACCAACGATCAATGAAGATAAGGTTGTTCTTGGACAATCTTTTACGTTGAAGGAGAATCAAACACTTAACGGTGATCTGGCTGTGATTGGAGGAATTGCAACACTCAAAACCAATTCACGGGTCAATGGTAATATTGCCATCATCGGAGGGGTGCTGGAAATTGATGGTAGAGTCACAGGTGATATTCAAGCGATCGGCGGAACAGTTACCCTGAATCAGGATGCAGTAATAGAAGGCTCTTTCTATAATTTTGGGTCCAATCTGCAACAAATGGATGGTGCGCGTATCGAAGGCACCCAGATTTCTAACTTGCCTTTTAATTTCAACCTGGAAAAAATAGACATTCCAGAGGAAACTCAAGTCCCATTGGAAGTAGCCAGAAAAACAACCGGATTGATTACCAAATTTTTGTGGGCAATTTTACAAATAATCGCGATGGGTGGTTTGGCGATGCTTGTGCTGTTAATTGCACCCAAATCAACCGAACGAATATCTACTTCCATCGGAAAACAACCATTCACCCATTGGGGCATCGGTTTGTTGACTGCATTTGCAATTCCGGCTGCCATCCTGGTTTGTATTGTCACAATTATCTTCATTCCACTAGGATTGATTGGCATAATGGTATTGATGGTTGCCATCACCTATGGATGGATTGCATTGGGGTACGAAATTGGTAAACGGCTATTTGGGTCGACGTCCAATTTATCCCCAGCGCTAATTGCTGGTTTCGGAACAATCATGCTTTCGGTGGTTGGGAGAGTACTGGGAGCCATCCCCTGCATCGGTTGGTTATTGGTCAGTACATTAAGCCTGTTTGGATTAGGAGCAGTTATCCTGACCAGGGTTGGCACTCGTGATTATCCGGAAATACTCCCCTCATCCGGCACCAAGCCTGACAATCAATCAAATTTCCAAGAGAACCTTCCAGAAATTTCGGAATCTGAGTTAAACATTGATGATGATTTAGATAACGAAGAATAAGATTTAAAGAGTTGAGGTCTGATATGAAATATAAAATTTTGATGGTAATTTTTATCCTATTGTTCACAACGTTGGCTTGTTCATTCAATGTAAACATTCCAACTGTCACAACTTCTGCTGAAACGATTTACACAATCAAGGAAACTGTTCCCCAAGATCAGGAGAGTTCTGAGTTAGAAATTGGTATGGGTGCTGGACAATTGAATATTTCCGGTGGATCTGATGATTGGGTATCAGGCGAAGTGAAATACAACGTATCTCTTTGGAATCCTGAGATTCGCAGCACAAAATATGGAATCCGGATTATCCAGGAAACCAATAAACAATTAAGCATTCCCAATAACAAGGTGATCAATGCCTGGAATATTCAATTAGGTGACCATCCAACAGATTTAGAAATCAATGCTGGTGCATATCAAGGAAATTTGGATCTAAGTGGGATACCCCTGACCAAATTAAGAATTAATGATGGCGCAAGTCAGGGTACTATTCACTTCGAGACATTGAACCCTGTAGAGATGTCTTCTTTTCACTATTCAACAGGCGCATCACAGGTCGAGATTTTTGGGTTAGCAAATGCCAATACGGATACTTTGGTTTTTGATGCTGGCCCTGGATCTTATACTCTGGATTTTTCTGGTGAATTACAAAAAGATATCGATATTGAGATCAACTTCGGTTTAGGCGACGTAAAAATAATTATTCCAAAAGGTGTTCCAGCTTACGTGATTGTGGATGGCGGGTTGAACAATGTTGAGCTAAAAGGTACCTGGAATGTATCCGGCAATGAATACAACCTGCCTGGAACAGGCCCACAACTGAATTTTAAAGTCAAGATGGGCATCGGAAATCTTCAGCTAATCAACCGCTAACTGACATCACAAATTTTGTAGCAACACATCCTGGAGGAAACTCCGGGATGTGTTAACCTTCAGATCTTCCTACGGCTTTGGTCCGCCATTGCTATCCCCAGAAACGTCAAAATAATACTTCTTTTCTAGTATTCTTTGGTAAAGGATTGGCAAAATGTAATAACGGAAAGGCCTTCCCTGGCGAATACGGCGGCGAATTTGATGTGAAGAAATCTCCAACAACGGAGCCTCGATGAAATAAACTTTCTCGCTGATACCTGGCACTTGGCTTTCCAACAAACTCATATCAATCTGATCGCCGGGACGTCGCATGACGCCTAAGCCATTAACCTCAGCGAGAATTTCATTCGCACGGTGCCAGTTTGGATAATCATGCAGGGAATCTCCCCCAATCAAATAGTGAACTTCAGACTCAGGATATACCTGCTTGATGAGCTTTACAGTATCCAACGTATAATGTGGGCCCGGTCGGTCAAGATCAACCCGGCACATCTCAAAAGTAGGATCATCCATTAAAGACAAGCGTACCAATTCAAAGCGAATCTCAATAGGCGTTAAATGCTGGTCACGTTTATGTGGTGGGTCAGGCGTCAAAACCCATAAGAGGCGGTCGAGTTTCATTTGAGAGGTTGCCTCAGCGGCCAAAATGAGGTGTCCTAAATGGGGAGGATCAAAGGTGCCACCAAAAATACCGATCCGCATTGTCAGTCCTGCCATTCCAATTCGTAATCATCAATGAATACACTTTGACCTTCCTCGATGCCCATATCACGTAATACAGCCTCAACACCTAAAGTTTCCATTAATTTTTGGAAACGGCGTAGAGAACCTTCGTACTCCCAATAGGTCATTTTAGCGGCTCGTTCAATCGCTTTACCGATCACCCGGAAACCATCTTCCTCAATTTCGATGCGGAAATCATTAGGGTCTTCTTCCGGACGATAAACCGGCAATTGTTCAACAACTTCTGGTTCAGGTGCTTTTTGGACTAATTCTAAGGCTTTCCATAGTACAGGTTGTAAATCCTGGTGAATCAAAGCTGATATCGCCATCGGTTGATATCCTTTCGATTCTAAGATTTGCTTTACTGCAGGCCATTTTTCCTGGGCTGCTGGAACATCCATTTTATTAAATATCACTAATTGAGATTTTTGTTTAAGTGCTGGGTCAAATAAAGCCATTTCTGAGTTGATTTGAGAGAAATCTGCTATAGGATCTTCGGAGAGTCCATCCAGCATATGAATCAATACTTTTGTGCGTTGAATGTGGCGCAAAAAGGCATCTCCCAATCCAGCGCCTAAATGCGCACCCTCAATTAATCCGGGAATATCAGCCAGAACTAAGGAATGATCCATATCCAGATTCACAACACCTAAATTTGGTTCAAGAGTGGTGAATGGATAATTCGCAATTTTCGGGGTAGCATTTGATACCGCCGCCAATAAGCTGGATTTACCAGCATTCGGCACACCAACGATGCCTACATCGGCAATTAATTTCAATTCCAGGCGTAAGCCTTTTTCTTCACCCGGTTCACCTTTTTCGCCAACCCTTGGCACCTGATGTCTTGCACTGACGAAGTGAACATTGCCTTTACCACCTCGTCCACCCTTACAAATCAATAATTCCTGATCTCGTTCCACAAGGTCACCTAACAATTCGCCAGTGTCATCATCATACACGAGTGTACCAGGAGGAACATCAATATATAAAGTATTGGCTGATCGGCCGGTCATTTTTTGTTTCGCGCCATTTCTCCCAGGTAAAGCCGCAAACTTTTGGTTGAACTGAAAAGAATGTAATGTATTCAAGGTGTGTTTGACTCTTAACACAACATCTCCACCACGACCTCCATCACCACCATCAGGTCCACCTCTCGGGACATATTTTTCACGGCGGAAATGGACAGCGCCATCTCCTCCTTTTCCAGAGGCTACAAATATTTTGGCTTCATCAATAAACATAACGGCCTTTCAAACCTAGGGATCGGATTTTCTCCGATCCCTAGGTTGTATTTTCATTATTTTCCAAATTTCGCTTTGAGAATCTCAACCAATGTTGGCTGACCAATCTCCTGTAGTTCGTAACGTACACGTTGTAATGGCTTATTTATTTTGATCACTCGGCTAAGATCGATCGGTGTACCGGAAACAACCAGATCAACATCTGCGTTATTGATGGTCTCTTCCAGATCTTTCATTTGATCCGCGCCATATCCCATTGCGGGTAAAATTGTGCCTGTTTCTGGATATTTATTGTATGTATCTATGATTGTTCGCACAGCAAAGGGACGTGGATCCACAATTTCCTTGGCACCAAACCTTCGAGCGGCCACGTAAGCTGCACCGTATTTCATACCACCATGTGTCAGAGTAGGACCATCTTCTACAACCAGAACTCGTTTACCACGGATTGATTCCGGATCTTCCACAAATAAGGGTGAAGCACCCTCAATTACCTGAGCATCTGGATTCAAACGATGGATATTTTCACGCACTTTAATCACATTTTCCGGATCAGCAGTATCTACCTTGTTCACCACGAAGACATCTGCGTGGATCGTGTTGGTTTCACCGGGATAGTAACTGCTTTCATGACCAGGACGATGAGGATCAACTACGACAATCGCCAGATCTTCTTTGTAGAAGGAGAAGTCGTTATTTCCACCATCCCACAAAACAATATCAACTTCCTCTTCAGCCTGACGTAAAATCGCTTCATAATCAACACCAGCATAAACTATTACGCCATTATCCAGATGAGGTTCGTACTCTTCACGTTCCTCAATAGTGCATTCATGTTTGTCCAGGTCGCTATAATCCGCAAATCGCTGAACTATTTGTTTGGTAAGGTCACCATAAGGCATTGGATGTCTAATAGCTGCTATACGATACCCCATGTCTCGCAAAATTAATGAAACTCGGCGGGTTGTTTGGCTTTTACCAGAACCTGTTCGTACGGCAGTTATTGAAATAACGGGTTTGGTAGATTCTAATTGGGTGTTGTTCAATCCCATCAGTCTGAAATCCGCACCAGCTTCATTGACCAGGGCAGCTTTGTGCATCACATACCCATTTTCGACATCGCTATATGCAAAAACAACTTGATCCACATCAAGTTTAACAATTAATTCACGCAACTCAGATTCTGGATAGATCGGTATTCCTTCTGGATACAGTGATCCCGCTAAAACTGCCGGATAACGGCGTCCTTCAATATTAGGGATTTGGGTTGCGGTAAATGCAACAACCTGATAATCACTGTTATCTCTGAAATACACATTAAAATTGTGAAAGTCGCGCCCAGCTGCGCCCATAATAAGGGTTCGAATGGTCATTTGGTTTTTATTTCTCCTTTTTGATTTGAATTTTTTTAACCATCGGTTCACATCGCTTCTGGGGCTGTGATGCCCAGCAAAGTCAGAGAATTTTTCAAAACCTGACGGGTTGCCATAACTAAATTAAGACGTGTGCTTCTAATTGGTTCTGTTTCTGAAAGTACCGGACAATGAGTATAAAAATTATTAAAAGTTTTCGCCATTTCATATGCAAAATTAGCAATTTGTATTGTCCGATATTCACTTGCCGCTCGTTCAACTTCCCTGGAAAATCTTGAAATAAGATCAACAAGTTGAATTTCCTGATGAGATAATTCATACGTTACTTCTGATGAGTTATTTTTTTCCTTTCCAGCTTTCTTAAGAATACTCCCACATCGTACGTATGCATATTGAATATATGGTGCAGCCTGACCATTGAAATCAAGGGCTGACTCCCAATCAAATGTTACCACTTTTGTGTTTTCCCGGGCTTGCATTGGATACTTTATCGCACCTATACCAACAGCTCTGGCTGTAGCCCATTTTTGATCATCGCTCAAATCGGGGTTTTTCTCTTGAACAACCTCATGAGCTCGCTTTGTCGCTTCACCGATTAAGTCTTCCAATAGAACAACTGTGCCTTCACGAGAAGCCATCACCACATTCCCCGGCAGACTGACCAATTCATATGGCACATGTTCACATTGTTTAGCCCAGGGGTAACCAGCAATTTCCATTGTCTTGAATACCTGGGTAAAATGCAACGATTGACGTACATCAACGATATACAATGATTTTTGCAAATCAGGGTAATCAGTAAATTTTTGTTTCACCAATGCCAGATCCTCGGTTGCATATAAGGCCGTCCCGTCTGATCTGAGAACTACCAGCACTCGATATTGTTCTTTTTTTAATCCCAAAATATCATCAATTTTAACAATCACCGCCCCATCAGGGCGTTCATCGGTGGCAATACCTTTTTCAATCAACTCCTGAACTATTTGTTTGCCAGGTTTTTCCATTTGACTATTGAAATAATAAACATCAAATTTGATATTCAAAATATTGTAGATCTGATAAAAACCCTGCAAAGACCATCCTCGGGTATCTTCCCACAATTTAACGATCTCAGGGTCACCTTGATCCCAGCGTTTGTATAAAGCTCGAATTTCTATATCCAAATCTGGATTCGCTTCTAATCTCGCATTTGCTTCCGCATAGATTTGTCCCATCCAATGGGTGATGTTAGTATCTGGTTTTTCTCCTGAATGAAAATTCTGATAGCACCATAACCATTTAATCACATGCAATCCCATATCACCTGGATAATTGGCACGGACAACATCATAACCAGCAAAATCCAGAATTCTGGCCAATGTATCACCCAGGATGGCTGAACGCAAATGTCCAACGTGAAAGGCTTTATGAGTATTTGGTTGTGAAAACTCCACCATAACTCTTTCAAGTTTTTTATCTGATCTACCAAACTCATCCTTTTTGGTTAATACTTCATCAAAAACTCGCTGCGTATACTCTGATTGGGAAAAATACAGATTAAGATAACCGTTGACCGGTTCAACTTTCTCAAACCCAGATGGAACACCGATAAACGCTGCTAATTGTGCTGCCAATTCCTTGGCTCTTGCAGGAACATTTAGTTTATTCTGTTTCTGTCGCGCTTCAGCTGCTGCTAAAGCAAATAATGAGGTGGAAATGCCCCAGTGGCCACTGAATGGAATCCAATTCCATAGAATCGAAATTTCAGGTAATCGATTCTCCCTGGCAAATTCCTTTATTTGTGCTTCGACATTTTTTTGCTCAAGATCAAACATGTTCACTTATCCATGACCATCAAAAATTATAACATTAAGCCCGTTTCGATAGTTGAGTTTGACCTCTAAATATCACATTGATCAGAAGTTCTTTCAAACAACTTCTTGATCAAATTTAAACCAAAAGCGGGAGATTTTCAACTCCCACTTACGGTGCTTAATGATAAAAAACTTACTTTTCTTCTGATTGTAAGTTCGAAAGTCGTTTCATCAAACGGCTTTTGCGACGTGCAGCATTGTTTTTGTGGATAACACCTTTTTGAGCAGCCAGGTCTAAAGCTTTTACAGCTTCAGCTACACTGGCCATCACTACTTCTTTTGAATCCTCATTCTCGATTACATTTCGAGCTTTGTATACAAAAGTTCTGGCGCGTCCACGGTATACGCGGTTGCGTACACGACGTTTTTCATTTTGCTTGTTGCGTTTGATCGCAGATTTAATATTAGCCAACTTATTTCCTCCAATTCACCTGATAAGAAGATTTATCCTCCTGAGAAGGGAACTGTTTGTCCAAAAATTTTACTTACGAAGGGCAGCCCGCGAATTATACCAGAATTTTTAAATTTGGGGGGAAATCACTTATCCTGTAAAGCTGCCAACCCCGGCAACAATTTTCCTTCAAGCATCTCCAATGAAGCACCACCACCAGTGGAAATGTGGGTAACCTGGGATGCTAAACCTGATTGATTTATAGCTGATACTGAATCTCCTCCCCCTATAATCGAGACAGCCTCAGAAGCAGCGACGGCTTTGGCAACACCAAAGGTACCCTCCGCGAATTTTGGCATTTCGAAAACACCCATGGGGCCATTCCAAACAACCGTACCAGCGACATCTATCACTTTGGCAAATTTATCAATAGTAGCTGGACCAATATCGAGAATTCGCCAACCTATTGGTACATTTTCTACCAAAGTTACCTTACTATCAGCTTCGTTATCAAAAGCATTCGCTAAAATCAAATCGATGGGTAGCAGTAATTTGTCACCACCTTTTTCCAATAGCTCTTTTGCAGTTTCGACAGCTTCTTCTTCCACTAAGGAGTCCCCCATTTCAAAACCCTGTGCTTTGAGAAAAGTATTGGCCATACCACCACCAATCAGAACTGCATCAGCTTTTTGTAACAAATTATCAATCACCCCTATTTTGTCGCTAATCTTTGCACCACCTAAAATGGCGACGAAAGGTCTGGCAGGGTTTGCAATCGCCTGACCAAGATACCGGATTTCTTTTTCCATCAGGAATCCAGCCACTGCCGGTAAATAATGCGCAACCCCTTCGGTGGAAGCATGGGCACGATGGGCGGAACCAAATGCATCATTGACATAAATGTCCGCTAATTTTGCAAATTTCTTGGACATCTCCGGATCATTTTTTGTTTCTTCTTTATAGAAGCGTGTGTTTTCCAGGACCAGAACTTCTCCTGGCTGTAATGCAGCGGTAGCAGTTTCTGCAACTTCACCGATACAATCACCAATAAATTTCACTTTATTGGGAATTAACGAGTCTAAATACTCTGCAACCGGAGCTAATGAAAATTGTGGGTTAGGTTCACCTTTGGGACGGCCCAGGTGAGAAAACAAAATAACCGCCGCCCCGTGATCGAGTAAATATTGGATGGTTGGTAATGCTGACGTAATGCGAGTATCATCCTTAATTACTCCCTCTTTAATGGGAACGTTAAAATCTACCCGCACCAATACTTTTTTCCCTTTGACATCAATATCAGAAACACTCTTCTTGTTAAACATTATTGATTCCTATTCTTGAATTGTAACCATTTGGAATTGATTCAAAATGATGCGTATATTACCGCAAGAATTTGCGCTAACTACGCATCACCGTTTTTCAATAATAAATGACTAGAGAGATTTTGCCATTTTGGCGGCTAAATCCACAGTTCGGCAAGAATAGCCCCATTCATTATCGTACCATGTAACAACCTTCACCATGGTTTCACCCATAACCATGGTGTTTTCGGCATCGATGATTGATGAGCGGCTATCGCCTTTAAAGTCCATGGAAACCAATGGCTCAGTGCAGAAGCCCAGGATACCCTTGAGAGGACCATCCGCAGCTGCCTTGAAAGCTGCATTTAATTCTTCCACTGTCACTGGTTTTTCCACTTCAGCGACAAAATCTACGATCGATACAGTCGGTGTTGGAACACGTAACGCATAACCGTCAAACTTGCCTTTTAGATCAGGGATGACCAAAGCAACTGCCTTCGCTGCGCCAGTTGTTGTTGGAATAATATTCATAGCGGCAGCACGTGCACGGCGAGGATCACTATGGGCAACATCCAGAATTCTTTGATCATTTGTGTAAGAATGAATAGTTGTCATCATCCCGCGTTTGATTACCCAATTATCATGTACAACTTTTGCTGCAGGAGCGAGACAATTTGTTGTACAGGAAGCATTTGATACAACATGGTGAACAGCCGGGTCATATTTGTCATCGTTGACACCTAATACGATCGTGATATCCTCGTTCTTGGCAGGTGCTGTGATAATAACCTTTTTTGCACCACCTTTGGTGATATGCACTTCAGCCCCTGGTTTTCCTTTCGCAGAATTGCTAAGCTTGTCCCGGAAAACACCGGTGGCTTCAATAACAATCTCTACACCCAGATCCTTCCAGGGCAAATTGCCAGGATCTTTTTCAGCAAAGACTTTTACAGTCTTGCCGTTAATAACCAGATCAGCGCCGTCAACAGTTACTGTCCCCGGGAAGATCCCATAATTAGAATCGTACTTAAACAGATGTGCATTTGTAGCAGCATCAAAAAGATCGTTAATTGCAACAACTTCAAGCATATCTGAATAAGTTTCCAAAATTGCCTTTAAAACCTGGCGACCAATGCGGCCAAAACCATTAATACCTACTTTTACAGTCATACTATCCTCCTTTTAATTCTTTGGACAAATTTTACCACTTATTTGTATAAAAGTTCACAATTCTGAATTCAACTCGCGGCTAATCGGTCCGGTTCTTTCATTATACAAATCAAGAATTGCTGAAGCAAGTTTTGTAGAATCATGTCTCCATGGTGCTTCTATATCACTCAGATTAGCACTATAAATAGGATATTCTTCTTCCAGTCCATTGTCAATGGGGACATAATCAATATCCTTGGGTAATCGCCCGCTTATATTATCATTACAAATCACGACATCAAAAATACCTTTACCTATTATTTTCTCTATCGCTTTAATATGATCACCACAGGTATAACCTTCTGTTTCTCCAGGTTGTGTGGCAACATTACAAATCAAAAATCTCAATCCCCGACTGGCACGGATAGCTTCTGCAATATCCGGAACAAGCATGTTGGGGATAATACTTGTATATAAAGAACCTGGTCCTACAATAATTACATCAGCATTAAGAATAGCTTGAATAGTTGGCGGATAAGCTAATGGATTATTGGGTTCCAACCAGACTCTCTTTATTTTTCCGCCTTTCCTTGGAATTTCACTTTCACCACGAACTTTAATTTCTATGTTTGAATCCTCAACCTGAACTTGCGCAACCAGCCGCACATCACGTAACGTGGAAGGGAATACTTTTCCTTGAACAGCCAGAACCCGACCTGATTCAGCCACAGCTTCTTCGAAACTTCCAGTTATATCGGTCAAGGCAGTTATTAAAAGATTTCCTAAGGAATGTCCATTCAAGCCTGCTTCATCTCCAAACCTGTATTGGAAAAGCTGAGTGGTTAATTCCTCGTCATTTGATAATGCAGCCAGACAACTTCGGATATCGCCCGGAGGAAGAATGCCCATACGTCTCCGTAATTCTCCTGAAGACCCTCCATCATCAGCGACCGTCACAATCGCAGTAATATTGGCTGAATGTTTCTTTAAACCTCTTAATAAAGAAGATAATCCCGTTCCACCCCCGATAACGACAATTTTTTTTCCTTTATCAAGCCTTTGAAATTGACTAACAGTATCTACCAGATGCTTCCCTGGACGCAAAAATGGTTTCAAGAGAGTTCGATTGATCCCCCACACGCCAACCACAATCAAGAGAATGCCACCCAAACCAAAAATAAGTGCGCGGATTGGACGTGATAGAAACCGTAATGAAAGAAATGCAATCACAGGTAAATACCAAGTATCGGGAGTATTTCGATAGATATCCAGTACGACCACTGCAAACCCTAACCCGATCATCATAGAACCAAGAACGATGAGCAATCCCCACCTTTTGATACCAATCCCTGGTTTAAACCATCGAAAGAATCGAAATAATTGATATTTAATTCTTTTTTCAACGGTTTGGCGCTGTGTCATCATCGAATTCATGATAATTCGGTTTATATTAAGAGTCAATCCATTTACAGATATGCCAAATTCTAAACGTTGATGAAAAGCAAAATCATCAGATCAATGAATCTCAGCCCTTTCCATATTCCGATTATCTTTGTCCATTTTTTTTGACAAAAAGACAATTATTGCAACCAGTACGCCTATGCTATAATTCGTTTGATGGAAATATATGTTGTCTCGGATGTCGGTGGAACTCAAATTAGGGTCGCGTCTTATGATATTGAAACTTTAAATTCCATCAAACAAAAGAAGATTCCAACTCAATCAAAAAACCAATTACCTGTTGACAGATTAATTCAATCAATCCAGGAAATTAAGGAAGATCACACCATAAAAGCAATTGCTGTAGCTGCTCCAGGTTTTCTGGATCCAAATTTAGGTGTTGTTTATGAAGCGCCGAATATTCCTGGTTGGGAAAATTATCCCTTGATGAAAATATTGGAAGATGTTTTTAATGTTCCAGTTTTTTTGGGAAATGATGCTAACCTTGCAGCCTTGGGAGAATGGAAATTTGGAGCTGGTATCGGACATCAAAATCTTCTTTACCTGACCATTTCTACCGGTATTGGTAGTGGTGCGATCATTAATAATAATTTACTACTTGGACATAAAGGTCTGGCAGGTGAATTTGGGCATGTGACGGTGTTGCCTGATGGTCCCATTTGTGGTTGTGGAAAACAGGGACACATCGAAGCAATATCATCTGGAACCGGGATAATCAATTTTGTGAAAGAACAAATTACTATTTCCAGGACAACAATTTTGAGTCAATTGGAGGAAATTACTGGAAAAGATATCAATGAAGCCGCTCACCTTGGAGATGCATTGGCTATTGAAGCCTACGATCGGGCAGGTTATTACTTAGGCATTGCTGTTGCAAATTTTTTACACATGTTAAATCCTTCCATCGTGATCTTTGGAGGGGGTGTGTCATCCGCTGGTGAACTTCTCTTCGAACCGATGCGTAAATCATTGAAGGAGAGATTGATATCACCGGCTTATCTTGATGGATTAGTATTTACAACGTCTCAATTAGGAGATGATGTTGGTCTCAAAGGCGCGCTGGCATTATTAATCACCAAAATATTTTAAAATCCTCTAACTTCAACTTATACACATTTTTAAAAAAACTAATTTCTAAATCTAATAATATAAATATCTACCAGCTCAATCAATCAAATTTCTGAAGGAGAAGTAATGAAACCGTTAAATGTACCTGGTCCAAAAGCGAAAGCATTGATCGAACGTGATCTCAAAGTTGTATCCCCCTCATATCCGCGTGGCTACCCCTTTGTCATGCATCACGGCAAAGGAACTGAAGTGTGGGATGTGGATGGAAATCGTTTTCTAGACTTTGCGGCAGGTATTGCTGTTGCTTCAACCGGACATAGCCATCCTGATGTAGTTAAAGCAATACAGGAGCAGGCTGAAAAATTCATTCATATATCTTCTGATTTTTATCATGAAAAGTGGATTGAACTATCTGAAAAATTGGCAGAAATTTCCCCTTTCCAGGAGGATACCCGCGTCTTCGTTACCAACTCAGGTACTGAAAGTGTAGAAGGCGCCATTAAGCTGGCGAGATATCATACCAAGCGTTCCAGTTTCATTGGGTTTTTAGGTGGTTTTCACGGTAGAACGATGGGGGCTGTAACTTTCACAGCCAGCAAACCCAATTACAAACGTGGTTTCTTCCCAATGATGAACGGAGTAACTCATGTCCCGTTTCCCGATCCTTATCGACCGATGTTCACTGTAACACCAGGACAGGACTACGGTGAACGAATCATTGAATATATCGAAGATCAGGTTTTTGAGAAAATCTTACCTGCCGATGAAGTAGCCGGGATTCTGGTTGAACCAATTCAAGGAGAGGGAGGTTATATTGTTCCACCAGCTGGATTTTTCCCTGCCTTACGAGCGCTATGCGATAAACATGGCATTCTATTAATCGCTGATGAAGTGCAAGCCGGAATGGGCCGTACAGGAAAATGGTGGTCGATAGAGAATTTTGGTGTTGAACCTGATATTATCACTTCAGCAAAGGGAATCGCATCCGGTGTACCATTCGGGGCTTTAATTACCAAAAAATCAGTCATGAGTTGGCCGAAAGGTTCGCATGGCAACACCTATGGCGGCAATCCCATTGCTTGTGCAGCATCTCTGGCAACCATCAATGCGATCCAAAATGGATATATGGAGAACGCCAGAGTAACTGGTGAATACGCAATTCAGAAACTCAAAGAACTTCAAACCAGCCATCCTTCCATCGGGGAAGTGCGAGGAATTGGTTTCATGATTGGTATTGAATTCGTAAAAGACAAGCAAAGTAAAAAAGCAGATGGAGCTCTTCGAGACCGTGTGGTCGATCTGGCATATGAATATGGCCTCCTCACCTTGGGGTGTGGCAAGAGTGTGATCAGGGTCTCTCCTCCGCTTTGCACCACCAAAGAACAGGTTGATGAAGCCCTTGAAATTCTGGATTACGTTATTTCATTGGCTGAAAAATAGTACAATTGTTACATGTTACCTGATTTTCGAGTTCGGCAGAGAGATTATCTTTTAGATATTGCCCGTGCGCTGGCTGAAGAGCTAAATCTTGACAAGCTTTTAGAGAAGATCCTGAATCTGTCTGTTGAGATGTTAGCTGGGCAGGCAGGTTTTATCGCATTAAAATCCGACACGCGTGGATGGCATGTCCGGGTATGGCATGGTTTACCTATCCCCTTGGTGAAATATATTGAGCCGTATCTGACTCAGATTACTGAAATTGGAGATAAACCAGGTCAATTGGAATTGACTCAAATCAACCAAATTATCAATGAATTAGCCCGTTCTGGAAGTTTTGGTTTATTGAATGGAGTAGGTATTCCTTTGGTAGCTCGTGGTCAGGCTGTTGGTGTGATTTATATTTTTCGTAGCTACTCAGGCTCTTTTTCAGCTAATGACCGAACCATCCTGGGAAGTTTTGCTAACCAGGCTGCTATTGCAGTTCAAAATGCACAGCTCTATACCCAGGTAAACCAGGAACGACAACGTATGTCTGCCCTTCTCGATACAGTCGCAGATGGGATCATGATTTTATCCCCAGCCTTGCATATCGAACGCTACAACCCGGCATTTCAACGGATGTTACAAATTTCAACCGAAGAGATTCAGAACAAGGACCACGATCAATTAATTCAATGGGCGCAACCACCAATGGGAATCACGCTCGAAGAAGCGGTTGCTGGTGGTTGGCCATTGACTGCCCATGCCCATCTTTATGTAGAGGGTGATCTGAAAATTGGGGATTCTAAATTAAAATTACCCGTCGGAATCACGTACGCCCCCCTGGTATCCTCTGAAAATGTACTTCTTAATATCATCGCCACCATTAGAGACATAACCCGTTTCCGCCAGGCTGAAGAATTGAAAAGTACTTTTATCTCCATCATCAGTCATGAATTGAAAACACCATTGGCTCTGATCAAAGGGTATGTGGGAACTCTAAGGCGTGAAGATGCCCGTTGGGATCAATCCATCACACAGGAGAGTCTTTCAGTCATCGAAGAAGAAGCTGATCGTCTAGGTTTATTAATTGAGAATATGTTGGACGCCTCGCGGTTGCAAGCCGGTGGGATATCCATAAAACGGTCAGACGTTTTCTTGCCTGAAATCATCAATCGCATGGCCAAACGTCTTCAAACCCAATCCTCAGTCCATGAAATTGTGGTGGATATGCCTGAGGATTTTCCGGTAATTCTTGCAGATGAATCGCGCCTGGAACATGTCATTTCTAATCTGATTTCAAACGCCATAAAATATTCACCAAAAGGTGAAATTCGAATTTCAGGACAGATTCGTACAGATGTTGTCATTATTTGTGTCAGTGACCAGGGACCTGGTATAGCTGTTGAAGATATCCCCCATGTTTTTGATCGATTTTATCGCGCACCTGATATGGCCCGCAACACCCGCGGAGCGGGTCTGGGATTGTTCTTAACCAGATCGATCATTGAAGCACACAACGGTCAGATTTGGGTTAATCCGGAATCTGGGAAGGGCGCCCGCATCTGTTTCTCATTGCCACGTACAACCGATCAACTCCCTCAAAAATTGTCAGTGGTATAATCTCCCCATAAAAATATCTACAGAGAGGCCTTTTATGCCAAAAACACAAATTAGTTGTCCTCGCTGTCATGCGCCTATGACGGCTGAAATTCAGCAATTATTCGATATGAATACCGAGCCTGATGCAAAGCAGAAATTATTGAGCGGTTCAGCCAATATGATTCAATGCCAGGCCTGTGGATTTCAAGGTCTATATCCCACACCGATTGTGTATCACGATCCTGAAAAAGAAATGTTATTAACCTATTTTCCGTCAGAACTGGGTGTATCCATCAATGAACAGGAAAAAATGGTCGGCCCACTGATCAAACGTGTGGTCAATGACCTTCCTATGGAAAAACGCAAAGCCTATTTATTTCAAGCACAAAGTATGCTCACCTATCAAACCATGATGGAAAAAATACTCGAAGCTGATGGGATAACCAAAGAAATGCTGGATGAACAGCAGAAAAAATTGCAACTCATTCAGAGATTATTATCCACACCAAGTGCGGATTCCAGGAAAGAGATCATTATTCAAGAAGAAACCTTGATTGATGAAGCTTTTTTGGCCTATTAAATCGTCTGGTGGAAGCCACGGTTGCCCAGGGAGACAAACAGTCTGCGCAACAATTAGCCCTCTTCCAACAAGAATTGTTGCAGGAAACGAAAGTTGGACAGGAAATTCAGGAAAAAATGAAATCCTCGCAAAAAGCCATGGAGGATTTACAGGAAGCTGCAAAGGCCGGATTAACCAGAGAAAAACTTCTGGATTTATTTATCGAAGCACCGGATGAAATTTACACGAATACCCTGATTGGCATGGTTCGTTCTGGCTTGGATTATGAATTTTTCCAGATTCTTTCTCAAAAAATTGATAAGGAATCAGACTCAGAACAAAAGACTAAACTATCCACAATGCGAGATTTTTTGGTGAATCTAACCGCTCAAATTGACGCCCAAGTTCAAGAAGAAAAAAAACATGCCAGGGAAACACTTAATAAAATATTGACCGAAGCCAATATTGAAGCGGGTCTACAAAAGTATGGCAATGAATTGAATGACTATTTTGTTGAGGCGGTTAAAGACGGATTGGAAGAAGCTCGCAAAGCAGCTGATTTGGAAAAAATTTCCAAACTTGGACAATTAAACACAATGATCGAAGAAGCCAATAAACCACCCGCAGAAATTGAATTTGTAGAATCATTACTAAAAGCACCTGATGCAGAAGCGATCAAGCAATTGTTGAATGAAAAACCTGATGTCATTAACGATGAGTTCATCCAATTGCTGGCAAGTCTGATCAATCAAACCGAACAAGATGGAAACCAACAGGAATTGGTGGCAAAACTAAGAGAAATTCAAAAGATCGCTACCAAAGCACTGATGGCAAAAAATTTGAAAAGTTAACAAATGAAATTGAGAGGCTGATTTTCAAAAATCAGCCTTTTTTTATCTATAGATTTAACCAACGGGCTGCTTTTTTCGGCAATTCCGCGACTGACCCTGTTTCTAATTTACAAGTTGGTAATGACTCAACAAAAAAGCGACCATATTTTTTGCTCATGATCCGGCGATCCAGTACCACAACGATTCCTCGATCGAATTGAGTTCTGATGAGACGTCCAAAACCCTGGCGGAAGGTTAATATCGCTTCGGGAATTGAATATTCATTGAAGGGATCATCAAATGTTTCAGAACGGGAAGCCACGATCGGATCCGAAGGGACTGCAAAAGGCAATTTAACGATCACCAACACGGATAATGCCTCGCCGGGGATATCAACACCTTCCCAAAATGCCCGTGTGCCTAACAAAACCGCTCTTTCAGTTTCACGGAAACTTTCCAATAGGGTGTTTGCTGAAGCACCTTCACCTTGTTCATATACTTGTATATCAGCATCTACCAATCGTGGGCCAATAGCCCGGGAAGTTTTCTTTAGTTGAGCATAGGATGTAAATAAGGCTAATAAACGCCCACCAGTCGCTTTTCCTAATTGAACAAGGGTATGCTCCACCATTCTCTGATAGGCTGATGCCTGAGAAGGTTCCGGAATATCGTTGGGGAGATACAGCATGGCTGAATTCTCATAATCAAATGGGGACCCGACGATTAACTCATCAGCTTCATCCGCATTCAAACGACTACGCAGATAATCAAATTCCCCATGGGTGGTCAATGTGGCAGACGTCAATATGACCGAGGCTTTCTCATGCCAGAGATATTTTTCCATCAGGCTCCCGATATGTAACGGCGCAATTTGTAAAACCGTTCGGGTTGAATCTGGTTGTTGTTCAATCCAATAAATATAATCAGGTTCTGGACTCAATATCATGGCATATAGAAATTGTTGGGCCTCTGCCATCCGTTGATGATTGAAGCTCAAACTTCCAATTGCCTCTTCAAGATCCTCTGCAGAATTATCTATCGTATCGCTTAAATCACTGAGGAACCCTTTCACCAATTTGACCAGTAAGGTCATCGTCTCGTTCGCCTGATCATATTGAAATTCCACTTCTGACCAGGAGGGTATGGTTCGGGTTGCAGGCAAAACCCTGACCTGTTGCGCATACATTCCAATGGGTTGGAAATCTCTTTCGGATTCCAAAAACGCCTGTAAAGCATCAAAAAATGCATTCCAATCATGTTCTAAGCGAAAAGCAAGGTCAGTTACCCGCTGACAGATGGAGAAAGCACTGGCAAAATCAGAAGGTTTCAGTATATTTTTTAAAGAAGTCACCAATCGTCCAATGACTCCACTGGAGACACTCCCCAATTCACGTAACATTCTTTGCATATCATTTTGTGTAATGCGGTAGCTCAAGGAATTCGTGCTGGCACCTTCCAGGTGATGACCCTCGTCAATGATCAAGTATTCATATGGAGGTAAAACGCGGCTACCTGTGACAACATCTGAAAGCAACAATGCGTGATTGACGACTAACAAATGTGCGGTTTGTGCTGCCTGGCGAACCTGATAAAATGGGCACATTCCACCAGCTTTAGCCATACAGGTTTCGGTATTGCAGTTTTCATCATCTGCATTGAGCCTCTGCCAAATCTCACGTTCCATAGGACTATTGAGATTCAAACGTGTTCGATCCCCATCCCCACCTGCATGTAACCAAACGAGAATTTTTCCAATGACTCGCATTTCTTCTTTGCTTTCAGGACCCCGAAAGCGAATGGCTTCAAATCTACGTGGGCAAAGATAGTTCCCGCGTCCCTTAATAACCACTGCTCTTAATGGAATATCCAATGCAGCGCATAAATCAGGAATATCTTTATTAATTAATTGGTCCTGAAGCGCAATCGTGTTGGTTGAAATTACCACCCGATGATTATTTTCTAATGACCAAAAAGCTGCAGGAATCAGATAGGCAAATGATTTACCTGTGCCTGTACCAACTTCAACAAGAAGATGATTTTGATCTGTGAAAGCGGATGAAACACTGCGCAACATATCTACCTGTTGTGGTCGATATTCAAAATGCTTGAAATATTTCGAAAATTCACCACCCGGTTCAAGGATGGAACATAATGCTTCCCCATCCAAAGGTTTTATTTCGGAATTTGGTTTTAACGGTTGGGCAAGAATATCGTCATCTAAAAATAATCCATTAAAAATTTTTTGACTTCGCACATATTTCTTTTGTATGGGTTGTTTCTTAATCCTGGTCTTTAAAACCTCTTGGAAAAACCAGAATCCATCCCAATCAACTTGCTCGCCCATGCGAACAATTTCTGTCAGGAGATCAACGGGGATTTCTATTGCCAGATCATACATCTCAAGAAAGAGACGATGCGTCATTTTCGCATCATTTAAAGCCCGATGGGCACCTAGATTGGGAATATTCAACTGCTGGCAAAGACCAGAAAGGTTATATCTGGAAGCCAACGGCATAAGCACTGAGGCTAATTCATACGTATCAACTGCCTGAGCATAACGTAAAATATTCGCTTGAAAAAGGAAACCCAGATCAAATTGAACATTGTGCCCGACTACCGGACAGTCACCCACAAAATCTACCAGCTCTTGCAAAACAGCTGTCAATGGTGGGGCTTTAACCACCATCTGATTATTGATGCCTGTCAATTGTGTGATTTCCGGTGGAATTAATCGATTGGGATTGATTAATGTGGAAAATTCAGCTTCCACTCTGGATGCATTAAAACGAACTGCGCCAATTTCAATAATGGCATCATTGCGTGAATCCAATCCTGTTGTTTCCAGATCGAGAGCTACCAGAGAAGGCATTCAGGGATTATACCATTTAAAGCTTATTTGAACAAATATTCTAAGATTTGAAAGATTTCGATTTTTAATCCTGAATAATTATCTACTATAATCGGTACAAACCATAATTTGGAGAGTTTAATGAATAAAAGATATTTGACCACATTGGTTTTTGACTGGGGAAACACCATCATGCTGGATGAAGGACGGTTCAATGGAAAAATGATAGATTGGCCAGAAGTCCAGGCGATTAGTGGTGCGTTTCAAACTTTGAAAAATCTCTCAACCGAGTTCAAGCTTGTCCTGACTACCAATGCAGACAATTCTTCTATTCAGGATATTTCCATGGCTTTAAATATGGTCCAGCTGGATTCTTTTTTCGATCAAATCTTTACTTACAACGAATTATCAGCAAAAAAACCTGATCCACTTTTCTTTAAAAATTTATTACTACAAATTGACCAGTCTGTTGATCAGGTTGTCATGATTGGAGATGATTACCTTAATGATGTCGTCGCAGCAAAAATGGCAGGATGGAAATCAATCTGGTTCAATCCTTTGAGCTCACCTGCACCTGGACATCTGCCACTTCAGGATATGGAATTAAGAACCCTCAATTCAATGCTGGAAGTTGTAAATAAACCTTTTTTGCCAGATGTTCAGACCTGTTTAAGCTGGTATATGAAGTTCGGTACCACGCATACATTATTGTCGCATGTGCAAAATGTAGCTGCAATCGCGTATCAATTAGCGCTTTGGTTTGAACAAACCGGGGTTAATATTGATCCATTATTGACACATAGGGGTGGTCTCACTCATGATCTATGCAAATTACTGGATCAAGGTCAAAAAAATCACGCTGAATTAGCGGCTGATTTTCTAGAATCGCAAAATCAATTTCAATTAGCTGAAATTGCCCGGCGCCATTTAATCGGCGATCTTGTTTCAGAGTTGACCAGACCAAAAACCTGGGAAGAAAAAATCGTGAATTTCGCTGATAAGCTATCCGAGGGAAGTACAATTGTATCTTTGGATCAAAGGTTGGATGCTTTGCAACAACGCTACCCGGATTTTGCTGCAAAGATAAAGAAAAATACACCCTTTGTGAAAGCATTGGAGGACGAGATTATTACCGTGCTAGGCACAAACCCAAAGGATTTAATCACTGATTTGAGAAAAGCTCTATTTAATAAACACTCTCATTCCTCGAATGGAATATTGTAGTAATTGTAAATAGCTGAGGATAATTGAGCCATCACATAATTTGCATTATCAAAAATCAATTGCACCGGGTGGTACATAAAAATTACGAGTGTAAAATTTCCACCAGAGGTGTATACAATGCCCGCATCACTGATCGCATGAATTAAACCATCAGATTCCGTAATCCAGCCATGTTTATGAGCTAGTTGTGTGGCTTCAGGGAGACCTGCTTGAATTAAAACACCAATTCTATTGCGAAGGAGAAATTCGATCATTTTCTGACACTCATCCTGCGTAACTTGATTTTCAAAGACTGCTTTCAGAGAGCCCCCATCCTGACTAGAACATTGGTAAATATCTCCAAGCAACATACCCATTTCAACAGCCGTGGTCTGATTATAAATATCAGGGTTGGTATCTACATCACCACGATTATTGGCAGGCGTTTGAATACGACGTAATAAAGGCGCACCTGGATAGAAATAACCAGCCAAAAAAGTATTTTCAAAACCAAGCAATTCCAAATCTTCAGTCACCAACAATGGCCCCAGATTCCCTTCGAGTGCACTTTCCATCAACCGGTCAGCTGGATCATTCTCTGATCTTTCAATCATCAATTCCATCTGATTATAAATATCCGCAGATATGGGATCACGTGCTCGATTGAAAACCGATACCATTATGGGTATCTTCATAGTACTGGCTGCTGTGAAAGCTATATTGGGACGAATCGATTGTCCCCGTTCGTAAGCAAAATTAATTTCCTGGTAATTTTTCAGATCCAGCAAATAAACTTCAGTCAAGCCATCAAACCCAGTACTATCCAGAACTTGCTTTAAAAGCACCTCAAGGTTCAAAAATGACGGCCTGGAAGGTTCAATCTGGTTATAAGTCAAATTGATCATTCGCATGGTTGGAGATTTCAATGCATCTTCTATCAAAATTACCGCACGATCGACATCCAGTTTTGTTCCCGGATTACCTGGTTGAAATTGAGTGCTTCCGGGGATTGGAATGGCAGCCGTGGCTGGTTGATCATACCGAATTGCGATTTCATCACGTAAGTAAGATTCTAACCTCTCCACAGAAAGTGAATACCGTAACGGAATAGGATCGGGATCAGGAAATCTGCCCCATAAAAAATCCCAGTATCCACTCCAAAATGGTACTGTAATCCTTTGCTGATCTGCAGCTGTTAACATGCTTTCCAGATCCAGCTCAAAACCGATGGATGATGGCCTGATGTGAATAATCGCTTCATTGTAGCGGATCTCAACTGCAAGACTGAAGGCTTTAATCAGCCGGTCTGCTGCAGTCTGACGGTTCAACCCACCCACAGGGACACCACCAATAACCGATCCAATCGGCAAGCTGGCGCGAATTCTACTGTAACTGATTAATTGAATAACGAAAATTATAACCGTAATGACGATTAAAAAGATGGATATTCCACGCATGATGACGAGACCAAGATTTCGCATAATTACCACTCGATTCTACCAGATTCTGGCAGGGGTTTTTTATTCACTTAGGATATACTTAAAAATTATGGTGGATCATTCTCAGGAAATATTGGACGTTCTGGGCAACATTCATTTTTTTGACATGTTGGAGGAAGAACAATTGCTCGCCATCAGTGAGCAATTGGATATGGTATTTTTCAAACAACATGAAATCGTCTTCGAAGAAGGAACCGAGGCAGATGGATTTTATATTGTCCTCAGTGGTCGTGTTTCAATTCAGGAAGATGCTGACCAGGATCCAGTTGAAATTTCCATTTGTCAAAAAGGGGATTATTTTGGAGAAGAAGGGCTGGCTTATGATCATTATCGAGAAGTGACCGCGCAGGCAATCACGAATGTCATTGCAATTCACATCAACCAGGAACAAGTGGAAGGCTTGATGGAGGTTTACCCAGAAATCGTCGAACCCATCCAAATGACGATCAAAAGCTATCGATTATTCCTCAAACACCCTTTTCCTTGGCGAGGTCCGCGTGAAGCTGTTCATTTCGTAGCCAGAAAACACAGTTTCTTTCTTTGGTTAGGGCTGCTTCCACCAATTTTTCTCGGTTTAACTTCGCTCCTATTATTTATATATTTTTATTTCTTCGCCTCAATTCAAGATAAATGGGTACCTATTCTCTTCGGTTTCACAACTTTCCTGTTCCTGGGTTGGTTTGTATGGAAATTGATTGATTGGTCGAATGATTTTTCGATTATTACCAACCGCAGGGTGGTGGCGTTGGAGAAAGTTGCACTAATTTACGAAAGTCGCCAGGAAGCTCCTCTGGATGCAATTCTCTCCGTCGAAACCAGAACCTCGCAGGTTGGCCGTTGGATTGGATATGGAGACGTGGTTATTCGGACTTACACAGGACTGATAAATTTGAAAAAATTATCAGCACCTGAGTTGGTTGTCAGGGTAGTAAATGATGAACGGGGAAGATCTTCCATTCAGTCCAACCAATTGCAGAGGGTGACAAAAGAAGACATGCTTCGCAGCCGCATTGGATATGATCGTCGTGAGCCAGGAGAATATGATGAAGAAAATGTAGAGGATGAGCCAGATCACGCAGAAGCTCCTCTCAACGTAAAATCAAGTGGATTGATGGATTTTCTTTCAACTTTTTTTGGCTTGAGAACTGAAAAAAATGGGGTCATCATTTATCGCACGCACTGGTTTATTCTTCTCAGAAAAGTAATCTGGCCGAGTCTGGCACTTTTACTTTCATTCTTAGTATTTATCTATTCAATTTATGAATTTTATCCATCAATAAATTTCAATATTATCCTCTTCGTTCAGATGGGAATAGGAGCAGCGCTTTTCATATGGTGGATATACCAATACTGGGATTGGCGCAATGATCGTTATATTGTGACAGATGATCAATTAATTGACTTATACAAAAAACCATTAGGACAGGAACAAAGGAGATCAGCACCAATAAAAAATATTCAAACTGTGGAATTCGAAAGACTTGGGTTGATCAGTTTGATACTAAATTTTGGGACGGTTTTTATTCGTGTGGGTGATACAACCTTCACATTTGATTATGTTTACAAACCTTCAGAAGCCCAACAAGATATTTTTGAACGCTATCAACAATTTGGTCAAAAACAGAAAAAAAGAGAAAAAGAAGCCTTGCGGGATGAGGTCGCAGAATGGATCGAGATCTATCACGAGGTTGTTCAAAAAAAGTCTAATTCGGACGAAACCAGTCCAGATGATGAAGTTTCAGGGTACAATATAGGAGATTATTAGAAATTAAGGCGGGTTTTCCGTTGAGCAATTAAGGTGGTATATGGCGTTAAGAGAAGTTGTAATTATTCCTGATGAGGTACTCAGAAGAAAAGCACATAAAGTAACGAACTTTGATCAGGATTTATCTATTCTGGTTGATGATATGTTTGAAACAATGCGTTTTGCACCCGGAGTTGGGCTTGCAGCACCACAAATAGCCATCTCGCAAAGGGTGATTGTTGTGGAATATGCCGAAGATGAGAGTGTAAAACCAAAGTCATATGCTGTTATCAATCCTGAAATCATAAAAACTTCATCGGAGACCGAAATAGGAATAGAAGGATGTTTATCCATTCCCAATCTGGTTGGGGAGGTTGAGCGTTTTTCAACTGTCGTTGTGAAAGGATTCAATAAAAGAGGTCAAGCACTTAAAATTAAAGCTTCCGGTTGGTTGGCGAGAATCTTTCAACATGAAGTAGATCATCTGGATGGTATTCTTTTCACTGATCGAGCCACACACATCTGGCAACCTCCTCAGGAGGAAACGGAAAAACTCCCTGAATAAGGGCATGATACCCTTCCATTCATGTTTCTCACTCATCTATCATTAACAAATTTTAGAGCTTTTAGCCGCTTGGACGTGGAAATGCCCCAGCGGATTCTTTTACTTCAAGGTGATAATGCACAGGGCAAAACCAGCCTTTTGGAGGCGGTTTTTTTCTTTTCAACTTTCACATCTATACAATCCAGTACTGATCGCCAAGTGATCAGTTTTTTGGCACTGGAGGATGAAATCCCTGTTTGCCGGATGTTAGCTGATTTTACCCGGGGAGAAAACAATCATCAAATTGAAATCAGGTTGATCCTCGAACAGAACGGATCACAAAATGGTTTGCGGTTCCGCAAAGAAATATTAGTTGATGGCGTAAAACGGTCAGCCCATCAGGCGGTTGGATTATTCAATGCGGTCATCTTCCTTCCTCATATGACTCGCATCATTGAAGGGGGGCCTGAAGAGAGAAGGAGATATCTCAATCTTGCACTTGCCCAGGTGGTTCCAGGGTATGCAAAAGCACTGAGTGAGTATATGCAAACGCTGAACCAGAGAAATGCATTATTAAAACAAATTGCTGAAAGAAACACAGATATTTCTCAATTAGATTATTGGGATGATTTATTAGCAGAAAAAGGTTCTTTTCTACAATTTTCCCGCGCCAAAGCAATATTTGAAATTGAAATATTAGCCAATCAAATCCATCGGTCATTGACCAACGATCTTGAGGTTCTTCAGTTATCATACCAACCAGCATTATTTAATGAAAATGAACCTGCTGACTTTTTTGAATCAGCCAAGAATTCAGCCCAAATAAAAGATTTATTTCTGGAAACGCTGAAGCAAAAACAAAAGGAAGAAATTTTACGAGGTGTCACAACGATAGGTCCTCATCGCGATGAATTAAGATTTCTGGTTAATCATATTGATTTGGGTAATTATGGATCCCGCGGCCAAATCCGGACTACGATGCTGGCTTTAAAACTTGGCGAATTGGCATTTATGAAAAATCGAACCGGTGAAAAACCAGTGCTTTTATTAGATGAAACGCTGGCCGAATTGGACCATAAACGCCGAGACCAATTATTGCTGGCCATCTCCGGGGGCGATCAGACTTTGCTGACGACCACCGATTTGAAATTATTTTCAGAAGATTTCACAAACCAATCTACCATCTGGCATATCCAACAGGGAGTGATTCAAACCTGATCGCTAGTTTAATATAATGGCTGCTTGGCAGGAATTCCAGTGCGTCTGGGGTACGTTTTCGGCGTTCTAGCTTTCTTATCTATAATGATCAGATATCGTTCTTCCACCACACCAGGTATCGTCACTGGTAACAATTGCCGTAATGACCCGCCTAATAAATGAATTGCATGACCAGCTTTTTGAGTTTCCGCTGGCCCACTTTCACCTTTCTGTGCGATAACCCCACCCCCTAATCGAACCAGGGGCAGTAATAATTCAACCAATACTGGCAAATTTGCCACTGCTCTTGCTACTGCCCAGTCAAATTGTTCCCTATATTTGCCGTTCTGTCCGATCACTTCAGCCCGATCCTGGATAATATTGACTTGCTCAAGTTTCAAGGTGTCTACGATGTGTTGGCAGAATTTCGTCTTTTTGCCGATTGATTCCACCAAAGTTAATCGCATAGCAGGAAAAATTATTTTTAACGGAATTCCTGGAAAACCTGCTCCAGTTCCTACATCAATCAAATTCATTGGTCGACTGTCACCCCATGCCAGCACGCAAGTTAAAGAATCGAGAAAGTGTTTATTTAGTATTTGTTCAATATCACGAATAGCAGTTAGGTTGAATTTTTCATTCCAAACTGAAAGCTCATTTTGGAATATACGAAAAGAATCTACTTGGGAGTCACTTAACCGAATATTCAATAATTGCTGTGTATTGCTCACAAATCGATCCATGAGAACCATTATATCGGAAACCTGTTTTTTCCGAATATTCTTTTGAGTATTTTTGCATACGTGGAGGTAATTCGTATCAGTGGAGACGAAGATTTCTTCACATATTCCGGGTCCAAAAAGGATTTTCTCATCATTTCTGCATCAGTGAAAGGCATTACCAATTGTGTTGACCGCCCAACCTCAAACAAAGAGTGCGCGTCTGAACCAACCGTTCCCCTTAAATTATTCTTTCGGGCATAATCTCTGGCTTGATCATTGATTGTTTTAATAAATGACCGGGCATTAAAAATTTCAATTGCATCCACCAGAGGTGTGATTTCTATTAAATCCTCCAATTCCCATCCGTGACGAAGACGATCAAATGGGTGGGAAACGCTAATAAAGGCATTTTGATCTCGTAATCGTTTGATACTTTCCACCGGTGTCAGCCCGCGTGGAATTTCTTTTTCAACAAAAAATGCCAATAACTCACCTCGCGACGTAAGGATCTCTTCACCGATAATAATTAATTCCGGATCCAGGCTTTTGGCATACTGAGCACCACGGATCGTATTGTGATCGGTGATTGCTAAGCGCTGTAGCCCTCGCTTTCTGGCTACTTTTATTAAGTCTTTAACTTTCACCAAACTATCAGGAGACGCAGCAGTATGACAATGAAGTTCAATTTTCCACTTTTGCATATTTTTTTTCCTTAAAACCTAATAATTCCAGGGAAATTACCCAGGTGAATAAACCTAAGGCAATCCCAAACCATAAAGTTGCTAATCGTATGATCAACGTCGCAAACGTAGCATTCGTGGGGTTCATTCCCACCAACAGCGTTAACATGCCTGCAATGGAAGCTTCAGCTGCTCCCAGCCCGCCAGGCAATGTCGATACAGCAGCAATGACAGTCGAAAATGCCAGAATGAAAACAGCATTCGCGAAAGTCTCTTGATTAGCAGGTAAGCCCAAATTGATTAACAGGAAATAAAAGCCAACCCCTTCAAAAAACCAGGATATAGTGCCTAAACCTACCGCCAAAAACGTCGCCCCAGGTCTGAAGACGATAAAACTGCCTTCATAAAATTCATATAAATGGTGAGAAAATCTTTTTATGAAAGGCATTTTCCTGGTGAGGTTAAGAAACCAATATGCGATCGGTTTAATTTGAGAAATAATGATCACTCCAACCAATAAAATCAACACCAGGACAAATGCATAGGCATACTGCGGGTAAGCGATCACACCAAACGTCGAAAGCAACAACACTGCCAACCCATCACTGATTCGTTCCGCAACAATAACAGATACTCCTCTTGAGACGGGCACTCCTGCCATTTCCTTTAACCAGACACCTTTAAGAACTTCACCTGCTTTACCTGGTGTCATTGCTAAAGGAAAGCCAGCAACAAATAACCGCAAACTACGCAGAACCGGAAAGTTCTTAAGGCCAATTTGATTCAAATAAAAATGCCATTTCACAAACCGCAGCGTGTAATTGATCAGTGTAAATCCCATCAGGATTGGCAGGATTTCCCAGCGAAAATCTCTCGCCAGAACTGAAATTTGGCGGATATCCCCTACAAATGCCAGCATTATCAAAACCAGAAAACCTACCATGAACCAGGGTAGGATTTTCTTTATTATAGTTTGGGCTGAGACTGAATTTTCCATGGGGCAAATGAAATTGGCATTGAATGAAACGACGTGGAAATGAGTAATCCCATAAAATAGCTGCTTATACTTATCTGGATTTTACTTGATTTTATTCAAAAAACTGGATCCAATTTGAGGTGGTTGAAGGGTAAAAATATCTGCGATCGTTGCTCCAACGTCCGCAAAAGATTTACGCACACCCAGGTCCACATTCGCCTTGATTCGATCTCCAAAGATGAGTAGTGGGCTGAATTCACGCGAATGATCCGTACTTTCTGTGGTCGGATCAACCCCATGGTCTGAAACAACCATCACAATGTCACCCGCGCCTAAATTCCCCACAATTTGAGGGATGGATCGATCAAATTCCTCCAGAGCATCCGCATACCCCCGGGGGTCATTGCGATGACCATAGATCTGATCAAACTCAATCAAATTGGCAAACAGCAAACCATTAAAATCTTTCTTTATAAAATCAATCGTTGCCAGTATTGTGTCATGATTATTGGTTGTGTGGTTGGTCACACTAATTCCCCGATGACCAAATAAATCATCAATCTTTCCGGTGGCATAGACTTCAAATCCTGCTGTGATTAATTTATCCATGATCGTATCTGATTCCGGAAAACGAGGATAATCATGCCGCCGGCTGGTTCGCTCAAATTCTCCTGCGCGTTCACCAACGAATGGTCGGGCGATAACCCTGCCTACGCCGTATTCTCCCACCAACATTTTTCTGGAAATCTCACAAATTTCATACAATTTCTCAATAGGAATAACATCTTCATGGGCAGCAATCTGAAACACAGAATCTGCCGAAGTATAAACAATCGGTTTCCCGGTCCGCATGTGTTCTTCGCCATATTCCTGAATCACGGCAGTTCCAGATGCAGGTTTGTTAGCTAACACATCCAGACCGGTTAATTCCTTGAATTTCTGAATCACAGCTGGGGGAAATCCGTCAGGAAAAACAGGGAAAGGTTCTTTCAAAAAAATACCCATTAATTCCCAGTGGCCTGTAACAGAATCTTTTCCCGCGGAGCAAGGGGTTAATTTTCCAAATGACCCTCTGGCTGGATCTACTGGGGTAACTCCCTTCATTGGGGTAATCCTCCCAAATCCTAATGCTTCAAGGTTGGGCAAATTCAACCCTCCCACTGCCGCGGCGGTATTGGATAATGAGTTGCTGCCTACATCACCATAGAGGTCGGCATCAGGTGCTGCGCCAGCCCCAACACCGTCTAAAACAAAGATGATTACTCTGTGAATATTTTTCATTTTTTCCTCTCCTTTTCCAAACACATTAAAATTGTATCATCCATTCAATATCTATCTGGCTGACTATATAAAAAGTGGCATAATACCAAAAATTTTGGATGAATGGCGGACGATTTACTCCAAATTAAATGCTATAATCTTACGTATAGTTTCAATCCCATGCAAAAAATAAATCACATAAATTTTCGGAGGAAAACCATGAAGAAAACCATTTTTGTAATATTGTCTTTATTAATGGTCACAAGTTTGGTGTTAAGTGCTTGTGCCCAGTCAAAGACAAACGAAACAGCCACGGAAGATCAAGGATACCCCATGGATCAAGCTCCTGTTGATCAACAAGGGCAAGGATACCCTGCTGGTGAACAACCCTCTGCTCAGGAAGATGCGGGTTATCCTGCTGCTGAAGTTGTTTCAATTGCCACGGACGCAACATTTCCACCTTTTGAAATGGTGGATGAAGCCACCAAAGAATTGATTGGTTTTGATATCGAGTTGATGGAAGCAGTTGCAGCCCAAGCCGGGATTCAATACGAGTTCATCAATTTACCGTTTGATCCTATGCTGGCTGGTTTATCTGAATGTCAATATGATATGGCGATTGCTGCCATTACCATTACGGATGAACGTAAAGCTCAATTTCTCTTCAGTGATCCTTATGTTGATGCCGGCCAAATTATTTCAGTGAAAGCTGACAATACAGACATCGCTAGTAAGGCAGATTTAAGTGGAAAAATCATTGGCGCACAATTAGGAACCACGGGAGAAATTGAAGCACAGACAATTGAAGGTGTTGAATATAAACCATATGACACTTATGATCTGGCTTTTTTGGATTTGATCAATGGTCAGATTGACGCAGTGATCGCTGATTATCCAACTGCATTAGGCTTCATCGAGAAAAATCCGGGAAAACTGATGACCGTCGGAGAAGTGTTTACAAATGAATTTTACGGAATCGCCATCTGTAAAGACCGGCAGGATTTGTTGGATAAAATTAACCCAGCACTTAAAGCTGTAATTGACTCTGGATTCGTAGCCCAACTGGCTGCAAAATATCTTGCTGGCGAATAATTTGTAGGAAAAAAAGCCTGGGAGATTAATCTCCCAGGCTTTTTTAAAATGGAGTAAACACATGGTTTCTTCAATAAAACCGGATAATTCAAAGGAAAGCTCAGCTAAAAAGGATTTCTATTTTGACCGTTGGTGGTTATTGCTTGTCGCTGTCATTGTCATTATTCTTTTATTAATTTTTTTCAAACCAGACCCTTTTCGACGAATTCTATTTTTTGTATCAGATGGAATTGGAGTCACAATTTATACCACGCTGGTTTCTTTTATCCTGGTTTTATTCTTTGGACTTCTGACAGGGCTGGGACGGATATCGAAAAATAAATTATTAAATGGTGCTGCAACCGTATATGTAGAATTGGTACGGGGCATTCCTCTACTGGTTCAATTGATGTTCTGGTATTTTGCTTTCCCATCAGTGATTCAAGGTTTAGGAAAGTTTTTATCCATTGAAGGCTTAATGAAATATCGCGCGAATCCCATTTTGATGGCTATTATCGGTCTAACATTTTGCTATGCAGCCTACATGAGTGAAGTATATCGAGCAGGCATCCAAAGTATCTCCAAAGGGCAAATGGAAGCAGCCCGTAGTTTAGGGATGAACTATTTTCAATCTATGCGTTATGTGATTCTGCCACAGGCAATTCGTGTGATTCTTCCTCCAGTTGGGAATGAATTTATTACATTACTGAAGGACTCCTCACTTGTCAGTGTTGTCGCAGTTGCTGATATTACTCGGCGTGGACGCGAGTTTATGGCTGCCAACTTCATCCCGATACAAACTTGGGTAATGGTTGCTTTACTATATCTGGTGTTGACCCTCTTTTCCGCCAGAATCGTGACCTGGATTGAACGAAAAACAAAGCTGGAGCGTTAAGATGGAACCAATCATTCATATTGAAGGAATACATAAATATTTTGGCCATGTACATGCATTGCGTGGTGTCAGCCTGGATATCTACAAAGGGGAAGTCGTGGTCGTCATTGGGCCTTCAGGTTCGGGTAAATCAACGTTATTACGCTGTATCAACCGTCTGGAAGAATTTGATAAAGGTCAAATCGTCGTAGATGGCATTACTCTGGACACTGCTGAGAACATCAATGCAGTGCGAACAGAAGTTGGCATGGTCTTTCAACAATTTAATCTCTTCCCACATCTGAGTGCATTGAGTAATGTTACCCTGGCACAAACCATCGTCAGAAAACGAAACAGCGCTGAAGCCAAAAAAATTGGTATGCAATTATTAGAAAAAGTTGGTATTCCAGAAAAAGCACATGTATACCCATTACAGCTTTCCGGTGGTCAACAACAACGCGTGGCGATTGCACGTGCCTTAGCGATGAATCCAAAAATCATGTTATTTGATGAACCTACCAGCGCTCTTGATCCTGAGATGATTCAGGAAGTTCTGGATGTGATGATGGCCTTAGCAAAAGAAGGAATGACGATGGTCGTAGTTTCGCATGAAATGGGTTTTGCCAGGGCAGCAGCCAACCGGGCAATCCTCATGGATGAGGGCGTGATTGTAGAAGAAGCTCCACCAAATGTTTTATTCACAAACCCGACACAAGAACGCACCAAACTTTTCCTTAGCAAGGTTCTGCAATAAATTCTTTTGGTAATTAATTTCCCTTCAATTTTCAACCATTGATTTTTTTTGTCAGTTCTATTTTAGAAGTTGATACTGTATAATCGTTTTATAAAATTTCATTTGAGAGGATGTATGACCAAGCATCGTTTACACTGGTTTGTTTGGATTTTTGTGTTAACCGGATTGGCTATTTCTGTTGCCAGTGTCCCTGCTTCTCCGTTGAAATCCTCCAGTATAACCTTAATCAGCCCCAGCAGCTGTCCCTCTGGAGGTTGTGCAGCAGGCCAAAGGTTGAATTTTCGAACAAGTTTTGATTTACTAAATTACACTCCTGCTCAAGATACCAATATTCAAGTTTGTTTGTTCACCCCAGCCAATTGGGCTGTTTCTGAAGTTGGATTTGAACCTACCGGTAAATTAACCGGCGCAACTTATTCTGTAGACACTACTAACTGTGGACAACCACCATCGAATTATGTATTAAGTCAGGGTATCGCGGCGGCTCTTGATACCACTTTCTTTGGTGATACGCTGGATTTTTATTATCGGATAGGCAAAACCGCTAGTCTTGGTGGTTCAACGTTAATCAGGGTCTTCGAACGAAATGGGATAGTCTGGACCCAGTCAGAACAATCTTTCAATTTTCTGTCAATTGCTCCAAAGGCAAGCACGGTATATGTCGCAAAAGACGCGGCTTCTTGTGCTTCAAATAGTCCTTGTTTTGTAAATTCCAAAGATGATCTGGCAACTGGCTTGGGGACTGGATTGAAGGATGCTGTGGATGCAATTGATAGCACTTCAACCATTTATGTGATTGGTACTTATCCCGTAAAAAATAATACGGTAATAATTAACAAATCTGTAACGCTACAAGGCACCAATATCGCTTCGATTACGAGTGAAACGTTCATCTGTTCACAACCTTTATTGAGTCTGAATAATGAAATTACGATTCAAAATTTATCCATCAATGATGGAATATGCAATCTACCAAACCGTGACTTATTGGTGATCGACAGTCCCCAAAATATTAATTTATTTTCAAACAACCTTACCAACGGCAAGGATGCTATTCGTATCATTAATCATCAAGGGAATTTGACCATCCGTTTCAATAACATTATCAATAACAGTGGCTACGCAGTTAATAAACCTGTTGCATCCGGAACAGGGAAAATTAATGTTGCTGCAAACAATATAAACAACAATCGTTCCGGGGTGCAAGTGAGTTGCGGTACCAAGGAACTCGGTTTGGTAGATCACAATTATTGGGGAATTGGGATTCTCCCTGCTATAGCAGCACCTGATTGCACATCTCAATCCGGAAAACGCTTGGGCAGTGCTATCATAGATAATTTGAATAATTCAGGTGTACAAGCACAAATCGTAACGGTAACCTCAACGAAGAAATCTTACTTTGAAAATAAAATTTCAGTCCAACATCCCACAACAAACCCGGTTTCCCCAGATTTTGATATTTTCATCATCAACCATGGTAGTAATTCTGTCAACACACCATTTTTAAACTCAGGTTCTACCTCTACGCTTGTTCCCTGTAATAATTATTATGATATTTTTCTAGCACAGGGGTTAACAAATGTTCAGGAATTAGTTATTTTCATGAAATATGACCTTAATGCCGCCTGTATTGCGAATGTTGAATCCAGTACCTATTGTGGGCAGAGCAATCCCGCATTATATCCATTATGGTGGTACGATCCGGATCAGTTGATCACATCTGGTTGGAACCCCACCGGAAAAGCTCCAAACGGACCCTCAGCTGGCGGGGAAAGTGGTCAGGTGACAACCTGCAATCTAACAAGTAAAGAGATAGCAGTACAGATTGATTCCACAGGTCGGCCAGGGATATCCAATGATTTGAACTACACACCTTTTGTGGTTGGATTGGTGGGGCAACCTGCTGCGGCAGTATTAACCAGTTTTGCCGCCACACCGGGTAATATGCAAGTGACTATAAATTGGTCAACTGCCAGTGAATTAAATACCAGCGGTTTTTATGTTCAAAGAAGACAAACAGGAACTTTAGCGTTTGATCGGGTAAGCGACTTCATAGTTCACACAGGTTCTAATTCCGCCGGTGCAAATTATTCTTTTGTAGATAACGACGTATCCAATCTGACCAGTTACGACTACCGTCTTGAGATTATTGGGACCAACTTACTATCGGTGTACTCCAATATCATCAGTGCTACTCCCGCTCCGCCAACCCTGACACCAACGACTACTCTCACAGCAACCATCACCATTACCTCCACCATCACGGTGACCCCTACAGTGACCATAACAACGACCCCAACAATATCAACAACACCCACAATAACAGGAACCAGCACTGTAACCCTTACACCTACACGCACTCGTTTTCAGACTGCCACCAGAACACGCACTCCTTATCTCATTCCTTACAGAAGTCCAACCAGAACAAGGATTGTCATCAGCACCAACCCTCCAGGATACCCAGCCCCAACCAGTGGCTTCTCAACACCTGATAGTGGATATCCCGGACCTATCAATGGAGCAACACCTACGGGTGGAGGTTATCCCAATCCCGGTGAGGATACTCAACAGACAAGTGGTTACCCAGAACCAGGGCCAGGTGAGGATCAAACAACTCCTATTCCAGGGAACGAAGGGACTTTCCAAACCCCTAAACCAGGATCAACTTCCGTATCCAGACCAACTTCCTCGCCTAAACCAATCGGTGGAGAAAAAGATTCCAAGTGGGTATATCCATTGTTGGGTAGTATAATCGGACTTTCTTTGGTATTATTGGTCGGATATTTTCTTTGGAAGCAAGGCTATATGATGTTACCATTTCTATCGAAAAATGGAAAAAGTGAAGATCATTCACCTAATGATTTTAAAGAATGATTTTTTTGACTTTTTAATTTGAATGTGCTATTCTTCTTAATTGTTAAATAACAAAGAATTTCTAATATTGGAGATTAATAGATGCAGCGAGAACGCGTATCTGAAAATGTTTATTGGTTTCAGAGTGAAATTTATGCTCAAGTAACTGCCGGTGTGATCATAGGGCCAAAATGGGCTGTGGTTATTGATACGCTACCCGTCCCGGAAGAAACAATTTCAATGAGAAATTACATTGAAGATCATCTTGAAGTACCTGTGCAGTACATAATTAACACCCATTTTCATGCTGATCATACCTGGGGCAATTGCTTTTTCCCCGGTGCTACCATTATCAGCCACGAATTATGCAGAAAACTACAAATTCAACAGGGTCAATCATCTTTGGATCAAGCCCTTCAACAGAATCCAATTTTTAAATCCGTTAAATTAGTTTATCCCCACCTTACTTTCGAGAGTGGCAACATGTCCTTACGGGTTGGAAAAAAGAATTTGATCTTATTTCAAACCCCAGGCCATAGTGAGGATGGAATCTCAGTTTTGATAGAAGAAGACCGGGTCTTATTCGCGGCTGACTCTTTCTTACCCATTCCATATTTTGTCGGAGGGGACATTGATAAGTTGATTGATTCTCTCAACTCATACTCCAACCTTGGATTAGAAAATATCATTCAGGGTCATGGTGACATCGTTCTCCGCGGTGAGATTGAAGATACTATTCAACAAAATATCAACTATTTAAAAACACTAAAAATGAAAGTTAAAGATGTTTTAAAAACGAAGTATCCATTGAAAGCCGCATCTGCAATTGACGTAGAAAGTTGTGGAAAAAGTCGCGTTGTCCTGGCAGGTTTGGGGAATGCATTGCACCAAAACAATGTTAGATACTTATTAAATCAATATGCTCAGGATGAAGGGATTGATTTGATCGATTCACCGTTTGATGATTTTGATGATGATATTGTGGACGAATAGATAAAAGCCAAATGTGATGGCTTATTTATTTCTGGAATACTTTCTTTTTTAACCATTTTGCCCGTAATCCAACGACTCGTTCAGTTCCTTCGATTAACCTTTTAATGTTAGGTCGCAGAGCCCAAACCAGAACCAACAAAGCCAGTGCACCGTAAATCACATATGCCCAAGGTGATAATCCCATAATAGCCCGTATGATAAAAACAAGCATGGCAATGAACGCAATACTCATGGTGGTTACAGACGCATATCCAATAAAAAGATAAATCAAAAAAGCAACCGGGAGAATAATAAATACGATTGGATTCCAAAGTGCGATAGCACCTCCTAAAGCAGTAGCACCACCAGCTCCTCCCCGTAATGCCCATTTTCCTTCTTTACGATGCACCAAAAATATTGAGTAGTTATGACCGACAATTGCTAACAAAGCCGCTGCAACCTGCACCCAAGGTTGTTGTGGTGCTAACCAGCTCACTACCCAGGCTGTTGCTGCCCCCTTAAACACATCCAACACTGCGGTAAGAACACCTGCACCGACACCGGCTGCACGCATAGCATTGGTTCCTCCGGTTCTGCCAGATTCAACCTGACGTACATCTCGACCATTAATCAACTTAACCACGAAGAAACCAAATGGGATCGAACCCATTAAATATGCAATTATAAAAACTAGCAGGATATTTCCAAATTCGACCATTAATTAATCCCTCTTACTCATCTTTATCTAGATAAACACTTGAACACTTCATTCGATGCGATATCTAAAATATTTCCAATGCAATTTCAGTATACCAGTCATTTTTAATCCAAAATGCTTTCATCTTCCATATATCAGATTCAAAATAGCAGATAATAGTTGCAACGCCAGGATATAAAAAATCTTTAATATCTGTTTCTGACGGTCTTGGTGGACCATTTGGGTGTGAATGAAAAATCCCCAGGATATCGAGATGTAATGTTTCAATCTTTTCCAGGGCATTGAATAACTCAATTGGGTCCATGAAAAACTTTACTGGAGAATGAAGTTGATTAGTTATAGGAAGATCAATGCTGACTTTGTTTTCATGCCCCGCCAGTAATCCGCAGGCCTCTTCTGGTAATTTTTCAATAACATATTCAAGAACTTTTCTTGTTATTTCAAGCGGAATGAATAGTTTATCCATTGGTTACCAAGCCCAAAAATAAAAGAAAAATAAAAAGGATCAATGGTTCAATCAGTAAATTGAAACCCTTTTTACCTTCTTTATGAGCGATTATCAATAATGTCAGTGGATAGGCAATTCCTGCCAATACAAGACCAAAGGACAATGGTTGAATGGGGAGATAGTGTAATCCTAAAGCGATCTGACCAACAAAAAAAGCAACGCCAAATGACCAAAACCAGTTCCAATCCCCTGCAGTCCGTAAATACAAACTTCTCGAAACCAGAAAAAATAAGGTGATTGACAAAGCTGGTACTAATAAAAATAAGCGCATTCCGGAAGCCTGTAATGCAATGGCTAAGACAAGAAACAATGCAAATGAAATAGCGGTCAATCCAAGACTTGCTGGTAAATGCGCTTCGCTGTTGGAATCAACAACCAAATACTCTGCCACCAAAATGAAAGCTAACAAGATACCACCTAAGGCAACTACTATCCACCATTCAATTCCAACTTCCAGAAAAGAAAGCGGCACACCAATCACCCAGGCCGTCAGCGCAGGGACCAACCCATGTCGAATAAATGTTTGTGTCCCTTTGTTTGGATGTGTCTGTATTAACCAATCCGCTCCAAACGCTGCCAAAAAAGCGACCAGGATGGAGACGATACTACCAAAATCCAAATCGTAATTAAACACAACCCAAGGTAATCGAATCGCGATGCTCTGCGCAGGGATTTGGACGAAAGGGACCAACCCATACGCCAGAATGATTACCGCAGATATGATGCTGAGACGGCTAGAATCAGGAAATTGATTTGTTTTGGGCATGTAAAAATTGTAACGATAAACAAGATTTAATACCAGTATTTATAGAACAAATAACCAAGAAGACATTGATCTGTGGTAAAATTAGAGGTTGAATGAATACAAAAATTGATGAACAAAAGCTTGCTCCACCTCGATTAATTCCTACCCTTCTGGCAGGGTTTAATACGGTTACAAATCACATTGGATTGATCCTTTTTCCACTGGGATTGGATTTATTAATCTGGTTCGGTCCTCAGTTAAAGTTGGAAAAAATAATAAAACCAATCTACGCCAATGCCATCCAGACCTTGATTGCATACAATAACGCAGAGATGCGTCAGCTTCTTGAAACATCCCAAACCGAGATGGAAACTATACTCAACCGAATCAATATCACCAACAGTTTATCAACTTTTCCTTTCGGTATTCCCAGTCTTTTGTCCGGTCAAGGCATAAAGGAGACCCCTTTCGGGTCCCCAATAGCCTATGAAATTCCTTCCATAGGATTAATTTTATTGTCAACTGTATTTTTCATGATCATTGGTTTATTTCTTGGGAGTTGCTACATGAGTGCAATTGCATATAGCACGAAAAAAGAAAAAGAAAAAATTAACACACAAGAATTAATCAATAAGATCGTTAAGGGAGTTGGTTTATCCATACTACTGGTAATTATTCTGGTAGTGCTGGTTCTGCCGATGTTGTTTGTCGTTTCATTATTTTCATTATTTAGTCCCGTACTTTCACAAATAATATTAATCATTTCAACCTTTATATTAATTTGGTTATTAATCCCATTAATTTTCTCGCCACATGGCATCTTCGTCAGAGATATGGGTATCATTCAATCTATTCTTCACTCAATCAAAGTTGTTCGTTCATATCTTCCCGGAACAGGCATGTTTTTACTGGCAGCTATCTTAATTGCTCAGGGTCTTGATATTTTATGGATAGCAGCTCCAACCAATTCCTGGTTAACCCTGGTCGGAATTACCGGGCATGCTTTTATCTATACAGCTCTGATTGCTGCAAGCTTTATTTATTACCAAAAGAGCTGTGATTGGACGAAAGAAATTTTAGAGAGAATTAAGAACATTCAATAGTATATATCTACTAATAAAAAATAAGTACAGATCCAGGAGGATACGTGGCACAAACCACCAATTTAGATAATTCATCATATGGTGCAAAAGATATTCAAGTATTAGAAGGACTGGAAGCTGTTCGTCGTCGACCAGGCATGTATGTTGGTGGAACAGATATCAAGGCATTACACCATTTAGTATATGAAATTGTAGATAATTCAATCGATGAAGCCCTGGCCGGATATTGCGATGATATCAGTATCGAGATCCATGCCGATAGCAGTATAACCGTGAAAGATAATGGCAGAGGTATTCCGGTTGATATCCATCCTGAGAAAAAAGTGTCTGCGCTTCAATTAGTTCATACCGTATTGCACGCTGGTGGTAAATTTGGCCACAGCAGCTATAAAGTCTCTGGAGGATTGCATGGTGTTGGTGCCTCAGCGGTAAACGCACTATCTGAGTGGTTCAAGGTGACTGTTTACCAAAAAGGATTGATGCATTCTCAGGAGTATCGTAAAGGAATACCACAAGGTCCGGTTGCAGTCATTGGTGAGTGTGATCCAGACATCACTGGCACCGTTACCTCATATAAATTTGATAAAGAAATTTTTAAAGACGAAATTGATTACCGCTTTGAAACCCTTTCCCAAAGATTCAGGGAGATGGCATTTGTAACACGCAAGGTGAAAATCCGCCTGGTGGATGAACGCAGCAGCCGTGAAGCAACCTATTATTTTGATGGCGGAATTATCTCGTTTGTTCGATATATTAATCGAAACCGAGAAAATTTACATCCTGTTTTCTTTGTTGAGAAAGAATTAGAAGGAATCAGCGTGGAAACATCATTGCAATATACTGATGCTTATGCTGAATCTGTGTATTCATTTGCAAATACGATCAATACAATTGATGGTGGTACGCATATGACTGGTTTAAGAACTGCCTTAACCAGAGTCATCAATGATTACGCCCGTCGAAATCAACTAATCAAAGAAAACGATCCCAATTTCTCCGGTGATGACACACGTGAAGGTTTGACTGCAATTGTCAGTGTTAAAGTCCCTGACCCGCAATTTGAATCGCAAACAAAAGTAAAATTAATGAACCCGGAAGTTCAGACTGTAGTGCAGCAAGTCGTCACAGAGGGTTTTGCTGAATTTTTGGAAGAGAATCCAAATGCCGGGAGAGCAATCGTTCAAAAATGTTTGACCTCCGCCAGAGCTAGAGATGCTGCCAGAAAAGCCCGGGATTTAGTTATTCGTAAATCTGCCTTGGAATCCATGACCTTGCCTGGAAAATTAGCTGATTGTTCTTCACGTGATCCATTACAATCAGAAATTTATATTGTCGAGGGAGATTCAGCAGGTGGTTCAGCCAAGCAAGGTCGTGATCGTCAATTCCAGGCGATTCTGCCATTGCGCGGGAAAATTTTGAATACAGAACGTGCCCGCCTGGATAAAATATTATCCAATGAAGAAATTAAATCCATGATCTCTGCGCTCGGGGTTGGAATTGGGGACAACTTTGATCTCAGCAATTTGCGCTATCACCGCATTATCATCATGACCGATGCTGATGTGGACGGAAGTCACATCCGCACCCTCCTGCTTACTTTCTTTTTCCGTTACATGCAACAAATCATTGAAAGTGGTCACTTATATATTGCTCAACCACCTTTATACCTGATCAGTTATAAGAATCAGAAACAATATGCTTACACCGAACAGGAAAAAGAAAACATAATTCAGCAATTTGGCGTAAATCCAGATAAAGTTGGCTTACAACGCTATAAAGGCCTGGGTGAAATGAATCCTGAACAGTTATGGGATACTACAATGAATCCTGAGAATCGCACCTTGTTACGGGTTTCGATTGAAGACGCTGCGCAGGCTGATTTGACATTCGACATGTTAATGGGACAGGCTGTTCCTCCACGGACTCGCTTCATCCAGACGCATGCGCTGGCTGTTCAAAATCTGGATGTTTAGCTGTTGAGACTGTATCAATAGCTTTTTAGCTTGATTCTAAAAATTATATATACAATGCCAAATTATGCAGATGAGTCCATACAAGAGTTCATCGCTTTTGTGCTATAAAATACTACACTAAGGTCGACTGATGATCCAAATCTGTTTGAGGTGGCGATGGCAAAAGCATTTGTTTACAGAGCTGAAGAACTTTTTGATTTTATGGTTCGTTTTTTCATAAAATTGGGTGTTCCGAGAGGTCGGGCAGAAATCACGGCTGATATTTTACAAGCAGCGGATTTGCGTGGGGTTAGCTCTCATGGCATTGTCCGGTTGCAAACTTACTATGGAAGTCGTCTTCAAAAAGGGTTAATCAATCCCTTAGCAAATAACGAAGTATTGCGTGAAACCCCTGCTTCATTAGCATTGGACGGAAAAAACGGATTGGGTCAGGTGGCTGGAAAAGACGCAATGTACCACTGTATTGAAAAAGCCAGTAAATCCGGTGTGGCCATGGTAACGGTCCGCAACAGTAATCATTACGGCATTGCGGGATATTACGCCATGATGGCTTTGGAACAGGACATGATCGGAATCAGTTTCACTAACTCCCAACCACTGGTAGCACCTACATTTGGCAGGAACCGATTATTAGGCACCAACCCCATCGCGGTTGCTGCTCCTGCATTAAATGAAAAACCATTTGTTTTGGACATGGCTACCAGTATCGTGCCAATTGGGAAAGTGACAGTTTTTGATAAAGCCGGTGATCCAATTCCAGAGGGTTGGGCAATAGACTCTGAAGGAAATCCTACTTCAAACCCCAAATCAGTACTGGATGGGGGTGCTTTATTCCCTCTAGGTGGTCCCGAAATATTACGTGGGTACAAAGGTTACGGTTTAGCGCTCTGGGTAGATATTTTTTCAGGTGTACTTTCCGGTGCAGCGTTCGGAAAAAATGTCTCCGATCCCAGTCAATTGGCAAATGCTAATGTGGGACATTTTTTTGCTGCCATGCGCCTGGATGCCTTTCGGGAACCGGATGAATTCAAACATGATATGGATACCCTCTTCCAACAATTAAAAACAGCAGAAAAAGCAGTTGGTCAAGAGCGCATATATATCCATGGTGAAAAAGAATTTGAACGCACAGACAAGTATAAAAAAGATGGCATCCCGCTCCTGGAAGGAGTTGTTAAATCATTGCAGTCTGCTGGCGAATCCGTAGGCGTAGCTTTCGATTTGCACGCATTGAGTGAGAAAGAGATAGACACTGCCCAAGCAGGTGATTAATTTATCAACCCTGAAGGATTACCAGGGCTTCATTCCCTTCTAACATGATTTTTCGATCCCTGATGATAGGGAATGAATCCCTTTTATTACTGATCAACAACTTCCAATCTCCGGTTAAAAATTGGGAACTTAAAACCAAGCCAACGTTCCTTTTACTAAAGTTAAGCGCAATTAATGCCGTTTGCTGAGATGTCTGTCGTGTATACGCTAAAATCTTGCGCGGTTCATATGTAATCGGTAAATACATCCCTTTTTGGAGGGCAGGTGTCGTTTTTCTGATTTTAATAATTTTTTTATAGTAATTCAGGAGTGAATCCTGATCACATTGTTGCAATTCAACATTCCTCCATTTATGATTGGGGTGCACAGGTAACCAGGGTTGAGTCCCGGAAAACCCGGCATTTTGATCAGCGGTCCACTGCATAGGGGAACGGCAACCATCCCGTCCTTTGTAGAAAGGCCAAAAATGTCTGCCTACCGGGTCAAGCACATCCGATTTTCTACGCACAGGTATATCGCGCATACCAATCTCTTCCCCATAATATAAAAAAGGTGTTCCTCTCAATGTCAATAACATCGTCGCTAACACTTTCAGGCGCTCATCATCTTCACCTCTGGTGTAGCGGCTTGCAGAACGGGGATCATCATGATTATTGAGAAAATAATTTGGCCAACCTCTTTGATCGAGAACATTTTCCCATTGTTGAATAGATTTATAAAATGAGGAAGCTTTATAGCGATTATTGATGAAAGAAAAATCAAAAGCAGCATGTAACGCCTGATCCCCCATATATTTTGCAGCAGTGTGATAATCCCCCATAAAAGTTTCCCCAACCGAATAACGCTCAGGATAGGAGTCTAATAATTGACGAAATTGTTGGAGAAAATCAAACATTTCTGGTTGATCTAAATCGTAAATGTGTTTTTGTTGATCAAATTTTGTGAAACCAATTTTATAAGGGTTATTTCTAAAATCAATATCCTTAAAATAAGCATTAAACACATCTAGACGAAAACCATCCACACCTTTTTCCAACCAGTATTTAATCATATCCAGGATTTCATTAAAAACCTTCGGATTTCGCCAATTTAAATCGGCCTGTTGATTAAAGAACATGTGAAAATAGTACTCTTCGGTTTTGCTATCCCACTCCCAGCCACTACCCCCGAAACGGGATTTCCAATTATTGGGCACTTTGCCACCATCGCTGGCTTTTTTCCAGATATACCAATCATGGTAGGGGTTTTCTTTCGATAATTTAGATTGTTGAAACCATTCATGTTGGTCAGATGTATGGTTTAGAACCAGATCCATAATTACACGGATGTTCCGGGCATGAGTTTCTTTCATGAATTGATCAAAGGCTGACATACCTCCATATTTCAAATCAATTTCCCGGTAATTTGCGACATCATACCCAAAATCAACATCGGGACTGGTGTACAAAGGGGATAACCAGATCGCATCAATACCTAACTCCTTTAAATAATCCAGTTTTTGTGTGATGCCTGGCAGATCACCTATCCCATCATCATTGGTGTCCATAAATGAACGTGGATAAATCTGATAAATAACCCCATCACGCCACCATAAATAATCCGACATAGCTGCCTCCAATAAAAAAAGGTGGAAAAAATGACCAAATAATAACCATCATCATAAATTCTATAAGAAAAATTCTTATCCATGTATAAATATCAACTTTAAATAATCTTTCAATGCAAAATCCTTGATTAGAAAAAATGATTATGGTAAAATAACTATTGCATTATGGAAATTGTAGACCTCGACGAAAAGTGGGCAACCCCCACTTTTCTTATTTAGTAAGTATTTTTTTTGTGGGAGAAAAGCCAAGAAATGAGAAACGAATTTACACTTGCATTCAATGAAGTGCTGGAAGAAAAAGGTCTTCCGCGTGAAATAATTATCAAAGCGCTTGAGTCAGCTATGGTATCTGCTTATAGAAGATCTGTTAATGCTTCACAAGCGCAAATAATTGATGCAAAAGTCGATATGGAAACCGGAAAAGTTACCATATTTGCTGAAAAAGAAGTTGTCGAAGACGTTCAGGATGAACGAACTGAAGTTACCCTGGAGGAAGCCCAGCGATTCGACAGTGAAACCGAATTAGGAATGATGGTATCCGTAGAAAGCACACCTAAAAATTTCGGGCGTGTTGCAGCCCAAACTGCTCGCCAGGTAATTCAACAAAGAATTCGGGACGCTGAACGACAAGCTCAATTAGATCATTATGCTGACCAGATCGGTGAAATTATCTCTGGTGTGGTTCAGGCTAGTAACGCACAAGGCCTGACAATCGGTCTGGAAATGAAAGCCGAAGGCACCATGTTACGCAAAGATATGATACCTGGAGAACGATTCCACGTTCACGATCGAGTCCGCACCCTCGTTGCAGAAGTGAAAGATAGCAATCGGGGGCCACAGATTTTACTTTCTCGTACCCATAGAAATTTCCTGCGGCGATTATTAGAAACCGAAGTACCAGAAATTTATCATGGTATCGTAGAAATTCGTTCCATCACCCGTGAACCTGGACAACGAGCCAAGGTGGCTGTTTCAGCCACACAATCGGGGATTGACCCAGTTGGTGCTTGTGTGGGTTTACGTGGCGTTAGAATTCAGGCGATTGTGCGTGAACTTCACGATGAGAAGATTGATGTAATTGAATGGCATCAGGATCCATCTCAATTTATCGCACGCGCGATAAGCCCAGCCAAAGTGAGTGGCGTCTATCTGAATGAATATTCTGAAGGTGGAAAAACTGCAACTGTGGTGGTGCCTGAAGATCAACTTAGCCTGGCAATTGGCCGCGACGGACAGAATGCCCGCCTGGCTGCCAAATTGACCGGATGGAGAATTGACATAAAAAGTGTCCAGGAAGCATCCAGCGACTCTCTTTATCGCTTACAGAAAGATCAAGGAATGGCTGAGATGGCTGCTAATGAAAAGGATAATATGGTCAAAGTGGAAGAATTATTGGCCAAAAAATCCGGTGGTGGCATTCTTAATATTGAGAATTATGATTTCCTCAACAAATTCATTGAAAGAGTTGAGACGCGTACATTCATTCGCAGCAAATTAGAAGAAGAAGCTGAAAGAAGTAGAATGGAAGCTCTGCAGGCGCAAATTCCACCAAGTTTCTCCGATACTACCATTCTGGATTCATCGTTACCTGAACATGTTAATTACATCTTACAGGAAGCTGGTTTTAATACAATTGCAGAATTAGTTATAAAAATGTTCCAAGCTCCAGATGATATTCTGCGATTAAATGGTATTGGTCCAAAAGCAATGAATTCAATTCAAGAATTGATGGAATCTTTGCCTGAAATCCTAGCTTCTGAATTGGCTGAAATTGCAGCAAATGAACAAGAAACTGAACCTGCAACTGAACAACTTGTAGAAACATTAGAAGAAGCTGAAACTGTCATAGATGAATCCGAAATTGAAGCGGAATCAGAGGAAGTTATAGAACCTGTTCTCGATACAGAGATAACCGAAGCTGAAATTGGACAGGTGGAAGTAGTTTCAGAAAGAGTGGTAGACAAACCCATCGTCGAAGAAGCTGAAGACGAGACTGAGACTACTCAAGATGAAGAACTTTCATTCGATGAGCTTTTCGCCCTTCAATCCACGAATATTCAAATTCCTTTTGTGGAAGATGAGGAAGAAGAACTCACCGATGACAAGAAAGCCAAAAAGAAAAAGGACAAGAAAAAGAAACGTCAGGTTAAGGTTGAATATAACGAAGAAGATGATGTACTGATCTATCGTAAGATTCATAAACGCAATGACGATATCGACTGGGAATAATTTTGAGGTAAAGTACCAAAGAAGATGGTGAAAAAAAAGAAGGTTAAGCGGCCGAAGCACGTACCACAACGAACCTGTGTCGGTTGTCGTGAAGTACAAGCCAAACGAACTCTAACGAGAGTGGTTCGTAACGACACAGGGATCGCGATTGATCCTACAAGCAAGATGGCTGGCCGTGGAGCATATATTCACAATCACAAAACCTGTTGGCAAGCAGCATTAAAAGGGAAACTTGCCAATGCATTAAAAATAGAATTAACAGACGCAGACCGGAAAATCCTTCTTGATTTTATGCAGAAACTACCGGAAAACGTAAATGAAGAAGAGCAGAATGGATCGACTTTGTAGTTGTTTTAGCTGAAACGTATCGATGGAAAAGCTCGAACAGCGCACAACAATCCTGAGCTCGTAAAGAGTTTGGCACATAAGTGCAAAGAAGCGTTGGAGGTGCGAAATGAGCGAAAATATAAAAACAATTGTTTTACCAAATAGTATTATTGTTCGCGAGCTGGCTCAACTATTGGAAACCAGCCCGATTCAAATTATTAAAGTATTAATGGCAAATGGTGTTATGGCCAATATCAATCAACAAGTTGATTTTGATACTGCAGCTATCGTTGCCTCAGAGCTTGGTTATGAAGCCACTGTCGAGACCTATGAAGAAGAAGAAATTTCTGAAGAAGGCCAGATCCCAATGTGGCGCAAAATGATCTTGGATGAAAATCCAAAAGAACTGGTAAATCGCCCACCTGTGGTAACTATCCTTGGACATGTAGATCACGGAAAAACTACTTTGCTGGACGCAATTCGTCACACAAATGTGGCCGGTGGCGAGGCTGGTGGAATCACACAACATATCGCTTCCTATCAGGTTGAACATAACGGACAATTAGTTACATTTTTAGACACGCCAGGGCACGCTGCCTTTACAGCAATGCGATCCAGAGGAGCCCAGGGAGCTGATATTGTTATTCTGGTAGTAGCAGCTGATGATGGCGTTATGCCTCAAACCAAAGAAGCGATTGCTCACGCAAAAGCTGCCAGAGTTCCGATCATCGTAGCACTCAATAAGATTGATCGGCCTGATGCAAATCCTGAGTTTGCCAAAAAACAATTATCCGAAAATGGTTTGGTTCCGGATGATTGGGATGGAGACACAATGGTTGTTCCTGTTTCTGCCAAGCAAAGAACAGGTATTGAAGATCTTCTGGAAGCAATTTTGTTGACGGCAGAAGGCATGTCGATCCAGGCGAACCCTAATGGGGAAAAAATTGGTACCATCATTGAAGCAGAAATCGACAAGTCAAAGGGTGTCATGGCAACTTTATTGGTTCAGAATGGCACTGTGAATGCCGGCGATATTGTGGTGGCTGGTAGTTCCTATGGGCGTATTCGTGCGATGTTTGATTATAAAAATAAACCCATTCGCAAAGCTGGACCTTCCACCCCGATCCTAATTATGGGCATGAACGATGTTCCACAAGCAGGTGATGTCTTTAAGGTCGTTGGATCAACCAAAAAAGCAATGTCAATTGTTACCGAAAGAAAAATTGCAGAGAAAGATTCACGCTTTTCATCTCCCAAAGCTACTTTGGAAGAATTATTCAGTCGGGTTCAGTCTGGCGAGGAGAAGGAATTGCGTCTGATCATCAAGGCTGATGTTCAGGGCTCTCTAGAACCAATCAAGAATTCACTTAATGATTTGGCAAGCAAAGAAATCAGTATCAATATACTGCATGCAGAGACGGGTAATATAAGTGAAAATGATGTCATGTTAGCTAGTGCTTCGCAAGCAATCATTGTTGGGTTCAACGTCACCGCGGATTCTGCCGCAAAACGAATGGCAGAGACTGAGGGTGTATCCATTCGAATGTATAAAATCATTTATCGCCTGATCGAAGATGTAGAAAAAGCGTTAAAGGGTATGCTTGAGCCTGAGTATGTTGAAGTAATCCTGGGGAAAGCTGATGTCCTTGCCATCTTTAGAATTCAAAAAATTGGCACAATTGCAGGTTGTAGAATTATGGCAGGAGAATTTCGAAGAAATGCGAAAGCGCGTGTGGTTCGAAATGAAGAAGTAGTCCATGAAGGAGAAATCTCCTCCTTAAAACATGAAAAAGACGATGTTCGTGAAGTACGTACTGGTTTTGAATGTGGCATAGGACTAAAAGGATTTTCAGAGTATGAAGTAGGTGACACTATATTGTGCTTTACCAAAGAACTTTCAACTGAAAATTAGAATGCGAGGAAGAAAATGCCATCAAAATTACGGTTGAAAAAAATTAGCGATCGAATTCAACAGGAAATTTCTGAAATGTTAGTCCGTCAGGAAATTTCTGACCCCAGGTTATCTGGGGTGACAATAACAGATGTTAAAATAGATCGGGAATTAGCGTTTGCCTCAATTTATGTTTCGGCTTTAGAAGGTAGTGAACGCTCCAAAGAGGTTTTACAGGGCTTTGAGAGCGCCAGTAGCTATATCCGCAAACTATTAGCCAACCGCGTTGAATTACGCTCATTCCCGAGATTACGTTTCTATTGGGATCCGACTCCAGAGCGGGCAGATCGTATTGAGGAGATCCTGGCAACCATTCGGGATGAGGAAAGCCTTAATCTCTCAGATGCAAATGAGGAAGTTGACCTGAATGACGACGCTATCTCATAAAACTATTCGAAGTCTCTTCACGGGCGCAAATTCAGTGCTTGTTGCTTCCCATATTCGACCAGATGGAGATGCTGTTGGATCACTTTTAGGTCTCGGCAATGCGTTAATAAAATCAGGTAAAAAAGTTTTTATGGCTTTGAGTGATGGAGTACCTTCAAATTTCCATTATCTGTTTGGAGCCAACCTGGTAAAGAGGTCTATACCGAAAGATCAACAATTTGATATGACGATCAGTCTGGATATTTCTGATATGGACCGATCCGGCGGAATATTTGGAGACCGAGAAATTACTTTAAACATCGATCACCACATTACCAACACTTTATTTGGTAAATATAATCTAAATGACCCTGATTCTGTTGCTACCTGCGCTTTAATAGCAGAAAATTTAGAAAATTGGGGATTGCCTTCCGATGCCGAGACGGCCTCACTACTAATGACCGGCTTAATCACCGATACGATAGGTTTTCGGACTTCCAACATGTCATCTAAAGCCATGCGAATAGCAGCAAGTCTGATGGATAAAGGCGCTATGTTGCCTGAAATATACCAACAGGCATTGACGAATAAGAATTTTGATCAGTTAATCTATTGGGGCTATGCCTTAAAGAAACTTCAACGAAAAGAACGGTTGGCATGGACAACATTATCCATTGATGATCGTCAAGATGCTGGATACAATGGTAATGATGATGCAGATTTGAATTCAATCTTATCCAGTATCATAGATTCTGATATTACCATCCTTTTTGTTGAGCAAAAAAATGGGCATGTGAAAGTCTCATGGCGAGGAAAATCAGGCTTTAATGTATCCGATCTTGCGACAACGTTTGGTGGTGGTGGTCATCCCGCCGCCTCAGGAGCAGACATTGAAGGATCATTGGAAAATGTACAGGCTACTGTTATTGAAAAAACTTTTGAATTAATGGAAGATAAGGAAAATGATAAATTCATTTAAATCTCATCCAGGCCATTCCGGGGAGTGAAAAATAATGGAAAAAGAAAATAAAAATTTAATTAGCGGTGTAATTGTTATAGATAAGCCAATAGGAATGACATCTCATGATGTAGTTCAGATTGTCAGAAAAGGAACGAATATCCGCAGAGCAGGACATACAGGCACATTAGATCCGCGAGCTTCTGGGGTTCTGGTTGTTTTGGTTGGACCAGCTGTGCGATTAAGTGAATATGTTTCTGCATCAGATAAGCGCTACCAGGCTGTTATTCAATTAGGAACGACCACCGATACTTACGATGCCGATGGTCGCGTCTTGGCAACTACCTCTGTTGATATATCAGAAAAACAATTTGACGATGTGTTGCAATCTTTTGTTGGACAGATCGAACAGGTTCCACCCCCCTATTCTTCAGTTAAAGTGAAAGGGCGTCATGCTTACGATATGGCTCGCAACGGCGAAGAGGTGGATCTCGAACCAAGAACCATTAATGTCTATAATCTAGATTTACTGGAATGGGCACCACCAGAAGCTGTCATCGATGTGTATTGTTCGTCCGGCACCTACGTGCGTTCATTGGCACATGACCTTGGTGAGAAATTAGGTTGTGGCGCGCATCTAATCGGATTAAGAAGAACAAAATCCGGGCGCTTTACCTTGCGAGATGCTGTACCCCTGCGTAAATTGCGAGATGCGTTCGAAAATGACACCTGGCAAAATTTCGTTATCCCTGCAGCGGAAGCCTTATCTGACTGGCCAGCCATTGAATTAACCGCTGAACAATTAGATATCGTACGCCATGGTCGCAGAATCCCTGCAGAAATAGGTGTGGGTAATATGGCGCGTGCGATCAGTGATGATGGTGAATTAATCGGATTATTGGAACTTGATCCAGAAACACAGGAATGGCAACCTAAAAAGGTTTTCAGTACCTGAGATTTTTAGACAATGGTCAGGCACATGAATCTCGTCGAAGAGCAAAAAGCAATCACTAAAGAGGTTGTTTATACCACTATTGGAGCCTTTGATGGGGTTCATATTGGACATCAACAATTAATCCGTTCGATGGTTGAACAAGCGGAGCAAGACAAAATTAGATCTCTGGTGGTCACTTTTCATCCTCATCCAGCAGTTTTTTTACGATCCTTACCGCTACCTTTTTACATAACAACACCCGCTGAAAAAGAAGCCATTTTGCTTCAATTAGGTGTTGACATTGTCTTGGATCTGGAATTTACCAGGGAGATGGCGAACATGGAACCACATGAGTTCATGGAAATGTTGCTCTCCCGGTATCCAATTAATAAAGTTTGGTTAGGTAAGGATTTTACTTTAGGGAAAAACAGGGTTGGAAATTTATCCGTATTGAGTGAAATCGGGAAAGAAAAAGGTTATTCCATCATAGATAGTCCTTTTCTTGAGAATGATCATGGAAAAGTATCTTCTTCAGACATCAGAAAATGGATTATTTCAGGACTTTTTCCGCTAACCACCAGAGCCCTTAATCGATATTACTCATTAACAGGGACAGTGACCCATGGGGATGCTCGCGGAAAAAAAATTGGTTTTCCAACTGCAAATCTGGATGTATGGTCTGGAAAACTTATTCCTCTTCCGGGTGTATATGCCACCTGGATAACGGTTGATGATCAGATTTTTCCTTCAGTGACCAATGTCGGTTTGCGCCCAACTTTTGAATCGTCAGATACAATCCTTAGAATCGAAGCGCACATTCTCGATTTTGATCAGGATATTTACAAGAAGCAAGTACAATTACACTTTGTTGAGAATATTCGCATTGAGAAAAAATTTAATTCAATTGATGAATTGATTCATCAAATTCAGAGAGATGCAAAACAAGCTGAGGAGATTCTGAAAAATGTCCCACAACCGACAGGTCTATTTACTTGATCCCCATGATTTAACACCTGAAACGATTGCCGTCACATTCGCAAAAACATCCCGTTCCCCACAGTCATTCCAGAAGATTGCTGATGAATTGACGGATGAAAAATCGGCTGAATTTCATGAGAAGTGGGTTGTCGGATACGGACACGCATCAGTAGCTGAGCATGCGGTTTTACACATTGCAGTGGAAAATGTTTCCAGATTGGCTGTTGAGTGTCTGGAAAGCAATCGTCTCGCCTCTTATACTGAAAAATCAACCCGCTATCAAAAATGGAATGAAAACAGCTTCTATGTTCCTCAAGAACTATATGAACAACCACAACTAAAAGAAAAGTATGTACGCACCAATCAAATCCTTTTTCAAACTTATCTTGCTTCACTCCCCATCATACGAAATGAGATTGGGAAATCTAATCCCAGAAGACAAGATGAAACCGAAGGAGCTTGGGAGCGTCGAATACGCTCGGATTATGTTGATGTATGCCGCTTTCTATTACCAGCGTCTTCTCTGGCCAACGTCGGGGTGACAATTAATGCCCGTTCGTTGGAACATGCTATTCAGAAAATGTTGTCACATTCATTAGCAGAGGTGCAGGCAATGGGAAAAGAAATCAAACTGGTATCACAAAACAATGTGCCCACGCTTGTAAAATATGCCAACGCTGTGCCTTATTGGGTAAAAGCAGCTCTCTCATTTGCGGAATCATCAAAAAATATTAAGCCCGCGAACGCTATCAGGGATTGGTGCCAATTGATCCATTTCGATCAGGATGCAGAAAAACTTGTACTGGCTGGCTTATTACTGAAACACAGCGATCTCGATTTTCAACAAGCGTTGGATTATCTCCACACCCTTTCACGGGAAAATTTGGATGTTCTCTGCCAACAAGTTGTGACAGGAATGGAGCGCTTCGATATTCCTGTGCGGGAATTGGAATATGCTACTTATACATTCGAGATGGTCATGGATCAGGGTGCCTTTTTTGAGATTAAACGTCATCGCATGATGACACAAACTCCACAGGCTTTATCAACAGTATTAGGATATGCCGTGCCAAAAGCGATTGTTGCTACAGGCTTCGAAAATGATTACCATCGAGCAATGGACCTTGCCCATCAAACATTTCAAGAAATTTCACAGTGGAATCCTGAAGTCGCCGGTTATGTCGTTCCCAATGGATATAATCGCAGAGTATTGATGCAGGCAAATTTGCGCAGTTTAGATCACTTAATCAATTTGCGCAGTGCCCAAAATGCGCATTTTTCAGTCCGGCGTATTACACAAAGAATGGCTGCTGAACTGGTAAGTACAAATCCCTTCCTGAGGCATTGGCTTCGAAAAAATCAAAATGAAACCTGGCAATCCATTGAAAATCAATATTTCAGTGAAACTGCCCACCGGCCATAAAAAAATGTAATTAGCAATTTAATATTTTTTGAATTTCACTACTGGTATCAGATTGTAGTTCTGTATCATACCAATTCCACATCTCGTCCAATAATTTTTCCAAATCCGGCTTTAATTTTATTTTTTTCTCCTCTTTCGACAATGTCGAATCGTTTTGAATTTCCAAGAAATCAGGATGATCCTTTTTCCACCCATCCAACTTTCGATATGCTGATTGAGGCCTTTCTACCCAAGCCCCACAAAATGAAAAATCTTCGTACATGATCCAACATAAGGGAATATTGTCGTACCCCTGTTCTGAAAAATATTGAGACAATTCCAAATGTTCATGCCTGAAAATTATTTTCATGGTTATATTAGGGGAAGCCTCCACGATTTTTGCTATGACAGGCACATTCATTAGGCTATCCATACACCAGGCTTCCGTAATCACCAACATTTTTCGGACTGGATTAAAGTCTTTAAGTTTTTGAAATTCAGCCGATGTAATCCGAATGTCATTTACCCTTTGTTGCATTTCTTTCTGGAATATATCCATTCGACCAATGTATTCCTGCAAAGTCAATCCCTTGTTCCAAATTTCATTTGTAATCATTGACATTTCCCTTAATTTTTATATTTATTTGATTATCAAGAACTTACTTTATTGATAAAAGAAATATATCATAATCGAATTCTTAATTCCAAAACCACGCTCCAACCAGTATTGTTTCAATTTTTTGATTGATCATTTTATGATCGGAAAAATTGTCGATACTAAAGAAAGTCGTTTGAAAAATTTTCAATTCATTCTATAATCTACGGATAATTGAATAGAAAAAACGTAGAAGAGGACTAGTACATAATTCCTCGCCGGTACAGAGAGCAATGATTGGTGAGAAATTGCCCGAACAGCATTATCGAATGGACCTTGGAGTTGCAGGGTGAAAGGATACGATTAACCCGCGCCGGAGATTCCACCATTATCAGGGAAGGGTATCGCTACAAGCTGTACCTGATAGAGTGAGGCTGGCTTTTCTTCCCTTTGTTTCACAAAGGGATTATTGATTAAAGCCTGCCTAAAAGAGGTGGCACCACGGACTCAGCGTTCGTCCTCGAGCGAACGCTATTTTTTTGTTATAAGGCATGCGTTCGAAATCAAATTCATTTTTTTGGAGGAATTCTTGTCTACAACAACCCGTTTTTTGCTCAGTAAAAATGGTATTCCAAAACATTTTTACAACATAGTTGCCGATAGTCCTGTATAACCAACGCCAGTATTACAACCACAGACGAAAAAACCGGTTACACCCGATTTCTTGAGTGCCATTTTTCCTTTACCAATTATTGAGTAGGAAGTAAGTATGGATCGTTCTATTGAAATTCCGGAGGAAATACGCGAAATTTACAAACTTTGGCGACCAACACCATTAATCCGAGCGATGAGATTAGAAAAAGCCTTGAATACCCCAGCTCATATTTATTTCAAGTATGAAGGAGTTTCCCCTTCTGGAAGCCATAAATCTAATACTGCGGTTGCTCAAGCCTATTACAACAAGATTGCCGGCACAAAAGCGATTACAACCGAGACTGGAGCTGGTCAATGGGGTACCGCCCTCAGTATGGCCTGTCATTTCTTTGGCATGGATCTGGAAGTGTTCATGGTTAAAGTCTCATACCATCAAAAACCTGCCAGAAGATCTGTGATGGAAACATACGCAGCCAAAGTTTTTTCCAGCCCAAGTAACCAGACGCAGTCCGGAAGATTCATCTTAGAGAAAGATCCGGAAAACCAGGGCTCACTCGGAATAGCCATCTCCGAGGCAGTTGAAATTGCTGCCTTGTCCTGTATGCTGGGTTAATTGAAGCAATAGCTAACGGGCAATTAGAGGTCTTTGATGCAGCCACTTTGTTTGCTAAAACAGAAGGGATCAATCCAGCTCCTGAATCATCACATGCGATTAGAGTAGCTATTGATGAAGCGATCGAAGCGAAGAATTTAGATGAGAAACGGTTAATATTATTCACCTTATCCGGCCATGGGCACTTCGATTTGACAGACTATGATGTCTTCAATTCTGGTAAATTATCGAATAATGACTATCCTGAATTTGCAATTGAAGGAATTGAGACTCATTGACCACAGGTGAATATTTCTAAAGTGGTGTAAATTGGACGAATAACCACAGGGAAGCCTTGAAGGGAAGCTTCCCTGTGGTTATTCGTTTATGCTAGCTGCCACTGGAATTGTAAAATGAAACGTAGTACCTTCTTTGTACTGACTTTCAAACCAGATCTTTCCCCCCTGCATTTCCACTAAACTACGGGTAATATTTAATCCTAATCCTGTACCTGTTGAAGCACGAACTTCATCTTCCTCAGATCGAAAAAATTTTTGAAAGATCTTTTGCTGATCTTTTTCAGAAATACCATACCCATTATCACTGACCTGCAGGTGAATAAAATTCCCGGAGGGTTCTACTCCTCCCTCATCGTTAGATTTTTCAGCAATAATCGCAATCTCTCCATTAGTGGGTGTGTATTTGTAAGCATTGCTAACCAGATTGATCAGGATTTGCATCAAACGACTCGGATCAGCCCAGACGTGTGGCAATCTTTCTTCCATCTTAAGGTTCAACACCTGTTGTTTCTCTTCCAATAGGTTTTTGGTCGATCGAACCACTTCATGGACGATCTCCAGCAGATTCACTGCTCTGGGTTCCATTCTCATGCTGCCTGCTTCTATTTTTGTCAAATCATTCAAATCCGAAACTAGAGTATTCATACGATCAGTATTATTTCGAATGGTATTTAAGAAATTTCCCTGGGCTGGTGTGATGGACCCCACCGCTCCAGTTGCCAATAATTCCGCATATCCTTTAATCGATGTCATCGGGTTTTTTTAATTCGTGCGCAACCAATGAAACGAATTCGCTTTTTGCCTGGTTTGCCTCCTGAACCTGAGCATACAATTGACTATTCACAATCGCTATCGAAGCATGCTCACACAACCGGAACAGGAAATTTAATTCATTCTCATCTAATTTTCGATTGGCAAAATTTTCCAGAATCATCAGCGCTATTATTTTTTCTTCCCGCCTTATTGGCAACAAAATCTGTGATGTTGCCATTGGGTGCACCTGCGTTGCTTGATTGACATCAATCTGGACTGAGTCAAATCTTTTATTTACTTTTCCTGCTCCCCAAAAATCTAGAAATGCTGTTTTTTGCTCTATTTGATTTTGTTGATTTTTATCGTAACCAGATGATGCCATCCCGGATAATTTAGAGTCAGATATCAAACCAATCCAACCAGCCTCACAACCAGATTGCCTGATTGCCCAGGTCAACGTTAACTCCATGGCTTTTTTCATATCCAGGCTGATATTCAATTCACGGTCGATTCGCTGCATAACAGATAATTCTTCCACACGTTTTGCTAATTCCTGGTCAGTTCGACGGTACAAACGTGCATTCTCCAACGCAATGGCTGCTTGATCCGACAGAGCAGATAAAAGATCTTGATCATTCTTCGTGAAGCCTGTCCCATCTAGTCGATTAACCAATTCAATCAACCCCAAGACTTGATTCTTCGAGATCATTGGAATAATCAACAATGAGTTAACCTGTCGCTCATAAAACGTATACATTTCATCCAGTACATCCTGATCGGCATTGATTCGATTTATCATTAACTGATTTTTCGACAAATAGGCTTTACCGATCAATCCAAAATCGAGTGTAACTTTACTCTGAAATAGATCATTTGATTTTTTCCCGATCACTGCTTCAAAAACAAATTTTTGATTTTTTTCATTTGCAATAATCAAACGGGCCTCTTCACAGTTCACCATTGCAACTGAGTTTTGCAGGATGGTGCTATACACCTCCTCAATTTCCAATGTCGATGTGAGTTTTCTGGTTAGGTCATTTAAAATCGCCAGTTGCCTTGCATATTGTTCAGTTTCTTCCAGCAGGCGGGCCTTTTCAATGGCACCAGCTACCAAATCAGCAATTGATTGCACTAGTGTTAATTGGGTTTCCGAGAAGCGCTTTTCCTGATCTCTCTTACCCAAAATAATACAGCCATTCGTAATCGCCCCCGTATTCAAAGGTACAATCATGGCCGCTTCTATTTCAGAATAAAAAACAGGAAAGTTTCGTGTCAAACAATAATCAGAAAAATTATTTATGTTCAAGCTGACACCACTTTCAATTACCTGGGCTTCGATTGTTTTCTTCTGGGTGATGGGCTTGTTTTCCTTTTCTGAAAATCGTGCATCCAACTCAACAATAAAAACATACCTTAATATTTTTGTCTGATGATCTTTTAAGACAATGAAAAAGTCATCCGCTGGTATTACCTGGGTGGTCTGGGCATAAATGAGCTCGTAAATATCATCCAATGCCAGGGTATAGTTCACACCCTGCACGATTCTGGTCAGAACATCCAAATCACTGAGACGTTGTTCCAGGTTCTTATGCTGGTAAGCATTATTTATTGCGTTTGAATAATGATCAATCGATGGTTTTAGTTTGGAAATTAAATTCTCAACAGCACCTGGTTGATGATTCTCAAATGAAAATGAAAGCCATCCATTCAAATGGTCTTCAAAAATAATTGGGATGAGAACATTGGTATTCAACAATTCCAATTTATCTCTTTCGTCGACTAGTTCGGGAGGTAAATGATTGAAGTCAGACAACATTATTGGTGTTTTAATTTTTATTAAATATTGAATTAGATTAGAGTCGGATGTAAAATGCAAATCACTGGTTTTTTCAGCGTTGAACGCAATTGCATGATACTCGTTAGTAGCATGGTCAAGTACAAAATGATGATATAGTTCAAACTCTAAATGGTCACTAATTTTCATTTTTAATTCTTCGTGAATATCACCAATCTCTCCCCACTGGTCGAAGTTGTTTTTCCCTTCCCCGATCAGGATATCAATAATCCCATCCCTGTCCGGAAAAGTTTTAGGTTGTGTTTCAAATTCTTTTTGTTTTACCATCAATAAAAAAACAAAAGGCAACAGGAAGAGTATTAACCCGACATACAAAGGTGGTTTCAGGAAATACTGGTTTGTGGATTGATTGATCAAATTTGCACCTAAAATAATCAATCCGATGAGACTATACAGGACCAGCATTCCCCTAACTCCCCTCAAATCCAAACCTTCAGGACTTTTTTTAGTCATATTTTCTTCTTGTTTGATCAACCAACCGAGGAAGATTGGATGAAATGCAAACGGAAGAAATATCCAGGGTGTGATTGCTGAGCTTGGATAAATAGCAATTTGGAAAAGTAAAATACAAAATGGAAACCAACTCAGGATAAATCCCACCGCTGAAAATTTATCAACTCCATCGTCAAACATATTTCTATTTCTAAGGAAATGGGTAAAACCAAGTATGAGCGCTAACCCCATAAGAATTCCTGACCATAATATCATCACTCGTTCAAGGCCTGTCGACAATGGCCGTGCATAGGGTAAACTCAACACAAAAATGCCAATCACTAGAAAGCCTGACAGGATAAGTATCACTATTTTAATTTTTGGGATTGAATTATCAATAATTGATTCATGAATAAAATGGAAGAAAAATGTGATTGAAATCGAAAGAACTGATACTGACCAAATCGAATGGATAATATCAGATGGAAATATCGAAAAATAAGATGTGCTAACAATAATAGCTGTTAATCCAAATGTGATTGGAAAAGCAGAAATTCTTTTTTTCGTTCGATCGAAAAGAAAAAAAACGATAGCTGTTAAGAAAAACACCCACCCAAGCAATTTAGGGATTGTAAAATAAAAAATTTGAGCATAAACTTGAGAATCTCTTCCGATATTTTCAATATTCTCATGAGTACTTTTATAAACAAATGTCGATATTAATAAAACCAAAAACACGACAAATAAAAAGATTATCCTCAAGCTAAATTCCCATCTCTTTTTCGGTACGATTGTTCTCATGTAAACCAACCTTAATTAAGGATTTTTGGGTTTTTTATTTTTTTGTTGAATTTGAGAAATTTCAAGTTCTACCGACACATATTGGTCACTGAGCATTTTTAACAAAATTCGAACACGGTCCGTGCCTTCCAATTTCATGTCAAAAATACCTTCATAGCCCTCAAATATTCCATACTCTATAGATATGGGGGTACCACTATTTATTTCTTCCTTAATCTCAATCAACGAATCCTCAGAATCCCCGATTTTTTCCAAGATATTGTTGATCAGTGTATCAGGAACAATGGATGGCTCACCGCCAAAGGAAACGATACCCTTTGAGTGTGGCATCCATTTGATCGTGGATGCTCCTATCATCTCAGGTTCTGTTCTAATAAAAAGGTAACCTGGAAAATAGGGTCGGATTTTTCGAGCACGAGGATTTACCGGTTTTACCTTAATTTTTGGGTAAAAGACCTCAATTCCCAATAATTTAATTTGTTTAAATAAAAGTTGTTCCTTGTTTGGATGACTTTGAATTACATACCAGAAAGATGACATTTTGTAAAAACCACCATTTGCAGATTTTTCTACATTAAATTATACATGAAGGGGTCATCCTCCTCATTAATAATGGAATGCTAAGAAACGGTCTTAAAATTTCCTATTTACTCTTCGTTATCAAAAATGCGAATATGATTGCCATAAATACAAAAGCAATTAATCCTGTTTCAGGCTGGTAATTGGAGATTGTAAAAATTGCTGGTGAAGGTATTGCAGAATCTGAAAACGTCACCATGGAGGTAGCGTAAAAATTATTCGCAAAATGTAATCCAAGAGCAATTTCCAAGCCTTTATTTCTGAACGAAAGCCAGCCCAGTAAAAGGCCAATTCCAATATAAAACGGCATGGTGGTCAAAAGGCCATAAGCGCTTACTTCTGGATTTGCGCCGTGTAAAATACCAAATAAAATTGCTTGAACCACTACTCCCAGCCAACGAAGACGAAATAAACGAGCAAAACCGTGTAAAAGATAACTTCGGAAAAGAACTTCCTCTGCTGAAATTTGAAAAGCAATCAGGAATATTGCAAATAACATAAAAGGGAGAAATGATTTTAGTGAAAATGAAAATACATAATTCCCAGGCTGTAATATCGAAATGATGATATCAGCCAGACTAGATAATCCAAACCACAAGATAGCTGATGTAATTAATAATTTAAAATTGAAATTTGGTTTTTGTGTAAAAATCGTTTTGAGTGATTGTTTGTGTATTAGAGCGATACCTGGCACTAAAAAAACCAGCAAGACTGCAAACGGAAGCATGGTAACCCATAATAAAGTCATCGACGGATAGTTAAAAATATCCAACGAGCCTTCGATCAAAGAAGCAACCACCAACAGGATGGCTTGAGTAACCAGAACTACCACTATGATTATTGCGATCAATAATAAGTAACGCCAAAAATTAAACTTGCCATCAGGTAGTGAAGCATTGAGATTTGTCGTATTTTTTAATTCCATTTACCCTCAAATTTTTTATACGTTTTCCTCGTAATTTTCATCCTGGATTATCTTCAAAGTTTGAACAATCTTACCATGATTAAAATAATGTTCTCTTCCTTAATCTCATATCGCTAGATCAATTTGTCAAACGTATAGACAATTTCAAGTAAATTACTATACTTTAATTGATGGATTTTGGTAAACCAGCGTATTTTTCTGATAGGAACTCCTTTCCGCCGTTGATTCTGGAACGGTTTCTCCCCCCTTATCCAAATGGGTCTTTATCAGATATGCTCCTTTTTTCTGGAATCGATCAAGGTTGGGTATTGGATCCAATAGGCAACCAGCCCCTAAGTGATATTGAATTAGCGCAAGCTGGTTACCAGGTATTTGTTGCCTGTAATAACCCGATTCTAGCGAAAATCCTTCAAGTGATCTGTGCAGCCTACCCCAAAAGCCTTTATCAAGCTGCCATTGCAGATTTTGGTGCTTTAAAGCTTGGAACAGAACGCTTGGAGAACCAGGTTAAAAAATTATATATTTCACCTTGCCCAGATTGTCTTTCCGACCAAACAGAGGTCAGGTATCTTTGGAAAAAAAACCAATCATTTCCATTTGCAAGAGAAGTGAGTTGTAAAAACTGTGATCTCAATGGTGTTTATAAACTATCTGATATGGATCATGAAAACCTGAAGCAGATCGGAAATATCCAGTTACATCGTATGAAAGTATTACAAAGAATTATTCCAGGAAGTTCTGACCCACCAATTGCTGTGAAGGAAGTAATTGATTCTTACCTCCCACGCGCGTTAGCTGTCATTTCTTCCATTATCAACAAATTGGATAGTTTTCATACAACCAGTGAAAGAAAGGATATTATTGAAACACTATTAGTTCATGTATTTGATTACGGAAATATGCTTTGGGGCGTTGCATCTGGCAGAAATCGTCCAAAACAAATATCCGTTCCAGCAGAATTCTATGAATTCAATCTATGGAAAATTCTCGAAGAAGCAGTCAATAAGATCAGGATTATTGAAAATCAGATTCCCTTTACGTTCTTTCCTGAATTACCGCCAGCTTCAGGAGGTATTTGCTTTTACCCAGGGAGAATTAATTCATTTAAAGACATTCATCAATTACCTGTGTTTAAGGCTGTTGCTACAGTCCTTCCGCGACCCAATCAGGCTTTATGGACATATAACGCGGTTTGGAGTGGTTGGCTTTGGGGACAAAATGCGGCAAATAAACTGAAAGGCGCTTTGGAAAGGCGCAGATACGATTGGATCTGGCATACGCAGGCAATTCGAACGGTGTTTGCTTATACTTCAAAACTCGAAGTGCCTTTTCTGGCAGTAGCTCCTGAGTTATCCAATAGTTATATTTTGGCATATCTTTCTGCTGCTGCTGGTTCAAATTTTCATTTGGAACATGCTGCTTATCATCCAGACGTGAAATCCGGGCAATTCTACTGGCATCCTAATCAAACGTCGATGGATTTGAGTACTGATACTGGCTTAGCAGATAACTTAAAGAAATATCTGGGGCTAAAAGGTGCCCCGGCGGATTATCAGGAATTGATGTCAATATTTTTAATTTCAGAAACGATCGACCAATTGTCTTCTCTTCAATTAAATAAATTTGATAATTCGCTGTTTATCAACACTCAAAAAATATTCGAGGAAACCATCCGTGATAAGGAAATATTTATCCAGGTAGATGATGACCAATTGGAAAACGCCGAATTCTGGTTAAATAATCCTCCAACCCATTATCAGCCTAATAATGACCAAATCGAAGGATTATTTCTCCGTTATGTTCAAAAAAATCAAACTTTTTCGTTCGACGAGATTACCTATTCAGTCAACCAACATTTTCCCGGGCTATTGCCTGTCTCTAATTACTTCCTGCAAAGACTGATCAGCTCCTATTGCGAACCATTTGCTGAAGAATCAAATCGATATCAATTAAATCCACGAGAGTCTATTCAATCAAGAAAAAATGATATTCAAGAATTGACGAAATTAATCCGCTCAATCGGTAATAAATTAGGATTTAATGTGGATGGAGATCAGCCAATACAGTGGTCTTCTGTCGGTTTAGAACCTAAATATAGATTTTTTATTACCGCGTCCAGTATCATTTCCCAATTTAGAATAAGTACTATATCAAATAATTTTGAAACGGTCATCGTATTCCCTGGTAGTCGCGCCGAATTACTCAGTTATAAATTAAAAAACGATCCGGTTTACCAAAATCATTTTAGGAAGTTCCATTTTGTAAAATTTCGTCATTTAAGAACGATGAGTGAAAACCCAGGTTTGAATTTCAAAACCTGGGTTCAAATACTGGATTCTGACCCAGCTGTCTGGCAAGAAGCCAATCAGCCGGTACTGTTTTAGACAAACAAGCTACGGTGTCGGCGATGGAATTGGTATAACAACAGTAGGCAAAAGGGATTGTTGTGTTGGGGTTAATGTACTGGTTGGAGGAATAGAAGTAAGAGTTGGCGTCGGGGTTGCAGTTGCGGTTGGTGTAATTGTGAAGGTTGGAGTGATCGTAGAGGTAGGGGTCACTGATGAGGTTGGTGTGGCAACTTGAATATTGATGGTAACTTTCTTCTCAGCATAGCGACCATCTTCAGTCGATTCAACTCTGATTCTCAAAGTGTAATCTCCTGGCATAATCTCGTTTTCAAAGAGATCCCAGGTATAGATGATGTCTACATCCTGAAAACTTCTATCAAATTCTGCCAGTTGTTCCCAAGATGATGGGTCAGATCCACGCCCGTATTCAAGACTCATTCTTCGATAATTATGGGTTGCATCCACAAGCGCATAAATATCCAGTGGATTGGTTGTGATTGTTTGCCCTTCAGATAAGCCCGCAAATATTATTTTCGCTTTGGGATCGTCCGCTTTACACTCCCGCTCAGGAACAAACAGGACAGGGCTACCGAAGCCTAAATTCTCAGCCCAACTTCTTCCATCAGAAGTATCTTCAATCCATTTAACTGCCCATTTCTCTTTAACATTCAGAACGAATTCTTCTTCTGTGAATTCACTACACGCTGAAGAAGCCCGTAAACCAGTCCACGTGTCGATGTTTATTTTTTGCCATAAATCTTCGGTACTCGGTAATGGAGGTTGATCGAAAGCAAAAATCTCACTTTTTTGATTCGGACACCATTCTGAAGGTTCGGTTCCAGAAATGGTACAAATAATTTTGTCCACGATTCCTGCTGGTCTCATAAAACTAGCAGAATTATTCCCAACTAAACGATTTACTGCAAATTGCATTGTTTCAGCCCAAATCGGTGCCGCGCCAGTTAAACCGCTAGAATCAATCATGGGAGAATAGTCAGCATTCCCAACCCAGATACCAACTGCCACATCCGGCGTAAACCCTATAGTCCAATTGTCACGGTAATCATTGGTAGTGCCTGTTTTTACAGCCACCTGAAAAGGCAGATTCAACACAGAATTTCCGCCAAACATGGGTGTTCTTGCCTGGTTGTCTGACATAATCGAGCTGATCAGATAGGCATGCTCTTCGCGAATTACTCGGTTAGGCGTAGGATTCTGATATTCATACACAACATTTCCTAAATGATCAACTATTTTTATGATGGCAACCGGAGGAATCCGGTTTCCTGTGTTGGCGATGGTTGCAAATACGTTTGTCATCTCCAATAAAGTGACATCTCCGCCACCGAGGGATAATGACATACCATAATCTTCTCTAGTGAGTGTAGAAATCCCAATTCTTTCCGCAAAATCAATAAATCCATCTGGATGAGATGTTTCCGGATTATCATAAATTTTCACATATTCCAGTGCTTTTACCGCAGGAATATTAAAGGAATTAGCCAAAGCGGATCGTATTGTTACCGGCCCATGGAAGCGACCATCATAATTCACTGGTTTATATGGTTCACGTGGATCATTTGGTTCACCAGAAGGTGGAAATTCACTGGGCACATCCCAAATTAATGTTGCAGGTGTCCACCCTTTTTCAAATGCAGCCAGATATACCAAAGGTTTAATTGAAGAACCTGGTTGGCGGGGAGCTAATGCCATATTCACCTGACCTGAGATATTTTCATTGTAAAAATCAGCCGATCCGACCATAGCTAAAATTTCACCAGTTTCAGGACGAATAACAACCGCTGCCCCACTGGTCGCGTTCTTGTCTGCCAAGCCAGCAATTTGTGTTTTTAGCACAGATTGAACGTTATTTTGAATGACTGGATCCAGCGTTGTATAAACTGTAAAACCAGAGCGATAGATGGTTTGGGGATCAAACTGGCTTTCCAATTGCGTACGAATATAATTGACCCAGTGCGGATGGATCATACTGTAATCATGTGGCTTAAAATCATAATTTTCAATTTCCTGAGCAGCACTGGCGATTTCATTGACGCATACCCTTTCCAGGTTGGTACTTACATATATACAATTCTTCTCTTGAGAAAGCTCATACATTAATAGCAAGACTTGTTTCTGCCTGGTTAGCGTTGCAATCCGATTTGTGAAAATATCATACACAGCCGGCGCTTGTGGCAATCCTGCCAGAAATGAAGCCTGAGATAAAGTCAACTTATCTGCTGAAGAATTAAAATATGTTTCCGCAGCAGCTTGAACGCCATACGCCAAATTCCCATAATTATTTTCATTCAAAAATATCTCAAGTATCTCTTCTTTAGAGTATTTACGGGTTATTTCAGCTGCCAACACTATTTCTCTTGTTTTGCGTTCATACGAACGGGTATATCGCTCCGTATCATCCAGCAAAAGCATGCGGGCCAATTGTTGTGTGATGGTGGATGCCCCAGAAACAATATCACCGGCTGTATAATTTTGCCAGAATGCCCGAGCAACGGCAACAGGATCAAAACCAGGATGGTTGTAATATTCTTTGTCCTCCGTCGCTATGGTTGCCGCAATTAAGTACGGTGATATTTTCTCCAATGGCACATACGTTCGACGCCCTGCATTGGGATCGATTATTTCATAAATTGTATTTCCTTCCCGATCCAGGATGCGTGTGGTCTCAAATTTTGCTGCTTTTTCTCGCAACTCTTCAACCGGGGGTAGTGCCTGGGCGATTTTATAATATTGGTACACACCAAAAGAACCTGCAGCAAGCACAATAAAAACAAGAAAAAATAACCCAATCAAAACCATGCGGATAAAGCACCCCCAGGCACGTTGAAAATCACTGCCACCGGATGATTTTGGTGGTTTAGGTGGCTTCGCTTTTTTCTTTGTTGGCTTCGCTCGAGCAATTTTCTCGCTGGTTTGAGGTTGGGTGCTCTGGTTGTGTTGTGCTTCACTATAGGCTGCTGGGGATACCCTGGTTGCCTGGGTATCATTAACATTAATCCGATTAGGAAGAATTGGTTGAGTCGCACCAGGTGGTGGTGGAATAATTCTTGTATGAGGTGTTGGAGGTGTATACGAGCGAATTGGGCGTTGAGGTGTTATCTCAATTTCTTCTTCTAATGGAGCAACTTGCAAATCTGGTGTTGAAGGGGGCTCTTTTTCGGTCGTTACCCTGGTCTTTTCTTTGTTGTCAACCGGAATGTTGGCCATGTTATTTTCAATATCACTTTGATTTTCCTGATCACTTATCGACGCGATCTGGTCCGCTTCTTCTGAATTGATGCTTTCCCCATTTTCATCACCCCCATTCTCAGTATGCGCCTGCAAACTCTCCGTATGATCCTTCACATCATTTGAAGGATCATTCTCTAATTGAGTTAAATCATCGGAATACCAACCTGCAGTGGACTCTGGATTACCAGTTGGATGTCGATCGATAATTTCCTCAATGTTTGTATGCTGCTCCTGTGGAGTTTCTGCCTGAGAAGATCGTTTTGGTGCCGTGTCATCTAAGGAGGCATCATATTCCTTTTGTGAAGCAATTAATTTCCTTAATCGATCAGAAGGATCATCTTTTTTTGTATTATTTTGGTTTGGTAGGTCATTTTCCATATTTTTTCCATAATTATCCAAAAAGTTATTTCTTTTGTAATTCTAGCATATTTCATTTGACCTCGATTACCTCTCCCTTTACAATCAGGCTATGTTTCCAATCAACATCGCACCTCAGGACCCATTCAGTTTGATCCTTGTCAATGATTCTCACCTTTCTAAAGAGGAAATGACATTTGATAATACGTGGGAAATCCAATATGAAGGTGGTGAGTTAGGGGGAATATCACTATATAGTACGCTTGGGTTGCAGGCATCAAGTTTGAGAATCACACCAATTTTTTCAAATCTCAATCAGAACAGAATAAACCTCAAACAATTCAAACACCCTCCCATCATCACTGAAATCTTACCTAATTACACAAATATATTTGTTGAAGTATTTACAGGAATTCATTACAACCTCGAGTATTTGGTTCCAGATTCCCACACCATTATTGGACAGGTTTCCATTACAAACAAATCTGCTGAAAAATTTGCAGGTGAAGTTCAATACTATGTATCTTTAAATCCATTATCCAATGGCGAACAGATGAAAGGGACACAATTTGATTCAAATTTTTTTTTAGAAGGAAAAACAAAAGATTTATTTCCAATTTTTTCCTTGAGTGGTCACGCTCAAACCGGGAAAATGGGTCAACCATCGATAGCCTCAAATTTTGAGATTGAACCAGAGGCAACTCAACGCATCTATTGGTATCTTGCTTTTGATCAGGATCGAAAAAAGTCGCTTGAAAGAATATTTGAATATCAGAGCTCTGATTTCGATAAAGCAGCAACCCGAAACAAATTAAATCTTCAGAGAGATTTCTTCTTTTTCGATACAGGAAATCCTGAGTGGGATAAAGCATTATTGGCCAGTCAAAATTCAGCCAAACAATTAATTGTTTGCAATACTGAAGAAAAGCAAAAGATATCTATTTTGCAAAGTCGGCATACAGAAAAAACTTTTTTTCAAACTGACAACGTTAGTAATCACCATGATGAAGGGATTTCTCCTCTACAATTGTGGTATTTCCTGCAGGTTTTGCCAAAGGAAATTAATTCCATTCAAAATTCATTTGAAGAATTTATCGGTGCACAAAGCAGCAATGGTTTTATTCCAAACCATTCAAATCCCTCAGATTTTCTGGCACGATTTCATTCCTTCCCAATATTAGCAAATATAGCCAAAGAAATTCTTGATTTTGAAGGATCCCAAAGCCTGGCTGGTCTTTATCTGGAAAAAATTATACCTTATTTGCAATATTGGCTGCGGGGTCCAGCTGAAGATTCACAACCACATTGGGAAAATGTATTGCAATCTCAATATGAGGATTTTCCAATTCTTAATCTTTGGGATAAAAATGGATTTGCGATTAATACCCGTTGGATTGAATCTCCATTTCTTAACAGCCTCATAGCTTTAGAACTTGAAAAGTGTTTACAAATCGCTGATCAATTTGGGATCAATTTTTCAGAAAGACACTGGTTCGAGAATCAAAAAAGAATTCTTGTGAAAGCCATCGAGGATTCATGGAATCCAAGTCAAAAATATTTTGCTTATCGAGATATTCAAACGAAAAAAACACCAGTGAAAGCAACTATTCTAAAATCAAATAAGTCTGGTGATAATCATCTCAATAAAAAATTGCGATCATCTCAAAGACTGAATATACGCTTAGTAACTCAACCTGACATATCAAGAAAAGTTACAATTGAAATCAATGGGACTAACGATAATCAAGAGTTAATCGAAACCATCTTGCCAAGGAACTTCACATGGAGTGCAACAACTGGTTTAAGTACAACTGAAAAGGTGTTCGATCGAATTCTATCGATCAATATTCTTGGTCTTCCAGAAGAAAGTTTTGTAGAGATTACTACGTCTCAATATTCTACAGTCGAGTTGAGTATGTTTCTGCCCCTACTTATTCACGACATCAATAAAAGACGTACTAAACAAATGATCAATCGATGGCTTGAAAAGGAATTTTTTGGTGATTTTGGTCTTCCATTGGTGCCAAAAAAATTCCAGAGAAAGGAAAAAAGTCATTTGAATTGGGTGAATCTCCCACTGAATACAATGCTCTTAGAAGGATTGATAGAAAACCAGCAATTTGATCTGGCAAAGAACATTTTTAATAATTTAATGAAGGCAGTGATAAAGAATTTACAAATATCAAAAAAATTCTTTAAAGTCTATGATGCAAATGATGGAACTTGTACAGGTGAATATAATATAATAAATGGGATGATACCCTTGAAAATCTTTTTTAGGTTGGTAGGAATCCAGCGATGGACAGATAATGAAATTGAATTCAAGGGTTCAAATGTCTTTAAAAATGATATTAGAATTTTTTACCGTGGACTTAGGATTATTTGCTCAAAAAAAGGACATACAATCATTTTTTCAGGAGGAAAAATTATTGAACTTAAAACCAGGAATTATCAAAAAAATTAAGATCCCATCCTAGATAAGAAAGGATCAAAAATGATTACGCAAACTAAAAAAAGAGATACTTTACTAATTGCTGTTATTCAATCTCAGGATGTTGACCACGCTGAAAGTGCACTGGAAAAACTACATATACATATAACGCGGTTAGCCAGTACTGGTGGTTTTTTAGGAAGGAGAAATGCAACATTATTTCTAGGATTTTCAGCCGAGAAAGAAGAGGCAATATTACAAACATTGAGAAAAACTTGTCGTCAACGTGTCGAATATATTGCTGTTCCTCTCGAAAGTGCCCCACTACCTCTACCAGCTCCAACACCGATATCGATTGGCGGAGCAAATATTTTTGCGTTAGATGTTGAACACTTTGAGGAGATATAACCATGAAAATGATAATTGCAATTGTCCGAGATAGAGATACAAATCCCGTATCAACAGCACTTACTTCGTCAGAATTTCGCGTTACCCATATCGCTTCCACAGGCGGTTTTCTCAGACGTGGAAATTCCACCATATTTATCGGCGTCGAAGATGAAAAAGTGGATCAGGCAATGGAGGTTATTCGAACAAATTTAGAACCTGCCGACGATCCTGACCAAAAACGTGCAACTATTTTCGTTCTGAATGTGAACCATTTTACTCATTTTTAAATCATCCTATATAATCATTAGCGATCGCGTTATAAATTAATCACAGATTTATTATCCATTTAGCAACACATTAATGTATAGGAAATAATTCTTAAAGTTGGCATGAAATTTGTAATAATAAAACACATCAAAATTTATTTAATTAAAAGGAGTTGGGAATATGAAATTTGCAGATGCGTTTACCTTTGTTTTTCAAGATTCAGATTGGTTTAAGAAAATTATCATTCCTGGATTGGTCGGATTGCTCATTCCAATAGTTGGACAAATGGTATTGTTGGGTTGGGCACTAAAAGTAACGCTGAATGTGGTCAGAAACAACCCAAATCCATTGCCAACAATGGAATTTGGCGAGGATTTAGGTCGTGGTTTCAAAGCATGGGTGGTAGGTCTCGTTTATTCTATACCAATGATTATTTTTTACCTGCCAATTCTCATCTTATCTGTTGTTGCAGGAAATGGAAATGACCAAACATTGGCGGTTGTAGTGGCTATCGCAGGTGTATGTTTTGGTTTCTTAATGCTCTTATACGGAATTGTTATGGGATTGATGCTTCCTGCTGCTTATGCAAGAGTAGCAGTGGAAGATTCGATTGGCGCTGGTCTGGCCTTTAAAGAGATTTTCATGTTGGTTAAGAACAATTTGGTAACCTATTTACTTGTATTAGTAGGTACTATCGCTGCCAGCTTTATATCCTCATTAGGATCAATTGCTTGTGTGGTAGGTATTTTTGTGACAGTACCTTATTCATTCGCAATTATGGGACATTTCTATGGTCAGGGTTATTTAGAAGCCAAAGAAGTAAAGACACTTTAATAATTTGTCGATAAGTTTTTAATAGACCCCTTTCGATTTTTAGGGGTCTTTTTTATTCATGAAATTCTTCTACCTGATAAATCGACACATCCAGAAGTTTCTTTTTCCAGCAGTCAGGAGAGGAACCCATTTTACGACAGAGGTGTGTCAGAAATTCTTCCGGATCTGGAAGCTGCTCCCAAACTTGTGGTAAAAAAGTTGCTTTTTGAAAACCATCTCTTAAAATAACCCCATCAACTCCTGGCCGCAATAAGCGAGAAAGATTTATAGGGCTGGTATATTTGGCTTTACGAGGAGTTGTTAAGCGGGAAATTTCTATGGTCAGATTTTGCACCTCTTGAAAGGTCACTGGAGGAAAACGATAGTCTTCCAACGCTGCGGCAATAGCATGATCTTGCACGTCTTGTACCAGTGGTTGGTAGGCTTCTAAGGCACCGATACAACCCCGTAATTGTCCATTGTCTGTGCGGAGTAAGGTGACAAATGAAGCTCCTTTTTCAGTCAACACCTTCGAAAATGAAGTTAAATCCAATTCATCAGTCTTTTTATTCTGTGTTGCCTGAACAATCGCCTGACGTGCAACAGCCAAAAGAATTTTCTTATCGTTTCCACATAACGGCTTAACCATCTTTTTCTCCTAAGCGATAGTAATCTCGATTGTGGTAAAGCAAAGGTTCTCCCCCAGCGATTTTCACTTCAAAAACTTCTGCAATAAAAAGCGTAGACGTTTCCAGATTAATTTCATTAGTGATTCCACAATCCAGCCATGCTAGTCCGCCTGAAATGAAAGGACATAAACTGCTTAAATAAAAAGTTGACAATCCAGCAAAACGATCACCATCTTCACTCACTTTTCCCGCAAAACGATCACTGATTTCCTTTTGGAAAGATGCTAATAATGTAAGTCCAAAAACTCGGGATCTTTTTACCAGTTGACTGGTGCGCGTATTGTTGGCAAGCGTTACCACTACAAGAGCCGGATGAACAGATATGGAAGAAAAAGAATTAATCGTCATCCCGTGATAAACACCTCGGTGTTCACTAGAGATGATAGCTACCCCAGTGGTCCAATTCCTCATAACCTGTTTAAATTCATCGGTTGTAACGCTCATTTCGATCCTTTTTATTGATAAGTAGTTGTTAAATTTGATTATACTTTTTTCGTGTATATTTATTATAGATTTATTCTACCTTTGTGTAATAGGCTCACATTTCGACATTACTCGATTTGCTTGCAATCAAAAAACAAGAATGGTACTATCTAAAAATGTTCAAGAGTAATCGGGCTAACTCAAAAACCTCACCAAAAGAAAGAAGCAATTTTCATGCTGGAAATGCCATTCTAAGTTTTACTGGTATTGCCATTCTGGCTGCCACTATTTTCACCATGTGGACACCTTCTAATTTATTTTCAAACCAGATGCAAAATATCTATGATATCTGGCAAGTTCAATCGAATATCACCTACCCGACCCCAACGCCATTGCCGCCAACTCGCATTGGTATTGTAGCAGGACATTATGGCAACGACTCTGGTTCGGTATGTTCAGATGGTTTCACAGAAATGGAAGCAAATTTAAAAATTGCCACCCTGGTTGTTCAAAAATTAAAAGGTCTTGGATACAATGTCGATTTATTGGAGGAATTTGATCCAAGATTGGATCAATACGCAGGGTTAGCTCTGATATCAATTCATAATGATTCCTGCGATTACATCAACGATGAAGCTACTGGATTTAAAGTAGCTGCCCCGGCAGAAAGTCAATATCAAGATCGCTCCGAGAGATTGGAAAAATGTTTAATCCATCGCTATAAAGAAATTACCGGTTTGAAATTTCACGTAAACACCATCACACCTGATATGACCAGTTATCACTCATTCAGTGAAATAAGCAGTGAAACCACAGCAGCAATTATAGAAACAGGTTTTTTGAATCTAGATGAGGCGATTATCCGTTATCAACCCGAATTAGTCGCTGATGGTATTGTTGCCGGAATTGAATGTTTCATCGGCAAAGAAAATGTCCCCGATGATTATTTATCAGAGTTACCATGATGGAAAATTCACCATCTTTGGCCTCACAGGCACTTCAAAAAGCCCGTGAGCAATTACGCACCAGGAATATACCAGAAGCAAAACATTGGGCTAAGCAATTAATTAAAGTTGCGCCCAACCAGGAAGAAGGTTGGTTAATTCTCGCCGCCTGCTCACAACCTGAAGATAGTATCCGCTATCTAATCAAAGCTCTTGAAATCAACCCAGGCTCACAGCGAGCGCGGCAAGGGATGGATTGGGCGATCAAGCGGCTGAGAAAATTGAACCAGGAACAATCAAGCTTGGTGGTTAAACCACCCATAAAAAAAGTAAACATAGCCAAACCTGTCCCAACATCCGCGAAATCAAAAACAAAGAATATACTTTGGTTAAAAGTAGCCGGATTGTTGGTATTTTTAACTTTAGTCTTCTTTGGGACCTGGTTAGCTTTTCCAACGATAAAAACAGTATTTGCCAGGCAACCCATCTCACAAAGACCTCTGGGAGCACTTCAAAAATTAACAATTACTCCCACTGCTACAGCCACGGCAACCGCCACTGCTACAGCAACAGCAACCGCCACGGCAACCGCTACTTCCACAAGTACACCCACTTCAACCCCTACCGCTACAGCAACACCTACTTTCACCCCAACCTCAACACCCAGGCCAACTATGCCAACCAATTATGGGGTTGAAATTCCCTCAGAAGTGGATGAGAATACCCGCTGGATTGATATTGATTTAAGTGATCAGATGGTATATGCGTATATCGGTGAAAATGTGGTGAATTCTTTTCTGGTTTCGACAGGCACCTGGCGAACACCGACGGTCATTGGAGAATTTCATGTCTGGGTAAAATATCGCTATGCCGATATGCGAGGTCCCGGCTACAACCTTCCGGATGTTCCATTTACCATGTATTTTTATAAGGGTTATGGTATTCATGGTACCTATTGGCACGATAATTTTGGTACCCCTATGAGTCATGGATGTGTGAATATGCGTACTTCAGAAGCTGGTTGGATATATGATTTTGCCTCTGTGGGCACATTAGTGAATGTACATGATTAGCAGAGGATTGTATTGTTGAATTTTTTTAGAGAAGCCCAATCAATATCCAGACGTGAATTCTTAGAAAGATCATCTCACGGTCTCATGGGATTAATGGTCCTTCCTTACTTAAAAAAAGATTTTCTTACCACATCCCTTTCGATCACCAACCAGACCCCTTCGCATGGCAGAGTAATTTCTTCAAACGTAGATGTCTATTATTCGCCTTCAACAACATCCAAATTAATCAATACACTTTGGCAAGATCACGTACATCCGATTATTTCAGTCACCGTTGGTGACGAAGAACCCGCATACAATCGCATTTGGTATGAGATGGGTAATGAAGGCTTCGTTCATTCAGGTAATATTCAGCCTGTATGCATCCAATCCAACCCAGAGATCGAGGATATCCCGTCCGTCGGGAGATTGGCAGAAGTAACAGTACCTTATACAAATGCTGTCTGGCATCCAAAATCAATCCATTTGATCACCTATCGTTTATATTATGGATCAGTATTTTGGGTCAAAAGCGCTGTACGAGACAATAACCAGAAGCTCTGGTATAAAGTTGCGGATGATAAATGGAAAATTCATTATTATGTGGAAGCTACCCACATGCATCTCTATGAACCAGAGGAAATTACGCCAATTTCCCCGCTTATACCGTTGGATCAGAAATTAATTGAAATTCGGTTACAGGATCAAGCCGTTATCGCCTATGAAAATGGAAATCCGGTATTCTTTGCCAAAACAGCAACCGGGGCACGATTTATTGATGGTGACTATCGAACCAGGCCCGGAACCTATATCACCAATCGGAAACGTCCTTCACGCCATATGGCAGCCGGTGATCCTGCAGCACCCAATAGCTATGATTTGCCTGGAATTCCTTGGGTAACTTACCTTACGGAAAATGGTGTCTCTTTCCATGGAACCTATTGGCATAATGATTATGGGAAGCCAAGAAGCCATGGGTGCATTAATTTAACCCCAACCGATGCGCAATGGATATATCGCTGGTCCTCTCCTTCTGTGCCATTTGGCGAAGAAACATACATGGAAAAGAACGGAACTAGGGTAGAAATTTTTTGATTATTTGTGATTGAAAATTCTTCCTCTAATTCTTTTAGAATGTTAATATTATTATGTTATTCTTAAAATGAGGAAAATAATGTCAACACATGCTTTGTTTGCGGGACTAATCTTTGATGAAGATGATAACCAGGTAGAGAATGTCTATATTGGGCAGGATTCCTGTTATGTTGTCAATGATCATGGATTTAAACGCCACATATTATCAGAAACAATCGACCGGCAGGTTCTGGATCAAATGCAGGAAATGATTGAAGGAAAAGAGGATTTTCTCAGCCAACAAGCAGCAAAAATGCTTGGGCAGGATGATATCTTCACGTACGCAATGATTGCCAATCAATTAAAAAATATGGGTGATCAATTTGACAAATTACTCGAAACTGGGATTCCCTCAGAAACCAGATCTTATATGGGATTAATGGGCTTTAAAATTACCGTAAATGTGCATGGAGATGTCATCTCCGTCAATCAGCCTGGAAGCATTTCAGATGAAGAGGGAGATTAACCGTCTCCTCTTTCAAAGGTTTGATACAATTAAATTAGGAAAGAATACCTTAATCAGGTCTGGAGCAAAAACAGATGCCTTCTGAGTTTATTATTGATGTAAATGAATCCGATTTTGAATATGAAGTACTGGCATACTCACAAAACACCCCAGTGGTTGTGGATTTTTGGGCACCCTGGTGCCGTCCTTGTAAAACCCTGAGCCCATTCTTAGAGTCTTTGGCCTATGAGGCGATGGGTAGTTTCCGGTTAGCTAAAGTAGAAGTGGATTCAAATCCTAATCTTGCACTTCAATTTGGCGTAAGAACTGTTCCAACAATCAAGGCCTTTAGTGG
>CALOAF010000010.1:0-11534 GCA_942491385.1 uncultured Anaerolineaceae bacterium | reverse complement strand
CGTAGCTGGTTTCCTGATTTGCGTGTTGCAGGGTCTCAGGACCGGCACCAGGGGCGTAATTTCAGGGTCTAAATAACTCAGGCTGGCAACCAGTAAAACCGTTGCTGCAAGCACCATAGTGGCTGCCCGGCCACCAAATGATTTGCGGGTAAAAATGATTCCAGCTAAGGTTGTTGTCCAGGCAATGTAAATCATGGATTCATACCGATACTCAGGGCGCCCTCCCTGATGCATACCACCGAAAACCAGTCCAATGGTATGAAAGGCAAACCCCAATACTACAAGCCCAAAGAATAAAGGTATAAACAGTCCTCAACCGGGTACGGGGTTTGAAAACGGATAAGAAAAGGAAAAATAAAAATCCTAATCCCAGCACCCCGTAAACACCTGCCAAACGGCCAAATACCTTCATATTATTCAGGGTGATTTCCGCGTTTATTTTGGCTGCTGACGGAACTACCGCCCCTCCATTTTTACGCTGGTATTCTCCCAATTCATCCAGCATTTTGTTGACATAACTATAATCATTGTTTTGCATTGCCTCCAAAAGAGCCTGCGGATAAGTTCCAAAAAAACGATCGGCTACCGGTTGTTGAATCTGGTCTTGGTTATGGCCCCCCAGTTGATTGGCTACCCAGGTATTATTGGACTCACCGGGTACTGGAATTATCTTAAAAATCCTTCCGGAATAAACCATACCTGCAATATTCACCCTTTCATCGATTTTCATCAATTCCTTTTCATATACTCCACGGTCAATAGGCTGTAATCCATAAGCCCTGCGAACCTCTTCTTTCAAAACGTAGGCACCCCTTTCATCAAAAAAATCATTATAGGCAGCCAGTTTCCCGGAAACTCCTAATTTTTGGAGGATATCCTCATGTTTCCCTAATTTTATCATGGGTACATCATGCCATTTTCTAGGATTGACAAACATCCCTAAAATTACCTGATCCGCAGAAAGGTTATTGATACTTTCCTTCCGGGTAATTTTTCTTAAAACCTCCCGGGTCATGGTATGCATTGGTTTCATCCGTCCTTTATAATCCTGCACAAGGATTTTACTAAACTTATCAGCATGTTCAACACTGATCACATTTTCGGAAGCAATAGCTGGAATTACTTTTTGAGCCTGCAGCATACCAGAGGCCAATACAAGCAAAAATATGGTTACAAACGCCCCCCGCTTTTCTCTGATTTTTTGAATTTTTTGTGATAACTGGAAAAACCTGCTCTTTTTACTCATCAATGAGAATACCATTCCAAGGGTCAACAAAATATAGCCTAAATAAGAGACCCAGGTACCCCAAAAATCATGATTTACACTCAGGTAGGTCCCCTGTTCATCTTTATCAAAGGAAGATTGAAAAAACCGATACCCTCCGTAATTGAGAATATTATTCATATAAATGCGATAATCCTTTTCAAGGTTTTTTCGGGGATCAATCAACTGAACCTCACTTGCATAGGAAGAAGCATTGTCAGTACCCGGATATTTTTCCATGATAAAGTCATACAGTTTAATAGCAAAAGGGAGAGATATTTCTCTTGCTCCGTAAGCTATAGCCAGGTTCAGTCCGCCTGCACTGACAACTGCAGGTCTGCCAGGAAGACCTTTTTTCCCATATACATATTTTCGCTGAGTGTCGCCATTTATCGAAACATCCATGACAAGGGCTGTCATACTTTCATTTTTCACTTTATTACTTTCAGACTTAATCTGCACTTTGGCTTTTTTATTAAAATCTCCGAACACAAAACTATTTATACCATCCGAATACATGGACCTCAACATTAGCGGATGAAATACCCCGGGAAATAAAGTATCTACCTTTTGGGTAGCCATTACCATCTGGGTCATACTTCTGTTGGGTGTGATCAACAGGGAATCGCGACTGAAATCAATATTTACAGCTCCTGGCATCGTTTCAGGCTTGAAATTGAATAATACATTCCTGATTCGACGAGTTTCTCCCTGACTGACATAGTATTCTTCCCTGCCATTACCACCGGCCATAACAATTTTAATAGTAGGCAATCCATCCGGAGATTCCTCCAGCACTTGTTGGGGGTTTGGAATAAAATCTATCACCTCCACCTTCACCAAATCACTCCCTATTAAATAAGATTCTTCCCAATTATTATTTCCCAGGGTGGCAAACAAAACCGGTTCATCGAAATTATAGGTATTCCCTCCTTTCTGGACCTCGAAATTGAGATAGGTTTCGGAGGAAAGAAAAGTATTCGAAGCCTCATTTTCCCGAATGTGCATAATCCCTTCATACCCAAAATAACGGGTAATCCCGGATCCGATCAGAATTACTATCATGGAAGCATGAAAAGTAAGCAGGGCCCATTTTTTCTGAGGAATCATCCTGAATTTAAAGATGTTTACAACAATGGTAATACCAAACAATACCAGTAACAATTCAAACCACCAGGATTTGAAAATCACCTTCTGAGCAGAGCTTGTTCCGAAGTCATTTTCGATGAAAGTTGCAATGCCAATAGCTGCTGCAAAAAGTATCAGATAAACGCCTGCAGCTCTGGTATTAAAAATAGAAAACAGGTATTTTTTCAACGCAGAAAAAAAATTATTCATAGCCTTGGTCAATTTTAAATTGAATGTTCTTTTAAGGGCATACTAAAATACCAAAACTATCTTTAAAACCAGCACAAAAATCAAATATTCCAGGTTTTATTCCCTACTAATAAAAATAATAACCTACAATAGGCTTAATTCCACAATAAGACTTTGCGAATGGCCCAAAAAACACATCCTTAAGGAGACATCGAAGCTGTCGGTAAGGAATTTGAAGAGATTGCTAAAATGATAAAAAAGGAGTTGTCTGAATTGAAGACAAGGGTGCGGGAAAATCTCACAGGCAATATAAACTAAATGCCTTTGATAACTTAAGCGGATTTCTTCCTTGAATGGTCAAGGCTAAAACATGAGTCATCCCTTGCTTTTTCTTAAAATCACAAGACATACGGCGGACCCGGGATACTAACCCGCTTCTCCTGTTTCCCTCGGCGTTTTTCCTTCATTTTTTCATTCGCATAACCTCGTTGGACTCAATAATTGGAGCCGTTCCAGGTTTTACGTAACAGCCAGGCAAACTAAACCCGGCGGGCCTATGCCGGGCTTACTTAGGGGCTTTTACTTAACTCTAGTGTCCTTTTGCGTGTGTTTTTTCTCGTTGTCTCGTGGGCCGCGTGGTGTTTTGTTCCCGTGGCGTTTCCTGGTTGTCGGCCCACCGCCATTTGCACTTCTGTTTTCGTTTCTGCACAATTCCGCCTCCCCTACTTCTCCCTACCATTACCTTCCTCCCCTCCTACTCAAATTAACTTCTTTAGGATCGATTCTGGTTTAGGTTCCCGGTGCCCTTAATCCTTACTGGGCTTTCCGTTTGATCATTGCTTTGTGCTGTGGGGTTGCTCCTCGGACTCGGTGGTGGTTGGCTTCCCATCTGGTTGGGGTATCCTATCTCTGGTTACTTTATCTGGTCGTGCAGAGGTTTAATCTCATGTAAGGAACTATTTGGTGACTCATATTGCAGCCCACCCCCCAAAGAATGAACACAGTTCGTCAACCAAATTTTGGCTTAGGCCAAAATTTGGGATTTTTAATCGTGTAAATGGTTGATTTTCAATCTTCCCGGCGAGGGAAAACGGCCTTATGGATTTTTGGGTAACAATTCTTAGTGAAGATTTTGAGCGCTGGCTCTGGGAAAGCACCCATGTCTGAGCCTGACGAAGGAAGGCGAGCCTGCCTGTCGGCTGACAGGTTTGGGTGCGTGGCCAAAATCGAGCTTAGAATTGTCCAAAAAATACATACAGCCTTGATTTTTTTGGTTCTTTTTGTATCAAGACAAAAAGAATGTAAATACCTGAAGAACAAATAGTTAAATAACAATTCCGACATCAACCTCTGAAAAATAAATCATACCTTTTTAATTTTCAAAAATTCGGGATAACTCATGTCTTATTCACAACGTTTTTCTTTTTTCCTATTGATAAAAATAACAGCTATTGGTATGAGAAGCAGGAATCATAACCACCAAGTTGTTTTAAAAAACCGAAACTCCCCGTTCTGCTTATAAGTATTAAATATCCTCCCGGTACTCGCCAATGTAGAACAGGATTGTATTGGTTATGTCTGCCTGATCTTTTTCGTTTAAAAAAATAAAGGCTGAAATAACCAATTTAATAGTATTCCAGCCTATTATTATAGTCAACTTAAAATCTGTAATTACTGCTGAACGGTTCTAACCAATCGGACGTAATTATAAATCCTGATGGCATCGCCCTGGGGCCCATGCCCTGTTGGATAATCGGCAGGATCACCAACTTTGGGATCACTGCGCTGCGCCCCGGCACCGTGTACATCATTCCAGTCCTGCATATAGCCCATGGCCCTGCCAAAACTGACATAGGCGGCATTGGCTCCTGCTAACTGCGACCAATTAACATGAGTGGTGTTGGACCAGAAAAAAGGGTAGTCCTGCTGCCCGGCTTCATTATTTATTGCAGTACAATTAAACAAAGGATCAATAGCCGCCGAATTGGTGGTCCCCGGTGACCTTGTATAATCCACAATACTTTGCAGTTCTTTCACATCAGGCAAACGCCAGTCTGAAAATCCGGCAAATTCGAAGCTTTCAGCATATTCAAGTGCTTCTGACCACAAAATCCCCGCTCCATTGTCATCCTGCATCCACATCAATCCTGTCGCATTATCGGTTATGGTTCCGTTTTGGTTGTCTGTAAAATCGTTTGCTCCATAGGTTTCATTACCCCGAACATACAGAACATTAAACGTTTTCTCTCCGGAACCAAAAGGCATTTGCAGACCATACCCCTTTATCCTGCCATCGGCAAAGTTCACACCAAAGAGCAAATCTCGATCAACGTACATGGAGGAAGTGGCAAACTGGGCATCAATGATTCGTTCACCAGCATTCGTATCACCGTAGGCAAAATCAAAATAATCCGTATCGATGAACGGAATCAATCCAGTTGTTGAGGTCCCTTCATAACCACTGGGATCCACACCACTGAAAATGATGAGGGAATACAATTCTTTGATCGTAGGTAAGCGCCAATCTGAATAGTCGCCCATCTTATAATCAGAGGCGAAATCGGCTGCCTGGCTGGCGGTCATTTTATCATCTATATCAATATCTCCGTCTCCATTCATATCCGGGCTTTGTGACCACATCAGGCCAGTCACCAGGTCAGTTATAGTACCATCTCCATTATTGATGTAAGTTGGATCGTTCCCCGGATAATTAGCATTTTGACCATAAAAATTATCTCCAGAGGTTGGCAGGGATATCAAATTTTGATTCCCATAAGCGAGGGTTTGGTTGGTTCCAACAACGGGGAAGCCTGTGATATCAGGTAATCCGGGAATAGGATTATTGGCAACGACCTGCTCTTTGTCACAGGCACTGTTAAAAAGGAATATAACAGGCAACAGGAAATAAATCAATTTCTTCATAGCTCTATATTTTGGATTTGTTTTCTTTTTAGACAAGCTGCTATCAAAAACCCTTTGGTCCCGGTGGTGGATTTTTTCCACCTTTATTTAAAATCATTTTCAGACTCTCATTCACAAATCTTTCAAAATTCGCTAACTGGGTAGTGTCTAAAATAGCTTTGATGTCTTCAAAATGCTGATGAGTGATTTCAATTTTCCTGCGTTCCAATTGAACGATTTCCTCCAGTTGCGCATCGGTGGCTACTTCCCGGGTGGAATCCACAACAGAACCAAAATAGGGCTCCAGCATTTTGCGTTGTTGCTCATTGATGGCCCTCATCTCTCTGCTGTGACCTTCGGCAAGGTCCCGGAACGCCATGATCTGTTCTTTATTCAACCCCAGCAATTCAATGGCTCTGCGATCCATTTTATGATTAGTGGGACCTTCATGCATTGGCCGGGGTGGTTTGGGCTTGGTTAAAAAAAAGAATAGGATGATTCCAATATTCAAAAGGACTAATCCTATTGTGGCATATTTAAAAAGTTGTAGTTGTTTCATCATTCATAAAGGTTGTAATTGGAAATAAGCTGTTCGTTTGCGTCAACTTCCGTGACCCAATCGGTCGTATTGCTTTGCTCACTTTTCGCATATTGTGTCAATAAAAACACATTTATTGCCAATAACAAAACAGCGGCAGCAGCAGCAATTCTTAACTGTTGCATGGTGATCACCTTACCTTCAGGCTTGGCTATTCCCTTTTTAATTTCAGAAAACAGATCCTGCTTGGGTTTAGCACGCTGAATACCTGCTAAACTCCCCATTACCCCATTGATCCATTTTTCCTTGTCTGATTCCATTTTACTTTTTATTTTTTGACAAATTATTGCTTTAAATCCTTCGCCCTGGATAAGATCTTTCTAAAATATTTCTCAGGTTTTTTTTGCCTCTTTGCAACAAGGACTCTACTGCCTTAAGAGATATCTCCATGATGTCGGCCACTTCCTGTCTGTGGAGGTTTTCCACAAAACTCAAAATAAAAGCTGTTTTTTGATTGGGAGGCAAAGCCTCGATCCCTTTAAAGAGGACTTTGGCATTTTCCTTATTTTCGAGTAATACACCAGGGTGATCAAAATCAGGAGAATCATTATCAGCAGGATTAAAACTTAAAAACGTGGACCGTTTTTTCTTTTTAATGGCGTTGAGAGCAGTATTGACGGTAATTCTGTAGATCCAGGTACTGACGGAGGCTTCCCCTTTAAATTTAGAGGCATTGCGATAAATGCTGGTGAAAACATCCTGGGTCACCTCTTCAGCATCCTCTTGGCTATGCATATAACTGATGGCGGTATTGTATACCTTATCGCAAAACAAATCGTACAGTTGTCGAAAGGCATTTGCATCTCCATTGGCAATGGAGGATAATATTTGGTGGTGGTTTTTCAATATTATTAAGTTGACTTTAATTTTAGAGTCCTGTTTTTGGAAAACCCTTCGTTCAAAATCAACTTTTTATTCATCATTTTCGCGTTCCTGCATCCATTGTCTCAATTCCATGAAGGAATCAACATATCCCTGGATTTCATTTTCCGGAATTCCGAAAGTTTCACATTTTTTCTTAAAAACATCCAGTTCATCGAGGTCGTCCAACTCAATATTATCCTCTAATGTGGTTTCAAGTCCTTTTTGTTTGTGCTGAATTTTGACCCTTAAAATATCGAGATTCATATCTTTGGCAAACTCCCGGATATCGATGTCCAGCCTTGGCGTAATTTCATCCGTTTCAACCACCACTTCCACCCAATGGGGCAGCGGACCTTTAAAAACTTGATCCATTTTTCGGAGTTGCTCTTTTATGGTTTTAAGATTACCGTGAACGCTTTTCAATTGTCGGTAAACCGGAACCTCGACAATGTCGGTCTTTTTTATTTCCTTACCTTCAAAGGTGAGCACAACAACACTTTTTTGGTCTTTTATCTCAGAAAAACTGAGCGGAATAATAGAACCGGAATATCTTATATGTCGGTCTTTGCCTAGGTTTTGGGGTCGGTGAATATGTCCTAAGGCAACATAATCAAAAACAGCAGGAAACTCCGAAGCCCCGATGTTTTCCATATTGCCAATATAAATATTATCCTGTTTGGCGGAAGCGGTGGCACCGGCAGCATATAAGTGTCCGGTAGTAATAATGGGAACCCCCGCTTTTTTGTAGGAAGCCATAAAGTTTGCCAGTGATTTATAGTGCTCTACAATGGCTTTGCGCAAATGTTTGGCCTGCTCTGCACCGCTCTCCCCTGCCACGCTGTATCGCAGATCGCGCTCCCGAAGAAAGGGTACTGCCCCCACCACCATTTCCAATTCGCCTTTCTCATTTTTAAGTTCCAGTACCTCATCCTTCCAATCCCCGGTAGCTGCGCCAATTACATGGATGTTGAATATTTTCAATAACTCCGCCGGAGCATTCAACATGGAAGGGGAATCGTGATTGCCTCCCGTGATCACAATATGACGACAGGAAGTTTTAATGAGTTTACGAAGAAAATCGTAATATAATCGGCGAGCATAACTCGGAGGGTTGCCGATATCAAAAACATCCCCGGCAAGGATAAAAACCTCTACATCCTGGGCCCGAATCAGATCGATCAACCAGTCAAGCGCCAGCTGATGTTCTTCTTCACGGGAATTATTCATGAAGTTCTGCCCCAGATGCCAGTCAGATGTATGTAAAACTTTCATCGATCATTATTTCCCGGGTGAAATTAGTAAATAATCAGTGGACTAAACTGCTCATCCCAGGAAAAGATAGAGGAAAAAGCTCAAAAGGGCAAGGTTGATGGAGATGATCCAGAAATAATACAGAACCCCTACTCTTCCCGTTTCAGCCCTGGTGATTTTCCGGTATTGATCTGCATAGGAGATCATCATCAACTTGATCCAGAGGAATTGGACTTTCTCGCCACGCTTGCGCAAAAAAACGGCAATCATCATGGTAGTGATTACAAAGATCAAGGCAAAAAACAACATCATTGATAAATAAACAGATTGCATCACATCTTCTTTTATGGTTAACAAAATGGTGCAAATGGGTATTTATTTTCAATCAAGTGGAATTACGATCCATCTTTTGAGTTAATTTCTTCTTGAGGGTGGGAAACTTTTAGTTCATCATAGAATTCGATTCTGTCTATAATTTCTCCTGCAGCCAAAAGAAAGACTGCCCCCCAGAAACTCCCGTAGAATGCAAAAACGATCGCCGCTCCCAGACAGGTTACCCGCAACCATTCCGTAAATAGCCTGGCATCATTTCCCTTTCTATAAAAATACAATAAAATCCTTAGAAAGCCAATGATGGCCAATGCTGCCAACCAGGACTTTAAGAGACAAAATACGGTTATCGCGATCCATAATACCTGGGCACTGTGAAATTTCGTTTTCCACCTCCAGGTAGCCGCCTGGTACAACATATCAATACTTACCAGCAGACCTGTTCCAAACAGGATACCTATCCAATCAGGAAGTTCAAAAATTAAAAGATCTGCCAATAAGGTTGTCATGAACAAACCAAAGCATAAAATCTCCCGGCTCAACCACGAATGGCGGACATTCAAAACTGCTCTCCATGCCTTAAGCTTTTTTCCCAAATGCATCGTACTGAAAAGGGCCGCCAGCAATCCCGTTCCTACCAGGAGCAATTTCTGCTCCACGGAAAATCCTGATGTAATACCAGAGGCATAGGTTCCAACCATGCCCGAAACCAGCAAAGTAAACACCAGCAAAGGCCATTCTTTACGCGCAGAAATCTTTGTTTTGCGGGAAGCAATCACGGCAGGTTCCAGGCCATCAAACAACGACAAATCCATCACCGGTCCTCTTGCCGACCCCAACGGGATGATTTTTATTTTTGAACCCACATCTACCGGTACCGGGCTTGAGTTCAAAGATTCCTCCCGGGAAAAGGTAGTTTGTTCTACTTCCAGGGCACCCACAGGACATAATTCTGCACAAGCCGGTTTACGGCCCTCCAATAAACGATGGTTACAAAAGGTACATTTCTCTACAATTCCCTTATCCGGGTTGTACTTGGGTGCATCAAACGGACAGGTCCAGGTACAATACTGACAACCGATACATTTATCAGCATGATGCAGTACAGCTCCTGTAATATCATCCCTGGAATAAGCCAATGCCGGACAGCCTGCCATACAAGGCGCATCTGCACAATGATTACAGGACATGGAGAGGTAAAAGAGTGGTAAATCGGGTTGGTCAGCTGGGCCCGCATAAATATTTCGCCAGGGAATAGCCGGATCTACTCCGTTCTCATTCATACAGGCAACAGAGCAGGCATTACAGCCAACACATTTGTTTTGATCAAAAACGAAAATATTCTGGATTGTCTGACTCATTAATCGCTTATCATTTTGGCAGCATTTCAAGAGCAATTCTGCAGTTTCTGCCTACTAAAATTCAAATCCTGTCTGTAAACATCTATAACTTTGCGTAATCAACCATATTGTCATGAAAAGCGGTTCCATATCCCATATCCGTTTCACGTCCTTTTGAAAGGATATTTGGGCAGGCACCCTCCTGGTGCCAATAACCATTGTAAATGACGATACAACCCGGTCGTAACCATTGGTCTGTTTGAGCTTTTATGACCAGCGCTCCCCGGTTATTAAAAACGCGAATTTTATCTCCTGTCTTTATATTTTTCTGCCTGGCATCCACTGCGCTGATGGTGGCATAAACTTCCGGAGCTGCCGACTTAATCACCTGTAGGTTTCCAAACTGAGAATGAATCCTGTTTTTCGTATTGGGCGACAACAAAGCAAAGGGAAATTCCGGAGAATTTTGCTTACTTTCCATCACAGGTTCATAGGTCGGCAAAGGAGGAACACTCCAATTTCTCGCGGCGACGTCGGAATATAATTCTATCTTTCCCGAAGGTGTTGGAAATTTAAAATCACTAAAGGCTACCACTTGCAACCCTGGCGCCAAAACAGGGCCATCTTTTAATTTTTCCAAGGACAACCCCGGAAAGGGCTTCAATCTATGCTCAAGCCATTGCTCAATAATCTCATCATCAGGCCGGGGAATATGCTGGTCGATGACCTCCTGAGAAAAACCCATGGCCTGAGCCAGATGATAATAGATCTCCGTTTCCGGTTTCACCTCCCCCATCGGTTCAATAACTTTAGGCCTAAGTTGTACATAGGGATTCCAATAGGAAGAAATGATGTCCGTTTGTTCAAACATCGATTTGGCAGGAAGTATGATGTCTGCTTCCATGGCAGTATCCGTAAGGAATTGATCCACCACAACCACAAATTCAAGATTACGAAAAGCCTCAATAACCTTATTACTATCCGGATTCTGAGTAACGGGGTTACCCCTTTCCACCCAGGCCATTTTTAATTCGGGGTTTCGTTGCTGGAGCATGTGTTCCCCCAGTTTAGCAGTGGAAATGCTTCTTCGAAATACATCCTGATCAACTTCAACTGGATAATAACTTTCCGGTTCTTTGACCGCACTGAAAATATCTCCCTGGAGATCCGCATAATGCCAGCAGGCGCCGGGTTTGCCAATATTGCCGGTAATTACAGACAAAGCTAACAGACAGCGCGTGGTTTGTCCCCCGTTGCTGTATCGTTGCATGCCATAACCAACCACCAGCGTCATCGGACCATATTTGGCAATGGTTTGGGCTATTTTTTCCATAAAAGTAATCGGCACACCGCAAATTTTTTCCGATTCCTTCAGGTCTATTTTCAGAACTTCTGCTTTAAAGGCTTTATAACCCAGCACATATTTTTCGATAAAGTCATGATCAACTTCATCCTGCTCAATCAGCATTTTAGCAATACTCAAAGCCAACAGGGCATCAGTACCTGGAATGGGTTGTACCAGAAGGTCCGCTTTTTGTGCTGAAGGCGTATATCGGGGATCAACGACAATTAACCGGGCTCCTTTTTCCTGTGCCTTTCGGATGGGCATCATTTGCTGGATATTCGTTTCCGCTGGGTTTTTTCCCCACAAGATGATCACTCCGGCATT
>CALOAF010000009.1:0-10318 GCA_942491385.1 uncultured Anaerolineaceae bacterium | reverse complement strand
AAACCATCGGATACGCCATAAACGCCGAGGAGCTTTTGGGGGATCTGTGCACGACAAACATCGTCCTGTTTGAATTGCTAAACGAAATCAAACATTATGGCGACTTGGCCAGGACAGGTAGATGACCAGACCTACCGGCGTGTCATCAAAGGCGAAAGCATGCCTGCAGACCAGAAAGGTGGTTCTATTTTCGAAGAACACACCGACATCATCGTCAAGGACAGCCAGGACACCTACTATGGTCATAAGATTTGCCTGACTGGCGGTGCTTCAAACCTGATCCTGGATTGTGTGATCCTTGAAGGTAATCCCGCCGACCCGGAATTGGTTGAACAGATGCTTGATCGTCAACAACAGATCTATGGTCAGTACCCGTTGAAGGTGGCTCTGAACGGGTGGGTTCGCGTCAAAAGACAACTTATCGAAAGCCAAAAGAGCACGAAAGATCAAAGAAGACGTCTGTTTTGCAAAAAGCGCAGCTGAAAGAAACGGACATGTGCCGCAGCGAGTACGTTTACAAAAAACTCCGGCGCTTTCGCGCCGGGATCGAGGCCGGGATATCCTGGCTCAAGCGCAGTTTCGGTTTGACACGTTGTACCTGGAAAGGATTCCGTTCTTTCAAATCCCACATGTATTATCGTCATTGGTGCCGCCAATTTGCTAACGATGGCCAGAAAAAAACTGGCGGCAGTTTAAAAGAAGCTACTTGCTGCCTGGCAGTTTAATGAAATCCAGTGGATAGGTCCGCCCGGAAAATGGTTTTATGTGTGCATATATCCAAATTAAGCGTTGATCGAATCTTGATTCTTCTATCACCGAAGTACTATCTTTTTTACTTCGTGGGAGTCACTAAATCCGCCGTTTCTGGATGAAGCTGATTACCTTCCGAAATACCGCCGATCCCTTGGAATGACGCACAGACAACTGGCTGCCTTTTTTAGCACTCAGGTACAAGTCATTTTCCTGTATAAATGATGAGTCATTCACCACCTTCAGACGCCCCCGTTTCGGCTGAATCAATGGCGGAAAAGGTGGCAGGGTCAAGGGTGCCTTCGACGATGTAGCGAAGCGGAACTTGCCCTTGACACTGAAAGCTGCCTTTGGAGCTATCAGCCGAAAGGAACGGGGGACGGCGGTTTAGAAGGTAGGGAATCCCTGCCATTGAAGTAAGCCCTTCAGCTTATAGGTGGCTGCGAGGCGGGCAATCTGGATAGATTGCCCGAGCTCGTGCAGGCCAAAAATGATGCGGAGAAAGAAAAACACCGGCGACAATGAAAAACTTTCGTGTGCTCGTAACATTATCGGGAGGAATGTGACAGACAGAAAAAGATGAAAAAGGTTAATTTTGAATAGATGAACCAAAAATGGAAGATGACTGTTGCGGAAAAGACGGAATGCTTGTTGCGCATTTCTAATAACTATGCCGTGGACTCGTTGACCGGATTTGCGAATAGACGTGATTCTGGAAGATGGTTGGAGCCAGCAGAAGAAAAATTGATCAAATTAAAAAGATGATGAGCATGGATGGTCTTGACGTTTTAAACGGGGGATTAAAAAACAAAAAGCCAAGCGCCAGAACTTTCCACGGGACCGGCACTTGGCTGACCTGAAAAGAGGGCCTTTCGGCACTCAAACAGGTAAAGAATATCAATCCCCCCTGTAGTGTCAGTAAATCTCCATAACCATAGGAGGAGAAAACTTTTTAATGGATAAATGTAGACATTCCAAACAAACAAATGTTCCTTTAATTGATTCGAAATCCAATGGGGGGCGGATTACTAACAGCCCCCCTCCAAATGTAAGTTCTTGGGCTCCAGAAGAAATAAAGGCTTTGGCTTCGAACGTTGATGCCCTTTCCCTTTCTGTCGACGTCTATTGGGATGATGCCCCATTTTTTGATTATTTAACGGAGAAAAAGGTTCTGGCCAAAAAAAACGGAAATGACATTCCGTTCACAATTACCAACGCGTTCACTGAAAACGATTTTATTTTAATCTCAAAAGCGCATGACTCGAATGGTTATGAATGGCCAGTCCATAACAGTATGCGCTAATGATCGGCAATTGGGCAATACCGATCAGCCGGCCAAGTGTTATGGTGACCATACGCTCTGAAACTTTATGGCGCTTGGGTGTCAGAAAATCCATTCAGTTGATATTGGACTATTTGGTCAGTGCTGGCGGTCGTATAGCTTCAATTAAACTTAGCCGTGTCGATCTTTGTGTTGATGTCATCCTTCCTGAATCATTGTGGTCAGTTGATTTGCTGAAATTTTCCGTATCCCGATGCAATAAAATCACGGTTCACCTCGGAAATAAAATCGAAAAGCTTCAAACGATTGTCATCGGCACTCGCAATAGTCCCATAATGGCAAGGCTTTGCGAAGTAAACCGTTAGAAATTAAGGAACAGTCAAGCAAAGAATGGATGTTTGACGTTTGGGGATTAGACGAAATTCCAAAAGGGTCAAAAGTAATCAGGATTGAATATCAATTGAGAAGAGAAGTTCTCAAGCAACTCGGATTAGAAAACCATATTGATCTGCAAAAATACTATGGGAATGCCTGGGCGTACTGCACGGTGGAATGGCTTAACTTCAAGGATAGCCCAGGTAAACACCAAAGGAATCAAAGAAAAACGTTGCCTTGGTGGCAGGTAGTTCAAAATGGTTTTCGTGGAATGAAAAATCCGGTTCCTCTGGTTAGATACAAAGCGATAAATGCGGATGAAAAACAGCTTGTTGCCCAAGCGTTTGGATATCTGTCCTCACTGCAGGCGCTAAATATCGAAATGGAAGGTGTGGACAGTCCAGAAAAATTCAGCTTGGAAAATGTTGTTTTCAATTTTCCTTTTAAAACCAAAGAAATCGGAAGGGACAAAAGAATTCAATGAATCGGTAGCCACAAAAGGGCTAAATACTTTCGGTCACGGGAAAATTAAAAACCATTGTCAAAAGGAGAAAAAGAATTCTTTGGAATGAATGTTCATTAAATTAACCGCATAGGCTCATAATATTGACCACCGCTCCATGGCATGCTAATCAGATTCCATCCTACCTTGGAGGTCTGTGCATGCGCGGCCGGATCTATTCCGATCAAAAATGCCCTATTTGCGGTGGTCAATTTAGCCATGACGATCGGCGCCGTGGTCTATTCTGTGAATCGCACTCCCAGCAACAAGCAAACGGCCAGTTCGTGTTCAGTTTGGGAGAAATACCCGAAAGGCGATTCAATAATTACCTGGAAGCTGAAAGGTTTCTTGATGGCCTGCGATGGGAGGTTGACCAGGGAACCTATGACCATAGGGATTACAGGGTCAACAATCCTCTGGGATTTGAAACATTGGCTTTGAAATGATTTGAGGTCAAAAAGAAAGGAGGTTAAACGAAAATCACTTAATAATCTAAGGAATTACATGACCAAGGCCATCGCTATATGGGGTCAGATGAATGTGAAATCCATTGGATGGTGAAATTGAAGATTTCCTTCATTCTCAGGAGGTGTCAGCTAAAACCAAATCCAAATATGAAATCCGGTCTTCATGGTTTTTGTGTGGGTGAAACAGCGTGAAAGAATTTCCATGCCAGAATTCCCGGAAACACCACTTTTGAACTTGGATTCAGAAAAAGAAATCATTGCCATAAGGATTCACAGGCAGCCATTATTGATGAGGTTTATCACTATGATCTACCATATAAATCCCACAGGTTTGGTTGGGTATAAAGTGGCTGGCTACATACATTTTCGATCCGACCAGGGGAATTGTTGAACCTCAAGGAAAAGGATATTGATGTTAAATTAGGGTATTTCATTTCCACATCCGAAGGAAAAACGGCCGAAGCTGGTTCCGATGGTCGGTGAAGATATAGCCATTCTCGATGCTATGCCGCGAGGATTACCGGAGCTTAATTTTTCCAGGCATGTGAATGGAATCTCGGGAGTATCTGGTGGTCAAATCTTTGGAAATAAATACCTGTATAAATGGTGGAAAAGGCCTGTTCGAATCTTGGGATAGATGGTGTTGACCTGTATGGCGGTACCCGCCATAGTTCTACAACAGCGCTTAGAGAGTTTTATTCTCCCGAAAAAATAAGAAATTCTGGAACATTACATACCACGAATAAAGCCTTTGATAGGTATCTTCAATTTAAATCTTCTGATGCTAAGGAAATTTATGAAGCGACATCAAAGGTAAACAGGAGCAAAAGCAAGGAAAAATAATATTTGTCATAGAGGGCTCGTTGTCTATATACTGTGTAAAAAAAAATCTAAAAGCACAATTTGTGCTACGTAGGACAATGAAGTAGTAAGATTTTTTTGAAAAAAGCAACCAGAAGCTAAGCAACCATTAACTTCAGGTTAACACCGGTGGCAATCGAAATAAATAAAATTATATCTGGGAATCGGTTTCAAATTTGTGAATTGGTCAAAAATGGCAAATCGCATGTTCAGACATTTATTACTGGACTTGATAATGACGAAAGCGCCTTCATAATACAAAGCTTGGAACACATTGCTCAGAATGGCCCGCCCCAGAATATTCAAAGTTCAGAAACGAAGGCAATGGAATTTATGCGATTAAGAGGAATCAGGTACGCCTTTACTGCTTTTTCCACATAGGTAAGCTAATTATTTTAACAAATGGGACGATAAAAAAAGATAAGAAGGCAAAGCCATCTGTATTAAAAGAGCCCTAAAGCTAAAAATGAATATTTGAAAGAAATTGAGGGGAAAAGCTAGAAAACCTATGGCTGGTTCAAAGAGGAATATAAAAAGGTTAAAGATAGCTTTGAATATAAACTGGCCGAAGTAGAAATGGATTTTACTGAGAAACTGATAGAAATAATGGAAAAAAGTGGTGTTAGTCGATCACAGTTATCAGAAAAGCTCCAGGTAAATCGAGCAGCAGTTTCAAGACTTTTGAATAACGGGTCAAACATTACTCTTAAGCGAGCTCTTTCACTTGCCGAGGCATTAAATTGCCATTTTGAATTCAAATTTGTTGAAAATGAAAAATATCAAGTTGATAGTGATAGTTGTGGCATAAGAGGCAAAAAACTTATTCATGAATCAGTTGAGTATTTTAACCCTGAAAATTTGAAACAATGGGATGTCAATAAGAGTCTGGTTTATCCTTCAGACGATTATGTCACAAGTAATTGGGATGAGAATAAAGGCCTCAATGCAGCTTAAAGATATAAGAATTAAAAATTTAAAATTTGCCCTGGAAGATGATTATAACGCTCAAGAAAAAACAGATCCCGTCAATTTCGATATTGTAACTAACGGAAATTTCTTCAAAAAAGAACAGCTTTTGGTGGTTGAGCTGTGTCTAAATATTCCCGGGGAAAAGAAAACCAAAAATTTCCCGTTTACATTAGATCTTATCTACTATGGTTTATTTGAAATAAAAGAGGGATCTGATAAAAAACTTATTAATCAGCTCACTGATATTAATTGCCCTGCAATTATTTTTCCATATGTAAGAGAAACAGTGGCAGATCTAACAGAAGGTCCGGCTTTCCCCGATACACCTGCCTGTTACAAGCTTTGTTGAAAGCCGCAAAAAATAAGGAAGTTATTAATAAAAGAGTGGGGATACCGTTGGGAAACAAAAAAGGATGCTAAAATAAACTAACATCCCGTATTTGTTTACAAATAATGGTGGAGGCGGCGGGAGTCGAACCTACGTTGGGCCTTACAGCCACAGGGGTTTGCAGCGGTTTACCGAATGTTTACTGAATATCTACTCTGGTAGAAACCGTTCCATCTGCAGGCAGAGGGTAATCCTGTACTCCCCCATAGCCCGGGTGGTTTTTCCACTTGGCAAAAGAATGAATTTCAAATATTTCCCTTGATTTTTAAACTGCGATCAGACAAAATGTATCCACTTATCAACAAATGGAAACATTTTGTCTGTGTATAAATGAAAAAGGACCCGATAGAGATATTCCTTAGAAATGGTGGTCAACTTCGAATGAGCGAGGCCATCGCACATGGTATTACGCGCTATATGCTGTATGCGCTCAGAGACAAGAGAGTTATCGAGCAAGTGAGCAGAGGCGTTTACCGGCTGAAGGAACTGCCTCCGATATCCAACCCGGACCTGGTTACCGTAAGCCTCCGGTACCCTAATGCCGTCATCTGTCTTATTTCCGCCTTGTCGTATCACAATATCACAACCGAGATTCCACACTCAGTTTACATGGCCGTATCAAGAAACTCAAGAATACCGTCAATCGACTATCCTCCAATTCAAGTCCATCGTTACTCTAATGAAGCATACAACGTCGGAATCGAAAGGCATGTCATTGATGGTGCGTCTGTAAAAATCTACACCCCGGAAAAGACCCTTGCCGACTGCTTCAAATTCAGAAACAAAATTGGAATGGATGTTGTCCTTGAAGCGCTCAAGCTATACAAATCGCGAAAAAAATTCGATCTCAAAAAGCTACTTATGTTTTCCGAGGTGTGTCGCGTAAAAAAAATTATGATGCCCTATCTGGAGGCAACGATTTGACCAAAAGACCGCTGAAAAATATCGCGGCATCTGTAAGGCAAAAACTGCTAAATAAATCAAGGGCTGATATCCGTCCTTTTCATGAACTTGTTCAATATTATGCCATGGAACGGTTTCTATATCGCCTTTCCCTATCTCACCATGCAAATCGATTTATTCTTAAAGGGGCCCTGATGCTTCGTATTTGGCAGGCTCCCGAAATCAGACCGACGATGGACATTGATCTGCTTGGCAGGACAAATAATGATACCTCACAGCTTACGTCCATTGTAGAGGATATATTATCTATTGAGATTGAACCGGATGGCCTAATTTATTTCGCTGAACAGATAAAAGTTGAGACGATTGCCGAAGAGGCTGAATATCAAGGTGTAAGAATCTGGTTCCCTGCAAAAATAGATACAATGTCGCTGAATATGCAAATTGATATCGGATTCGGTGATGTTGTTTATCCCGCGCCTGAAAAAACTGAAATCCCCTCCATGTTAGAATTCCCCTCACCGTGGTTGCTGTGTTACAGCCGTGAGAGTTTGATTGCTGAGAAATTTGAAGCGATGCTGAAACACCGTGAATTGAATAGTCGGATGAAGGATTTTCATGACATCTGGTTGCTCTCCCGCAATTTTGGCTTTGAAGGAAGGGAGCTATCGGAAGCCATAAAGTTGACACTTGAACAACGCGGGACTTCTTTACCAGTCAACATAGTTGCCTTTTCTGATGAGTTCATCTCAACCAAACAAACCCAATGGAATGCTTTCCGGAAAAAACTCAGACAAGATCACATTCCTGAAAAGTTTGAAGAGATCGTCAAGCAAGTGAAGGATTTTATCGGCCCTATTACATCGGCACTGATGTCGGACAAATCACCTCCTTCAAAATGGTCTGCTCCAGGTCCATGGGTATAATCATGGAGTATCAGGAATTATTCAAAAAGTATAACTCCCTATTAGAACAAGTAGATCAATTAACACGAGAAAACCGAAGGTTGAAAGCCAAACTCGGATTGCAGGAAGCACAAGCCCCACGAAACACAACCCAAGCAATTCAGATGGAATTTGTGCCTGATGGTGAATCGAATGATATAAAGCCTCTTATAAATATTAACAGCACCTCGGATTCAACTTCGAAAATTCGGCTGTTTATGTCCCTGTTCAAAGGTCGTAAGGATGTCTACGCAAGGCGATGGGAAAATAAAAATAAAGGAACATCGGGGTACGCACCGGTCTGTCTGAATCAATGGCAACCAGGGGTATGCAGTAAGCCCAAAATTCCCTGCTCAAAATGCAAAAATAAAGCATATGCCGTATTGGATGAAAATGCCATTGAGGATCATCTCAGAGGAAATACCGTCGTCGGCATCTATCCCATGTTGCCGGATGAAACATGCTGCTTTCTGGCAATGGATTTCGATGAGGCGGACTGGCTAAAAGATGTATCCGCGGTACGGGATGTTTGCAACGAGTTTGAGATCCCCCTGGCGATTGAACGTTCACGTTCCGGTGTTGGTTGTCATGCTTGGTTTTTCTTTGAAAAATCAATTTCTGCCGTTCTTGCACGGAAATTCGGTACTGCCCTGCTTACCTGTACAATGGACAGGCGACATGAAATAAAATTTCAGTCCTATGACAGGTTGTTCCCGAGCCAGGACACCATGCCCAAGGGCGGTTTGGGAAACCTGATTGCGCTGCCGCTGCAAAAAACAGCCAGGGAAAAATCAAACAGTGAATTTGTCGATGATAGTTTTCGATCGTATAGTGACCAATGGAGATTCCTTTCCTCGATTCAAAGAATCTCAGAAAACCAATTAGAAGATCTTATCTCAGTACTTTCCCATGGGAATGAGTTGGGTAATTTAAAGATGGACGAAGAAGAGAAACCCTGGGAAACCCAGCGTCCAAAAAAAATATTAGAAAAAGACGATTTTCCAGATCATCTCGAAATTGTCAAAGCGAACATGCTGTTTGTTCCGAAAGCCGGAATCTCCCAAAGGGCACTCAATCGGTTGAAGCGTCTCGCATCTTTTAAAAATCCGATGTTTTACCGGCAGCAGGCTATGCGTCTGCCTACCTACGGGCATCCGCGGGTCATCTCTTGCGCAGATGAAACCAAAGACTATCTGTGCCTGCCCAGAGGAAGCGAGCCGGAATTGCTTGATGAACTCGAAACACTCGGCATCGATGTCAGGATAGTCAATAAAACCTTTAGTGGCAACAGGATAGATGTGGAATTCAAAGGCCAACTTAGAGATGAACAGCCCCTGGCCCTCAGGCATCTGCTCCAGCATGACATTGGCATCCTTTCAGGCACAACAGCCTTTGGCAAAACAGTCGTGGCAATCAAACTAATTGCGGAGAAAAAAATAAACACGTTGATCTTGGTGGACAAGATCAACCTGGTGTCGCAATGGAGGGAAAGGCTTTCAGAATTCCTCACAGTCAACGAAACATTGCCGGAGGAGCCGATCACCACGCCCCCCAAAAAAGGGCGCAGGAAAAAGAAAAGCGTTATCGGACAAATAGGGGGTGGTAAAAATGCGCTGAGCGGAATTATCGATATTGCAATCATGCAGTCGCTCAGCAGACAGGGTGAAGTCAAGGAGTGCGTCAAAAATTACGGACTCGTCATTGCCGATGAATGTCATCATGCCTCGGCATTCACCTATGAACAGATTTTAAAAACAACCAATGCAAAATACATTTATGGCCTCACCGCCACACCGACACGAAAAGACGGGCACCACCCGATTTTGTTTATGCATTGCGGCCCGATCCGCTATCGGGACAATCCCAAAAAACAGGCAGAGAACAGACCTTTTGATCATTACATTATCCCCCGATTTACCCCCTTGAGAATTCCTCTGGGTACCGATTCAAAAGACCTATCCATTCAGGAATTATATTCCGAAATCATGGATAACGACTTCAGAAACCAGTTGATTGTCGAGGATGTAATCAAAAATTTCCGTCAGGGCAGAAGCTGCCTTGTTCTGACTCTCAGAACGAAACATGTGGAGCGGCTTGCAAAAAGAATAGAAGAAAATTTACCGAACGTCATCGCTCTCACTGGTGGCATGGGGAGGAAGTCAACCCGGGAAACCTTTGAGCGCATCGCCAACATTCCCGCCGAAAAAAATATCGTTCTGGTGGCAACCGGTCATTTTATCGGAGAGGGGTTTGATGAACCGCGCCTGGATACGCTTTTTTTGGCCATGCCAATATCCTGGAAAGGGACACTGCAGCAATATGCAGGCAGACTCCACCGACTGTTCAAAACGAAAAAAGAGGTTCGGATCTATGATTATGTAGACATCCAGATAAAGATGCTCGAGAACATGTACCAAAGGCGCCTGAACGGATACGCTTCAATGGGTTATAAGGCCAAGGGGGAAGAGGTTATGGACACCCCACTGGATATCATATTCAATAAGGATAATTTTATTTCTGTATTCAATCAGGATATTGTTGCGGCCAAAAAAGAAATCCTGGTCGTAAGTCCGTTTGCAAGACAAAGACGTACCCATCAAATGATACAGCATTTGAAAACTGCAATCGAGGAACACATCCTTATCACCGTCGTGACCCGTCCGAAAGAGGATTTCCCAAAGAAGGATCACCCTGTTTTACAAAAGGCTTTGGATCTCTTAACCCGCAGCGGGATAAACATCATATATAGATCGAATATCCACCAGAAATTTGCCATTATGGATCAAAAAATCGTGTGGTACGGTAGCATCAACCTATTGAGCTATGGGAGGGCCCAGGAGAGTATCATGCGGATTGAAGGTTCTAATATTGCAAACG
>CALOAF010000008.1:0-437260 GCA_942491385.1 uncultured Anaerolineaceae bacterium | reverse complement strand
ATCAATCAAATTTTCATTTCCGATTTTATCAATTGAAAAATAAATCAGATCTTTTTGATTAGGCTGATCAGGATTGATAATCTCATCTGGTGGTAACAAATCAGAAATTTTTTCCATAATTTTTAATGCGCCTTGCTTCATGGAAATCTTTAATGATAAATCATCAGGAAAAATCTCTTCATACGATAATAGTTGTCCAATATTTACAGTTACTTTAGGTCTTTTAAAAGATAAAGCTTTTTGCATGGAACCATTCATTCCAATAAAGCCCATTGGAAGTATCGGTGCTTTTGATTTATAAGCAACCCAACTTGTTCCAATTTTGGGTTCTTTTAATTTTTTTTCCCAAATTCCTCCTTCAGGAAAAATACCTAGAACTCCATTTTGTGAGAGGACAGCCTGTGCTTTGTTCAAACCATTTTGATCAATTTGTCCCCGCATGATTGGGATAAATTGATATAAACGTGTTATGAAAGACATCTTAGGGTCAATGGGTATATCACCAGCCCCTAAATACTCCAGTTGATGCGGTACGAGTATGACCATAATAATTGGTTCAAGAGATGAGACATGGTTTCCTACAACAATATATGGACCGTTTTTGGGGAAATTTTCTAATCCATTTACTTCTATTTTGAGTAGAGAAAATACCAATAATCTGGCTAATTCTTTTAATATGCGCCTGATAATTTTTCTACGAGGATACTTAATCAGAATATCATCTTCCATCAATTATTCTATTAAAGTTAATTTCGCTTTGAGTGCTTTGCCTCTATCTTCAGCTTTGAGAATTCTTTTACGAATTCGAAATAAATTTGGTGTAACTTCCAAAAGCTCGTCATCTGCCAGGAACTCCATGGCCTCATCGAGCGACATTTCACGTGGAGTCGATAATCGATATTCGAGATCTTTATTTGAAGATCGCATATTGGTAAGGTGTTTTTTCTTGCTAACGTTTACTGTGATGTCACTTTCGTTGAATGTTTCTCCAATTACCATGCCACCATAGACTTCCATACCAGCTTCGATAAATAGCGTACCTCTTTCTTCGGCATTTTTTAAACCATAAGTCGTCGAAATACCATTTTCCCAGGCAACCAAAGAACTGGATTTTCTAGTAGGTACCTCTCCTGTGTGTGGAAAATAGCCAGAGACAATGGTGTGAATAATTCCTTGACCCCGAGTAATGGTCATAAATTGTTGGCGCAAACCAAGCAGACCTCTTGTTGGAATTTGATAGCGAATGATCGTTGCATCCAGTTTATTCTCCATACTTATTAACTGTCCCCTCCTGGCACCAAAGAGTTCGATAACAGCACCCACAAAATCATTCACAACTTCAATAATGGCTTCCTCGAAAGGTTCTAATAGTTTTCCATTTGAATCCTCGCGAAATATTACCTCAGGCTTGGATACTTGAAATTCATATCCTTCGCGTCGCATGGTCTCAATTAGAATCGCCAGATGTAATTCACCTCTACCTGAAACAATGAAACGGTCTGCGTATTCGGTATCTTCTACTCTCAAAGCCATATTGCTTTTTGTTTCCCTGTATAAGCGCTCTCGAATCTGACGTGTGGTCAGAAATTTTCCAGATCGACCGGAAAATGGAGAATTGTTAACTTCAAAACTCATCTTTACAGTTGGTTCTTCCACTGTAATTCGAGGTAAAGGTTTGGTGTTTTCCGGTGACGAAAGAGTTTCCCCAATACTAACTTCCTGGATACCGGCAATAAAGGCTATATCTCCAGCTGAAATTTGCTTGGACCGCTTCTTTTTTAATCCATCGAATTCAAACAAATATTTAATTTTTTCGTTAACAATCTTATCGTTATTCTTGATGATGATAATATTTTCACCTTCTACAGCAGAACCTGAAAAAACTCTTCCCAGGCAGGTTATCCCTAAATGCTCATCATATCCCAGATTGGCAATCAACATTTGAAAAGGCGCATCTTTATCAACCTTCGGTCCGGGAATTTGATCAATGATTGTCTCAAACAAGGCTTTCAAGTCATTATCCAGATCAGTCTCAGTTAAACTGGATTTTCCTAATACAGCATTACAATAAACGATTGAAAAACTAGCCTGATCTTCATCTGCTCCTAATTCAATAAATAAATCAAATGTGTCATTCAGCGCTCTTTGGGGAACAGCGTCTTTTCGATCAATTTTGTTGATAACTACAATCGTTTTTAACCCCATTGAGAGCGCTTTCTTTAAAACAAACCGTGTTTGAGGCATTGGACCTTCTGCAGCATCAACCAATAGGAGGACACCGTCCACCATATTTAAAACACGTTCCACTTCTCCACCAAAATCGGCATGCCCGGGGGTATCGATAATATTAATTTTGATTTCTTTATCAGTCCTGACATCATGATATACAACGGATGTATTCTTAGATAAAATTGTTATACCCCGTTCTCTTTCAAGATCATAGGAATCCATCACCCGCTCATTGACGATTTGATGTTCAGCAAAAACCTTCGTTTGTATCAATAAAGCATCTAAAAGAGTTGTTTTTCCATGGTCTACATGTGCAATGATAGCAATATTGCGAATTTCTTCTCGTTTTGTTAACATAATTCACCTATTAAATAAAAGATCCTGAAAATTTCAGGATTGCAATTATACCCCCTTAAAGAAAATTGTTACTGATGAAAACTTCTACGCATCAATAAAATATAAATTCCAAAGATAATTAACCCAACAGAACCTGTGTTGCCAATAAACCCAATCGCACTTTCTGGGTTACCGGCGATATATAATCCCCAGCCAACAACAGCTAATATGCCACCAGGAATTAATGGCCACCAGACAAACTTTCTGGTTAAGGTTCGGGATGTTACCGTAATTAAACCCCAGCCGAAGGCGAACCCGACTAACATAATTCCTGTTTGTTCCAGAGGATTGTTTAAGCTTGTGTTCTCCCAAGCGAAGTAAAGGCCTGGAGCCAAGCCTACCAATAATGACCCAGGGATGATAAAACCAATTAATTTCCAAATTAATCCAGCCAATAAGAAACAAATCCCAATCCCGATACCAATATAAAGGATAAAATCCAATAAATGCATTTCACCTAATAAGAATGGCATTCCTGTAGAAGAAAAAACTAAGAAGGGAAATAAGAGGTATGTTTCTGCCTTTTTTAGAGAGAGATATCTGATGATGAATAAAAACCCCCATATTAATCCGATTGTGACGAAAGATAGTCCGAGAATTGGGATTGTTATGGGTGTAAATTCGGTTTTTCTTAAATAAATAATTGAGCTAAATGCTGCCGCAATTGAACTAATTAAGAATTGGAAGATAAATCTAATCCATTTATTTTTTATCCAGGTCACAAGAAAATCAAATCCTTTCTAAAATATTTTACGAAAATTTGGTTCAATGTCATGTGGCTGCAGTCATATTTCAATCACATTAAATTATGCCAATCTCTTTGGCGATCAGGACTGCATGCATTCGATCACGAGCTTCTAATTTATTAAAAATACTCGTCAAATGATTTTTTACAGTGCCTTCAGCGATAACCAATGACATCGCTATTTCTTTATTACTCTTGCCAGAGGCAACTATTTTGAGTATCTCCAATTCTCGTCTTGATAAATTTTCAAAATGGATTCCCGATTCAATTTTCGGTGATCTGGGCAACCGTGTGAATTCAGCCATTACTTTTGCGGTGATGGAGGGAAGAAGATAATATTCACCTCTGTATGCAGTACGTATGGCATCAAATAATTTTTCAGGAGACACATCTTTTAATAAATAGCCCACAGCTCCAGCATGTAAAGCATTGAATACAAGATCATCTTCATCGAAGGTAGTTAAAACGATAATTTTCATCCCTGAATGTTGCTGGAGAATCCTTCTGGTTGCTTCTACCCCACCAATTCCAGGCATACGCAAGTCCATTAAGATCACCTCTGGAAGAAACTTAGTAGCTGCAAATATTGCTTCTTCACCGGAATTAGATTGACTCACTACTTCAAAATCATTCTGCACAGATATCAGGGTCATTAATCCTTCTCGAAATAGTTCCTGATCATCAACGATTAATAATTTAATTTTTTTGATCATACGGCATCTCAATTTCTATTCTAAAACCTTTTTGAGGGGAAGTTTGTATATTTAATACACCATCAAGAATCTCAATCCGCTCTCGAAGACCTTGCAGTCCAAAACCTGACCGAAATTCATTCATTCCAATTCCATCATCATAAATAATTAAGGATAGATTTTCCTTGTTTGAATAATTCAGCGAACAAAAATAATTCGTAGCTTTTGAATATTTACAGGTATTATTGACAGTCTCCTGTACAATTCGATAAATTGTTGAATTAATTGTTTCATCGAGAATTCTTTCATCCCCAATAATTTCCAAGTGCGATCGAATACCAATCCAATCACAAGGTCTCATTGCCCGATCCAGTGCATCATTAATTGATTCTTTTTCTCCCTGATCAAATCTTAACGTTGAAACTGAACGACGCACATCAATTAGAGCAATTTGTGATTGTGATCTTGCTTTCTCAATAGAATCTTTCGCCTTATCAGGGTTTTCATCGATGATAGCTTGAGCTGCCAATAATTGCATATGAATAGTTGTTAAATAATGCCCCAGTCCATCGTGAATTTCCCTGGCTATTCTGTTACGTTCTTTAATGACTGTTAATTGTTCGACTTCATTTGCATATGATCTTAATTTTTCGTTGACTTCTTCAAGTTCCAAAACCAATCTTTCAACTTCTTTTTTTGATCGCTCTTCGTCAATCGCCATTTGAGTAAACACCATAATGTAAATAAGGCCAGCTAATATCGTGGGTAATGTGGACCATACCTCTGATAGATTATTTGTATACTGTCGCACTGCCCAAACATATCCTAAAACTATAGCAAGATTACTAAGGTATAACCAATATCCAGGAGCTAAAACAACAGCATGGCCGGCAAGAGGGAGTAATAAAATTGCAGAAAATCCTGCTCCTTTGCCAAGATACACAATGACCGAACCAATCACAATCTGAATTAAAAAATAGAGTGGAACCCACATAGATTGTCTGTGTTTGGACACGAAATTGTATCCGTAAATTCCAATCGTTATATACGCAATCCCCAATATAACCATAATCAATAATTGAACTAAATTTGTTTCTTTTAAAGAGCTAAACATAGCAAAGTAGGAGGCTAATACGACTACAGCAAAAGCAAGGTCAGCACTCCCCTTGAATTGAAAATCAGATTTCGTAAAAATCTCAGTTTTTTTAATCATTATTGATGGGTATTATAATTCAAGTGTAGTGTATATATTGGCTACACGAAATTAATTAAGAGAGCAAATTAGATTTCCCGTCTTGCTCTCTTGTTTGTTTTAAATATTTAAATCTTTGTTAGACAATCTGCTCACGAATCTTCGAGCTTACGTAATCCATTGTTGCGACAACGATGGCAATTGCTACCATTTGAACGGAAGCAGCCCGGTAACTCAATAAATTGATGTTCTGTTGAAGAAGGAAACCGATCCCACCACCACCGACAAATCCAATAATGGTTGACATCCTCACATTAATGTCCCATCGGTACATGGTGAAAGAAATATATGGCGGAATAATTTGAGGAATGACAGCATATACAATCGTCTGTAGCTTATTAGCACCAGTTGCATGTATCGCTTCCAATGGGCCATCATCAATACTCTCAACTTGTTCTGAATATAATTTAGCTAAAGCGGCAACTGTATGCAAAGCCAATGCAAGTGACCCAGCAAATGGACCAATGCCAACCCAGATAACTGCCACGATGGCCATCACCAGCGGCTCAATGGACCTGGTTGCGTTAAGAATTGTTCTAGTGATTGTATAAATGATGAATCCGGTTGGTAGTGGATGTTTTGGTTTAATAATCAATCCCAGAATTATGCCAGCCAAACCACCTAAGATCATTGGGTAGTAAAGAGAAATATTCGGGTTATTAAATTGATAGAACCAATTTATCACAGCCATTATCAGAACAAATAATATAGCAAATGCTATTGTTAATAAAACAAGATTTACAATTTTCAGTATCTTGCTACTGACTTTATCCTGTAATGAAAGTCCAAATTTATTTAACAAACTAGATACGACGCCACCAAATCCAATCGCAGTTATAGCTGGCGCTAACATCGTGGTGATATCTCCCAGCAGGTATGTTGCATACCCAAGGAAGCCAAATGGGCCTAATATATCCTCCAAAGACTTGCCTGCTAATTTGGCAAATTCACCAAAAAGAATGATAGCAAGAATGGCCAAAATTCCAGCGCCAAGGAGAAAGACAAAACGCTGTATTCGGACACTGGTAGGCGGTTTCTTAATATCCTCAGAAGGCAAACCACGCCGAATTAATATATACGCGAAAAAACCAGCAATTAAAAATCCGACAAGTGTAACAAATATATTATTTTGAAGTGGAGAAAGTAAATCAATAATCCATTTACTAAAAATATATCCAATATAAAACCCAAATGGGAACCCGATTAAATTTAACGCAGTACTGGTTGGCGTACTTGACGAATCTTTCATCAGGTTTCTTGCTGCGATAAAACTTATAGGAATTGAAGCCACAGTACCAATCGTAGTTGCCAGAAGAGCGATAAAAACGGTTTCAATGATCTTATCCCAGGTAGCTTTCGCAGTATCTGTCCATTTTGGTAATCCAGTTGTAGTTCTGATGGTTGCTACAATATATTGAGCTTCTGCTACTGGTTGTCTGGTTGGAACCACAACATCGACCGAAAAATAACCTACGTTATTCGTTTCATAATTCGCTAACTGCCTTTTTACTCCACTTGCCGCCAAAAAATTTATAGGTCCCTTAATGTTGGCTGGCATGTTGAAGCCTTCAACAGTAATTGTTTCTTTTGGAGAAGCACAAATGACAGACGTTTGAATATATGCTTCATTTGTATTCTTTATTTCTTCTGGCAAATTGCCATCATCAGGACATGGTAAATAGAAAGGGGTTGCAACATCAACCTCGGTCGTATCATATTCTATTAATTCAGGATTTGCTAATGCCCTTAAAACGCGTGTTAATTGTGTGATGCGTACTTCCGACCTGGTAGTTTCAAAATTCACATCTGTCACTTGAAAAGCATAAGCAAAAACGATAATACCTATCAAAACAAACAGGCCTAAACGTAAAGATTTAAGAATTGAACTTTTCTTTTTCAAATCACACCTCATCCCACTCTTTCGGCCTCTTTGCCATAAATATCTTTAAATTTCGCATCATCAATCTCTTTCGGTGAACCATCAAACATGAGTACACCAGCATTAAGTGCAATCGCACGGTTAGCGTAGCGATGAACCAGATCCAAAAAATGTAAACTACAAATTATAGTTACACCGTCTTCTTTATTAATTTTTTCTAGATATTGCATGATGGAATGCGCTAATACCGGATCAAGGCTGGCAACTGGTTCATCCGCAAGAATTATTCGTGGATTTTGCATCATGGCTCTTGCAATAGAAACACGCTGCTGTTGACCTCCACTTAGCTCATCAGCTCTTTTATTTGCTTGTTCTCGAATTCCGACACGGTCTAGTTGTCTATAGGCCATCTCAACATCATTTTTTGAAAAACGATTGACCAAACTCATGGCTGGATTTGTGTAACCTAGCCTTCCAGCTAAAACATTGGTAAGAACTTTTGATCGTTCAACTAAATTAAAATGCTGAAATATCATTCCAATTTGTCTGCGTATTCTTCTTAATTCATCCTGACTGGCTTTGGTAACATCATTACCGTCCCAGATAATTTCACCTTTTGTTGGTTCAACCAGACGATTAATGCATCTTAGCAGGGTTGACTTTCCAGAACCACTCAACCCGATAATTGCTAGAAACTCTCCCTGCTTTACATTAAAACTGACATTATCTAAAGCCTGTACATTTCCATCATACTCTTTAGTCAAATTCTTAATTTCCAGCATTGTATATCCCTATTCACTATTTCCACTACTCAGTTTGTAGTAAAAATATCGAACTCAGTCCCGATAGATTTATCGGGACTGAGTGTTGATATTATAAAAGTTGGTTACTGACCGAGATTTTCTAAAGTAATTCCTTGGGCTTCCATGAGAAGGCGAACTCCGTCAAAATTTTCATCAAAAATTGGGGCAGCTCCGGTCCAATCATAGAATTTTTCATTACATAATGTTTCTTCACACGCTTCTGATCCGACATATGCAATAACTGCATCCATAATGAGTTGTCTCAGGTCCTCAGGGAAATCCGGTGAGAACGACATTGTGTCATTAGGGATTTCACCTGAGAGATCTAAAATTCTTACTTTCTGAACAACGTCAGGAGCTTCCGTAAGGATGGCCGCACGAGCATCTAATACACGGTATTCGCCACAGAATAATTTTCCATCCGCGTTCGGTCCACATTCTTCGATGACCTCATCAGGAACGTCAGGATTATCTCCCATTGCCCATGTTCCTTCAGGCAGGAGAGGAGCGCTAAAATATACTGTGGCTACATCCGCTTCACCGTTATATACGGCTTTCACTGCTTGGGGATGACCACCGGCTTCCACTTCTTCACCTGGAGCGATTCCAAGGTCAGCAAAAATAGCTTTTGGATACAGATAACCAGATGTAGAACCTGCATCCGGGAATGCCCAAGTTGCGCCGTCTAAATCTGCTAGAGTCTGGAAATCGCTATCACGAGCAACCACAAATTCTGTCCAATAGACATTCCAACCATAACGAACAGAGGCTAAACCTGGTTCGACCCCACATAATTGGCTGGCAAGGGCATAGCCTAATGCAGGAATAAATCCAATCGTATCCGTTGGAGATGCACACATTTCCTCAATGGTTGCAGCATATGAAGTTGGTACAGCTACTTCAAAGAATAATCCTGTTGCTTCGTTCAATGCCTGAGCAATCAAATCGCCACCAGAGATCATAAAATCGACATCAACTGACGGCACGAACAAAACTTTTATTGGGTGCTCTTCCGAACCAATGGCTGGTTCAGGTGTTGGTTCCGGAGTCGGTGGCACTGCGGTAGGTTCTGGTGCTTTGGTAGGTTCGACAACTGGTTCTGGTTCATCAACGGGAGCAGGTTCTGGAGTTGCTGTCGGTTGACAGGCAGTGAGAACCAACGCCATTGAAAGAACTAACACAAAAACAATGTATTGAAATTTCTTCATTTCTTCCTCCTAATGAAGTGGTTTATAGATTGGGGTGCAAACCCCTTCTGAAATCTAATTCTATTCAAAAAAAGAACTGAATGCAATATGTTCTTTGTCCTTTCTTTCGTTTTTTGGAAAATTTTAAGGTTATCTGATAATTTTTCTATGTATACACGCAATCTTTGAATATTTTACGCCACAAACAGAAATTATTTACTGGGGGTTTCTCATATTGTACCAATTTCTCAATCGCCGTTTGACTTGCTAGGATTCAATGATAAAATTCATCGTTGGAAAAATTTTTATATGAGCGATGGTAACCTAAAAGGTGAGAGGCGCTCGAGGAAGGTATTCATGTCAAAAATCTTATTAAATGCCGAACCACGTACAGTAATCGGAAAGCAGGTCAGACAGCTGCGTCGTCAGGGTAAATTACCTGCAATTATTTATGGCCATAAAATTACCCCCAAATCAATTACATTGGATTTGAGGGATGCTACAAAAGTCCTTTCAACGGTATCCAGCTCTAGCCTGGTAACGGTTGTACTCGATGGGAAAGAGTATCCATCCCTTGTCCGTGAGAGACAGATAGATTTCATTATGAGAACTTTGAAACATGTTGATTTTCAAACAGTTTCTCTGTCCGAAAAAATCCGTACCACGGTAACCATCCATTTTGAAGGAGAGGCTCCGGCCTTGAAGGATCAAGATGCGATTTTATCTTCTGGCATCAGTTCGATTGAAATTGAAGCGCTCCCTCAGGATCTTCCTGAAGGATTTATCGTGGATATTTCAACATTAAATGCAATTGGAGATTCATTGTTTGTAAAAGATATTGTTGTTCCAGAGAATGTCGAAGTTCTTTCCAACCCCGAAGAATTGGTTGTTATTGTGAGTAGCAGTTTCACCGCAGAGGAAGAGGAAGAAGTCGAAGGTGAAATGGAAGAAGAAGAATTGGAAGAAACGGAAGTTGAGCCCGAAGTTATTGAAAAGGGTAAAAAGGAAGATGAGGATTTCTAGTCCTCTAAATTTTTTTCTACTCAGAGGTTGTCTTTTTGACAACCTCTTTTATTTAATTGAACATCTTCTTGTCTAGTAAATTAAGAAGATCAATCGTAATTTTCGCTGAAATCCCCCATAACAACTCCCCATCAAATAAATTATAAAAAATGACTGTCCCGTAAAGACCATTGGGATGCGAATATAAACGCTCTTCCCAATTGCTCGGATCTCTTAACCAGTCGATCGGAATGGTAAAAACTCTGCTTACTTCGTAGGCAGATATCTCCAATGGTACAGGCCAATCGACATAGGAAACAACCGGCGTTACCTGGTAATCAGAAATCGTTATAAAATCCGGCAAATTCCCGATAATTTGAATTTCAGACCTTTTCAAGCCAATTTCTTCGTAAGTTTCTCTTAATGCCGTATCCACTGGGTTGTTATCCCCAAGTTCCATTCCCCCACCAGGAAATGAAACTTGACCACGATGGTTTTTTAATGTATCTGCTCTCCGGGTAAATAAAGACTCCAACAACCGTCAACACATACGAAAGGAATTAATATGGCAGCTTTTCTTAATGTGTCTTTGGATGTGGAAGAGGAAAATTTCTCTCGTTCCTGGCGTTCTTTTTCTAAAATAGATTTTATTCTCGAAATATCTAGTGATTTACACTCAGAGGTCATTGGCTGTCCAAATTATGTACTTTGTTCTTCGGTTTCTTTGTCGCGATCCAAATCAAATTCGCTTAATAAGGGGCGCCCAAATATTAAGAACCCAGTATGTGCGACCATTCGATCTGTAGGCCTCAATCGTTCAGGTTCTGGTTTGTAAAATCGCAATAATACTTCAACCACATCTATGAAAGCGAATTGATTTAATCTTAATTGGTGTAGCAATCTGGAAACTTGATTAGTTGTTGGTACTAAGCATCCAAAAAAACCACCCGGTTTAAGTGCGGCTCGAACTTGTGGAATGTAATCGTAAGGGTTCATCACGTCCAGAAAAAAGAGCATCAACATTTGTTTCTTGGAAACCTTCTTCGATGTTTCTGATGATGAATTCCACTCTATCTTCCAAACCAACTTGCCTTAGGTTTTTTTTCGCCAGATTTTGGAATTCTTTCTTTTGGTCATAAGAAGTTATCCTTCCAGTGTTCCCAACTGCATGAGCCAAGGCGATTGTCATAGCCCCAGAACCAGTACCTGCCTCAACCACATGTTGTCCCTCTCCAATTCCCATTGTCAACAATATATAACCAATATCTTTTGGGTAAAGAATTTGAGTTATCCTCTTCAAATCTAAAAGAATATCAGAGATTGATGGTTGTAACAAAAAAAATGGGGATTCATTATGGCTCAAAATCTTGCTGCCAAAAGGTAATCCTATCAGATCATTGTGTTTGATAATTCCTCGATGTGTATGTAACTCTTTATCCTCTACTATATTAAAAATATAACTTTTATGACGTAAACCAACCAATTGAATGAGGTCCCCTACCGATGCGACTTTTGCAGTATTATTCCACATTGTTATTATTCCTGCTTTTCTAAGCGAATATTTGATAACCAAATTGCGAGAAATGAGAACAGGATTGATCCCAAAATACCAAATCCCAGAAAAACCCAACCTATCCTTAAGAAATTTGACTCAATTGAAAACCCAACCCATTGACCAATACCGAAACCAATAATTGAGAGAACTAGAATAAAAAATAAACGAAAAATACTACCACCTTTCCAAAAATGGAAAATGAAACCAATCAATAAAGCAAACAATAGACTTAAGGCAATTCCTGGAAAGTAATTCATTCATCCCTCAGTGTATTCGTGGATTTTTATATTCATGATTATAATCACGAATTCGATTGTTTTGTATCACTAAATATGACAATGCATTCATTGACCATTTTTTTCGACGATTGTATAAATATTTTTTTGGCTGCCTACTTGTTGATATAATATGTGCCATATTCAATACAGCAGGAGGAGATTGGATGACCAAAATAAAATTTGGGACTGATGGCTGGCGAGCAGTGATTGCCGGCGAATACACTTTTGACAATGTCAGACGGTGCACACAAGGTTTTGCAGCATACCTGTTAGAAAAAGGGTTTCAAGGAAAATGGGTCGTCATTGGATACGATAAAAGGTTCCATTCAGAAAACTTTGCTAAAGCAGCAGCTGAAGTCCTGACTGCAAATGGATTAAATGTTTATTTAACGATAGATGCCACACCCACACCTGTCATTTCTTTTTCTGTTGTAAATAATAAGGCCGTCGCCGCAATTAATATCACTGCTTCCCACAACCCCCCAACGGACAATGGCTTTAAAGTAAGAGATTCTCTTGGTGGAGCAATTCCTCCGAATGATTTAAAGAAAATTGAGTTTCTAATTCCTGATCTCGTCGATGATGTAAAAAGGAGTTCATTCTCTGAAGCTTTGTCTTTGAAAAAAATTGTTTATTTTGATGCATCTATCGAATATAAGAAACACATCGCTAATTTAGTTGACCTTGAAGCAATCAAGAATGCAGGCCTGAAAATTTTGATTGATCCAATGTGGGGAAATAACTCCAACTGGTTTACTGAATTACTTTCCGGTGGATCAACTGAAATAATAGAAATTCATAACCAAAGGAATCCGATTTTTCCTGATATGGCACGCCCCGAACCCATTCCGCCCAATATTGATGTTGGTTTAATAAAAACCCTAGAAGTTGGAGCGGATGTCCTGGTTATATCGGATGGTGATGGAGATCGGTTGGGAATTGGCGACGAAAATGGTGTTTTCCTAAATCAATTACAAGTGTATGCTTTACTAGCTTATTACTTGCTGGAAGTAAAAAAAGAGCGTGGTCCCATCGTAAAAACATTATCAACCACATCTATGTTGAATAAATTGGGAAAGATTTACAATGTGCCTGTTTATGAAACTGGCGTGGGTTTTAAATATGTTGCTCCTAAAATGATCGAGACAAATGCGATGATTGGTGGAGAAGAATCGGGTGGTTATGCTTTTCGGGGGAATGTGCCTGAACGTGATGGAATTTTGTCAGGTTTATATTTCTTGGATATGATGGTGAAATTAAAAAAGACACCATCCGAACTCCTAAATCTTCTCTTTTCTGCAGTTGGTGAACATTACTACGATCGAATTGATAGCCCGTTTACAGGAGATAGACAGCAAAAAGAACAGAATATCTTAAACGCATATCCGGATTATATTGGGGGACTAAAAGTTCTAGATCTGAATGCCACTGATGGATTTAAGTTTTCACTGGAAGATGGCGGTTGGCTTCTCATTCGTTTTTCAGGTACGGAACCAATCATCCGGGTATATTGTGAAACCACGCATGCAGAAAAAGTTCAGTCTATTCTACAGGATGGATTGCGTATTGCAGGATTAAATTAATGCATCTAGTCGACACTCATTGTCATCTGAATATGGTGCAATCTGAACGCAATTTAGATGAAATTATAGAAAATGCGATTAAGATTGGTATTGCCCGAATTATGGTACCAGGAATAGATATTGAGTCCAGCCGAGAAGCAATTAAAATTGCAGAAAAGTATGATTTAGTATACGCAGCCGTTGGATACCACCCTAATGATGCTTCTAAATGGGAAAAAGATAGCTATGCGCAATTACAAGACCTCGCGCACCATCCAAAAGTAAAAGCCATTGGTGAAATAGGACTGGATTACTACCGTGAGTATGTACCTCAGTCGATCCAAAAGCAGGTTTTTTTTGAACAACTGCGATTATCTGAAGAGACTGGATTGCCAATAATCGTTCATTCCAGAAATGCACTTAACGATATTTTTGACATCTTGTTCAATTGGAGTTGTTCATCATCTTTGGATGAATCAACTCACTATGCAGGGATCTTGCATGCATTTGAAGGAAATTTGGAGCAGGCAAAATTGATTTCCAATTACAATTTCATGTTAGGGATTGGCGGGCCTGTGACCTATAAAAATTCTCACGATAAGCATGAAATTGTTATGAATTTGCCAATGGAAACGATTCTCTTAGAGACAGATTCTCCATTCTTATCCCCTAATCCACTTCGAGGCAAACCAAACGAGCCAGCAAATATAAAATTCATTGCTGAAAAAATTGCTAATTTAACAGAAAAGCCGTTAAAATGGGTATCAGAAGAAACATCGAAAAATGCGAATAAAATATTCGCTTGGGAGCATTGATTGAATATCTTAAATCGTTTTCAAAGTTTAGTATCAGATGAAATCCTCGCTGTCGAAATTTTAATGAGCCAACAAGCGCAAGGTTATAACAGTGACCTCCAGGCTGCTTTGGATCATCTCATTTCATCTGGCGGAAAAAGAATACGGCCAAACATAACATTATTGGTGGGAAAATTACTGAATGGCAATTTGGAAAGACTTATTACTTTATCTGCAGCGATTGAATTATTGCACACAGCAACCTTAGTACATGATGACCTCATAGACGGTGCACTACTGCGTCGTGGAATTCCAACATTGAATTCCAAATGGACACCCGCAGCCACCGTCTTAACTGGGGACTTTATGTTCGCAAAAGCAGCGAAATTAGCTGCAGACACAAATTCTATCCCCGTTATGAAATTATTTGCAAATACTTTGGGAACAATTGTAAATGGCGAGATTGCCCAAATGTTCACAAGTCATTGTGTTGGCGATTTGGATATGTATTACCAGAGAATTTATGCAAAAACAGCATCATTATTTGAAACTTCCACAAAAGCTGCAGCGATGATTTCAAACGCGAATCGTACTCAAAAAGAATACCTGCGACAATTCGGATATGAACTGGGCATTGCTTTTCAGATTATTGATGATGTTTTAGATTTCACTTCAAACCAGGAAAAATTGGGAAAGCCGGTCGGTGGTGATTTGAGATTAGGGTTGATTACTTTACCCGCCATAATTTATTTTAATCAGAATAAAGATAATCACCTAACCAAAGAATTTTTTAAATACGATTGCATCCCTCCAATCGATATTTTAGAAAATTTAATTCTCAATATCCGTAATAGTACTGCCATTCAGGAAAGTTTTGATAAGGCTAGCTCCCATATTGACTTTTGTCTAAAAGCATTGCACCATCTGCCAGCAGGTATAGAACGAGATGCTTTGGAAGAATTGGCTTGCTTTGTTATCCAAAGAAATATATAAAAAAAGACCGATAAACGGTCTTTTTGTGCGCTGAGAGGGACTTGAACCCTCACGCCTTGCGGCACATGGCCCTCAACCATGCCTGTCTGCCAATTCCAGCACCAGCGCAATTTCTTCGTTATTATAATCTCTAATCTATAGCTGTCAAGAAATCGCTCTTTAGAACTCTGATACACATTAATTCGGAATATTCTCGCTGAAAATAATTCAGGTTCTCTACTTAACCAAAAACTACAGTAAAATTTAATATGTTTAATCCAAATTAAAACGGGAGAATCAAATGACAATCATTCTTGATGCCATGGGGAGCGACAATTACCCTGTACCTGAAATTGAAGGGGCGATGTTAGCTGTCCAACAATTAGGTGTGAAAATAATTTTGGTTGGAAACACCGAAGTAATTAATAAGAAATTACCGGCAAATTTCTATAAAGATCAAATCCAAATTGTACACGCCCCAGATGTTGTCGAAATGACAGACAAACCCGTGGAAGCCTCCAGAAAGAAACCAAATAATTCGATGGCAGTTGGATTAAGATTGTTAAAAGAAGGAAAGGGACAGGCGTTTGTGACTGCTGGGAATACCGGTGGGGCATTATTTAATGCAATCTCAATTTTAAAAAGAATGCAAGGTGTCCAAAGGCCAGCATTGACAACCGTATTTCCTACACGAACTGGACGATGCGTCGTCCTGGACATTGGGGCGAACGCTGATTGCCGTCCAGATTTCTTTGTCCAGTTTGGAATCATCGGCAGTATTTTTGCAGAAAAAGTGCTGGAAATAAAAAAACCACGTGTTTCAATGTTGTCCAATGGGGAAGAAGAAGGGAAGGGCAATCAGCTAATTAAAGAATCCAAAGATTTAATGAAAGCAGCAGATTTCAATTTTATTGGTAATGTTGAGCCCAAAGAAATATTCTCTGGGGAAACAGATGTAGTCGTTTGTGACGGTTTTACAGGAAATGTTTTCCTCAAAACCAGTGAAGCAATCGGCAAAATGATGACAGACATTATTAAAGAGGATATAAAATCTGGTGTAATCACCTCCTTGGGTGGTTTATTGGTTAAACCAGCTTTCAATAGACTCAAAACGATGATGGATCCGAGTCAGGTAGGAGCCGCACGATTACTGGGCGTAAATGGTCTGGTTTTTATTGGCCACGGTCGATCTAGTTCCCTGGCTATATTAAATGGTATTAAAGCAGCCCACCATGATGGAGAACGAAATCTTATCAGTGAAATTCAGGCTGCCATTGAAAAGCAGATTTCAATAGAAAAATAGATATGAAAATCATAATCGATCTAAAATCAGTTCAAAGAAACGCATTAATTGGAAAAATCACTCGCTGGGTCAGTTTAGGATGCATGCTTATTGCGTTAATTGCTATTTTTTCAGAGGAGACAGTCACCAATCCCACCTTATTTGCTGTGTACTTCTCAATCATGATTGTTGGTGTTCTGCTTTCATCAGTGAGCAGTTATTTTACAACACGCTTTGGAAGATCGCCACGGCCAGATGAATTAATCAATAAATCATTCAAAGGCTTAGATGACCGTTTTCAAATTTACCATTACCGATCACCAATCCCGCATTTGTTATCAGGACCGGCTGGAGTTTGGTCTATCATCCCAACCTTTGTTGATGGAGAGATCATCTATGATGAGAACAAAGGGAATTGGATTCACAAAAGAAATTCATTCCTCAACAGAGTTTTACAAAAAGAATATTTTCCCAACCCACTCTCAGAGTATAAACATCACCACAAAGAATTTGAAAAGATAATTAAATCTTTAGACAACAACAAAAATGAACCTGAAATAAAATTATTAGTTCTTCTCTTCCACAAAAATGCAACAATATCTGGAGTTTCAGAAAAAGAGAATATATTGATTATTTCATCAGAAAAAATTAAAGATCGTTTTAGAAAAATGACTAAATTGGAGAATCATTCAACTGTAATCTCTTCATTTTTTGAAGATCGGTTACAAATAAAAAATTGATTGCTCTATATTCAATTTTTTCTTTTTTTATACGAGTCTTTTTCCGTAAATATTTTATTTCTGGAAGTTGATGCAAACTTCTTCATACGGTTTTTGTTTTCAGTTGATGGCTTTTTCCCAAAACTACTTTGTTTTAACTGTTTAACTTCTTCAACCGATAAATGTCGCCATTCTCCGGATTTTAGATTACCCAGATTAATGGAGGCTATTCGCACTCTTATTAACTTAACAATCGGTAAACCAATCACACGTCCAATTTCACGAATTTGTCGTTTATGTCCCTCACGTAAAATTACTTTCAACCAGGCACCCTTGCCATGCCATTTGTGAATGGAAACCTTCGTTGGCGCAGTCCGATACCCATCTTCTAAAACAACTCCTCTACGCCATGTTTCAAGTTGTTCTTCATCAGGTCTTTTTGAAACCAAGACAATATATTCTTTTTCATGACCGTAGCGTGGATGTGTAAGCCGATTTGTCAAATCACCATCATTTGTTAGAATCATCAGGCCTTCACTTTCCATATCCAAACGCCCAACAGTAAAAATGTGTCCTTCTAATTCAATCAGGTCCCTTATATTTTTCCTACGATCAAGTGGGGCATTATCGGACAATACGCCCCGGGGTTTATTGAAAGCAATATAGATTGCAGATTCTTGCTTAGGAATTTTTGTATTATCTACGGAAATTTCGTCAACAGCAGAATCAGCTTTCATACCTAAAAAAGCAACTTTTCCATTTACTTTGACCCTACCAGCAGAAATTAAATCTTCATTAGCTCTACGTGAGCCAAAACCAGCTTTTGCCAGTATTTTTTGTAATCGTTCTTCAGCCATTACTAATCCTTAAGTACCCCATTTTTATTGTCTGAATTAACCAAATTTTCATTAAGTAATTCTGGTAAATCAGTAATCGAACCCAACCCAAAATATTGAAGAAATTCATCAGTGATACTATATAAAATGGGACGTCCTGGACCTTCGGTCCTTCCAATTTCTTCAATCAATCCTTTGCTTAGTAAACTTTTTAAAACCGCATCACTATTCACACCTCTGATAGAGTCAATTCCTGGTCTTGTGATTGGTTGTCGATATGCAATGATCGCCAATGTTTCTAAAGCAGCACGAGATAATTTGGATGTCGTCTCAATTCCCAAGTACTTTTCGATCAGAGCCGAGTATTCCGGTGATGAAGTTAATTGTACTTTTCCAGCGTATCTTAATAATCTAATTCCTCTTCCATGAATAAAATCCTGTTCCAGTATATCAAGATTTGATTCAATATCCTTGGTTGACACATCGAATGTATCAGCTAAATGAGAAATATGGACAGGAGATCCTGAAATAAATAAAATAGCTTCTATCCCAGAAACCAGATTGGAATTTGATTGAGAGTTAAAATTTTCTATCATGCTATAATTGCCTAGTTGTACAAACCAAAATTATACCTGATTATCCATTGAAATTGGACAAACGTTGTGAAATCCTAAATGTCAAAATTCTATCCATTTATTCGATTTACTTTTACACTGTTGGCGATCATTTTGCTTCAAGGTTGTACGCAACAGCCTGAGATTTCTTCTATTCCAGTTGAAATAATTGTTGATAGTAAAACAATTTCATCAGAAATTGAAATAGGATCAACAATTCAAACCGTTTTATCAGGCCACGAAATCACTCTCAATCCTTTCGATAAGGTCGACCCACCTGTATTTACAGTGATAACAGAACCCATTACAATAGAAATTACTCGCATTGAAGAGAAATTTGAGACTGAAGAAATCGTGATCCCTTTCGTCCAACAATCAGTCAGGAATGAAGCGCTCCCCGAACGACAAAATATATTAATCCAACCCGGTGTGAATGGTTTGCGAGAAATTACTTATCGTCTACTGTTTGAAAATGGACAATTATTTTCCAGAACTGAAGTTCGTAGTGTCGAAATTATTGAACCAAAACCTGAAATTATGATGATTGGTGTCCAATCTCCTTTCTCATCTATTCAAATCAGTGGAAAATTAATCTATCTTTCTTCTGGAAATGCCTGGTTGATGGAAGAACAAACCTCTAATAGAATTCCCATCCTGACAAATGGCAAACTGGATGGGCGCATATTGAATATTTCTCCAAATGGTAAATGGCTTTTGTTTTCCCAAATTAGCACAGAAGATGGAATAATCAATGAATTGTGGGTAATCAATATCGAAAACGCTGACGCGGAGCCGGTATATCTTAAAGTTGACAATGTAATACATTTTGCCGCCTGGGTACCAGGGAATACGCTATCTGTTGTGGTCTCTACCGTTGAATCTAGAGATGTTGCTCCGGGGTGGCAAGCCAACAATAATTTGTTAGAATTGACACTTGGTGCTGACGGAAAAGTTTTGCGAACCAGTGAAATTTTGGAAAGCAATTCTGGTGGGATTTATGGTTGGTGGGGTACGAATTTCCAATTTAGCCCTGATGGAAAAAATTTAGCATTTATTCGACCAGATGCCTTAGGTGTTATGGATTTCAAAGACCAGGAATTAGAAATTTATACTAGCATCATCCCATTCCAGACAAAAGTGATTGGGCGTGGGTTTCGCCTTTTTCGTGGTCACCAGACAGTCGTTTTATTTATTGGGTGGATCATCCAAAAGATCTTGCGCTTGAAAATCCTGAACTTTCTCCCATTTTTGACCTGAAAGCTTTTGACACCAGGGTAAACCAATCACTCACAGCCAGCGAGAATGTTGGAATGTTCGCTTTTTCAACAATCATTCAATCGCAAGAAAATGATGATAACGAAAGATTAGCGTTTCTGAAAGCCATATTTCCAGAGAGTAGTAACTCAAGTCGATATCGATTAATGATCAGCGACCGTGATGGCTCAAATTCTCAAGCCATCTTTCCATTGGAAGATATGCAGGGGTTGGAACCACAAGAAATCCATTCATCTCCTTGCCTTGAAGGACAAATTTGTCAGGTAGGTTTTATTTATCAGGGAAATTTATGGATACTTAATTTGAATAATCAATACCCCACTCACCAGATTACCGGTGATGGATTAATAACTAGAATAGAATGGAAATAAATGCGATGAGGATTTTAATAACAGGAGCTGCTGGATTTTTAGGATCACATTTAAGTGAAAGATTATTATCAGAAGGTCATTCGGTCATTGGCATGGATAATTTTTTAACCGGTGATCCACAAAACATTGCTAACTTATCCACGAATGAAAATTTTTCATTTATCCGTCATGATGTATCAAATTTTATTTTTGTCCCAGGTAAATTAGATGCCGTTTTACATTTTGCGTCTCCAGCCAGTCCAAATAAAGAGTCTCCGTATGGATATCCAAATCTCCCCATTCAGACAATGAAAGCTGGAGCATTAGGAACTCACAACGCACTTGGAGTTGCGAAAGCCAACCATGCTATTTTCCTACTTGCATCAACCAGTGAAATATATGGGGATCCGCAAGTACATCCTCAAAAAGAGTCCTATTGGGGGCATGTAGATCCGACTGGTCCACGCTCAATGTATGATGAAGCCAAACGTTTTGCAGAAGCATTAACGATGGCCTACCATCGGTTTCATGGGATTAATACTCGTATCGTCCGTATATTTAACACTTATGGCTCCCGAATGAGACTTGATGATGGTCGAGTAATTCCAAATTTTATTCAACAAGCCCTTAAAAATGAACCATTAACATTGTATGGTAAAGGTGCCCAGACAAGAAGTTTTTGTTATGTAGACGATTTAGTCGATGGCATTTATCTCTTATTAATGTCTGATGTACACGAACCAATAAACATTGGAAACTCAGTTGAAATGTCAGTTTTAGATTTGGCCATCAGGATTAATGAAATCACAAATAATCCAGCAGGTATCATACATAAAGAAGATATGCGCCTGGGAGATGATCCTGAAAGAAGAAGACCAGATATATCCAAGGCAAAAAATCTTTTAAATTGGGAGCCTAAATACTCATTAGCTGACGGATTGTCCAAAACAATCCCCTACTTTCAAGCAAAATTAGGTAATTAATGATTATTTCGAATCGAAAAGAACAAAAAAGGTTTGTTAAATTTGCATTGGTGGGGGCATTTGGGGCGATTATTGACTTTGGTATTTTTAATCTTATGATTCAATTATTGAAGTCAATTCCTTTACACGCCAGTATTGTCTCTTTTATTTGTGCGGTCATCAGTAATTTTTTATTAAATAGATATTGGACATTTCCTGACTCACGTACAAAAAGATTCCGTCAGCAGTTTATTCAATTCTCAGTAGTTAGTTTAGTGGGTTTAGGGATTCGTAGTTTATTATTCAGCCCAATCGAAAAACTATTACAATCATGGGCTACTTCAATTATCCCGGAGTCTTTCGTAATATCGCCCACTGTTATTGGCTATAATTTAACGTTGGCCTTTCTCATTCTACTTGTCATGTTTTGGAATTTTTTCGTCAACCGGTTTTGGACATACAACGATGTCAGTGAATAACAACGAAGAAAAATTTTTCAACAATACCCGAACAGTTTCACCAGATTATTCTGGAATCAAGTCTTTAAAAGAATTGATTGATATCGTGTCTGGTAAAAATGTGACCCAATACGATTTTCAACATGACTCGGGGTTTGCAGAACCATTATTTTTTCCATTCCTGGCAATTGTTGGCCAATTTGAAATGAAATTGGCATTAATTCTTACGATTATCAATCCGAACATCGGTGGAGTTCTCCTAATTGGCCCACGAGGGACTGCAAAAACAACTTCGGTGAGAGGATTGGTAGATATCCTCCCCTTCGTCGAAAATAGTACTTGCCCTTATGGCTGTTTACCAGAAGACATTGACACGGATGGAATTGATGCAATTTGTTCTGATTGTGCTCAAAAATATGGACAAAAACTTCCATTTTCTGAAGTATCAAAAGTGAAAATTATTGAATTACCCTTAAATACCGACCTCGACAATGTTATAGGGACCTTTGATGGTGAACATCATATAGGCACTAGAAAGTATCTAAAAAGGGGTATTTTGTCCCTTGCAGATAAGAATATCCTTTATATTGATGAAGTAAACCTGTTGCCGAATGAAATTATTAATTCCATTCTTGATGCATCAGCGATGGGAAAATATTCAGTTCGAACGGGTTCTGTTTCAACCACATTTCGTTCGAAATTCACTTTAATCGGGTCAATGAATCCTGAAGAAGGAAACCTTAGGCCACAAATCATGGATCGGTTTGGATTACGTGTTGTCACTAGTGGTCTCGATAAGGATACGGACCGATTATCTGCCTATCTAAGAGCTAGTCAATATTTAAACAACCCATATGAGTTTATTAGAATTTATCATGATGAAAATGCATTAGCCAGTCTCGAAATTGCAAAAGCTAGAAAAAATGTTTGGAAGGTAAAAATCGATCCAAAAATCGCGAAATTTGGAATTGAATTAATCAAAGACCTCAATATTCATTCTCTCAGAGCGGAATTAACCTTATTTGAGTCTGCGAAAGCACTGGCTGCCTCGGAAAACCGAGACCAGATCACTAATGAGGATATTAAAACAATTGCACCAATGGCCTTGCGGTTACGACGGTCTGAATATATCTCGAATTTCATTGAAAATAACGAAGCTGAAAATCATGAAATTGAATCCAGCTTGGGTAAATTTTTACCATGAGCACATTAAGAATTATCGCAGGAAAAGCGAAAGGAATGCGCATCCAAACCGTTCCCGGAGAAAGCACCCGACCAATCACCGACCGCGCCAAAGAATCACTTTTTAATATAATTTCTACTGATTTGATCGATTCTTCTTGGTTGGATTGTTACGGTGGCACCGCCAGCGTAAGCATTGAAGCTTTGAGTCGCGGCGCAAAATCATCTACAATTTTAGATTTGCACCCACTTGCTATCAAAACAATTAAACGCAATCTTAATCATACAAATTTTACTCATTTGAGTGAGGTGATTAAAACTGACACGTTGGCATTTCTGCAAAAGATTCCAAATAAATCGTATGATTATATTTTTATTGCCCCACCGCAATATAAAGGAATGTGGGAAAAAACACTAGAAATCATTGATAATAACCCTGGTTGGATAGGAAAGGATGGTTGGATCATTATTCAAATTCATCCAGTCGAATATAGACCTTTAATATTAAAAAATCTCGAAGAATTTGATCAAAGAAAATATGGCTCAACGTTATTTGTTTTTTATCAAAAGCCTATGTTCGACTAATAAAAATTATTCGAACGCCATCAATAGCTTGCCATCCTTGTAATAATATCTTCCAAACTTAATTTTTTTATCAGATTTTAGAACTAATGGGATCAAATGATATAAATCTTCAACAAGCGGATAATTTCTCAAGTCGCTTATTTTAATCCACTCAAGAGTGCCTTCCTCATTTGAAATAATTCTATTTCCGTTAGTATTTCCAGAGAAAACAAACATCGAAATTCCATGCATTTCTTCAACATCTATAAAAATTATAGCTCGTAAATCAATATTTATATCTCGAAGACCTGTTTCTTCGAGTAACTCTCGCTTAGCTGCGGTTAATACATCCTCTCCCCGTTCAACATGCCCCCCAATTCCATTATATAAACCTGGCCAAATTTTTTTATCAACAGCCCCTTTTAATAACAATAATTTATCATTTTTCTTTATAAAAATAAGCGTTCTCGGAATAACAGAGTAACTTTCAGGTAAGATTTTTTGTTTGTGATTTTCCATTTTTCAACCAAAAGAAAAATATGCGCTAGAGTCTATTTACAAATCAACTTAAGAACATTGGCACGCCCATAAAATCTTTAATTTTTGGTTTATATTCTTCAATATCATAAAATGCAGGCACATCGACTCTTTTTCTACCTGCCAAAACCATTTCGATTGGCACTGTCGTATATTTTCCACCATGTAATGCGACAAGTTTTCCAGTTTCTTTCCTACGTAATAATTGTGATACAAGATTTCCAAATGACATCGCAACCATTCGATCTAATGAATCTGGCGCACCAGAACGCATCAAATATCCAAGTTGTTGTACCATTGTGTTCTGCCCTGTAATTTGTTTAATACTTTCAGATAAAATAATACCGATACCACCTAATTTCTTGTGTCCATAGGCATCTTCTTCTCCAGTCTCAAAGACATCTCCACCTTCAATAATTGCACCTTCAGAAATGGTTAGAATAGAGTAATTTGAGGTATTTGCACGTTTATCCTCCATTAAAAAATTACATAATTTTTCTATAGAAAATGGTACTTCTGGGATGAGAGCTCTATCTACATAAGCCAGATAGGCACTGATCAAACTGGTTTCTCCAGAATTTCTTCCAAATAATTCGACAATCCCAATCCGTTCATGTGAACCAACGGAAGTCCTCATATTGGTTATGAATTCAACGCTCCTGGTGATGGCTGTTGAAAAGCCAATGCAATAATCGGTGCCAAAAACATCGTTGTCCATTGTTTTTGGAATGCCAATGACTGGATAACCTTCTTTATGAAGCCGGACAGCAAAACTCAAAGTATCGTCACCACCGATAGGAACGAGTGTATCAATGCCGAGATGACTGAGAACGTCTAATATATAGTCCGTGAAATCCACGTAATCATCCATACCTTTAACCGGTTTACCCCATTTTGATTTGGTGAGAAAACCTGGAATATCGGACTTTTTCACTTTTTGAGGGTTTGTCCTGGAAGTATGTAAAAATGTTCCACCAGTTCTATCAATAGTCCGAACATCGTTATAATTTAATTCTTTTACATAATATTCATGTGTCGAGGGTTCGTTTAAATCATAATGCAAAAGGCCCGCCCACCCTCTTCGAATTCCAAATACTTTGTACCCCATTTCCATCGCGCCTACTACCACTGACTTAATAGCGGGATTTAGACCTGGCACATCACCACCACCAGTAAGAATCCCCAATGTTTTTGCCATAAAAACTCCTAAAATATTATAATTTAATCAAATTCGGAAGAAATGATCGGAATTGTTAGTGAAACTCTACAACCTTGACCAACAGCGGTATCAATATCATAGAAACCTCCTAGCACTTCGACACGGTCACGAATTAACTTCAATCCTAAACCAGAACTCACATCATCCGGATTAAAACCTTTCCCGTTATCAGAAACAGCTATTTTTATCTGATTTTCATCCAAAGCAATCTGCGTATTTATTTGGATCTTTACTGGTTGGTCCTGGTTATGTCGTACTGCATTGCCCATCAATTCTTGTAAAGCCCTAAATGCCATAACCTCAAGAAAAGGCTCGAATCTACGATCCTGTCCATTGATTGACAAATTTACATCTGCCCCATGTTGATCTTTAATGATCTCGATGTATTTCTTAATGGTTGGAAATAAACCCAAATCATCCAACATCATTGGGCGCAACTCGGAAATGAAGTTCCTTACCTTTTGGAAAGTGGACATCGCTGCCCCTTTAAGATTTTCCAATTCATTTTTCGCTTTTTCTTTATCAATCTCAAACAATCTTGCGGCGATCTCAGTTTGCACAATAAAATTCGAAAGTGCCTGAGCTGGTCCATCATGCATTTGACGTGAAAGACGTTGTCTTTCAGTTTCTTGTGAATTGATCATCATTTCAAGCATGGATAATCCGTCTCCCGAACCAGTTAATCCACCTTGCCCCATTTTCCCTGGTTTATTTAATAAAGGCTGATCAGGGAAAAATTCTCTGATTTGATCTATTAGTAAAACCCTTTTCTTTAAATTTGCCTGATCGTTCTGAAGCTTTTCTAATTGTGAACGCATAACCAGCATTCTTTGCTGTGAGTCTATGGCAGAATTGTATGCCTGTCGAATATCTGTCCTAGGTATCGTATCAAATTGATTTTGAATTTGTTGTAAATGAGAATTGGCTGATGTATTTCTTTGAATCAGTTTTGATAATTCTGATTGACTTTGATCAAGCATCATCTCAATTTCTTTTAGAGTTTTTTGTGCTTGTTCATATTCATTTTCTAATTCAGTCAAAAATTCATTAACACTCGTATTATTGTCAGCCATTATTTGACTCCTATTTCCTGGAAAAACGCCACATTCTCATAACAAATCGAATGATATTTTAGCATACAGTATCAAGAAAATCCAAAATTTTTTATTCCCAAATATAAATTGCCATATTTTCTCCACCGGCATTCGGAGAGAATAGACCACCAGTAGAAAATATTTCCGTTTTTGATTGATCTAATTCCTCATACCAACCGGGAAAAGTCATCAGATAATCGACATAGCTCATATCAATGTAATCTGAAAGTTGTTTCTCATCGCGAATAAATGGAATTACTTCCGGGGAAATTAAACCAGCTAGATCAATTATCTTCCGATTTGCAAAGAATCCAACCGCGCCGATATCATGAGCTGCAATAACAGAATCCTTTGGTAAGTTCTCATTGATCCACAGGGCGGTATCCACCATTTCAGTTTGAATTATTGCAACATCTTCAGCAAATGCCTTGCCTCCTAAAAAGAAAAAAATAATTAGCACAGATAAAGTTGCAGCAGTGTAACCAAATATAAACAGTTTCCTTTTTTTGAAATAAGCTTCAAAAATCGAATAAATACCAATCAAGGATAGTAACAAATATACGGGAATCGTTGGAATTACATATCTGCCATGCTGATAAGTCACTGGCAAACGAACGGAATAAATTAATAAATAACCGATAAACCACAAGTAGACCGATATTATTTCCCATTTTCTTTCTTTGACTGAAATCATAAAATTATAAATAAAACCAGGTAATAACAAAATACCTGCTCCAGTTATTGAAATCATAAACAATTCAAAAAACCTTGTCATTAATGGTTTGCTATACAGAATTTGATATTCAGCCTGCTTTGCGAAGAACGTATTTGGTAAGTACTCTCCTGAGAGACGGAAGTTAAAAAAACCGTACAGGAAAACAAAAATAATTATTACCAACAGACTGAATAATAATTTTTTAAAGGAAAAATCCTTTTTTCTCAAAATATAAATGAAATTAAGCATTAAATATGGCCCAATGAGGGTAATTCCATCTGGTCTGACAAAAATCACAATCCCCAGAAGAAGCCAATATATCCCCAATTTTTCTGTTTTTCCCGTAATTAAATAATAGAATATGCTCAGGATGATACAAATGTAAAGGATAGTTTCCATACCAGAATTGACAGACCAGGCTAAATGCCATTCGAACAAAAATAAAAAGCCAGCCCAGGGAAACTTAAAATTTGTATTTGTTATATGCTCAAAAATTTTTTGAAAAATGATTGCTGAACTGATGAACAATATTCCAGATAAAGCGAAGGTCCAAACATAATAAAAATAAGGCGTAACGAAATAACCTGGAGTTAATAACAAAGTCCATAACGGTGATGTGGAACCAGCAGAGGGAATTCCTGGAATGAAATACCACCTGCCATATTCAACCAAATTTCTTGCATATGTTTGATGGATCCAAGAATCATCTAATGGAAACCCAATCTGGTAATAATTTTTTGCTATCTTTAAATATATAATTTGAACGAGAATTCCAACCAAAATCAATTGGAAATTTTTATTGATAGAAATATTTATGTTCTTAATTTTTATGCTCATAAATTTTTATTCCGGATGGAAGGTCCTGAATTATTTCGAAATTTTCTTCAATCAACGAAAAATGATTCTCCTTAAATTTATTCGGTAAATTATTATCCAAAACAATAAATTTAACATTAAATTGATTGATAACCTCGAGAAATTGGTCAGACTCAGAATTCGGGATGACAATTCCCCACCTATCAGTGGAGTAGTAATAACCAAGAGGGTTATTAATCATAATTACTTCTTTTTTATCTGTTGAGATTTGGGAAATGATCGCTTCAACACTTTGATACGTCGAGTAATCTCTCCCCCATTTTAATTCATGGAGGGAATCTCCGACAACATCAGACCTATAAACAATGAATGAAAACAAAAATATCAGAACAATAAATGCACTACCAAACATTTTTTGGCTTCTTTTTAATTGCCAATTTCTTTTTTGTATACCCCATTTAAAAAACCCTTGCAGACCATCTGCTATCATAACCCATATTAATATTTGTGTAGCTGATGCTGAGTGCAAAAAACCACCTCTTGAACCTGCTAAAGGAAATATAATCGTCATTAATAGAAATATCAATCCATAATAAATTATGCCTATACGCAATGTGGAGTTTCGAAAACTTTTTACAATGCCTAAAATAAAAAAGAGGGAATCCAAATACCAGGGTTTGAACCGCTAATAAATTACTTACATTCAGTTTTAGCGCTTCGAAAATTTGTGATGGCCGTAATAAAATACTATTTTCCAACCAATAGTCTAAAGTAAGTTCAGATGCAGGATAAATGAATGTATCATCGTAAGTAGCAATCCACATTGCTTTTGAGGATGCAGGTGAAAAAATCGATTGATAAAATTCGAGATTGGAGACCAACCAAAAACTCATGACCAGACAATAAGTACCAATAAAAATTGATATGTCTCTGATGGCTTTAATTCTGTCAAACTTGAAATTCGTGAAACACAAATAGAAAATTAGAATAATCCCGAGGATAAAAAAGATAATTCCATCTACCCGACTAAGGTGTAAAAATCCTGTAATCAAACCAAAAATAAAAATTTCTCTTGATCTGATTTCCTTTTTTTCGATCAAATAATTTTCCAAAATGAAAAAAATATAGAGACCCCAATATCATGTACGGCAAAATAGTCTCTGGAATTGTCAGGAATTTTAAATAATACCCACTAAAAATTGCCAGCAAGCCCGCAATGATACTTGTGAAATAATTGGATGTGATTTTAAACGACAACCAATAAGCCAAAGGTGCCAATCCCGCAGCGAAAAGTAACAAAAGTATACGACTTCCCAGAAAACTTACTCCAAAAATCCCCATTGATATAGCTGAAACTAGTGACGCAAATGGCATCCAATATGAGAAAGTGGGGTTGGGAAGGCTATTTGGGTTATCCAGATAATTCCAGATGACCGGGATAGTTAACTTTCCACTTAAAATCTGGCGACTACCCAGATAATAAAATTCAGAGTCCATGTATCCTGGATCAGATTGATAAATGAATGTGATTGATAAAACCAGTAAAGCCAGTAGATATAGAAGAAAAAAATCTGACTTTTTCATTTTTTATCACCAAATTCAATTATCAATAAATCACCTATTGAATAGTCATGTTCTTCAGCATACCATTTTTGAAGATTCGCCAAAACAGGATGAGGTAAATTATTTTCTGCATATTCATCTAATGTATCTTTAAATACAACAAAAACGATTGATTCCCTATTTAGAAATTCATCAATATTCTCATTGGCAATATACCCGATAGCTTTTTGTGATGGGAAAGCAAGTGTGTCATTAGGCGATCCTTTTAGATCTTTTAGATAATAAGTATTTTGTCTTTCACCATAAAACATGGTCGGGAAAAAAGACAATTTATTATCATGAATGACATTTTCTAGGGGCTCATAAGTTTCTAATTTTTTATTTACTTCTTGAAAAGATGATCTTGGGAAAGATTCAAAATTATAAAAATAAAATAATGAAAATATGCTCATAAAAATAAAAAGACTTAGATTGATTTTTCCTAAGAAGAGATTTAAATTTTTTTCTATAAAAACCGCGAACAATATGAAAAACCATATTGAACTCAAAATGAATATTCTTGGAACGAATACAGGTTTTACTAAATAAGACATAATAAATAAAATTAATGGTGGACTTATCACTAAACAAAACAAAATGAAGTACTTTTTTGTTTTATTTTTGAAAATAAAAACCATCAGCAAAACAATACTTTGGACAATAATAATCAGGGCGATACCCATAAATATGATCGGCATTGGTAAAAACGAAAAAAGCGTATATAAAGCCTGGAACAGATCAGTTATTCCTGGTGGTTGTGTCCAGAAAGCCTGTTGAATTTTTTCAAATTGTTGCGGAAGGTAAAAAAACCAGGGAATTGAAAAAACCAGAATGGATAATTGTACGAGGACAAGCGATTTTATAACATGTTTATTTCGATAGAAAAGAAGAATGATATTAATGCAAACTAAGCCGATTATCCCCAAATTATGGGAATACATCGCGATTAAGCCAAACACAACAGCGGAAATAATCCAAAAATCGTATCGCTTCCTTGATGACCGAAAAACCTTCAAAAATGAGTAGTAGTAACCAACCTGACCGAACAATAAAAGTGCATACATTCTTAATTCTTGGGAATGATAGATTTGGTAGGGTGAAATTAGGAATAAAAATATCGCAATACTTGCGCTTTTAGAATTAAATAATTCTTTTGTAATTGCATAGACAATGAGAGCGGTCAATAAATTGATTGCAACATTCAATAGCCGTAAAAACCACAAATCCGTACTGATTTTCATCCAGAAGTGTAATAGGAAATAATACAGTGGTGGCATCGTATCAGCAGCAGTTCCGAGAATTATGTCTGTTAAGGATCCTCTGGACAAAAAATAGCTGAACGCATCATCATAGGCGATTTCTCGTGATCCAATTAAAAAGACTCTTAATATAAAACCAACAATAAATATCGAAAATAAAATTACTTTTCGATTATTGTTTTTCAAGAATTGATAATTTCGGTTACGGGATTCTTTACCCACCATCTCACCCAATATAAGCCCACGATAAGAAACAGTGGTACAGGAAAAAACATGATTGGATTCTGCAGAGGCTGATATCCAAAATTAATAGTCCGAATGAAAATTATCCAGGGAATAAAAAATAGAATAGCCAAATAGATGAGCATGATCCACTGCCCGGAATTTTTCCATCTATCCTCGATTATTTTAAAAATTACTATGATCGCAGGAAACATTATCAAAAAGTTACCCGGATCTGTTTGAATATTCATCCATTGACCCAATACCAATGTTAACGAAGAAATCCAGATAAATTTAATTTCTTTTGAATTTCTCCCAAAAAACCATTCAATTAATAATATAACTCCACTGAAGACAGTTAAGATAACTCCAAGTTTCTGACCAATGCCTGGCAAGATAGCCGCCAGTGCTGTGGCTGGGGTACCAGGAGGATTATAACCTGGGTAACGAAGGACTTCTCTAATGAATTCCATCGGCCAGGAAGGTAAAATAAACAGACTAAGAATGATCAAAGCTGTGAATGAACCTAAGAACCAAAAAATTACTCGATATCTTCGATTGACGACTGACCATAAAACAATAAAAATGATAAAAAACAATATGACTTGTGGTTTAATTGTTAAAAAGGCTAAAGAGATTCCTGCCAATTCATCCTGCTTATGATTTATGGCGTAAATGGATAAAACAACCAAAAACAAAATAACTACGACAGCATTTCCATTAATGATAGATCGTAGTCCATGATACCAAAACAAGCTAAAGACTATCATTAAAAATGAAATTAGAAATTTAGGTTTCCAATTTACCATCCTGATCATCATGATAGTTGAAAGGATTACCAAAAATTCCAGTAAAGACATCCATAAAGCTCTGGCTATAGAGAAATCTTCAATTAAAGAAAACGGAAGAAAAAGGAATATTGAATAAAATGGGTATGCAACTCGCAATTCATGTTCTCCAGCTCGTGCTGGTCTCCCATATACAAGATCTTGAATCCGTAAAGCTACAGTGTCTGAATATGGACTAATCCCTTCTTTAACAAAAGATTTTGTGCCAACCCAATGAACCAAAAAATCATTCCCGCCAGGGTTTTTCTTTGTATATTGCAGATTGCCAAAAATAAACAATCCTACTATGATCAATAATAATAAGATCTGCATGAATTCTTTGATGGTTCTTTGTTGTTTACGATTCATAAGCTATCCGGGAAAAATAATATCCTTTATTATAAAAGATAAATATGAATATCACATTTTCAATTATCCAGGTAAATTGTCATACCGATCAATTTGAACATAATTTTGAAAAAGTTAAGCAGTATTTAGCTCAATTACCTGACGTAGATCAACAAATAGTAGTTTTACCAGAGCTTTGGACAACTGGGTTTACAGAGAACTTGGAACAAGCAAATAATATTAACCATGAAATCATTACACAATTGAAACAAATTGCAGACCAAAAGAATTTTCTAATTTCGGGTAGTTACATAATGAAACAAAATGAAGGTTATTATAATCAACTGATGATTATTGGCCCGAAAAAGCAGGTTGCCACTTACAACAAAATAAATCTATTTCCCCAGTTGAATGAATATGTTAATTTCGAGACAGGATCATCTTTGTCCATACTCGAAATCTGGAATATCAAAATTGGAATGGCTATTTGTTATGATTTAAGGTTTCCAGAAATTTTTAGAAATTATGCTTCCCAAAAAGTTGAAATTTGTGTCCTACCTGCTCAATGGCCCCAAAAAAGAATTAATCACTTCAATGCCCTTTTGCTCGCCAGAAGTATAGAAAACCAAATGATCTTAGCTGCCTCAAATGTGTGGGAATATCAATAAAACAAAATTAGGAGGATATAGTTCTGTAATTGATCACATGGGGGTCATTCGCACCAAATTAAAAGACCAGGATTCTTATTCCTCAATAATAATCGATATAGAAGAACTATATCAGTGGCGAAAAGTCTTCCCTGTATTGGATAAAGTCAAATCCCAATTAAAGACTCCAATCAACTATTATCATTTTGATGCATAAAACAGATTCTTAATTATTGATCTAAACCTAACAACTCAATGTCGGGGTTGGTTAAAATAATCGCCTGGTTGTCTGAGTATATGAGATTCCAATCACTGTCTTCTATTATGGCTATTATTGGCCTTTCGTTTTCCAGAAAAACACAATTGATACCATAAAATGCAAATTTCTCTTTCCAGGACTCTCCACCATTTACCATTTCGATCCAATCCAAAATTATTTTCTCCCCATACAAATCCGTTCTGCCGTCAATAAAAATTTTTAATTCTGGAATTCTCCAGGAAAGATATCCTCCCCAGGTATACGAATTAAGGCAATGCATGTCGCTTGTTTCATAATCTTTTAACATCATCACAGCAGACTTCGGATAACTTGCGCTTTCATAAGTATCATAAATTATTGGTGACCCCAGGTAAACAGCTTTACCGAAGGTTAATATTAATAAAAATCCTACAAAAAAAAGGTTTATTGTTTTCGAAAATTTCGTGTTTGAATTTTGATTTAAATTTTTCAATCTTTCAAAATAACTGGAGTCCGTTAATGGCTTTTTGATATATATTTCATAAAACCGTTGTATTTCATTACTTAAAATGGGGATAGCAAATACTGCGAAATACACATAGTTTCTACGGGACAGAAAACCTAGCCCTCCCAAAATAACCAGTGGCACTACCGAGGCAAAAGAATGCTGCGATTTATTCGTCATAAAGAAAAACACCAATAATAGCCATATCCACAAGAAAGGCTGTTGGTAAAGTTCGTGGAAATTCGGAGATGCCCATTCCGGAATCAAATTCTGTAAAGAAGGAATGGAAAGGGTATTAAAATTGAACCTGCCAAATTCCGACCCCGTTGGGATTAATTATGACAACCAAGGAACAAACAAAGATCAATAGAAGCCAATTACGGAGTATTTTATTTCGTTGAGGGTTGAGTTTTTCACTGCCTATGAAAAAGTCCAGGAATTTACCAATAAATATTGATATCATCAAAATAATACCAATACTAAAACCACCATGCAGATTTCCCCAAAATAAAAAAATTATCGGTACTAGGATTGTCGGTATTCTTTTCTGGAAAATAGGTTTTTCGCATAACAAATAAGCCAAAATTGAAAATAATAACAATGTGAATAATTGTGGTCTTGGAGACCAAATAACTGCAGTAGCCATTACGCATAATACTAGATTAAATCCATTGATGATTGGTGTTGACCTCAAACGAATAAATACAAAGTAAATAGTAATTGTTGCTAAAACCGCAACACTGACCATGATGCCTGTATGGCCTAGAAGATTTTGTATCATAAAATAAATTATTTGGGAGAGCCAACTATGGTTCACCCAGGGAGATCCAAATACTGAAAAAGTCGTCAGGTCTTGGCGTATAGGTGACCCATTAGAAATACTAAGTTGACCGGCACGCAAATGCCACCAAAAATCTGAATCCAAGGGTATCCTAAGTGCCATAAAAAAAATAAGTATAAAAATTACAATATTGAAAAATAAATTTTTTTGTTTATTTTTTTCTAATTCATTTGAATTCATCAATAATTCCCAATTCCTCAGGCGTTATTTTTTTTGATAGATCATAAAAAACATGATAATCATCGATCTGTTTTTGAAGATATGAAACATCATTTTCGATAAAAGATCTAACAAGCAAATCATCCAATCCAGGATTATTGGATGTTATGTAAAAATAAGTTTCTGCACCTTTAATTAATTCATTATATTTCGTTATCCGATCATCACGTTCTGTATACCGTAGATCCTGGTGGTAAGGTAATTTGGGTACAGTTATTATTTTTTCATCACTGATGAACGACAATGGATAAGATATCCAATAATTCGAATATCCATAATATTCTCCCTCGTCCAATAAGAATTTTTTTTAAATCAAGGATTTTTGTATGCTTTATTTGCGCTGGGGAATAAAATTGAGTTGTAATAAATGGGTCTTTCAATCCTGAACTTACCGAACCATACAAATGAAAAACAATTGTGATTGCTGCAAGCATATTAACAATCTTTTTATCCAACCTATTACATGCATAACCTGCAAATATACTTAAAGGAATGACAATCGGAAGAAAATACCGGCCAGATGGGTCTATCCCGAATGAAGTAAAAATAAACCCACCCGCCACAAAAATAATAATTCCCGCGAGGGGTAAGAAAAATTGATAGTCCTTTAATAGATTTATATTCATTTTTATTAAAAAATAAATGATCAATATCCAAAATAAGATGATCAAAGGAATGAATGCCCCACCAATTAATTCAATCGCCCATGGTGGTCGCAAACCCAGAATCACGGTCGGACCAAATAAAACCAGTGAAATCGAATGTGAAATTAATCTTTGAATGTAGGAGTTACCTTCGATAGCCACAGCGCTCCCACCAATTTCTGACAGAACTGAAAAACCGTTTGTGAAGAATAATGAATACCAGAAAGGTGAAGATCCCAGTAAGAAAAAGACCGCAAAGATCAGAAAAATACCTATTAATTTATTCTTTCTTTTATTTTGTTTTACCAGTTTCCAGAATACGAATAAGGTGGCAGGAAGTATCATTGTCAGGCTGATAGGATTTACATATAACCCGAGACCCAAAATTAAACCCAGCAATCCTAGGTATACAATAATCTTCTTCTTACGATTAGTAGATTCTTTAAACAATAATGCTGCTAAATAAAAACTAAGAATGCCAAGTAATAGCGCTTCGCCATACCCACCGAGAGAAACAGTGGTGTACAAAACGACATTAACTGCAGGAAAAATGAGAAATAAGGAACTGATAAACGCTATTGTTTTATTTTGAAACGACTTTTCCACAAATAGATAAGAAAATATAACCACCATTCCATAAAGAATAATCTGGACTATCCGGATTACCCAAATCTCTTCTCCTAAGATCATAAATCCAAAGGCAACCAGGTATGCATCCAGACTCCCCATATATGATTGTCCATAAAAATATAGGAAATTTTCTCCATCAAGTATATGTTTTGCCATCAAACCCACAATAGCTTCATCCGAATTAAACGGAAATGAATTTATTGATAACAATACAAAACGAAAAAGAAAATGAAAAATCAGTAAAATAACAATAGAGGATACTTTATTATCGAGGATTTTTTGAATCATGTTAAAAAGTCTGTTGAAAAATAAAAAATTTATATATTCGTTTGTTGGATTATTGTCCATTCTTTGGGTGTTCTTTTATTTTAAAAATCTTATCTCAGTTCCATTCCATCCGGATGAAAGCACTCAGATATTTATGAGCCAGGATGTGGAACTTATTATCAATAATACATCAGTTTTATTTTTTGAGGAGAAGCCTAAAAATTCTTTGACGCAAAACTATCGGCTTCTGGACGCTCCCGTGACAAGGTATTTAATTGGCATCTTTCGAAATATCTTTAATGTTGAAGCGCTCCATTCTGATTGGGATTGGGCAAAGACATGGAATGAAAATCGGAATGCCATTCCCAGTGAAATACTGGTACTCACAGCCAGATTAAGCGCTGCAATTTTCTTTCCATTTTCCATCATTTTATTTGCTTTGATTATTAAAGAAGTTTTCAGCCGTGATACTTTGTTTATATTTTTTTCAGTTTGCATGTTTTCTTTGAACTCTTTATTTCTTCTCCATACACGTCGGGCAATGGCAGAATCAGGAATGATATTCTTTATGTTATTGAGCCTCTTCATGATTTTAAAAATAGAGAAAAGGTATTTCTTTCTGGTTTCAATCCCAATTACTTTTGCCATTAACACAAAACAGAGCTTAATATTTCTAATTCCAATCGCTATATTCATGATTATTTATTATTATAAAAAACAATGGAAACAACTAGCCTTGCAATTAGGTTTATTTTTGGTCATTCTCATCAGTATTTTTTATGCATTCAACCCAATCATGTGGAAAGACCCTGTCAAAGTTGGCATTCAAATGATGAATCGTAGGAATGAATTATCACAAAACCAAGAATCTTCAATTGAATCAGTAACTCCAGATTTTCTAACGAACTCAGCGTCAAAGAAAATAACTGCATTGATCGCCCAGGTTTTCATATTACAGCCATCTCCACAGGAAATTGGTAATTATCAGAATGATTTAAATCTTTCTATCATCGCTTATTTCAATCATCCTATTCACAAGGGGTTACTTAGGAATTTATTGGGTGGCACTATCTACTTACTTTTATTTGTTTTTGGTTTTTTTAAATCATTCAAACTTCTGAACAGTAAATTAAAATTGATTTTAATGAGTGGCCTCATTCTGTTTTTACTTGAAATTATTTTATTACTGAAATTCCCTTTTCAAAGATATTATTTACCTGCAATTCCGTTCACAATCATTTTTGCTATGATCGGACTAAGCCAAATCATTATGAATTTAAAAAATTCGTTTTCAAAAATTGAAGTGAATTGAATCAAATTTGTTTTTTTTCGGGCGTTTTTTAATTCCATTGGCTACAATCACGTTAAAAATAATATAGAGCTACGAATAATTTTATAAATTAATTGTCCCCATATCTATTGCACCATGCAAAAATCCTGTGGACTGGGATCCATGGGGTGAAAATGCCATCACTCAGAGAAAAATATTTATTAAGCCAAAATTCATAAATAAAAATTGATCGTGAAGAGAGACAGGAACTGAATAATATTAATGTGGATTTTTATACCACCCAAACGAAGCTATGGAATGCCATCTTTCATCGATGTTTCGGCGAGAGCAAAAAAAACATGAGAAAACAACCTACATGAAATCATTCATCAGGGACGGCAGATCATTGCATTTCCTGCTATCCAATATGATCAAAAATCTGTCTGTCACGAAATAATAGCGATCAACCTGGATGATAGTTGATCAATCAAACAGGCTTCTCAAGTGACTATGCGCATTATATTAATATATTATTGGATCTTTTTCAGGTTTCTAGATTGTTCTTGAAGGAAAAGCGCATGTTTTGGAGAAATACTCATTATTCACTGAAAAAGAGCCAATAAACAAGATATCCACATTATATGTTTGCGCGAACGCATAATGCTCTACCCCATAAACGAGTTTAGAATAAATTATTTATTTATCGAAATTGTTATAAACTTTTTTTTTACTGAATTATTTACAACCGCTTGATTAATGACTCATCTATATATAACTTGGCTATAATAGATGCATCACACATTGGAGGTAGTTATGGATAAATTTATTGTTGAGGGCGGTTATTCATTAAAAGGGGATTTTACCCCCTCAGGAAATAAAAATGCAGCATTACCTTTACTGGCAGCAACTTTATTAACCGATGAACCGATTGTTCTCCATAATATGCCAAACATTTTAGATGTAATGGCGATGAAAAAATTAATGGAAAGTTTAGGAGTTTCCATTGAAATCAAGAATTTAAATTCATGGAATATTCATTGCAAAAATATATCATTTAAAAACCTGGATCCCGATCTATGTCGCAGAATTCGCGCATCTATTTTATTGGCCGGACCTATGGTTGCTCGGACGGGTAATTTGATCCTTCCCCCGCCAGGTGGTGATGTGATTGGCAGAAGGCGATTGGATACACATATCCTGGCTTTGACGAAACTGGGAGTCGAGGTAACTTACGATCGTTCGTTCCATTTTCATGCCAATGCTCTAACAGCTGCTGACATTTTGTTAGACGAAGCCAGTGTGACAGCAACCGAAAATGCCATTATGGCCTGTGTGAAAGCCAAAGGACAATCAACCATTCGGAACGCTGCATCTGAACCGCATATTCAGGAATTATGTCATTTTCTCAATAAAATGGGTGCTCACATCGAAAACATTGGATCTAATACGCTTCACATTGAAGGGGTAGACCATTTGCATGGCTGCGAATTTACTGTAGGACCCGATTACTTAGAAGTTGTTTCTTATATTGGCGCAGCTGCTGTAACGAAAGGCGAAATAACCATCCATAATGCCGGCAATCAATACTTGGACATGATTCGTCTTGTATTTCAAAGAATCGGGGTGGTGTGGGAAACTAATGGAAATGATTTGTTCGTTCCTAAAGATCAACCGCTCACAATAGAACCCGATCTTGGGAATGCCATCCCTGAAATCAGTGTGATGCCATGGCCTTCATTTCCCACTGATTTAATGAGTATTGCCATTGTAGTAGCGAGCCAATCCCAGGGATCCATGTTGTTTCATGATTGGATGTATCCCAGCCGAATGTACTTCACGGATAAATTAGTGGGTATGGGCGCACAGATTGTATTATGTGATCCCCATCGCTGCATTGTCCAAGGACCTTCCCAATTATTTGGGGAAAATCTAGAAAGCCCTGATATCCGTGCTGGAATGGCATTGGTCTTAGCTGCTTTGTCGGCAAAGGGAATTTCTGTTTTACGAAATATTCGTCAAATAGACAGAGGATATGAAGCAGTAGAAACAAAACTTTCTCAATTAGGCGCACATATTACAAGAGAAACCTAATTTTTCAAATTTTAACAATTGTCTTTCCAAATAAAAAATCCTCTTTTGGACCAAAAGAGGATTTTTTAATTGTGTAAGAATTAATTAATTTTCAGAAACAACTTCCAAAAAATGACTGACAACATCCCTTAACATTGCTTCAGGCAAAGCACCTACCTGACGATGGGCTATTTTCCCCCCACTTACAAACAACATAGTAGGTATCCCCTGAACACCAAATTTTGTAGCCCAATCCGGATTTTCATCAGTGTTGACTTTCGTTACTACCAATTTTCCTTCATATTCTTTGGCTAATTTATCTAATATTGGAGCAACCATCCGGCAAGGGCCACACCAAGGCGCCCAAAAATCGACGATTACTGGCATTTCTGATTGTAAAACAACTTTTTCAAATGAAGCATCAGTTACATGTACAGGCTCTGAAATCATTTTTTCTCCTTAACCAATTTATTATTTAATACTCCCGGAGAGTATACCATATTATATTATTCAACCAATATTTTATATAAATTTCTTATAGTCTCTTGTAATCAACAAAACGGTACCCTACTCCCCGCTCTGTCAAGATATAAATGGGGTTAGAGGGATCGTTTTCAATCTTTTGACGTAGATAATTGATATATAAGCGAACATAATGAGGCTCATCTCTATATTCGTATCCCCACACACGCGATAAAATCTGATCATACGTTAATACCCAGCCAGCATTTTTTACAAGATGATAGAGTAATCTGTATTCAGTAGGTCGCAATTTAACTAAATCACCATTCAACCAAATCTCCCTCCGGGAAAAATCGATCTTGAGATGTTCATCAACTTCGATTACATCATGAGAATCTGAAGAACTTGACTCTATCCGTCTTAATACTGCACGAACACGGCTAACTAATTCCCTAGGACTGAATGGTTTAGTTACGTAATCATCTGCACCTAATTCCAAACCTCGTACGCGATCATCTTCTTCTCCCTTGGCGGTTAACATGATTACCGGTACATTGCTGATTTCTCGTAACATACTCAAAACTTCAAAACCATCAATATCAGGCATCATCACATCCAATAAAACAAGATCCGGTAAGGAATCACGATATTGCTGCAAAGCTTGCATACCTCGATAAGCTTCAACAACTTGAAATCCATCGTGCTCCAAATTTAGTCGAATGAAACGCGCCATCCTCTCTTCGTCATCTACAACCAAAATTGTCTTATTCTTAAGTGAATCATCCATGATTATTCTCTAACAAATGAAATAATTTCATCTTCTTCAATATCCTGAATTATTTCAATAAAGGTCACCCGGTGGAATGGCCATATAACAAGGTTTACATTTTGTTCTATAAATTGGACATCTTTTCCATCTTTTCTTCTGGGATGTTTAATCGCAATAATCTGGTCAGACGGTTTTGGTAATTCTTCTATTTCTCCCATTACAGGATCTTCATTATTTATGTGAACGATAACAGTTATCATTTTTATCCCTTATTTTATTAATATCTGAATTCTCAATTTACCAAGAGCAATTTGATCATTGTGATTAACAGGATAATCGACATGCGGAACAATTTTCTGACCATTTACTCTGGTGCCATTTGAGGAACCTAGATCCATGATGGCAACCCTGGTTTTATTAATTTTTAAGGCAGCATGTAAACGGGATACGCCCTGAGCGTAAGCATCAAATGGTGAAAGATCAACATCAGGCAGAATTGGCTGACCTTCAGCCACCCGTCCCAACGTAAACTCGGACCTACCTGCAAGTTGTAAAGTTTGTTTTGCTTCAATCAGATAAAGCGCTAAATCAGATGACAATGCCTGTTTATTAAATCGTTCATCCTCAGATCTACTTCCTTCTTTTAAATCTTCAATGATTGTCTCATCAAGACTATCCGTATTCCCCTTTTTAATGGATTGCGTTGTCAAGTAATCCAATGAGATCAGCCTCGCTCCACATTCACTACAGAATAGAGCTCCCGGTAATTCTTTATGGTGACAATTTGGGCAAACGATCATGAATCCTCCCGCGTAGGTTCTGGCAACATTAATAAAGACCTCGTTCCGTATTTAATTTTTTTCTTACCTAATTCTGAGATTTGATTATTACTTTGCAAGTTTTCAATCTCCTGCATGATTGTCTTAGCTAAATCACGATTTCCCTTGCCAATTAAATTTGTGGCTAAATTTTGTAAGCGCCTGGTGGCCTTATTATAATTTCCTGCTTTGACATCATCATGTGCTTTTTCCTGTAGTCTGTAAAGAGAAAGACTTGATAATGATTTTACTAAAATTGGTGGAATCTTTTCTTCTTCTACTTTCTGTGAAATTTGTCTTTTGAAATCATAAAAATATCTCTTCATATTAATTATATTCGATGGGATGTCTATTTTTATGCTGCCTGAAGACAATCTAATTTCTTCCATATCAACTGGCAATTCATCAATGACCAACTCAAAAACTACACGAATATGCTTTCCGGTATACAAACTGCCCAAATGAATTTCAGATCCAGTCTCCAATCGGGATAAATCCGGGCTCAAACGAAATGCATAATTTATTTTCACATTAGGGTGCAAGTTGAATGAAATTTTTACCGATTTTGAATATAGAATTCCAAAATTTTGGATTTTTTTCTTTAGCAAATTATACAGTTCAATGGATGAAGATACAAATTCAGTCTCTCCTCCAGAAATTTTTGATAAATTATCTAGAAAGTCATCATTCCAATCTTTTCCAACACCAACTGCTTGAAAAATAATACCTTCTTCACTTGTTTCACGTACAATTTTAATGCATTCTTCTTCATCACCATAAGTGTGACCATCCGTGATTAAATAAAGTAATTTTGCACCTGAATTATCCAAATTTCTTAGGACTGAAAAACCTACATTCAAACCTTCGAGTATTTCTGTACCTCCTGATGCAAAAATCGAGTAAATTTTGACAATCTCATTCCCTACATCTTTTACTTTTACAGGAGGAAACAAAACTTCTGCTCGATCACTAAAGGTAACAATCGAAATAATATCTTCATCCTTCAATTCCCGAACAAGATTAATAATTTCTTTTTTTATTTTGTCCAAAATTAATCCTTGCATGGAAGTAGAAGTGTCCACAACTAAACATAAATTAATGGTAGGCAAATCATCTTCCTTTACTTTCTGGGTTGAGAAGATATCCAGTAATAAATAAAATAATTGCGGACTGGATAATAATGGGATGGCGGTTCGACTATAGTAAGCATTTATCTGTATAGACTTGTCTTGAGTTGCCGTATTCCCTAATCCTAAATTGTATTCTTGTCTCTTACCCTCATTTTTAAGTGTTTCATAAGCGTTCTGAATTTGAATAAAACGCTCTTTGAGATCGATAGAAGTTTGGATATCAGGATGATATTTTTTAGCAGAATCGAAATATGCTTTTCTAATCTCATCTTGTGTTGCATCGAAAGGTATTCCTAAAAGATTATAATAATTCATCTTTACATGATTTTGATCAAGATTACACTAATGTTATCTGGCCCACCAGCTTTATTAGCAGCATCTACCATTTTTGTGCATGCAATAGATGGATTTTCAGAGCTGGTTGCTAATCGGAACAATTCATCATCGTTTACAGAACCCCATAATCCGTCACTACAGATCAGAATAAATCCTGGTTTGGGAACAGTTAAATTCATTAGATCAGGCCTGAAAGGCTCTGACTGTCCTAAAGCTCTATATAATACATTTTTGTTCGGGTGATTTTTAGCTTCATCTTCTGAAATTTGACCTAAATCAATCAATCTTTGAACTAAAGAATGGTCATTAGTTTTTGCTTCAATTCTTCCATCCGGATAAATAAAATATAATCGACTGTCGCCGACATGCCCAATTGTAATTTGATCGCCCAGAAGTAATCCGGCAGTAATGGTTGTTCCACCGCCAGGAGCTTTACGCATAACTGCATCTTGTGCATGTTTGATCCCAATTTCGATTATTTCTTGTATACCCTCATTTGGAGGGGAAGTAGAATTTGGATTAAAAAGAGGCGAGTACAATTTTTGAACAACATAATCACCCAACGTTTTTGACGCCACGCTACTGGCAACCTCTCCATATTCATGGCCACCCATGCCATCAGCTACAATGAATATTCCAAAAGAAACATCTTTGGTGCAATTTGCAAAATTGGAATTGAAATAAAATAATGAATCTTCATTATGGTCTCTCTGCCTACCAACGGATTGCCCAACACCTACTAAATATTGAGACGGAGTTACGATTGGCTCTTCTCTGGTAACATAATGTAACTGTTCTTCAGATAGCGGCGCTGTTTCAACGTGAACGTTAGTGGACTTATTTTTTTTGTTACCAAATAATTTTTGAAAAAAACCTATCATTACATCCTCCCAGATCATAGTGCTTACGCGTACAGCGCATAAATTAAATGATCACTTGATCCGATGTACAAAATTTCATTGCTGATGACTGGAGATCCGGTGATGAGGTCATCTGTTTTGAATTTCCATCTTTCCTGACCATTTTTCAAATCAAGACTATAAAGCGTACCATCAGCGGTTCCACAATAAACTGAATTATTATGAATTACAGGAGAACCACTAACTTGATGGTCAGTTTTATATCTCCAAATTTCTCTTGCATTTCCAGATTCCAAACAATAAATGTGATTATCAGCAGAACCAAATACTAAATAATTATCTGATTTATAAGGGGATGAAATAGAGCCTTTTCCCATTCTGAAACGCCACACTACCCATCCTGATTTTGCATCCAGAGCATAAAATGTGGAATCGAGTGAGGCAAAATACACCATTCCGCCATCAACGAAGGGAGAAGAAGTAATTGCCTTTTTTGTTTGAAATCTCCAACGAGTGTGTCCACTAAAGTCGAGACAAAAGAAATCGCCGTATTCATTTCCAAAATAGACATTGTCCTTGGTGATAAATGGTGTAGTGCGAACAGCTGCTCCTGAATCAATTCGCCAGGTAATTCGGTTTGAAATTAAATTGACAGCATATAAATAACCATCGTCTGAACCGAAGAACGCATGCCCTTCAGCGATTTTTATTGAACTTCGTATCGGACCTTCACACACGAATGACCATAGCTCCTTACCGGTTCTTGTTGAAATACAATACATCTTTTTGTCTTCGGAGCCAATATAGACATTATTTTCAAAAATAGTTGGTTTTCCAACAATCCCTCCATACGTCGGAAATTTCCATAGGAAAGCTCCATTTGAAGCATCCAACACATATAGGTTATTATCATAACTACCGCAATATATTTTTCCGTTATCAACTGAGACCGATCCTCTGATTTCGTCTTCACATTTAAATGTCCACAAAGGTTTGACGGTTTGTGGTTCAGTCTTTTTTGAAATGGGAAGCCTTGACAATGCACCTGTCTTTTTGGCGACAGACATTAAAGCATTTTTCATTTCCGCAACACTTTGAAATCGATCTTCTGGATTATATTGGAGTGCTGTATCAATTACAATCTCAAGTTCTAAAGATACCCTTGGGTTAATAGAACGAATTTTTCTTTCAGAAAAGGAAAAAGGAGCCTCCATTCTTGGATCGTGATTTGTTAATAGATGATGTAGCGTAGCTCCAAGAGCGTAAATGTCAGCTACTGGTGTAGCATCACCACGATATTGTTCTGGTGGTGAGTACCCTTCTGTTCCTATCATCGTCCCTTTCTGACCAGTTATGAAATTTTTTGCAATACCAAAATCTACCAATATCACACGTCTCTGCTGATTAATCATGACATTGCTAGGTTTCATGTCCCTGAAGATAATTGGTTCAGGCTTGTATGAATGTAAATAATCTAAAACATCACATAATTCGATTGCCCAAACAATAACATTATCTTCCTCCATTGGAGAGTTATTTTCCTGAAGAATCGCTTCAAGGTCTTTTCCATGAATATATTCCAGTACAAGATAGGACCGCTCATTAATCGTGAAAAAATCAAAAATCTGAGGGATGGCAATGTGATTTAAAGTTACTAATATATTAGCTTCACGCTCAAAATTTTGAATAATCGTTTGCCTGACCAATGGATCTGGTGCATTATTGGTCATTTCTTTCACCGCTACTAATTTAATTACACTCGGAAAATGTAAATCCCGGGCACGATAAACCGATCCCATCCCACCGATACCGATAACATCCTGAATTTGGTATCGATTAAAAAGCACGATACCGGATTCCAGTTGTTTTACAGCATTGGAAGTTTGAGAATTGAAACTGGAAGTGATCCGTTTAGTTTCCAGTTTTCCCTCCTAAGAGAACCTGAATTTAATATGAAAATGATTATAAACATCTATGGTAAGAAAAGCAACCGATTATTTATGGCTGATTTGTTGATGGTGTATCAGACGAAACACTTCCAGGATATGATCTGTTACTCTATTTTGACATACAATAAATAAAATGTATAAAATAAAACCAGGGAGATAAAATAATGTTTAATAATCTATTAGATGCTGAAGAATATATTAAGTTGAAACAAATTCGAATGATTGACTTAAAATTCAGTGATCTTTGGGGAAGATGGCACCATGTAACCATTTCTCCCAAAGAATTTACGGCTGATTTAATGGAAAATGGAATAGGTTATGATGGATCCAGTGTAGGATTCTTGAATGTCCAATCTGGAGATATGGCCCTTATACCAGATTTATCTACAGCATTTATTGACATATTTTGCGATATTCCCACACTTAGTTTTATTTGTAATACCGTTGAAGCCGAAACGAAAAATCTTTTTCGCGATGAGCCAAGGGAAATTGCACGAAAAGCAGAAAAATATTTACAGGAAACGAGAATCGCTGACCAAAGTTTGTGGGGACCTGAGTTTGAGTTTTATATCTTCAATCAAGTTACCTTTCACAATACATTAAATGCATCCGGTTATCTATTAAATTCAGACGAAGGTCTTTGGAACTCAAAAGAAATAGGAGATGGATACCATAATTCATATCATGGTGGGTATCACTGTATTCCACCAAAGGATCGTTTTTTTTCAGTGCGATCAAAGATGTCTGATAATCTGGAGAAAATGGGTGTCCCCTTTAAATATCACCATCATGAAGTTGGAGGCCCGGGGCAACAGGAAATTGAAACACCTATGTTAGGCATTCTAAAAGCAGGTGATGCTTCAATGCTGATCAAATACATCACAAAAATGACAGCATTCCAAGAGAACCTATCTATTACATTTCTTCCAAAACCATTATTTGGCGAAGCTGGAAATGGCATGCACTTTCACCAGCAAATCAGAAAAAATGATACAAATACATTCTTTGATTCAACCTCAGTTAACCTTCTTAGTGAAACAGCTTTATTTTATATCGGCGGTTTGCTCTATCATGCTCCAGCATTACTGGCTTTTACAAATCCCTCCACGAATAGCTATAGGAGACTGGTCCCAGGATACGAAGCACCAGTTAATGCCTTTTTCTCAAGGGGAAATCGTAGCGCGGCGATTAGAATTCCAAAATATGTCACCAATCCCAATGACGTGAGGTTTGAATTCCGCCCACCCGATGCCACGTGCAATCCCTATCTTGCGATGGCTGCCATGTTGATGGCAGGTATAGATGGCATTCTAAATAAAATCGATCCAAAAGAAAATGGATTTGGACCGTTTGATGAGAATATTTTTTCTTGGTCTCAGGAAGAAAGAAATAAAATTAAGAAATTACCTTCATCACTTGAGGAAGCACTATTTGCTCTCGATAAGGACAGGGAATTTTTGGTTATGAATAACGTTTTTTCTCACAAATTAATAGATTTATGGATTTCAAAAAAATTGAATGAGTTCAAAGAAATTCAAATGCGTCCACATCCATATGAAATTGAAACTTATTATGATTTTTAGAAAAATAGAGCTTATTTAATCTCGGTTTCTACTACATTCATCACAATTGCATAATGCCCGTAAATATGGCCAGGTATAAATGCCATAATGGTGACCATCTGCCCATTGAATGGATAGGCCATAACTTCCTACCATTTCAATTTTATCGATTTCTGTCATTTTCGAAACCGGAAGTTCATTGTCAAATACATTAATGTCCGGTTCGGGTTTCATATTTTCATGACCACCCCTACAGGTTGCACAGGGACAGGCAGCACGCAACAAACCAAATCCAATTGGTGAAGTGTGAAGATCATTCCAATCAATATATAAGATTCGTTCCTGTTTATTCGCTTTTATTTTTATTGGTGATAGTTTATTTTCTTGCATGGTTTCCTCTCTATGGTACAGTTACTAACTGTAAATATTCATCAACTGACCAACCATTGCGGTTTTTGTCATATGGAGCTTCAAGATACCACCAGATAAAGCCTTCTGCTTCAACCGGACCATCCCTTACTTCAAATACTTCTGCATCCATACCTATGAAATTCACACTATAGGACCTGCCAGGTTCGGATCGCAGTCGCAGACCTTCGCCAGATGTTCCGGTTATTTGTACAAAATCTCCTAACAGAAACTTGTAATTATTAAAAATAGTTTCTGTTTTCGAAACGGTCGCTGTAGGCACAATCGTTAATCCAATCATTGGAGTTGAAGTTGAAGCGGGAATGATCGTTATCAATGCTGCCATATCATCATTTGTTTGTTTATTCGGTAGAAATATCATAAAAATGAAAACAACACCAAGCAAAAGTATGGTGATGAAAAACCCTATTATTAATGGTAACCAATTTCTCTTCATATTGAATCCCTATAAAATCTTGAAAACAATCATAATATTTATTTGGAATTAAGTCTCTTTCATTTTAATCGATTTTTGATAAGGATTTTACCCCTATGTTATAATCGCATGAACTAATATGATGGAAAACCTTAATCCGGCAATACCTATCCTTGCGAACAGATATCAGTTACTCCAGACATTAGGATCAGGAGGAATGGCGGTCGTTTATCGTGCCAGAGATCTGACGCTCGAAAGATATGTGGCTGTGAAAATATTACGACCAGATTTTTCAAAAGATGCAGGGTTTCGGAAACGGTTTCATCAGGAAGCAAAAGCTGCAGCAAATCTTTCCCATCCAAACATAGTTACTGTTCACGATTTTGGATTAGATGGTGAACGCCTTTTTATTATCATGGAGTACGTCCCGGGGACGAACTTGAAGTCCATGATTCGTGAACTGCAAGTGATGCCAATCGAAAAAGCCATGGACCTGATGATACAGGCAGCTCAAGGAATTGGATACGCCCATCGAGCTGGTTTAATCCACTGTGACATCAAACCTCATAACATGTTGGTTGCGCCCGATGGGCGCTTGAAAGTAACTGACTTTGGTATTGCAAGAGCATTAACGACAATCTCCCCTGATGAGAAAAATGCGTACGTGTGGGGATCACCCCAATATCTTTCACCTGAACAGGCGGAGGGACTACCCCCATCCCCAGCTTCAGATGTGTATTCTTTAGGTGTTGTTCTCTACGAAATGGTCACCGGTAAACTTCCTTTTTTTTCAAAGGATGCGAGTGAACTCACTCGAATGCATAAGGAAGTTATTCCGATATCAACCAGAAATTTTAATCCTGGTGTTCCAATTTCACTAGACCAAATCATTCTGAAGGTTCTTTCTAAAGAACAAACGAGCCGCTATCGAACAGCCGATCAATTTGGTAGGGTTTTGGAGAGCTTAAAAGAATCCTACAAAGTCAACAGTCAAAATTCAGCTGCACCTCCTTTTACAAAAGAATCCGCAAGTCAGAAAAAACAAAAAACGGATGAAACTCAGAAGAATTTCGATAAAAAGCCAACCAGTTCTTTTGATTGGAAAACAGCTCTTTTGGCTTTATTAGCTTTTTTATTAGCTGGTGGTCTGATACCCTTCTGGTTATACATCTGGTTTTCATTAAATTCTGGCAGGTAACCAATCTATGATAATTTCATCATCAATCATTTCAATAAATTTTCTATCACTTGAACAAGAATTGAAACTTACCGAACAGGCAGGTATTGATTGGCTGCACATTGATGTAATGGATGGGCAATTTGTTCCTAACATAACTATTGGACCCTTGTTTTTACCTTTCTGCAAAAAAGTGACGAAGATCCCATTAGATGTTCATTTGATGATAAAGCAACCAGAAAATCACATTGAAGCATTTTCAAATGCTGGAGCGGATTCTATCAGCATCCACGTTGAGAATAATCCAAATGTTTTGCGTACGCTTCAACAAATCAAAGAATTAGGTTGCAAAGCCGGCATCGTTCTAAATCCGGGTACACCTGCAGGTGCGATTGCGGAACTCCTGCCTTTTATCGATATGGTATTGGTCATGACCGTTAATCCTGGATATTCAGGACAAGAATTTATTCCAGAAATGCTTCCAAAAATCAACAAAGTTCGACAACTTATCGATCTTTCCACAAATAAAATTTTATTACAGGTTGATGGAGGAATAAATAAAGATACGATCAAGTCAGTGATCGAGGCTGGAGCGGATGTCATTGTAGCTGCGACAGCAATTTATAAATATCCTGAAGGAATTAAGGCCGGCGTAGATGCTTTACGTTACTACTGACTTAAACAAAAATCACGGTCTAAACCGCGATTTTCGTTCTTTTGGCAATTCAAAAAATGGACTAATTAACAGATTTAACCAATGTTCGGATGCATCGAGTACAAAATACTTTTTGAACTTTCCTGCCACCTTCAAAAACAGAAACCTTTTGCAAATTCGGTTTAAATTTCCGGTTGGTAGCATGCATGGAAAAACTGCGGTTATGACCAAAAGTTGTTGCCTTTCCACATTTCTCACATTTTGCCATAATAAGGATCCTTTCACCAATGAGTGCTAATTTTTCAAAATCATTATTGTTCTTTACGCAACAATCTGATATATTACCACACACCGTATCTTTTATCAAGATTCGTGTTTTTGTTAGGGAGATTACTTTATGAAAGAGATTAAAAATCCAATGGGTAATGTTTACGTTTCTCATCGTGCCATTTCAACGATTGCTCATCAGTCTGCAATTGAATCGTACGGCGTAGTTGGTTTGGCTGCAAAGAACTTTGCAGAAGGAATTGCTCAGGCCATTGTAAAAGACCCCACTATGGGCGTTGATGTCAGTTATGATGGTAAAAGTATTGAGATTGACCTATTTATTATTGTCGAATATGGTACACGAATAAAAATGGTTGCTGAATCTGTAAGTAATAATGTCCGTTATCGGGTTGAAAAAACTATTGGTATTCCCGTTGAAAAAGTTAACGTTCATATTCGCGCTTTACGAATAAGTGACACTGACTGATTGCCTGTTTCTGAATACCAATTACTAGGAGAATTATGAATCAAGAAATAAAGACTATTAAATCTGTTGACGGGCAACTTTTTAAACTCTTGATAGAGGCAGGCTTAAATTGGTTGAGAACAAACCATCAAATCGTCAATTCTTTAAATGTATTTCCTGTTCCTGATGGAGATACAGGCACAAATATGCTCCTAACAATGCAGGCGGCATATAATGAGATCCAGAATTCCGGAGAGAAAAAAATATCAAAAATCGCTCATTCCATAGCCCAAGGAGCGTTGATGGGAGCTCGCGGGAATTCTGGAGTTATCCTCTCTCAGCTTTGGAGAGGATTTTCACGGTCTTTGGATGACAACGACTCGATGACTGTTATGGATTTTTCAAATGCACTCACAGAAGCGAAAAACACTGCTTATAAAGGTGTTGTGCGTCCCGTTGAAGGAACAATATTAACAGTCGCCAAAGATGTTTCTATTGCAAGTATGGAAATTGTAAAGGAAACTGATAATCTTGAAAATTTCCTGGACTACATTGTTAAAGCAGCGGATATGTCAGTTCAAAACACACCTGAACTTCTTCCGATTCTAAAACAAGCAGGAGTTGTTGATTCGGGTGGAAAAGGCTTTTTCTTTATTCTTGAAGGTTTTCTAAAATTCTTAAGGGGAGAATCACTTGAGACCTCAACAGCAAAATTAGTTCAACCAATTGCATTAATGAATGGTGGTGAAATGGAAGAAATAGAACCCGGTCAGGATTTCGAAGTTATAGTAGATTTTCGACCATCGAACCCTCTAAACCTTGATAATTTTTATTTAGATTTAACTGAAATGGGTACGTCAATTCAGGTTGGTGAAGGTGATGGGATGTACAGAATGCATATCCACGTCCCTACTGAAAACCGTTATCTACCCATAGACTATACGATGAAGATAGGCACAATTACAAAAGTTTACATGGAAAATCTCATTGATCAGATGGAACAAAAAGAAGCAAACCAGCAAAAAGAGTTAAATTTGACTCCTGTTGAGCCAGGTCAGGTAGCTGTGATAGCAGTATCACCAGGTTTTGGTCTTTCACAAATATTTGCGAGTTTAGGGGCTGCAGCTATCGTTCAGGGTGGGCAAACCATGAATCCTAGTACCGAAGAGATTTTACATTCATTCGAAAATCTCCCAACCGACAAAGTTATTATTCTCCCTAATAACAAGAATATCTTCCTGGCTTCAAAAGCAGCAAAAGAAGCAACCGTTAAGCAGGTTCATGTACTTCCATGTAAAACAATTCCACAAGGATTGTCTGCAATGTTGCGCCTCGATCCATTCGGTGAACTCGAAGAAATTATTGAGGAAATGAACGAAGCTATCACAGAAGTTGACACGGGGGAAATAACTGTAGCAACCAGATCTGTTGAGATTAACGGAGTCAATGTTAATGAAGGTGAAGCAATCGCTTTATTTAATTCCGAATTAATAGCTTCTTCACCCTCAATCGAAAGTGCTTGTTTCGAAATACTCAAACGAGTAAACCTGGAAGAAAGAGAACGATTGACATTTTTTTATGGGTCAGACATTTCTAAACAGGATGTTAATCTGATTATTGATCACATTCGAGAAAAATTTCCCGAATTTGAGATTGAAATTCACGAAGGCGGACAACCTCACTACCAATTCATTATTGCAATAGAGTAATTATGTCAAAAATAGCTGTCGTCACTGATTGCACTGCACAATTTCCAAATCCGAGTTTCCAGGGAAAAGATTTGGTGAGGATTTTTCCATTTGATATTGAAACCAATGGAACCGTAATCAAAGAAGGCGCAGGTTTAAAAACTGCTGATTTACCTCTGACAACTCCAGACAATTGCATTACAAGATTAATCATTCCTTCACCATCAGAAATCGCTGACCAATTTAATGTACTCTTGAAAAAATATAATGAATTGTTGGTCATTACAAACTCAGCAAATTTATCAAATTTTTATCAAAATTCAATTGAAGCAGTGAAATTAATTCAGGGAGAAACAACCATTCAAGTGGTAAATTCTCAAACAATCGCTACCGGATTGGGAATGATAGTCCAAGCTGCAACTGAAGTGATTAGTAATGGGGCAAATTTAACTGATGCAGATCGGCATGTTAGGCAGTTAATTCCGCATGTGTATACTTTATTTTGTACTCCATGTTTGAAATATTTGTACAATATTGGCATCGTCGAATACTCACAGTCTGTGATCGGAGAACTTCTCAACCTTCATCCCATATATACAATGGAGGAAGGGTATCCACAAGCGATTTGTAAGGTCAGAAACTTTAGACATGCACAGGAATATTTTCAAGAATTTATTGAAGAATACGATGATCTTATTCATATTTCTTTGTTAAAGGGAATCAATTCTCAGGGAATTGACAATCGTTTATTGAAACTATTTGTTCAAGAAAATTTTCCAGACACACCATTCAGCGAACATAGAATTAATCCATATCTCGGGGCGATTTTTGGCCCTAAAACATTAGGATTAATTATTTTTGAGAGACCATATTCTCTCTCTGGTTAACTCAGTGTACCAATGTTTGCAGCTATTGAAAAACTAGTAAAATTCTTACTTTTAGAAATTGATCGCGAATTTGACAATCATTCAGTAATAGGTGGTTTTGAAAAAATTTGTAAAGGATGGAAACAAGAGGCAATCATTCAAGGTGTTTCCACCGAACTAATTAATGAGATATGTGAAATTTTTGCAAATTATTATTTGCTCGATTTCTCAGACCGGAAAGAATCGATTAAAAAAATTTTGATTTCATTACAACGTACCGGCAATTTAGTTTTATCCTCTCCAACAAAGTACGCAGAATTTTCGATTAGTAATACTGTTTCTTTCGAGAACCAGATAAAATCACCACCTGCAACAAAGAGAATTACGACCAACAATCAACAATTTGATTTAGAAAAATCGTTATCCAATCCGGTTATTAAAATCCCTGGAATTGGTAAATTTCGAGCTGAAGCATTATCCCGGTTGGGAATTTCAACTATCAAGGATTTTATTTACTATTTTCCAAGAAAACATGAAGATTTCAGTAACCTCACGTCAATAAATAATTTAAATTTTGCAGAAAAAGTATCCATTGCGGCCACAGTAAAAAGCATTCATACCAGAAATATCAGAAGTGGTAAACAAAAGATTACAGAAGTAATTTTGGAAGATGAAAGCGGTAATTTGCGTGTAACCTTTTTCAATCAACCATTCCTCGAAAAATCCATTAAACCAGGCTTGCGGATTATGGTCTCGGGAAAAGTTGAAGTTTATTCCGGAAGGTTCGTTCTTACCAATCCTGAGTGGGTTGAATTAGAGAGAGGCGGGATAACCCTCAACAGACTTTATCCATATTATTCTTTGACAAAAAATATTACTCAAAAATGGTTACGAGAAATGATATCTCGACAAATTCAATTATGGGTCCCAAAAATATCCGATTTTTTCAGTTGCGAATTTTTATCCAAAGCTAACATTCTAGACCTTCCAACAGCCCTTAGAAACATTCATTTCCCTGAAAGCTTGGAACTAAAGAGACAATCAGAGGAACGCTTTTCATTTCAAGACACGTTCTTTTTGCACCTTGTGATGCTTCAGCAAAAGAAAATTTGGCAAAAAGAAACTGCAAAAATAATAAATTTCAATAATCAAGTTTTCGATCAACTGACCAAAAGTTTGCCATACCAACTTACAAATGCACAAATCAAATGCATTTCTGATATCCAGATTGACTTGGCTTCAGGAATTCCGATGAGCCGTCTTGTACAGGGAGATGTCGGATCGGGAAAGACGATTGTAGCTGCTATGAGCATTGCTGCTGTCATTAAGAATGGGTATCAATCCGTCGTAATGGCACCAACAGGCATTTTGGCAGAACAACTTTATACGAATATTCGTTCTTTTCTTCTTACAAACAACATTATTTCACGTGATGAAATTTGTTACCTTGCAGGTGATACACCTGAAAAAGAAAAAACTTATATTAAAGAAGGATTAAAATCGGGATCAATTAAAGTTGCTGTGGGGACACACGCTCTTATTGAAGCTCCAGTTGAATTTATGAATTTAGAATTTGTGGTTATCGATGAACAACATCGTTTTGGAGTTATGCAGAGAAAAAAAATTCGATCCAAAGGACCTTCTTCCCATTTATTGGTTATGACGGCTACTCCCATTCCACGCACATTAGCCTTAACGATATTCGGGGATCTGGAATTATCAATTATTGATGAAATTCCACCAGGCAGAAAAGAAATTAAAACAAGTATCATTGACCCTCTCAAAAGAACAGATACTTATAAATTTATCCGTAAAATTGTTGGTGAAGATTCACAAGTCTTTATCGTTTATCCCTTGATCGAATCTGAAGAAGATGAAATAAACGAATCGAATGCTGCGATTAATGAATACAATCGCTTAAAAAAAGAAATTTTTCCAGATCTCTCCATCGGCTTGTTGCATGGCAAGCTGAAAGCAGAAGAAAAAGAAAAAGTAATGTTGGATTTTCGAAAAGGCTTTTACCAGATTCTAGTAACGACAACAGTGATTGAAGTTGGCGTAGATGTTCCCAATGCATCCATTATGATGATTGAAGGGGCTAATCGATTCGGGTTGTCACAGCTCCATCAATTGCGTGGAAGAGTGGGAAGAGGAACAAAACAGTCTTACTGCCTATTGGTTCCTGAAAATGAGGATGCTATACAAAACGAACGACTCAAAGCTATGATGGAAACAAATGATGGTTTCAAACTGGCAGAAATTGATTTATCCCAAAGAGGCCCTGGTGATTTTATAGGTATTAGACAATCTGGCTATAAAGAAATACGTTTTTCAAATATAATGAATGTTAAACTTATTGAAAAAGCAAGATCTTTAGCGAAAGAAGTTTTAGAAAACGATCCAAATTTTATTAATCAAGAAAGTCATTTATATAAATTAATAATGTCAGATTATTGGCAGAAAATGATTGGAGATAAAAACTAAACATGGTGAAAGCATTATTTCCGGGAACTTTTGATCCTATCCATTATGGACACATTGATATTGCTACACGAGCTTCTAAAATATTTGACGAAGTGATTGTCGCAGTATATGACAAACCTATGAAAAATCTTCTCTTTCCACCGGAAGAAAGATTACATCTCGCGAAGGAAACATTGCAGCATGTTGTAAATATTAAAGTTACTGGATACAGTGGATTAACTGTCGCATTTGCAAAGGAAATTAATGCTAAAGTTATCGTACGTGGCTTAAGGGTGATTTCTGACTTTGAACATGAATTTCGGATGGCTTTAGCAAATAAACATCTCGCCCCTGATATTGAAGTTGCAGCCTTGATTACGAACGAACAGTTCACCTTCTTATCTTCTTCAACAGTTCGTGAAATTGCATTTTTAGGTGGAGATTATTCTCGTATGGTGCCAAAAATAGTTAAAGAAGCCCTCGATAAACGGTTTTTGGAATTGGGCGAAAACCAAAATATTGTTCAACAAACATATTTACGTGATTAATTACTTATTATTTTAGATTTGATATTGCTTGGAGGATTTATGGACATTTTACATCTTGTAGACCGATTGGAAGAACTATTCAACGAAAGCCGTCCATTGCCAATGATGCGAAAGGTTGTTGTTGACGAAGATAAAATGCTAAGCATTATTGATCAAATGCGAGTCTCGATCCCCGAAGAAATAAAAAAAGCCCAACAATTATTATCTCAACGAGATCGATTAATTGCCCAGGGGCAGGAAGAAGCCAATAGAACCCTGCAATTAGCAAGAGAAAAAGCCAATCAACTAGTTGAAAAAGATGCAATCGTGCAAAGTGCGCAAGTACGAGCAAGTCAAATCATTGAACAGGCAAAACAGGAAAGTGAGATTAATCGGGTAGAAGCTGATCAATACATTATCACATCTCTGTCCGACCTTGAAAAAGAATTAGAAGTGTTGCTTGTTCAGGTTAAAAATGGAATTCAGTCACTTCAAAGCTATTCAAAACCACCGACTGAATGATCTTTCAATTCTCTTTTGATTTTCTTGCTGGTTTTTCTTTAACATTTTTTGGATCTGCTGGTAACAGCACTTCTTCAATCACATCATCCATGTGTTTTACAAGAATTATGTTCAGCTGTTTGCGAACTTTTTTGGATAGATCAACCAGATCCTTTTCATTCTTTACAGGTAAACAAATTTTCGTAATGCCAGCGCGGTGAGCTGCTAAAACCTTTTCACGAATTCCTCCTACCGGAAGAATTCGTCCTCGCAACGTGATCTCTCCAGTTAGGGCTACATCTCGCCGCACCTTTCGATTGGTAAACGCAGATATGAGGGCAATGGCAATGGTTATCCCTGCACTCGGTCCATCTTTAGGGATACCCCCTTCAGGAATATGAATATGGACATCAACATTTTCGAAAATTTCTGCTTCAACATTTAATAAGTCAGCTTTGGATTTCATGTATGATAACGCCGCTTGAGCAGATTCCTGCATAATCTCACCAATCTGACCAGTGATTTGAAGGTTTCCTTTCCCGTCCACAATGAGTACCTCAACAGGCATTATGTCACCACCACTATCGGTCCATGCCATCGCAGTAGCCACTCCAATTTCATCCTCGTGTTCTGCTTCAAGATCAAATATTTGTTGAGGACCTAAAAATTTTTCAATGTGGTGTGCCTCTATTTTGGTTGGGAAATTTTTCTCCTCGGTTTTCAATCGTGCTATTTTTCTGCAAATTCTACCGATCTCCCGCTCCAGATTTCGTACACCGGCTTCATATGTATAATTTCTGATAATTAAGCGTACTGTACTTTCTGAAAAGTGCACATTCAAATCTTTAATGCCTGTTTCATGCAATTGTCTAGGAATCAGGAAGTGTTTGGCAATCATTACTTTTTCGTCTTCAATATAGCTTGGAAATTCGATAACTTCCATTCTGTCCAGCAACGCTGGGGGGATAGTAATGGTTGTATTTGCAGTTGTTATGAATAAGACCTTTGAGAGATCGTAATCAAGGTCTAGATAATGGTCTGAATATTCTTTATTCTGTTCTGGATCTAAAACTTCTAAAAGCGCGGCAGATGGATCACCTCTGAAATCTGAACCTAATTTTTCAATTTCGTCCAGCATAAAGAGAGGGTTGATCGTACCTGCTTTTTTCATCGTTTGCAGGATTCGTCCAGGCAGAGCACCAATATACGTTCTACGATGACCTCTTATTTCAGCTTCATCACGGACACCGCCTAGTGAAACCCGAACAAATTTTTTCCCTAATGCTTCTGCTATGGAACGACCCAGTGAAGTTTTTCCAGTGCCTGGTGAACCAACGAAACAAAGTATAGGCTGTTTGGTATCCTGCGGTTTTAATTTTTGAACGGCAATAAATTCCAGGATTCGATCTTTCACTTTTCCCAGACCATAATGATTCTTTTCTAAAACCTCGTTCGCGTGTTGCACATCCAGATTATCTTCAGTAGCTTCAACCCAAGGCAAATCGAGAATCCAATCAATATAGCTCCGAATAATGCCGGTTTCAGGGGACATCGGCGGGGTTTGAGAAATGCGACCAATTTCCTTGTTAACCACTGATAGTGCTTCGTCAGGAAGTTGCTTATTTTTAACCTTCTCTCTCAAATCGGACAGCTCATTGATAAAAAGATCATTTTCCCCTAATTCTGCTTGAATTGCCTTCAATTGTTCACGTAAGTAATATTCCCTTTGAGTTTTGTCAACTTCATTTTGTATCTTGGCCTGAATTTCTTCTTCTAATTCCAATACATCTAATTCTTGCGCGAGAATTCCATTTAATAACTTCAATCGTTTTCTCGGGTCAATTTCTAAAATTAATTTGCGGCGATCTGCTGGACTGATAATAATCGCTGATGAAATCATATCCGTAAGCCAGGAGGGATCCTGAATGTTCATCGCAAATAATTGTGATTCATCTGAGAGACTTTTATCTAATTGCACACATTTTACAAATAAATCTTTACTGGTACGCATCAATGCCTTAATTTGGCGGTCATTACTTTCTTTTTCCTGAACAACACGTACTTTTACACGAATGAATGGGTCGTCCTGAATAACTGCAAGAATTTCAACTCTTCTTCTTCCTTGAATTAAGGCTGTATAATCTCCTTCAGGAAGTGACATAATTTTTCCAACTGAAATTTCAGTTCCAATGGGAAGGAAGTCAAAATTATCTTCTCCCTCAGTTTCCTGATCCACCACATAAATCGCAACAAGTGTTTCAAATTTTTTGAGGGCAGACTGAATAGCGCTGTAATTAAGTCCCGCGTCTATCAAAATCGGCGTCATCATTCTTGGAAAAACAACCAGATCACGAACTATCATAGCAGCACACTCAAATTCACCATTTTCATCCGGTTCAAAATTAGGAAATTGATAAAACTCATCTGATCGGTACTTGAATGGGATATTAATGTCGTCCTGATTATCTAAAAACCAATTTTCATTCGTCATTGGTTACCTTTCATCTCTGAATTTTTTTGTAGATCAAACCATACATCCCTCATACCTCCAGCGACAAATATGCTACCTGCAATCAATATCAAATTTTCTTTGCCTGCCAATTTAAGCGCTTCATCAAATGCTTCCTCAAGAGATTGAGTTGGAATTGCACGTACTCCCATCTGATTGACTTTGATCATCAGATCTTCGGGAGAAATTGCCCTGGGATGAATTGATTTAGTAGTAACAACAATTTTTACTCGTGGTAACAACTCGACCAACATTCCATCAATGTCTTTATCTTCGGATGCACCAAACACAAGAATGACTGGTGTGCCAGGAAAATAGTCGTCAACCGCATTCCTTAATCGTAACGCAGATTCCCTATTATGTGCAGAATCGACAACAATGAACGGTCTACGATTTAATACCTCAAATCTACCAGGCCAGACAACATTTCGAAACCCTTTGCGAATACTATCATCAGAAATAATAAGTCCATTTTTACGAAGTACGATTAATGTTGAATATGCTGTGGCAGCATTTTGAACCTGATGAAAACCAAGTAAAGGGATGTGAATCTTAGTCGGCTCCCAATCTTCACGCCCAGCACTTTCAATGAACGCGTTAACAGCAATTTGATCCTCTTTTGGCCAAACAAAAAAATTTTGACCGCTCAAGGACTTTGCTGCTTGAGCGTATAAATAATCTTTGCCAACCTGTATCAGAGGGGCATTTCTCTCTTCTGCTATTTTCTTCAATACCATGATCGCCTCATCTTTTTGTGGAGCAATGACGACAAAAGTATTATTTTTTATAATACCGCCTTTTTCAAAAGCTATTTTTGCCAGGGTATCACCAAGAACATTGATGTGATCCAGGGACAAGGAGGTAATGACAGAAATTAAAGGTGACACAACATTTGTTGCATCCAGTCTGCCCCCCAATCCAACTTCAATGACGGCAATATCAACTTTTTTATTCTGGAAATAGATAAATGCCATGGCAGTCATTAATTCAAAGGTGGTGATTTCTGCGACCATCGTAATTTTTGATCTCATAACATCCACAATAGCAACCATTTCTTCATGTTGCATGGGGATAAAATCTACCTGAATTCTTTCACAAAAGTCGTGTAAATGTGGAGAAGTATAAAAACCAACTTTATAACCTTCTTCGTATAAGGCATGAGCGATTAATGCGGAAGTTGAACCTTTGCCCTTCGTACCAGCAACATGAATAACAGGATATGTTTTATGAGGATTATCAAATAAATCCATGAATTGGTACATGCGATCCAAATTAAATTTTTCTTCAGAATATCGCAAGTTCCTGGTCATACTGTAATCAATAAAAGTGTATAAAAAGTCCAACGCTTCTTGATATTTCGTTTCAACATCCATAATTACTCCCAAATACAGGTTAAAAATGAATTCTACTAAACGCAAATTGATTATGCAAGTACAATTTATTAATCATATAAGTTATACGGGTAAACTAAAATGGCGCTGTGTTATTTTGAATTAAAAATTGATCTACCGATTGCTAGAAACCTTAAGGCTAAACGTGGTGTTCTTAAATCGCTTACCTCAAAAATTACCAAAAAATATAATGTTTCCATATCAGAAATTGATTTTCACGATGTCTGGAAATCTTCTAAAATAGGCATCGCAATTGTTGCAAAAAACGGGAATGTATTTGATTCCATGATTGAAAACATAATTGAGTATATCGAGTTTTCATTTCCGGATATTCGAGTATCAATTATTTACAGAGAAAACGATTAAGGAGATTATCCATGGATTTATTACTGACCAACCAGATTGTTTTTATCGCCGGATCCAGCCAAGGACTCGGATATGCCACAGCAGAAATCTTATTAAAGGAAAATGCGATCGTAGTGATTAATGGCCGAAATCAGGAAAAACTGGATTATGCTGCGCATAAATTAATGCAATCGACAAATGGTTCAGTCTTCTCACTTGCAGGTGATGTCACGGACATTGAGTTTCCGGGAAAATTATTCGATTTCATTCAATCAGAATTTGGAAAATTAGACATCCTCATTACAAATTCCGGTGGTCCTGCGCCTGGCCTTTTTGAATCAATTTCTGATGAAAGCTGGCAGAAAGCTTTCGAATTAAATTTTCTCAGTCATGTAAGGCTTATACGAGTGCTCCTGCCATTACTCAAATTCTCCGAAAACCCCAATGTTTTAACAATTACATCTTATTCTGTTAAGCAACCCATTCCAAACCTGATTTTATCGAATTCGATTCGAGCGGCCACAATTGGTCTCACTAAGACTTTAGCAATGGAAATGGGAAATGTTGGCATACGATTCAACTCCATTCTGCCTGGCTGGACAAAAACTGAAAGAGTAACATCCTTGATGGAAAATCGAGCCAAATTGAATAACTCCACAATTGAGCAAGAAATCAAGAAACAATCTATGGAAAGCCCTTTGGGTAGAATGGCGGAGCCAGAAGATTTTGCCTATGTTGCCGCTTTCCTGGTATCGCCAAGAGCATCATATCTAACCGGAACGATGCTCTCGGTCGATGGAGGTATGGTTAAAGGAATTCTATAATAGTATTGTTTTCAAGTACAATTGGGAAATCGAGTGGTCAATGACCCATTGTAGGAGAAAACTTGAGTAAAGAGAAAGCATTATTAAATCAATTAGAACGAATTCTACCGCTGGTTGAAAAACCAGGAAGATATGTAGGTGGTGAATACAATGCCATTGTTAAAAATTGGAATGAAGTCCAAACGAAGATTGCCCTTGTATTTCCGGATCTATACGATATAGGGTTATCGAACCTGGGAATACAAATTCTTTACGAAAAAATCAATCAACGTGAAGATTGTCTGGCCGAACGAGCATATTCTCCCTGGCAAGATATGGAAGCTTTGCTTAGAGAGCATGCTATCCCGCTGTATTCTTTGGAGACTAAATCCCCATTGAAGGACTTTGACATCATCGGGTTCACCTTACCCTATGAGACTCTTTATACAAATACGCTCAATTTGTTAAATCTAAGCCAGATTCCAATTCATGCAAACGAAAGAGGAAAAGAATTTCCTCTCATTGTTGCTGGCGGTCACGCCACTTTTAATCCTGAACCTATGGCACCTTTTTTTGATGCTTTTCTGATTGGCGAGGGTGAAGAGATTTTACTAGAAGTAATTGAGGCTTATCAGTGTTGGAAAAATAATGATCTATCCAAACAGGAATTGTTGGAAAAAATCTCATTTATAGAGGGTGTTTATGTCCCCTCATTTTATGAGCCACAATATAACACGGATGGAACTTTCCACACATTTGATGTCAAAAATATTAAAGTACCCAAAACAATAACAAAACGAATTATGGGACGGCTACCTTACGCCCCCACTCGCTTCATTGTTCCTTCCATTGGCGTAGTTCATAATCGCATTGCAGTTGAAATCATGCGTGGTTGCACCCGTGGATGCCGCTTTTGCCATGCTGGTATGATTAATCGTCCCATTCGTGAGCGAACAATAAAAGAGATTATTAATACCATTGAAACCAGTCTGGAAAACACCGGTTTTGAAGAGGTTGCATTATTATCCTTGTCTTCTAGTGACTACACGAATGTTCTTGAATTGGTAGAGGAAATCAGTAGTACCTTTGCAGGAAAAAATTTGACAATTTCATTGCCATCCTTAAGGATTGACTCTTTTTCAGTTGATTTAATGGAGAAACTTAAAGGTTCCCGCCAGGGAGGTTTCACCCTAGCACCGGAAGCAGCTTCAGATAGAATGCGGAAAATTATTAATAAACCGATTTCCGAAGAAATGTTACTTTCCACTGCGTTTGAGATTTTTAAACGTGGCTGGCATACCTTGAAACTATATTTTATGATCGGGCATCCATCAGAAACATTGGAGGATGTGGCTGAAATCGCAAATCTATGCAAAAAAGTTCTTGCTGTCGGAGTTAAAGCCATCGGCAAAAGAGCAAAAGTGCACGCTGGTGTCTCAACGTTCGTTCCAAAACCACACACTCCTTTTCAATGGGTTGCTTGCGATCAGCAGGATAGTATCCGGATGAAACAAAATTTGCTACGGGAGGAATTAAAAGGTCAAGGATTGAAGTTCAATTGGACGGATCCAAAGGAAACTGTGATGGAAGCCTGGCTTTCCAGAGGTGATCGAAGACTATCCGAAGTAATTGAAGCTGCCTGGAAAAACGGTGCAAAGTTCGATGCATGGCAGGATTTCAAAAATTATGATATCTGGATGCAAGCATTTTCTTATGCTGGCTTAGATCCCCATTTTTATGTACATCGTGAAAGAAATCTTGATGAGATTTTTCCCTGGGATCATATTCAGCCTGGCGTGAAGAAATCATTTTTGAAAACAGAATATCTTAACAGTCTTTCCTTAAAATTAAGAGGTGATTGTAGAGAGCAATGTTTTGCATGTGGAATAACTCAGGCATTCAATCATTTACGCAAAGAGGATCCTGGAATTGTTTGGAAATGCCCAAATTTATCACCCGGCAGGAGTAAAAATGAATTATCGATACCGAATTAATTATTCAAAAAATGAAGGTATGCGATACACCTCCAACCTGGATATTCACAAGATGTGGGAAAGAACATTCAGAAGAGCAAAACTTCCTTTAACGTACAGCCAGGGCTTCCATCCACAACCCAAAATTCAACAAGCCAGCCCTTTACCACTTGGCTTCTTAAGCGACTCTGAAATTGTAGATTTATTTCTAAATGAGGATATGGATTTAGGTGTTATGGAAAAGACATTGAAAAAAGCGCTTCCACCTGGTATTTCAGTGAATTCAATCCATGTGGTAAGTCCCCAAAAACCTGCCTTACAGACACAGACGATTGCCTCGGAATATCATATCTTCTTTCTGGAAGAATTTGATACAACGATGATTAGCCAGGCAATTCAAGCACTAAAGAAGAAAGAAACAGTCATTAGAGTCCGTAGGGGGAAATCTTATGATCTTCGACCACTTTTATTGGATCTCGAAATTATTTTCGATAATCCCTGTTACTTGAAACTACTCTTGAAATCCAAAGAAGGTGCAACTGGTAGACCAGAAGAAGTTCTGGATGAGTTGAATATACCAGTCGAATTTACGAGAATAATCCGGAAGGAAATAATATTAGCAACGGACCAGGATGAAAATTCATAACTTATGTCTACTGAATTTTATTTAATCAGGCAATGTTCAAACAAAAATTGTAATTTTCGATATCCTGCCCCAAAAAATTCCGGAATTGGTGTCATTTGCCCCAAATGCAAATCTGAAACTCAGATAATTCATGAGATGAACCTTAACCAAGAGGAAATATCTTATCTCGATCATTTTTATGCAGCCAACAAATTGGAGGTTGTGCTGGATAATGTACGCTCCACATTTAATGTGGGTGCAATCTTGCGCTCCTCAGATGGTGTCGGTATTAGCAAAATTCACCTTTGTGGCATCACTCCAAATCCCTCGAATTCGAAAGTACATAAAACTTCATTAGGAGCGGAAAAGGTGGTAAAGTTTGAAGTTCATCCGAATGCCTTATCACTTGTTAAAACCTTAAAGAAGGATGGATATCGCATTTGGGCATTGGAAAAAACTTTAATATCTCAATCCATCTTTAATTTTCAAATTTCCACTTATTCACAACCAACTATTTTAGTGGTTGGCAACGAAATCATTGGCGTGGATCCGGATATATTGAATGAGTGTGATAGCCATTTGCATATACCGATGGTAGGGCTGAAGAATTCTCTAAATGTAGCCATTGCCTTTGGGATTGCAGTTTATTCCTTAACTAAAAATAACTTCTCGTCAACAGTAAGGGTAGAATATGAGGCATAATTATTCTCAAAAAAACATCATTATCACAGGCGGTTCTAGTGGTATCGGCTCATCACTAGTCAAACAATTAACCAATCTAGGTGCAAATGTTTGGGTGATTGCCAGAGATGAAAGCAAAATATTGGATCTCCAGAATCAATTGTCTGATAAAAAACAATATATCAATTATTACCTGGCCGACGTCAAAAATCTCTTTGAAATTGAAAATATTGCTTCCCAAATGCAAGCACAAGGAACAGTTGTTCATGGGTTAATTAACTCTGCAGGTGTTGCTGAGCCGGGTGAATTTGGAGCAATGAATATTGAAAAATATCACTGGCAAATGGATGTAAATTACTTTGGGACAGTTCATTGTGTAATGGCTTTTCTTCCCTTGATGGAAAAAGGTTCGTTTATTGTCAATATTTCATCAATGGCGGGCTATCTTGGAGTGTATGGGTACACAGCCTATGGAGCCAGCAAGTTTGCAGTGCGTGGTTTTTCTGATATTTTAAGAAGCGAATTGAGACCAAAAAACATTTTTGTTTCAATCGTCTTTCCACCCGATACACAAACACCACAATTAGCTTATGAAGATCAATTCAAACCAAACATAACCAAAAAGATAGCAGGAACTACATCTGTCTTGTCTCCCGACAAAGTGGCTTATGAAATCATCAGAGGAATTAACAAAAAGAAATATTTAATTTTTCCTGGTTTTGATAGTAAATTTTTCTATCATGTTAGTAATTTTCTGGGACCACTTGTTTATCCAGTCATGGATTTTATGGTTTCTCAGGCAATGAAGGAGTCAAACCAAAAAAAACAATCTGATTAAGCCACAAAACGAAAATAATCCAGATGATATCCGCCATCAACAAGTGAACGAGTTGTATCCATATTGGAGCGAGCAACAATACGTTTAATACACCTACCAATAACTGAAATAAAAACAAACCTGCTAAATACCTGGAATATTGATTTAGTTTTTCATTTTTGGATTTCTTCAGAAAGTTATTGTGGATAAAATAAATACCCAAACCAATCATAACTGCAATTATGGGGTGATAGACTCTAAGTTGTAATAGAAAATTCTCTCCAGACATATCTTGTTGGATGCCTTCCGACAAAGAATTTGCCGGAAACAATGTATCCCCTAATGCAGTAATCGCCCCACTCGCACCTAAAACGAGGAATAATACCGTCATCAGTATAAAAAGTTGTTTGGCATTCCGGGTAATCAATAATTTCTTAGGTTCCCCGTACTTAAGCCACTCATAAAGCAATGCATTACTCCCTAACAATAAGAATGTGTTCACAAGATGAAAAGCGATCATCAAGACTCTCATTAATGAGGAATTATCCCCAACTAATTCGAATAAAACCAAACCCGCGCCAATAAATGCTTCAACAACAATAAAAATAAAAACAAACCTGGCTGCGCTTCGAATTTTGGTTTTCTTTTTAAAATTTCGAAAGACCCATATTATTAAAATCAGCACAAAAATGATGGAAATACCACTCGTAATGCGATGAAAAAATTCAATTAGTGTCTCTAATTGTGGAGAAGTCGGAATAACCTGACCATTGCAAGATGGCCAATGCGATCCACAACCGGCCCCGGACCCTGTCGCTCGTACGATAGCGCCGATTAAAATGACAAATACGTTATAAACCAAAACAAAAAAACTATATTTCCTTAATGTCATTCACATTCCTCCAAAATTAGGATAAGTGGCATTCTGATAGCTGGAATTCTTCATAATTTATCAAGCTATAATCTTACCTTATGTTATACTCTCTGAGCGTAATCACATATTTATTTTATTATTAGGAGCACAAATGAAGAAGGATTTTATTGCCATTACGGATTATTCCTCATCTGAACTTCAAGGAATGTTAGATTTAGCAATCGAACTTAAAAAAGAGTGGAAAGCAGGAGGGAACCAACCCATTCTTAAAAACAAAGTTATGAGTATGATCTTCCAGAAACCTAGTTTACGAACCAGGGTAAGTTTTGATATGGCTATGCGCCATCTTGGTGGAGATGCGCTTTATCTTTCTCCCAGTGAAATTGGGCTTGGTAAACGGGAATCAATTGCTGATGTTGCCAGAGTAATTTCTGGTTACGTAGATATCATCATGGCGCGTGTATTTGAACATGCACACGTTGTTGAATTAGCAGAGTGGGCAGATATACCCGTTATAAATGGTTTGAGTGATTACAATCATCCCTGCCAAGCCATGGCTGATGCATTAACAATTATCGAAAATTTCGGATCTATGAAAGGCTTAAATGTAACCTTCATAGGCGATGGTAACAATGTAGCAGTTTCATTACTGCACATTTGTGCAAAATTAGGGGCAAATTTTATGCTCAGCGCGCCTGAAGGTTACGATTTGCTCCCCCATGCAATCGAATTAGGTAAGGAAATCGCTAAGGAGACAGGTTCAAAAATTAATTTCGATCGTGATCCGCATGCAGCCGTTAGAAATGCTCATGTCATATACACTGATACCTGGACATCCATGGGTCAGGAAGAAGAATCAAAAAAACGGGAAGATGTCTTTCCCCCATATCAGGTAAATGAGAAACTTGTCAATGAAGCTGATAGAGATGCGATTGTCTTACATTGTTTGCCCGCTCATCGTGGACAGGAAATTACAGATGGCGTTGCTGATGGCTCACATTCCAGATTATTTCCACAGGCCCATAATCGATTACACGCTCAAAAAGCGGTGATCGTCAATTTACTTAAAGGAATTTAATATGGATTCAAAACAATATATTGAGTTAGAAGAGCTTTACGGTGCCCATAATTATCATCCTTTGGATGTTGTTATCGAACGTGGAGAAGGGGTTTGGGTCTATGACGTTGATGGGAATAAATATTTAGATTGTCTTAGCGCGTACTCTGCTCTCAATCAAGGTCATGTTCATCCTAAAATTTTGGAAGCAATGATTGACCAAGCCAAAAAAGTTACCTTAACATCAAGAGCTTTCCGCAATCAACAACTCCCTCTTTTTTACAAAGAATTAGCGGATATGACCGGTTACGAGATGTCCTTGCCAATGAACAGTGGTGCCGAGGCAGTGGAAACTGCCATCAAATTAGCTCGTAAATGGGCTTATAAAACCAAGGGAATCTCGTACTATGAAAGTGAAATCATTGTTGCTGATGGAAATTTTCATGGAAGAACAATCACCATTATTTCATTTTCTTCTGAAGAATTTTACAAGAAAGAATTTGGTCCATTCACTCCTGGTTTTAAATCCGTTGTTTTTGGTGACCTGGGTTCCTTAGAAAACGCTATAACTCCCAATACCGCAGCGATCATGCTGGAGCCAATTCAGGGAGAAGGTGGCGTCATTATTCCACCCAAAGGATATTTGGAATCGGTTCTAGATATTTGTCAGAAAAATAACATCCTCTTCATTACGGATGAAATTCAAACCGGTCTCGGAAGAACTGGAAAACTATTTGCCAGTCAACATGAAAACGTCCGACCAGACATGGTAATAATTGGAAAAGCTTTATCAGGTGGATTTTATCCTGTATCTGCCGTTCTGGCTGATCGGGAAATCATGGGCTTATTTCAACCTGGAGAACATGGCTCTACATTTGGTGGTAACCCGTTAGGGGCTGCAGTTGCTCGTGCTGCTTTGAAAGTTATTCAAGATGAAAAATTAATCGAACAAGCTGAAATCCTAGGAAATTACTTCCTTGAAGAATTAAGGAAAATTCCCAGTCGTCACATAAAGGAAATTCGAGGGAGAGGCCTCCTGATTGGTGTTGAACTTAAACCAGAGGCAGGTGGCGCTAGAAGATTTTGTGAGGTTTTAAAAGAAAAGGGAATTTTGGCAAAAGAAACCCACGATAATATTATTCGTTTCGCCCCTCCTCTGATCATATCGAAAGAAACAATTGATTGGGCGATACCAATCATCAGAGAAACACTATTAATATCATAGGAGATGAGAATAAAAGCCGCCTCATTCAAGGCGGCTTTTATAAACCAAATTTTGAAAAATGATTTAAAATTTTCTCAAGTTTAGAAAGAATTCAGGTGATATTATGGATAGAAGAGCAAAAATAATCGCAACTTTAGGTCCCAGTAGCGACAACGAAGAAACCTTGAGAAAATTAATACTGGCTGGGCTTGATATTGTTCGATTAAACTTCTCTCATGGAAATCATGAGAACCACTTAAAAAACATTGAATTAATCAGAAAATTATCAAAAGAATTACACAAACCAATCACCATCCTGCAGGACTTACAAGGACCTAAATTACGGGTTGGCAAACTCCCCGCTTCGGGTATTATTCTGAAAAAAAACCAAAAAATAGCCTTAACTACAACAAATTCAGAAACGCTGGAAGTTATTCGAGAGTCCGATGAAATCGTACTACCCTTAGATGTACCAAATCTAGCTAGAAGTGTCAAACCTAAAGACCGAATTTTATTAGATGATGGCCACCTTGAATTGGAAGTAATCAATGTAGATAAAGATACGGTCTTCGCAAAAGTTGTTTTAGGTGGAACGCTAACCTCCAATAAGGGTGTAAATTTACCTGGAACGGACCTTAAAATCCCAGGATTTACCGACAAAGATAAAAAAGACCTTGTTTTTGGATTAATAAATGGAATTGATGCTGTTGCAATTTCGTTTGTTTCCAGTCCAGAGGATGTTCTAAAAGTTAAGGCAACAATCAAGGAACTGGCACCTTACCGTATTCCTCCCCCTGTGATTGCAAAATTAGAACGTCCGCAAGCCATTGAAAAATTGGAAGAAATTTTAGATGTAACTGATGGCGTCATGGTAGCACGTGGTGATCTGGCAGTTGAAACATCTCCTGCTTGTGTGCCAATTTTTCAGAAGAAAATTATTGATTCTGCCTATAGAAAAGCCAAGTTTGTTATCACAGCAACTCAGATGTTAGATTCGATGATCAATAGTCCACGTCCCACCCGCGCCGAAGCGTCAGATGTGGCAAACGCCATCCTTGACGGAAGTGATGCAGTCATGCTTTCTGGTGAGACAGCCATTGGTAAATATCCCCTCGAGGTCATTTCGATGATGGATTCAATCATAAGAGAGGCTGAAGCGAATTATCAACATTGGGGATTTATAAATCGTCACCCTCTCGATCAAACACGAGATGATGCAGTGGCCTTAACACGCGCAGCAGGTGAATTAGCATTAGATCGTGATGTCGCTTATATAGTCGTTTTAACACAATCCGGGAAAACAGCTCTTTTGATGTCGAAAGTCCGACCAAAAGTACCAATTCTTGCTTTCACTCCTGAATTGGAAACTTTCCAAATGCTCTCACTTTTCTGGGGTGTAAAACCATATCAAGTTCCCTATGCCACCACAGTTGAGGATATGGTTGCTTTTGTGGAAGAGGCAATTATTGCCACGAATCCTATTCAGAACGGTCAACAGATCATTTTTGTTTCTGGGCTTCCCATCGGAGATATGCGCCCGCCAAACTTTTTACTTCTACACACAATCGGGAAGAAATAAATTCATGAAATTGTATACAACATTTATCGCCCCGGAGGATTTAGTTAGAAATCTAGACAACCCTAAGCTTATTATCATTGATTGTCGTTTTGATCTCGCAAATCCTGAATGGGGTCATCAGGATTATCAAAATAACCACATTCCGAATGCTATTTACGCAGATTTGGATAAGGATTTATCCGGAGTGATTACAGAAAATACCGGCAGACACCCACTTCCCGAACCCGATAGCTTCATCAATACCTGCTCTAAATTGGGAATCGATAAAACCAAACAGGTCGTAGTCTACGATACAACTTCTGGGTCTTTTGCCAGCCGTCTGTGGTGGATGCTGAATTATTTTGGTCACCATCAAGTGGCAATTTTGGATGGAGGTTTCACAGCCTGGATAGCCTCAGAGTTTCCAATCACTTCTGGTTACATTCAGTTGAGGCCCTCTACTTTTGTTGGATCTCCCAAAAATAATCTCCTGGTTTCAACATCAGAAATGGAAGACTTGATTAATAAAATGGATTTTTCAATCATTGATGCCAGATCAAGGGACAGATATTTAGGCTTAGAAGAACCCATCGATAAGATTGCCGGCCATATCCCCAATGCAATCAATTGCTTCCATGCCAATAATTTGGCTTCAAACGGTAGATTGCTGCCTGAAGAAAAATTAAAACAAATGTACACAGATTTGCTCAAAAATAAAAAAGAACCTTTTATTGTTCTCTATTGTGGGTCTGGAGTTACATCCTGCTTGAATTTCGCAGTCATGCAACACATCGGAATAAAACCAATTCAACTTTATTTAGGTTCCTGGAGCGAATGGATCAGAAATCCAAGTCACCCGATCATTACGGAAATCTGATCCCCGAACATTGAATAATCACTTCTGGTTTGCTGTTTTTATTTCATAAATAATGAACGATTTACAATTTCCAATGCTTGCGCTGATGGTCGTAATTTACCGGGTTCTAAACGGTTTAAAGGCATCTCAGGCAAAGAATAGCGATTGAACAATGTTTTCGCATTAGGATCGACAAATAATAGCCCTGTAATCAATGTATTTTCTCTTTCAGCTTCCTCTAGGACCCTTAATGCTTCATAGCGATTTGTAGGGTCGTAATCCTTATCTAATTTTTTCATTAAGACAACTGTTCCATCATGCAAGGAAACTTCCTTCGATGAACCTGGTTCAAAATCTTCAATCGTTATTTCATCTCTTGCCTGAACAAATTCGATATCATGAAGTTGAATTTCATGTTCTTTTCCCCAAAGATAGGAATGGTATGAATTTTCTTTGTTATGAAAGGTGACACAGGGACTGATGATATCCAATATCGCCAATCCATCATGACTAAATGCTGCTTTAAGTAAATTTTTTAATTGCTTTGGATCTCCTGCAAAACCCCTTGCTACAAAAGAAGCATTTGTTACTAATGCTTCCATGCAAATATCTACCGGTAAATACGTATTAATACCCTGGTGTTTAAGCAGTAAACCTTCCTCAGCCGTCGCCGAAAATTGCCCTTTTGTCAATCCATAAACACCATTATTTTCCACAATGTATACCATTGGCATGTTCCTTCGGGCTAAATGCTTAAATTGCCCCATCCCGATTGATGCAGTATCTCCATCACCACTGATCCCTAAACCTTTGACCGTAATATCAGCAAACAATCCTCCCAATGCAACAGAAGGCATTCTTCCATGTAAGGCATTAAACCCAAATGAACGGCTGAGAAAGTATGTAGGGCTTTTACTGGAACAGCCAATACCACTAAACTTGGCAATTTTTTCAGGAACGAGACCTAATTCATAACAAGCAGCAACAATCTGACTGGATATTGAATTATGTCCGCAACCCTGGCATAAGGTACTTGGAGCACCACGATAATCAGCACGGGTGAAACCTGCAATATTTTCGTTTCCTGATTTAACTTCAGATGTAACCATGATTAATTCTCCCTATCTTTAAGGATCTCACCAGCAATCCATTTTGCTGTTAATGGAAGTCCATCGATTTTGTTTATGTTTCTGAATTTATTAGCTTGATCTGGTGCAGAGAGGGTTAATAATTGAGAAAGTTGTCCATCACGATTTAGTTCAACAATATAAATCCGGTCATGCTGGTGGAGAAACTCAATTATTTCCTCATGAAACGGTATTGATCGGATTCTCATACAATCCAAAACAATATTACCCTGCGCCAGAATGTCATGCGCTTCTTCAACTGCAAAAAAAGCTGATCCCACACAAATTACGCCTAATTTTGACCCTTTGGATGTGATCATTGGTCTGGGAAGATATTGTTTTCCAATTTCAAATTTTTTCTTAATACGGGCCAAGCTCTCTTCCCAAATTACAGGATCTTCAGTGTAATTTGCAAATTCATCATGTCCTGTGCCACGTGTAAAATATGCAGCCTCAGGGTGTTGATTTCCAACCAATGTTCGATAGGTAATGCCATCACCATCCAAATCTTTATAGCGGCCAAATTCATTTTTGTACTTATCCAGCATTTTTTGTAAATCATCTTCCCATAATATTTTTCCGCGATCCATTTCCTGATCAGGATAATTGAACTTGGGTGTCATCCATTCATTCATCCCTAAATCTAAATCTGTCATGACCACCACAGGCGTTTGTAATCGTTCTGCAATATCGAAAGCCTTCCAACCAAACTCGAAACATTCATTAACTGAGCCAGGAAATAGCATGATGTTGTCTGTATCTCCATGACCCATGAATTTTACGAATGTTATATCACCTTGTGCTGTTCTTGTCGGTAACCCTGTGCTCGGTCCCACCCTCTGAACATTCCAGATCACAACCGGTATTTCAGCATAATATGCAAGCCCGATAAACTCTGTCATCAAACTCAAACCTGGTCCAGAGGTAGAGGTCATCGATCTAAGACCACCCCACCCAGCGCCAATTGCCATACCAATTGCCGCCAATTCATCCTCTGCTTGAACAATAACAGAAGTTTGCTTTCCAGTAATCGGATCAGTTCTTAATTCAGGGATAAATTCATGCAGAGATTCTGCCAGGGAAGAAGCCGGAGTTATCGGATACCATGCTGTAAATTGCACCCCCCCAAAAATTGACCCCAATGCACCTGCAGTATTACCATCCGTCATAATCCAACCATCATTTCCGGACATAGATTCTACAAAATAAGGATCTTCTTTTGTAAGATTTTCACTGGCCCATTCTGCAGATTTTTGAATTACCTCCATGTTAAGTGAAACAGGTTTTTCCTTCCCTCGGAAATGAAAACTTAAAGCTTCCTGAATGAGATATTGAGGAATGTCCAGCATTTGAGCTAGAATTCCTACGTATACCATATTAGAAATATAGTCTTTTAAGCTTGGTGCAACTTCTGATTCTTTGATGATTCTCCGAATCGGCATTGGATAGTAAATAATATCATCTCTATTATTTTCAATTTTTATATCATCAGGATAATAAAGAACACCGCCTGGAACAATAAGATCAATCTCATTATTGATCGTTGAAGGGTTCATGGCAATTACCATATCATCTTCCTTCACCCGGGCTAAATAACCTTTTTTGCTCAATCTCAATGTATACCAGGTCGGCAAACCTTGAATATTTGAGGGAAATATATTTTTCCCGGTTACTGGGATTCCCATCTTGAAAAATGTACGCATCAAGGTTGTATTTGCTGTAGCGCTTCCAGACCCATTAACCGTGCTGAATGTGATGCAAAAATCATTAATAATTTTTTTCTTTTTTAAGAGATTTATTTGTTCATGACTTAATGTTTTAGTCATATTCTCTCCTCCTAACAAGTTATTCGAAAGTTTGTGAAGCTATAGCTTTGTTATTTTTGATCATGATGTCCTTATGTTCAAGAAACGCTGAATATGCCTGATGGATATTACCTGACTGAATACCCTCAAGAACAAGTCGATGATAATGCCAAACCCGTTTCAAGTAATCCAGGTCATTAATGATCGCATATCCTTGATGTTCATAAATATCCCAGTACACACTAAAAATGGATTGAACAAATTGATTATTAACTTTTGAAAATATCCTGGCATGAAATTCCCTATGTTCTACATGCGGTAATCTTGGTGGAAACGAAATAATTTTTTCCTCGGCACGTAATACTACGTTGCTTAATTTTTCAATGTCGTTCTTAGTTAACTTTGCAGCAGATTCAATAAAATATGCCCCTTCCAAGTGGTTGCGTAAATCCCTGAATTGTTCAAAGTAATCTTTTGAAATTGAAATAGCGTACGTTACGGATAGTAATATAGATGGCGTAAAGTTATAGGGCAACCAGCGAATGCCAGTTTTTGGTTTTACTTCAACAAAACCTAACACCCGCGCCACCTCTAATTGTTCTCTCAAACTGGCCACACTAACCTTTAACTCCTTACTTAGAACAGTCAGTGCGGGTATTCTTTCTTCCCCTGTTGAAGTTTTATCAGCAATATACTTGAGAAATTCTGATAAATGATTGGTTGAATTTGAAAAAATCGCCATTAGTGACCAATTGCATTAATCTGATTAATCAGATGATTAATACTTAAATGTCAGTATAGCATTTTCGTATCCTACCAGTCAAGAGAACTATGTAATGTGATCCTTATACATTTTATCCAGATTTTAAGTGAACTTCAATAAAAATATTAAATGGATAGGCAGCCTAACTCGTCAAGCATTCCTAAAACACTCGCAACGGCAATCGGTAAAACACCTTCATCGAAATCAAACTTGGGATGATGATGTCCAAAAACCAGGTTCTTATTAGCATTCGTAGAACCCACAAAAAAGAAACAACCAGGCACTTTGTTTAAGAATAACGAAAAATCTTCTGAACCCATTGTTTTACAATCCATGTCTATTGAAAAAGATGGATTCAAATTTTCAACAACTTGTTGTAATTTCGCTGCAATCTTTGCATTGTTAATCACTGCAGGTGTTACTTCATGTAAATAAAATTCAATTTCGCATCCCAGCCCTTCCCCCACTGAATTTGCTATTTTTTCGAGTTTTTGAACGAGATCCGATCTGATATGTGGATCAAAAGTTCTGATTGTTCCTGAAAGAGATACCGAATCTGGGATCACATTAAAAGTTGAGCCACCTTTAATGCTGCCAAAACTAATCACCGCACTTTCAAGTGGAGGAATATTCCGGCTGACTATTGTTTGTATGGCTGTGATAATATGGGCAGCGGTAACGATAGGATCGATAGCCTGATTTGGTACACCACCATGACCACCTTTTCCATTAACAATAATCTCGAACGTATCTGCTCCCGCCATCAACGGGCCAGTGTTTGTTCCAATCCAACCTAATGGTTTTTCATTCCAAATATGCAATCCTAAACAATAGTCTGGATTAGGATCTTCAAGAACACCATCTTCGATGGTTGCCAAGGCTCCACCCAACCCTTCTTCAGCCGGCTGGAAAATGAACTTCACAGTTCCCTTCACTTTATCACGGTTTGAACTAAGAATTTTCGCGAGAGTTAATCCGATTGCCATATGTCCGTCATGTCCACAAGCATGCATGATTCCATCATTTTTGGAAGAATAAACTGTAGAATTCTCTTCTTGTATAGGTAAGGCATCCATATCAAATCTAAGTAATATGGTTGGTCCTTTAGATTTGGATTTTAGGATCCCAAGCACACCTGTTCTGCCGACCTGTGTTTTTATTTCAAAACCCAGCTGGTTTAATTCATTGGCTATGATTTTTGCTGATCGTAACTCCTGGAAACCTAACTCGGGATGTTGATGAAAATCCCTCCTAAAACCTACTGAATAATCAAATTGTTCTTTGGCGAGTCGAAAATATTTATGATCAGTCATTATTTTTTTTCTGATTTGAAGGCTGGCGTTTTCGCCAACGTGGTCTTCTTCCTTTACCACCTTGTTGATTTTTATTAGAACTTTTTACATTTTTTGTTCGGCCTGGATCTTCTTCTTTGGTTATATCATTATCAACATTTTTAACTTCACCCGATTCTTCTGGTTTTTTCGAAGATTGAGTTTGTGGAGGCGAAGATCCAACCACTAATTGAATATCTGAGTTAAAAAATTCTTTCCTTCCAACTTCGGGAATATCAACCAAAACCGCCATCTTAAGTGGTAAAAGTCCAATTACTTTTCCTTCACCGACAGGTGTGAGAACCCGTTTGTTCCGTTTTGGTAATTGTTTGCGATTTTCTACATACATCTCATATTCATAGATCAAACAACATCTTAGACGGCCACACATGCCAGTAATTTCTGTGGGTGTTAAGGAAATTCCTTGCTCTTTTGCCATCCGTATTGATATCGAACTGAAATCAGTCAGGAATTTTGAACAACACCTGGTCGGTAAGCCGCAAGCACCCATACCACCAAAAATCTTTGCAACATCTCTCGGTCCAATCTGGCGTAATTCTATCTGAGCATTACGCACAAATTTTCCAATTTCTTGTTTCAGGTTTTTTAAATCTACCCTATCATCCCCTTCGTAACTATACAAGATCGATATTCTTGAACCATCGAGACTATACTCAGCGGAGACAGTTTTGACGCCACTTAGGTCTTGCGCTCTGATCTCTTTCCTGCAAAAATCAATCAATTCTGTTTCCTTTTCTTCATTGATTTTTCTTTGCTGTAAATCATTTTCGGTTGCTTTTCTATCAATTTTTTTCCAGGAGCTTTCGCCAGCGGTAGAAACATCGCCAATGATTTGAGCAACCTCTCCCAGTTGCCATCCTCGCGCTGTCTCTACCACAACTTGGTCTCCAGGACCTATATTCATATCAGCATCAGCTTCAAAATGATACAACTTACCCACTTTTGAGAACCGTACTGAAACAACGTTACGATTAGAATGATTATCCATTTTCACTCGACAACTTCTAGCTGGATACCAGGGTTCTTAACTAAAGCTGCTACACTTAATTTTGCTGCAATGAGTTCAGATATTTTCTTTAAAGCTTTTGCGGCTTTTGAATCTGGTTGAGAAACGACAATTGGGTTGCCTGTATCTCCACCTATACGCACATCTGTCGTTAAGGGAATTTTTCCGAAAAACTCGGTTTTTGCTTCATTGGCTAATGCCTCGCCACCACCAGATCCAAAAATTTCCATTATTTGACCATCAGGCAATTCAAGGAAGCTCATATTTTCGATCACGCCAAGTATAGGTATGTCCAGTTGTTTGAACATGTATAATCCACGACTTGCATCTTCTAAAGATACAGCTTGAGGTGTTGTAACAATGACTCCGCCACTGATCGGAATGGATTGAGCGAGACTTAATTGGGCATCGCCTGTTCCGGGGGGTAGATCAATGATTAAATAATCCATCTCACCCCAATTAACATCTGATAAAAACTGCCGAATAGCCGAATGCAACATAGGACCACGCCAGATAAGTGGCTGTCCAGGTTTTACCAAAAACCCAATACTCATTAGCTTAACTCCGTAAGCAACTGCGGGGTTGATTTTGTTTTCGTTGAATGCTGGCAACTTATCCACACCCATCATGGTTGGAATATTCGGTCCATAAATATCTGCATCCAATAATCCAACACGCGCACCTGATTGGGCCAGAGATACAGCAATATTTACACTCACTGTGGATTTACCAACCCCACCTTTGCCGGAGGCTATCGCAACCACGTTTTTCGCTTGTAGTGATAAGTTTCCACGGTTCATTCCATCTGAGGGAACATTAGAATCCAAAACAACTACTACCTTCTCAACACCATTGATCGTCATTACAGCATCTCTAGTTTCTTTTTCAATTCTTCCCTTGAGCGGACATGCCGGTGTGGTGAGAACAACAGTGAATTTCACCTCTGAACCATTTATCGTTACATCTTTAATCATATTTAGGGTTACCAGATCTTTGTGTAATTCCGGTTCCTGAACTTTGGAAAGTGCAGCCAGCACATCTTCTTTTGTTATATTAACAGTCATTTTTTACCTTTCAATCATTAAGATTCAATACCTATATTATGATTTTCAATATCAATTTTCGATTTCTCGAATAACTTTAGTAAATCAACATCATCCCCCCTGAAGCGACGAATGGATTGTTGTGCACATTTAGTACAACCCCGCATCGCTCTAAAGGAATCAGCGTTACAACCACCACAACCTACCAGACGCACAATCATCAATACAAATGCTAATTTATCCTGGTCATTCGCGTCAATAAGGACAAAATCAATTAACTCATCCCACTTTGGACCCCGTAACCCCTTTAATCCAGAGATCGCTCTAATTGGAAACATTACCTCTGTATCAGAATTGTACATAATAATTAATCACCTTTAAATAAGATTTAAGCTCCTCTAGCAGCTTTTGCAGCAGCTTTTTTTGCTTCTTTTTCTTTTCTTGCTTCCTCTTCTTCTCTAAATTGTGTTGGACGAATTTTGGAATAATACGTCGCAGGCTTAAGTAACTTATCTAAATCATAAATGTGATGAGCAAATCGGTCAATATTAGCAATTTCATAGTCATGATCCATACGGATGGCTTCAAAAGGACAGTATTCGGCGCATAAGCCACAATTCATACAAATGTCGATATCGATGAAAAATTTCTCCGGTTTAGGAACTGGTTTTCCCGTTTCAGGATTTACTGACCTGGTTATCCAAATGCATTGTGGAGGACAGACTTTAGAACAAATACCACACGAAGTACAGCGTATTTCTTTTTCACCTGATTCACCTTCATCATACACAAGAAAAGGGATATAACGAAATTCTTCTGGAACCTTTGATTTTTCTTCAGGATATTGAACAGTAAAAATTCCATCTGTTTTATATGATCGCCGTTCTTCAATACCTTCTTCAGTTCCGTAACGTTTCCCTTTGTATTTAATATCAACCCAATAGGTTTCAAGAAAATGTTTTAACGTAATACCGAGACCTTTTACAATTCCGCTTATTCCCATTATTTCCTCCTACCGGTCAACTTCACCTAAGACGATATCAATCGACCCCAAAATAGCCACAACATCGGCCACTTTGTATTTCAAACACATTGGACGCAATGAAGTTAAATTGATAAATGATGGAGCTCTGACATGGTATCTCCAAGGATTAGCCTGACCATTCGAAACAACATAGAAACCAAGTTCACCTTTGGGTGCCTCTACTCTGCCATAGGCTTCCCCTTCAGGAACCTTTACTTGATATTGCGATTTTCCTTCAAAAATAGGTCCTTCTGGCATTTGTGTGATCGCCTGTTGAATAATGCGGATACTTTGCCGCATTTCTTCAATTCTGATCAAATACCGATCATAAATATCACCATGATAGTGAACTGGCACATCAAATTCAAAGCGGTCATAAATACTATATGGATCTGCTCGACGAATATCGTATGGGACGCCACTTGCTCTGAGAATAGGTCCTGTAGCCGATAAATTTAGCGCTTGTTCAGCATCAATCACACCAATTCCCTTACATCTTGAGTGCACAATTTCATTTCCAGTCAATAATTGGTCAAATTCATCAACTTTTCCTGGCAAACGTTCAAAAACCAAATTTTTGATTTTCTCATGAACTCCAGTTGGGAGATCCCGTACAACACCACCAAAGCGAAAATAATTACACATCATCCGCGATCCAGATACCGCTTCAAAAATATCCAATATTAATTCTCGCTCCTTAAGTGCGTACAGCGCAGGCGTAAAGAAGGCTCCCAGATCATTCAATAGGAAACCAATCGCCATATAATGGCTCGCAATGCGGGTTAATTCTGCCATGATTACTCTGATGTATTCAGCTCTTTCTGGAGGTTTCACACCCATTAATTTTTCAACAGCCAGAGCATATCCAAAATTATTACTCATCGAGCTTATATAATCCAATCGATCAGTAAAAGGCATATTTTGGAGGAAAGTATTTCTTTCTCCAATCTTTTCGTGGTTTCGATGCAGATATCCAAAAGAAGGTTTTAGATCAATAATAGTTTCTCCTTCAATTAATGCCGCCATTCTAAAAACACCATGGGTGGAAGGATGTTGTGGGCCTAAATTAATGACGATCGATTCGGTCTCCAATCCTCCTGAATCTTCAGATTTTTGTAAACCTAAATATAATGCCTCCTCACCGGCCGCGATCCACTTATCTGGATCAAAATTTTCAGGATATTTTACGTTAGCTCCAAACAGATTCTTATTTTCAGCATGCTCAGCGACACCTTCAGGCCAACGAGATGAAAATGGTTTGGTATCCTCCTCATAATAAGCTTCCTTCCAATCCTTTCTCAAAGGGAATCCCTCAAATCCCTCCCACATCAAAATACGACGCAAGTCAGGGTGATTTTCAAACTTGATACCTAATAAATCCCAAGCTTCACGTTCCTGTAATTCAGCCCCATTGTAGATTGAATATAAAGACGGCACTACAGCGTCATCTCGGGGAACCTGAACCTTTAGTACTAACGCACCACCACCCAGAGAACGATACAAATGATAAACAACCTCCATCTTATCGGGGAAATAATCAACACCCGTGAGGGATGACAACATATCATATCCCCAGACATCATGAACCTCTTTGGCAATCTCTATTAGAAAATCTCTAGGTACAATAAATCCACTGTATCCCGGTCTGGTATCAGGAGTAACCTTTTCAGAATAAAGAGAATCTAATGCAGGAATATCTGATACAAATGTTTGTTCTTCCATATTAAGCCTCTTCTCCTTTTGCACCAGTTTCCACTACAAGTTCATCCGTCGGGTTATCGTTTTCTTTTTTAAACAAATTGAATTTTCTGGGATCAATCAAATCAGGCCCTAATATGGGAACTGGAATCTCTTCATGAAAATCTTTTTTATACCATTCGGCCTCAGATAATTTTTCTTTTTGAATTTTCTTTTGTAACACGATAAGACCATGCAATAAAGCTTGTGGAGTTGGTGGGCAGCCAGGAATATAAACATCCACAGGTAAAAATTTATCTATTCCAGATACTACATTGTAGCCTTCTTTAAATGGTCCACCTCCAGAGGCGCACGCACCCATTGCCAATACATATTTCGGCTCACCCATTTGGTTAAAAAGGCGCACGATTTGTGGCACCATTTTCTTGGTTACCGTTCCAGACACGATCATCACGTCAGCTTGTCTGGGGCTCGGTCTCATCACTTCCATGCCAAATCGAGAAAAATCATAGCGGCTGGCAGCAGTGATAATCATTTCAATAGCACAACAAGCAAGCCCAAACATCATCGGCCAAAGTGAATTCGAACGGCTCCAATTGTAAATCTTATCCAGAGTGGTTATAGTTACTTGACTTTGTAATTCAGGGGGAACATTTATATTTGGATTGTAATTTTTTTCAGACTGCATCATACCCTCTTTATTTAAAGATTAAATTGATACATACCAATTCTAACCTACGAAATGGAAAGGTCAAGTTATAATTAAGAAAAATTTTCTTATCTTAAATAGGAGTCCATGCATAAATCAACAGATGAAGAAATTTTAACAATACTATCAAAAAATGAATCTTTGAGTATTGCTGAACTATCATCGTACTTAAACCTGACAAAAGCAGATATTCGGTATCACATCAAGAGATTACTCTCGATTGGAAGCATCAATGAAATCGGTCCCACTTCAGGGAAGCGGGGCAGACCTGCTAACCGATACAAGATTGATAATTCGTATTTCGCACACAACCTCATTACCTTAATCAATTCAATATTCTCAATCGTGCCAATCAATGACGAAGATATTTCAAAAATGGCAAAACACATCTCTTCAAAAATAGAAACAAGTAAAGCACAATTAATCATTAACAAATTTAATGACTTGGTTATTGGATTAAATAAACAACATTATCAGGCACGTTGGGAAATCCAATACCAGGGTCCAATTATCTACTTTTCAAATTGTCCTTATCGAGATATTGTTCAAAATAACTCGGTTTTATGTGATTTGGATAAAAAAATTATTGAAGAATTTCTTAATAAAAAAGTATCCGTTTCTCATACTATTCACCAGAACGGAACTAAAAATTGCAAATTCCATATATCAATTTGACCCTGAGATATTAATATTTATATAAGATAAAATCATAATATCAAATTTGGAAACAAGGACGGTTATTAAGAAAAGAATGTCAAATTCAATTAAATCAATTTGTGTTTATAGTGGTTCAGCGGATGGGCTTAAACATCATTACTATGATGCTGCATACCAATTAGGAAAATTATTGGCTCTTCAAAATATTACGCTTGTGTATGGTGCCGGGAAAACTGGATTAATGGGATCAGTTGCCAATGGGGTTTTAGAGAATGGCGGTAAGGTAATCGGAGTGGTTCCGATGTTATTAAATGAACCACAATTAATTCATGCCAATCTCACCGATCTTGAAATTGTCCCAGACATGCATCAGAGGAAAGCCCGCATGAGCGAATTGGCAGATGCATTTATTGCCTTACCTGGTGGGTTTGGCACTTTTGATGAGTTGTTCGAAACTTTGACATGGGCACAAATTGGAATTCACCAAAAACCTATCGGTTTATTAAATGTTGCCCATTATTTCGATCCTTTATTAAACATGGTTGAACATGCACTCAAAGAAAATTTTATTTATGCAGATCATAAAATTTTATTATTGAGCGATACCAATCCATCGGAATTGTTGGATAAAATCACTAAATTCCAACAACCTGCCGGACTCAAACGCTGGATTTCAAGAGATTAGTAATTTATTATAATTAGTTGTTTACTCTACTGTCACCGATTTTGCCAGATTCCTCGGTTGATCTACATCCAACCCTCTCAACGAGGCAATATGATAAGCGAATAATTGGAGAGGAACCACAGTAATGATTGGGCTTAATAACCAAGGCGTTTCAGGAATCCAAAACACATGATCTGCCAGTTCTGTCACTCTCTCATCGCCTTCGGTGGCAACCGCAAGAACAACGCCTCCTCTTGCTTTTGCCTGTTCAATCTGGCTGATCATCTTGTCATACCAGGGATCATTCGGGGCAATCGCCACAACCGGCATATCCCTATCAACCAATGCAATTGGGCCATGTTTCATTTCACCTGCTGGATATCCCTCCGCATGGATATACGAAATTTCCTTTAGCTTCAAAGCCCCTTCATATGCGATGGGCATATTGATACCACGTCCTAAATATAGTGCGTTTTTGATGAATTTGAATTCTTTGGCAATATTTCTAATCTCTTCGTCTTTTTCAAGTACTTTTCCTACCAGAGCAGGTACCAAACGTAAATCTGAAACTAATTGTTTCCGATAATCCGGGGTAATAACGCCCCTCAAATCTGCCAGAAGGATGGCAAGCATATACAAATCTACCAATGGTGCTGTAAATGCCTTTGTGGAAGCAACACCAATTTCTGGACCGGTCTGCATGGATATATATCCATCAGAAATTCTCATAACCTGAGAGCCGATCGCATTGACGTTTGACCAGAGAATTGCACCTTTGCGTTTGGCTAATTCCATGGCTGCTAAAGTGTCAGCAGTCTCACCTGACTGGCTAATGGCCAACACGACTGTATTTGAATCAATTAAAGGGTCTCGATAGCGAAATTCAGATGCGATCTCAACTTCCACAGGTATTTTTGCAATATATTCAATTAATATTTTTCCCACCATACCTGCATATGCTGCAGTTCCACATGCAGTAATTACAATTTTCTTTATTCTACTTGCCAATGCTTCATCCAAATTGAGCTGTGGAATTTGGATGTGACCATTATCAAAATCTACTCTACCCGCCAGAGTATCGGTTAAAGACCTTACCTGTTCATGAATTTCTTTTTGCATAAAATGGCGAAATTCACCTTTTTCAGCGGAAACTGGATCCCAGGATATCACGTGAAGTTCTGGGATAATCGGATTTCGATCAAAGTCCTGAATGAGAACCGAATCCTTCTTGATGATCACCATTTGCTCAGAATCCAAAAAAATCATTTTTCTGGTATGTTCCAGGATCGCAGGAATATCAGAAGCAACAAAATTGCCATCTTCACCAAACCCAACCACAACGCCACCGGCATTCCCAATTCTGGCTGCAATGATTTTATCCGGCTCCCTGGTCGTGAATGTCACGATACCATGTGCACCTTTCAACCGCTTTAGCATATTTGTTGTTGCCTTCTCAAAATCATCCCCACTACCCATAAACATTTCGATTAAATGAACGATTGTTTCCGTATCAGTTTCAGAGTTAAACTTAACCCCTTCAGCAACTAATTCAGCTTTTAATTCCATATAATTTTCAACAATACCATTATGAACAACCACCACTTCACCGGTACTGCCGAGATGAGGATGCGCATTTTCAGCCGTTGGCATCCCATGAGTCGCCCAACGTGTATGACCAATTCCTAATTGACCTTCCAAAGGCTGCAAGGAAACCATTGCGTTTAATTTATTTAGTTTCCCAGCATCTCTGCGAATTTCAATCCTACCACCTTGTAACACAGCAATGCCTGCTGAATCATATCCACGGTATTCTAATTTTTTCAACCCATTTAAGATTATGGGGGTTGCATTTTGACTACCAATGTAACCAACTATCCCACACATAAAAATACCTCCGCTTTTTCAGGAAATTTTTAATTAAAAGTTTTCTGGTTAGGCACAGGTGTTTTCACCTGGAAGGCTTCCGCTGATCTTTCGATTTTCCTGAAACGGGTTAATCCCATTCAGTTAACCCCAACTCGCATTGGGGAACCTTCATCCTCGTCACTTTGCAAACAGCAAAGTCATGCGCTTTCCTATTCCATTTTGAGTTTATTCGATTTAGTCTTTTCTGTCCAGTCGATAATTTCTAAAATGGGCGTGGTTAGTAATTGCGGCTTACCAGAAATTCCCTCTCTGGAAAGCAGAAATCCCACAGACTCCAGGATAAACGAAAATTTGATTCTTTCCTTATTCATTCCTTTGATAGAATCATCATAACCCATTTATAATCTATTTGATTTATTGGAGGAATTTATTGGTTCATTTTGGACGCTGGAACAAAAAGACTGTGACAATCAGTCAAAAAACAAATAGTCTGACAATCAGTATTGAAACCGCAGATGACACTCAGGTATATAGTTTTGATAAATCTGGGCGACTCTGGACGGCATTAATAAAAAATATCTCTTATCGCCGTGGATTAAATGGGAATATCGTAGCCAAGTGGAGCTCAGGCAAAGAAGTTTTGCATCGAAAATGGCTTGATCAGCTGGAAAGTGATTGGTTGTTAAATTTAGCCCATCAGACCTTATCAATTATTTCGAATGAAATAGCAACCAACGGATCCGTTTTTTCTCCTCCAATTGATTCCAATACATCCCAAGAACTTGTCAGGTTTTCGCAAGTAACTACTGAGTTTTATAATCAAGATATTTCTATATACCACTCAGTCTACAAGCCAGTAGGAATCCTACCACCTGACCAATATATTTCTGTTGTTCTTCAATTGACAGAGGGTTGCTCTTTCAATAAATGCACATTTTGTAATTTTTATAGAGATCGTCCATTCATAATAAAGTCTCCTGCAAACTTCGAAGAACACATTATCCAAGTCAAGAAATTTTTAGGAAATGGACTTTCCTTGCGCAGAACAATCTTCTTAGGTGACGCAAATGCGCTTGTGGTGCCAATGCAAAAATTAACCTCGTTAATCAAAATAATTCACAGGCATCTGGATGTAGAAAAATTAGGCGGAATGTTTGCCTTTTTGGATGGTTTCAGTGGAGAGCGAAAATCCACCAGCGATTATCAAAGATTGCGAGACCTGGGTTTGAACAAGATATACATTGGTTTGGAGAGTGGCAACAATCAACTTTTAAAATATCTGAACAAACCAGGATCAGCCCAAGAGGCTCTCAACGCAGTACGAACCATAAAATTATCCGGTATATCAGTGGGAATCATTGTGCTTTTAGGGGCTGGTGGCAAACATTACTATCCGGCGCATATTTCTGATACCGTCAATATTATTAATCAAATGAATTTGGATGCGGAAGATTTGGTCTATTTCTCAGAGTTAATAGAAAGTGAAGGCCTGGAATATTCCCAAAAAGCATTTTCAGACAATTTAATCCCATTAACCGTTGAAGAGAGACAAAAACAACGAAATGAGATCGAAAAACAACTGATTTTTTCAGATTCGGGGACACCCCATATCAGTACCTATGATATTAGAGATTTTGTGTACTAAGGATAAGATTTTATGACCAGACTTCCTCTTGGAAAATTACCACCTGATGTTCTTGAAAAAATATTGAATAATATTCCTATCCTGGATGAAAAAGTGTTGGTTGGTCCTGGTACAGGGATGGATTGCGCTGTCCTCGATTTCGGTGATCAGTTCCTAGTATTGAAATCTGACCCGATCTCATTAACTGCAGAGAATATTGGATGGTATGCTGTCCAAATTAATGTGAATGATATCGTAACCACCGGTGCCGACCCAAAGTGGATGCTGACCACGTTATTGTTACCTGAAAAAAATACAACAAATAAAATTGTGGAAAAAATTACAAATCAACTTATCGGTACAACGAAAGAATATGGAATAACGATTATCGGTGGCCATACAGAAGTAACAAAAGGCGTTGATCGACCAATCCTCTCTGCTACGATGATTGGCACTGTAAACAAAGATAAGCTAATTTTGCCTTCAGGTGTTCAAACTGGAGATAATATTTTTCTCACCAAGGAAATCGCAATTGAGACAATTTCCATCCTGTCCAATGATTTTCCTGATAGACTACTTCATTATCTGACAGAACTGGAGATTAAAACAGCTCAATCCTATCTTTATGAACCAGGCATTAGCATCTTTAAGGAAGCTCAACTGATCAGAGATGGTTTTAACGTAACCGCCATGCATGATCCAACCGAAGGTGGTTTGGCTGCCGCATTGTGGGAATTATCAATTGCCAGCAATAAAAAACTTGAAATCAATCTTGATCAAGTCCCCATAACAGATTTAGCCAAAAAAATTTGTGCTCGTTTTTCAATAAATCCAATGAACACCATTTCATCCGGGGCATTATTATTCACGGCCAATCCAAAAAGAACCAAAGACATACAGAATGTCCTGGAAAATAATCAAATTCCGGTTTCTGTGATTGGTACTGTGTCAGAGGATGGGATTGGGGTAAGAAATCATTCTCAATTAAGTCAAATACCAATCCCAAGACCAGAAAGAGATGAAATTACGAAAATCTTCTAGCACATAAACGATCATGGTAGAATAGTGCTTGCTCCCAAGCGCCCGTAGTGAAAAGGATATCACATTGCCCTCCGGAGGCAAAAGTCTGAGTTCGAATCTCAGCGGGCGTACTTCTAATAAATTTTATATAAAATTAATATAATTTAGTAATTTATTCTGGTTATAATTGGGGAAATTCTAGAAAAGGATGTAAATATGTTTGGTGGATACGGTTTATACATATTATTTAGTCTACCTGCCTTACTATTAGGTTTTTGGGCACAAATGAAAGTCAAAGGAGCCTTTAATAAGTATTCAAAAATTCGTAGCTATATCGGACTAACAGGGGCTGAAATTGCTCGCAGAATGTTAAACGCCAGTGGATTAAGCAATGTTGAAGTTGAAGAGACTCGAGGTTTTCTCTCTGACCATTATGACCCAAGAGCAAAGAAATTACGTTTGAGCCCGGATGTATACCGAAGTAATTCAATCGCAGCTGCAGGAATCGCCGCACATGAAGCTGGTCATGCAATTCAGGATCAAAATGATTATGTTCCTTTGAAGTTCCGTTCTGCTATGGTGCCTTCTGTACAATTTGGGAGTTGGTTGGGTCCAATTATATTTATTGGTGGTTTGTTACTACAATGGGAAAGTCTTGCCTGGGTAGGGTTAGGTTTATTCGCTCTCACAGCCATATTTGCACTGGTAACACTTCCTGTTGAATTTAATGCCAGTAACCGAGCAAAAGCATGGCTGACAACATCAGGTGTAATTTATGGCGAAGAGTCCCAAGGGATCAATAAGGTTCTTGATGCTGCCGCTTTAACCTATGTGGCGGCTGCAATTCAAGCGGTCTCAACACTTCTCTATTACGCATTTTTATTGCTGGGAAGATCAAGAGATTAATTGTAGAATAATTTTTCGCAATAGGAGCAGGTGTCTGCTCTTATTAATTCAGGAAATCTATGCATTTATATTTGCTTATTTTTTTCTTTTTATGATAAATTTATAATGACAAATCCAATTGATGCTAATGAATGGGAAAAAATAAAAATGGAAAAAAAGCAAGTACCGGACATTGTCGTTGCTCGTTTACCTCTGTATCTACAAACTTTGAATCGTCTTGAACAGGAGGGTGAATACAATACTTCCTCCAAGGATCTTGGAAAAAGGATTGGCATATCTGCTGCTCAAATTCGAAAAGATCTATCACATTTCGGAGAATTTGGCAAACAAGGGACAGGCTACTCAATTAGTTTTTTGATTGAAAAATTGGAAGATATTCTCCATGTGAACAGGGTTTGGGATATGGCGTTAATTGGAGTTGGTTTTCTCGGTCATGCAATCGCTAATTTTAATGGGTTTCAAAATCATGGTTTTCGAATCAAGTTTATTTTCGATAACAGCCCCGAAAAAATTGGAACAAAAATTGGTGTATTTGAAATTTTTGATAGCAATAAATTAGCTGAGATTATTCAAAAAGAAAATATAAAAGTAGCCATGATTACTGTGGATGCAGAACAGGCACAAAACGTGGCTGATAATTTGGTTAAAGCCGGTGTGAACGCAATTCTAAATTACGCCCCAGTGAAATTAATAGTTCCAAAAACTGTTCAGGTTCAAAATATTGATCCTATTATTGAATTACAACATATGACTTATTATCTGGATTAACACCTAAATGGAGGTCAAACGAAAGATAAATTAGAGCTCTTTCAATAAATGGGGCTCTATAATTATTCGACATGTTTGAAAATTACACTCTGATCAAAGACCGTTTCAAAACATTGCGCATGGTGAAAGCTTTGGAAGCTCCTTCAGCAGTACAAGTCATTGGATTATCCACCAAATAAGCCGGGATACCTAATGCTTTTGTCAAATATTTATCAATACCATTTAATAATGCCCCACCCCCACACAGCGCTACTCCTCGATCAATAATATCAGATATCAATTCAGGTGGTGTTTTTTCTAATGTGTTTCTGATCAGTGTTACGAGATCACTTAGTGGCTGTTCGAAGGCATCGACAACATCATCTGTGGTTACGTTAATCGGTTTAGGTAGGCCAGTCACCTGATCCTGACCTTGAATTTCCATATTCTTATTTTCATTTAACCGAATAGCCGATCCGATATTGATTTTGATTTTCTCTGCAGTGGGTTGCCCTATGAGTACACCAAATTTCTTTCGAAGATGGGAGATTATCGCTTCATCAAAAGCCAAACCACCTGTTTTAGAGGTGTTGGCTGTCACGATATCCCACATTGCCAATACTGCCACCTGATGAGTCCCACCTCCCAAACTAATGATCATATTTCCTGATGGAGTGCCAATCGGCAAATCTATCCCCAAAGCAGCTGACACCGGTTGGGAAATGAGATAAACTTCACGTGAAGAGGATAAAGCAACAGCTTCTACAGCTCTACGCTCTACAGAAGTTATGCCAAAGGGGGTCGTAATAATTATCTTAGTGCTGCCTAGAAAACTCGCAGCACCTGCTTTCTTTATCATTTCTTTAAGGATACCTTCAGTTATGCTGTATTCAGCGATAACACCATTTTGTAATGGTCTGACGATTTCAATCGATTCAGAAACACGCCCCATCATGTCGCGAGCTGACTGACCCCATTCAACCATTTTTCTTGCATCTTCATTTACAATAGCTGCTACCATTGGTTCCATCACAATAACCTGGTTGCCTTCAACAATAACAGAGTTTATTGTCCCCAGATCAATTCCTAATTCCCTGGAAAAGAATGCCATGTAGTATGTTTCTTCCTTTCAAACTCGGATAAGACTACCTATTTTTAAAGCTTCCTTTGGATGACCGTTTAAACTTTTTGATAGCTTCTAGTCTAAATGTCGATCTTCTCAAAGCGTTAATTAATGCGTCTTTCTCGTTTTCATTAGATTGTGTCTCATGCAATAGCTTTTCGGCTCTTTCCTTGGCTTGCTCTGCTCTTGATTCATCCAGTTCTTCCACATTTTCGGCTGCATCCGCTAGAACCGTGATAAGATCCGGTTGGACTTCTGCAATTCCACCAGCAACGGTAAAATAATTTCGATCCCTTTTAGTAATCACTGTGATGATGCCAAAATTAAAGGTAGTTAACACTGGGGAATGATTTGGAAGTATTCCCATCACACCTTCTGATCCAGGTAATATGACTAATTCAGCTTCCCCGCTGAATACCATTCGATCTTGAGATACTATATCACATTGGATTGGCATATTAACCTGCGAGTTCCAATTGTCTTGCGCTTTCGATTGCATCTTCTATAGAGCCTACCATATAAAATGCTTGTTCTGGCAATAAATCATGTTTTCCATCCAAAATTTCTCTAAATCCACGTATTGTTTCCTTCAACGGTACATATTTACCTGGAATACCAGTAAATTGTTCGGCGACATACATAGGTTGTGAGAAAAATCTTTCAATTTTTCTGGCTCGGGAAACAATGATTTTATCATCTTCACTTAATTCGTCGATTCCCAAGATCGCAATAATATCTTGCAAGTCTTTGTAGCGTTGAAGAACTTTTTGTACTTCTCTTGCAGTAGAATAATGATCTTCACCAACAATTTTTGGATCCAGGATTCGTGATGTGGAGGAAAGCGGATCAACCGCGGGATAAATTGCTTTTTCAGCGATCGCCCGTTCCAATGCAATCGTAGCATCCAGATGCGTAAAGGTGGCAACTGGGGCTGGATCGGAATAGTCATCAGCTGGTACATATACTGCTTGCATGGATGTAATCGATCCACTCCGAGTAGATGTAATGCGTTCCTGTAATTCACCCATCTCCGTTGATAAAGTTGGCTGATACCCAACAGCCGAAGGCATACGCCCTAACAAGGCAGAAACCTCAGATCCAGACATCGTAAATCGAAAAATATTATCAATAAATAATAAAACATCTTTTCCCTGGTCACGGAAGAATTCAGCCATCGATAGAGCAGTTAGTGCTACACGCAATCTAACGCCTGGAGGTTCATTCATTTGACCAAACACCATGACCGTGTCCTTCATAACACCAGATTCCAACATCTCACGATAAAGTTGTGTGCCCTCCCGTGTCCTTTCACCGACTCCAGCAAAAACTGAATTACCCTGATGGACAGATGCAATCGATCGAATCAATTCCATGATAATAACAGTTTTCCCAACACCAGCGCCACCAAATATGCCGGTTTTTCCACCTTTTGTAAATGGTGCAATCAGATCTACAACTTTTAGCCCAGTCTCAAAGACTTCAACCTGTGTAGATTGCTCTGAAAATGATGGCGCGGAACGGTGAATTGGATAGTATGTATCTGTTGAAACTTCCCCTAAACCATCAACTGGTTCCCCCAAAACATTAAATATCCTTCCTAGAGTAGATAAACCAACTGGAACTTTAATTGAGTTATAGGTACGAATAACTTCCACACCTCTCTGAAGTCCGTCCGTAGATGCCATCGATATACAACGAACAGCACTATTCGGTAACTGCTTTTGCACTTCAAGAATAATTTTCGACCCATCGTCAATTATTACTTCCAGTGCTTCGAATATATCAGGGATATTATCAGGAGAAAATTGAACATCAACGACTCCACCTAAAACCTGTAAGATTTTTCCATTTTTTTTATCCATTTATTTTTCTCCGGTAATTTAAGAAGATTGAATTTATTTTGACTGTGAAAGAGCTTCTGCCCCACCAGCAATATCCAGCATTTCGTTTGTAATACTCTGCTGACGGGCTTTGTTGTAATCAAGCTGCAAAATAGAGATTAATTCTGAAGCATTTTCTGTCGCGTTCTGCATTGATATCATTCTGGCTGCATTCTCGCTAGCCTGAGCAACTAAAATCGACTGGTAAATCTGCAAGGCAGTAAATCGCGGGACAATTTCATCTAATATTTCAGTTTGTCCAGGTTCGTACGAGTACACACCTGTTGATTTTTTTGCTTTATCTTTACGTTGGTATAGGTCGTTATCCTCATCTGTTTCCACAAATAATGGTAGTATTCTTCTGACAACTGGCACATGTGAGAGCATACTTTCAAATTGGGTATACGCAACAAAAATTTGATCATATTTTTTCTCTAAAAAATCATCAACAACCAACCATCCAATCGCTGAAACATCATTGAACCGCGGCGGTGTCGGGATTTGACTAAAATCAGCAATAACTTTTTTCCTCCTACGCACTAACATATCCCGACCTTTCCTGCCCACTGCGACATAGGAAACAGGAGTATCAAAATTTTCAAAATAATTTAGCGTTTTCCTAACAATGTTAACATTATAAGATCCTGCGAGTCCCCGATCACTCGTTATTAAAATACACAATGTTTTATGGATATTGGGTCTCTCTGCCAACAGAGGGTGTAACATTTGATGTCCAGGTTGCCGGGCTAAATGTACTAATACTTGCATCGCCTTTTCGGCATACGCACTGGTAGCATTCATCGCTTGCATGGATTTACGCACTTTACTGGCACTCACAGTTTGTAAGGCACGAGTAACCTGTGATAAGTTCTTAATACTTTTTATTCTTAACCGCATCTCGCGAGCTGAACTCATGAAAAATGATCCTTATCCCGTTATATCCAGGTTGAATTATAGACAGGAATGACTTCTCGAAGTTTCTTATCCGTATCTTCCGAAATTCTCTTTATTGTAGCTATGTCTTTTGGAATTTCAGGATAAGTATTCTCCAAATACTTGATAAGGCCATCCTGCCAATCTTTTACCCTTTCTAAATTTATTTTATCGGCAAACCCATTCACACTCGCAAATAATGTAATCACCTGGTCTTCCAGATCCATCGGTTCATATTGGGGTTGTTTGAGTACTTCCTGCAAACGTAGCCCGCGATTTAGCTGATCTTGTGTTGCTTTGTCTAGATCTGCACCAAATTGGGCAAATGCAGCTAAATCACGAAATGCTGCCATATCCAATCGTAAACGATTGGCTACTTGTTTCATAGCCTTCGTTTGCGCAGAACCACCGACCCTTGAAACTGAGATACCGGCGTTTACTGCAGGTCGAATACCTGCGTTAAATAAATTCGATTCAAGGTAAATTTGCCCATCAGTGATTGAAATTACGTTTGTAGGCACATAAGCGGATACGTCTCCGAGTAATGTTTCAATAATAGGTAGAGCGGTCAATGATCCACCTGTTCCTTGCACTGTCATAATTTTGAATTCTTCATTATTCTTTAAATCTCGGTAGGCGTTTTCTGCTAACTCAAGAGCTTGGGGACCTTTATACACAATTCCATTTGTTGCGTCCTTCTCGGTGGCATTCCCCTCAAGATTTTTAGCCACAATCACATAGTGAGTTGCGAGTCTCGACGCGCGTTCCAACAATCTGGAATGTAGATAGAATAAGTCTCCAGGGTAAGCTTCACGTCCTGGTGGCCGACGTAATAAAAGAGAGACCTGGCGATATGCCCAGGCATGTTTACTAAGGTCATCATAAACGATCAATGCATCCCGACCTGAATCCATGAAATACTCACCAATCGCACAACCAGAATATGGCGCGATATATTGTAATGCTGCTGATTCATCCGCAGATGCCACCACGACAATTGTATGGTCCATTGCGCCATATTCTTCTAAAAGTGCCACAGTTCGAGCAACAGCAGATTTCTTTTGACCAATGGCTACATAAATACAAGTCAGTTCTTTTCCTATTTGATTGAGTATCGTATCAATTGCAATAGCTGTTTTACCGGTTTGGCGATCACCTATAATTAATTCACGTTGTCCACGTCCAATCGGAATAAGTGCATCAATGGTGATAATGCCCGTCTGTACCGGTGTATCTACATCCTGGCGGTCTACAACACCTGGTGCAATGCGTTCAATCGGACGATACTCCTCAAAACTGAGGGAGCCTTTTCCATCAATCGGTTGTCCTAAAGCGTTAACAACTCTGCCAATCAAACCATCTCCAACAGGGACTGATGCGATTCTTCCGGTCGAGTAGACATTCATTCCTTCTGAAATTTTTGAAAAGTCTCCTAAAATAATGACTCCGACAAATTGGGTTTCCAAGTTAAATGCAATTCCGATAATTCCATTTTCGAATTGAACCAATTCCTGAGAACGGATATCTGCTAAACCATCTACCTGGCAAATTCCATCTCCTGCTTCAGTCACAGTTCCAACAGATCGAATTTCATAAGTTGTTTCAAATTTATCTATTCTGTTTAAAAATTCTTCTGTAAAATTCTTACCTGGTTGTGTCATCTACCCTCCAAAAGCATTTTTCCTTGATAATCCGCGATAATTATTGAAAGAAATCCTAAAAATATTAGATTTTAAATACTAAATTTATTAATAAATCATAATGAGATATTGAATTTGACTGATGGTGAAAATATATTTTATATTTGGGAGTTGATTTCGTTCGATATGTTTAGGATCATTAACAGCTTTTTGTCGATGAAGGCTATTTTTCTGCTTTCTAAACCCTTGCATATGAATGCTCACTTTCATTTTTTTTAGAAAACCTAATATAAAATCATACCTGAAAGGCAATAAAAAGTCTAGTTCAAGTAGAAACAATTTTTCAAAATTTCCACTTATACAATTAGTAAGTTAATCAAATTAACAGAAGATTCATGAAAAGTATTGCAATGCAATTCTTAGTCTTTCTTCAATATCTTTGGGGCCATCTTTTGGTATAAATTGTAAAGCTGACTGAGCCTCAATCACACTATATCCAAGCGTGGTTAATGCTTCTAATACTTCTATATCCACATCCGGTACAGATGATTTCAATCCAATAATATTTGAGTCTGTATTTATTTTTCCTTGTAAATGAATGGCAATTTTTTGTGCTGTCTTTTTCCCTACTCCGGGTACACGCGCAAAGACCTCAAATTGCTCAGCTGAAACTGCTCGATTGATGGCATCAACAGATAAAAATGAAATGATGGAAAGCGCTAAACGGGTGCCAACCCCATTAACCCCCAATAGGAGATTAAAATACACTTTTTCGATCTCATTTTCGAATCCAAATAAAGTTAATGAGTCTTCTCTGACGATTAATTGGCAATGGAAAAATTTTACATCGCCAATATTTGCAATTTCAGAAGTTTCTTTGGTTACAAACACCTGAACCCCAAGGCCATTTAGATTAATGACAATGTTATCGATACCTTTCTGAATTATCTTACCCTGAATTGATGCAATCACTTTTTTCTCTCGCTTTTTCTGTTCTGATTAAATATTTCGTACAGGCAAATTGATGTCGCTACTGCAAGATTGAGTGAATCACTTTTACCCACCATCGGAATACGAACCAGTGGATCACAACCTGATATCAATGAATCTGACAATCCTTCACGTTCACTACCCATTAATAAAATCATATCATTTCTGTAGGTAATAGCTTGATAATCATTTTCAGCATTATCACTTGTTCCTACAACCGGAATTTCATTTCCAGCCATTCGTTGCAAAAAAGTAACGTGATCTGTCTTGATAATTTTTAAAGAAAAAATTGCTCCCATACTCCCTCGGATGGAGGTAATATCAAAAGGGTCAGTGCATTGATTGATTAATATAATCCCTGAACCTCCTACAGAATCTATGGTTCGCATTATACTTCCCAAATTACCTGGATCTTGAATCCTATCAAGTCCAACCCACAAACCAGAATTCTTACTAACTTGCTCCAAACCCCAGGAAATCGGGTGTAATACGGCTGCCAACCCTTTCGGACCATCTTTAATGGAAAATGATTCAAACACTTTTTTATCAACTTCGATACACTCACAATCCGTGTCGAGAATTTTACCGATTAATTGTTTTGAATATTGATCATTTATCAATTCGTTACAATAAAATACCTGTTCAAATTTCCAATTTTGATGAAAGGCTTCGGAAATGATCCTCGGACCTTCAATATAGAATAGTTCATTTTCATCCCGAAATTTCTTATTCCGTAATTTCCGGATAAATTTTATTTTTAAGTTTGAAGTACTCGTGATCATTTATAATTCTAAATCTGTAAATTTTCTGCTATGCGCATGACAAATAGCAACTGCCAAAGCATCAGCTGCATCATCCGGTTTTGGAATATCATGTAAGTTCAGTAATGCCTGAACCATCATTTGAACTTGTTTCTTGTTAGCAACTCCATACCCGGTAACTGCCTGTTTTACTTGCAACGGTGTATATTCAGCGCATCTCACATTTCTCTCAGCCAGCGCTAATAAAATTACACCCCTTGCCTGACCAACACTGATGGCAGTGGTTACATTGCGTTGAAAGAATAATTTCTCTACCGCACAAGATTCTGGTTCATGAAAATCAATTAATTCTAGTAATTTTTTGTAGATAATTTGGAGTCTTTTTTCCATGGGTAAATCTGGCGGTGTTGAGATCACACCGTACTCAACAACTTCTAACCCTATATCATTTTCTCTAATCAACCCAAATCCAGTGGTGGCAGTTCCTGGATCGATACCCAATACTAGATTCATGGAATGGGTCTACTCCATTGCCTCCATGGCTTCTTCAGTAATCTTCAGATTGGAGAATACATTGACAACATCATCTAATTCTTCTAATGCTTCCAACACTTTCAATACTTGTACAGTCTGGTCAGTCGCTAGTTCGATTTCCTGGTTTGGAATCATTCTGAGTTCATTATCTTCCGGAGAAATGCCAGACTTGAGCAACAGATCGCTGATTGATTTATAGTTTTCTACAGCTGCAAAAATTTCAATTGTTTCATCATCATTCGTAACATCATCAGCACCACCATCCAGGGCAATCTCAAAAACTTTATCAAAGTCATTCCCTTCACAAGGGAATGCAAAATAAGCTACGCGATTAAACTGCCAACTTACCGACCCCTGCTCACCCATGGTGCCATTGGCTCGATTGAGAATATGTCGAACATCAGCAACTGTTCTATTACGATTTTCTGTCAGGCATTCAATCATGATTGCAATTCCATGAGGAGCATAACCTTCGTACATAACTTCATCGTATGCCCCTTCTTTTGACTCACCTGATCCCCTTTTTATTGCTCGTTCAATGTTGTCTTTTGGCATATTGACTGCCTTGGCTTTATCAACAGCGAGTCGTAATCTTACATTCGCAGAAACATCACTTCCACCCTCTTTGGCTGCCATGAGTATCTCTCGTGTGACCCTAGTAAAAACCTTACCCCTTTTTGCGTCTGCTGCACCTTTTTTCCTCTTAATTGTAGACCACTTGGAATGACCAGACATTAAAAATCTCCTTGGCGAAAAAACATTAGGAATTTATTTTCAAAATTATACCATGCCTGAAATTGGTTCCTGATTCTTTCTTTTCAGTAATTTATGCCTTTTTTCCTCAAATTTCACCTGACAGAAATGCAAGGTGACTTCAAAGAACAATTCTTTTCCGATAAATTCTAACTAAATTATTTGTTTGCTGTTTTGGATGCTTATTTATGAGAAAATAGTTACTTTCAATTTTAGTCTTATTTGTTTTTAGCACGACTTCGTTTATTTCCCTATCTCTCTGGTGAGATAATTCCTGTTACAGCAGATGCAAACCTTTCTCATGAAACAGTAAATATAAAATTTCATTCCATCAATTTCATTAAATTTAATCAATTTATCAAGAGTGTAACCAACAAAAGAATTGGAAATCAATTTGTTGGCATGATCGCTCCGAACCATTTTAATTTACCAATCACCCAACAACCCATTGGGAGACCAGATTTTGTCTCAAATGAACCCGATGTTATTACCGAATTTTCATTATCGAAACAATATGGTTCAATCGGACTTTTAGCTCATAACCATTTAGCAGGTTCATCATTCACATACTTGCAAGAAAATGATTTGATTGTTTTAGTAACTGCTAACAAAGAATATAAACTTTACAAAGTTGAGAAAATCCTTTCGTATCAAGCCTTATCACCAAATAGTCCATATTCGAATTTTGTGGATTTGAAAGACTCAAACCGCATTCTTAGTGCTGTTGATTTATTTATGGAAGTTTATACGGAGGAGGGTAGCCTGGTTATTCAGACTTGTATTGAAAGAGGAGGTGAGCCATCCTGGGGTAGATTATTCATTCAAGCATTTCCGGTCTCAGGAATCGGGATTGAAGAATTAATTGATTTTCAAGATCAACGAGTTCGAATCAGCTCTTAAAAGAAAAACCCCCGGAATTGAACGGTCCGGGGTTTTCATATTCTAAATTTAGAAAACTAATCGCTTCCGCAAAGATTGAAGAACTAGCCCCAAACCAAGGAAACCCAAACCTAGATTGAACATGATTGACTGGAACCTTAGCATTGGATTCATGCTTCCTAATTCCGCTCCGGTAACAGGGATTAATACCGTTGGTGGATCATTACTCGTGGGAGGCGGTAAAGTCGGTTGATCAGTTGGATCAGGTGTTTCATCAGCTTCTGGTGTTAATGTTGGATCTCCTGGAGTCGGTGTTGGCGCATCCACTGTTGGAGATGGCACTACAGTTGTTGGCGTTGGAGGTATATTTGTTGGTGTAGGTAATTCAACAGTTGGTGTAGGCGGCACATTTGTTGGTGTCGGTGCTTCTACTGTTGAAGTGGGTGCTTCTACTGTTGGAGTGGGTACTTCTACGGTTGGGGTAGGTGCTTCCACTGTTGGAGAAGGTCCTACAGTTGTCGGAGTTGGTGCTTCCACTGTTGGCGAGGGTCCTACAGTTGTCGGAGTTGGTGCTTCCACTGTAGGGGTTGAGGGAATACTGTCTGGAAAATCAGCGAAAATAGACCTTGTTTCTCCAGAGTAATTGACAAAATTGTTCTGATTGTTTTCTATTTTCCTTTGTTCAGCCTCATTTGCCTGAACAGGGATATTTACCATCGAAAACAACATCGCAATAGTAATACTGATTGCGCCAAGTAATGTAAAAAATTTTGGTAAGAAATTGAATAATTTCCTTAATATGGATGACATGATAATCTCCTTTTTCTATAAATTAATTGCCTTTGAACGATAATTGATATAAGTAACATTATAAATTTCCGCATTGAATTTTTTGTTTTTCTCAAAATTGTTTTTATGTGATAAACCCATGAAGTATTACTTCCTGTGAGCAAATAATAAATTTTTTTTAATAATTTTGGGTTCGACTCTTCTAAACTTTCCTGTGCTGAAAATTTTTAATAGGTATTGACTATCCATAAATTTTCTCTCTAAAAAAAATGCACATCCATCTTGCCAATAACTAATTTTCTTCCGATGTTCTGGGATCATTATTACTCCAAAAAAAACGGCATAATTGGGCCGGTTTCACTTCTAGGCTCCACGAACACTTTCCCATTTAGGGTAAGCGACCAATTATATGTCCGCTTCTAAGCCTCCAAAATCCTTCAGAAAACATTTAAAATTGATATCCTGCAAGGACAGAATTCATTTAGTGTATGATGCTGTCCAAATTGCCATTTTCTTGAAGAATAAATTAATTATACTATTTTTATCTTATATATCAAGTTTTTTCCTATCCTTAATAACCGTTTATCTAACCGAATTGGATTAGAATTCTCTTAATATTCATTTTATAATAGATTAAATAGCTAATTTGCCAAATAATGAGAATTCTATTTACAAAAAATAGCTTCTTACCCCATTCGTTTGTACAATCCGAAGACTAACTTTTTAACAATTATATCTGACACAAAAATGCCCTGAAAAAAATCCAGGGCATCTGTAAGAAAAAAATTTTTCTTTTAAATATTGAATTTTCTTGATAAAGATTGTAGAACCAGACCTAAACCAAATAAACCCAGACCTAAATTGAACAATGATGTTCTAACCTGATCCAATCCAGACTGACTTGAGGTTTCAATGCCGGTTACAGGAATTAAAATCGTTGGTGGATCGTCACTCGTTGGCGGAGGTAATGTAGGCTCTTGAGAAGGATCCGGTGTTTCTTCTGGCACATCTGGAGTAGGCGTTGAACCCGGATCTGAAGGTGTAGGTGTCGGAGCATCTACGGTTGGCGTAGGAGGTACATCCGTTGGTGTCGGTGGAATGTCAGTCGGTGTAGGAGGTACATCTGTTGGTGTCGGTGGAATGTCAGTCGGTGTAGGAGAGGGTACATCCGTTGGTGTCGGTGGAATGTCAGTCGGTGTAGGTGCTTCCACTGTAGGCGTAGGCGGTACATCTGTTGGTGTAGGCGGAATGTCAGTTGGAATAGGTGCTTCTACCGTAGGGGTTGGAGGAACAATATTCGGTGAAAATTGCGAATCTGAATCGAAATCTCCTGATCGCGTGGCGTTTTCTCCTAAGCCATTTTCGACAACACCAACTCCCAACTCGTTTGCCTGAACCGGTAAATTCACCAGCGATAACAACATCGCTAATGCAATACTAACTGCGCCAAGTATGGTAATAAAACGAGGTATGAAACTTAATATTTTTCGAAATTTTGATGACATAATAATCTCCTTAAAAAATAATTTATCTTTAATCAGTCTGGATCCTGTATCCAACACGATCCGCTGTAATAATCACATCAATTTCAGGTGTAATTTCCTCAAATTTATTACGAATGGTATGTACCAGATATTTAATCCGATTCTTTACATATCGATTGTTTTCACCCCAGATTTCCAGAGCGATTTCTTTATACTTAACAATATGGGGCATATTTTTTGTTAGAATTTCAACCAATTCATATTCTTTTGGAGATAATTGCACAAATTGCCCTTGAAATAATACTTCCCTTTTCGAGAAATTAATGGTTAATCCAGTCTCAGGAATGGAAACTCCATCAATCACCGATAATAATCTCGAACGCCGCAGAACCGCATTAATTCGCGCTACCAATTCATCCCGATGAAATGGTTTGGTAATGTAATCATCACTGCCAGAGTTCAGCAGGTCAACGATATTGTCCTTGGTGTTCAGGGCAGAAATAACTATCACAGGTGATTGAGTAATCTCACGTAGTTTCAATAATGTAGTTCTACCATCAATGTCTGGCATCATTAAATCCAGCAATACGATATCTGGCTGAATTTTCTCTACGATAGAAATAGCATCTAAACCATTTCTAGCTGAAGCTACATCAAAATCCGACAACCTCAAAATTCTCTTGATTAATTCCACGGTATCAGGATCATCATCGACTATGAGTACCTTTTTGTTTCTTCTAAATGTCTCATCCAGATCAACCCCGACATTCTGGGTTTGTATTTCATTTTTCTCAATTGGCATCTTTACCATCTTATCTCCAAAAAAAACCGGCGCACTTAGGCCGGTTTCGCTTCTAGGCTCCACGAACACTTTCCCATTTTTCAGAGTAAGCGACCAATTACATGTTCGCTTCGCAGCCTCCCACTTTATATTATTTTAAATAACAAAAACCGACCTTCCAGGCCGGTTTCGCTACTTGGCTCCTCAGACATTAACCCATAATTTCACGGATCAGCGACCAAACTCTGTCTGACTCTCAGCCTCCTGATTACTTTCTTAGTATAACCAATTACGATCAAATGTCAATAGTATTCTAACCAATTTATAACATTTTCCCTTACCAAATTCATTTCCAGTTGCTCAATCTCTTTCATTTGTGATCGGAATAGGTTCGGATCCAACCGGTCGGGCCACAATAATGAGTCTGTGGGTATTGCTAAAATATGGCCAGCATGTAATAAGGGTGATCCTTTCATCTTCAGAAGGCAATATCCACCGGGCATTTTCCAATCTTATTGTGAGAGTGACATCTCTTTCACGTAGGATCATTGTATTGGATACGATATACTCGTAAACAAGTAAATCATTGCCATAAATAAATATCTTATCTCCGGATACTAATTTATCTAAATTTTCAAAAACTTTTCCAAAGACATTATGGTGCCCATTCAGTACTGTATTTCCAGGAACTCCTAAAAAAGCACTGTTGAAATGCCAACCGACTGCATACTCATCAGGGGCTGACCACTGAACATATGTTTTTTCCCCTTGGATAATTTCTTTATTGGTCGCATTAATGATATCTGCTGTAAGGTCAATGATTGGGATTGAGATTCTTTCAGGAATTACATCGAACTCCTCGACCTTTTGAGGTGTGACTATCCTTTCATCCCGAATTTCTACATTTAACGGAAGGAAACCTTCATCCTGAATTTGATCAAACTCTATGAGTGTTTCAATAAAAGAATTTTTTTCAGATCCAGGTAATACAAGATCAGGAGATGAAGTTAAGCTAATATTTTTTTCATCAGGCAAGTTCAATGTTGGTATTGGAATGGAATTCGCCCTTGAAAATTGTCTTTTTAATTTATAGTATTGATTATTAATCGGATCTTCAAACAATTTAAATGCGGAAACCCCAATTAATATCATTCCCAATATAAAGAGCAATTTTCCTGAAAAGTCTTTTTTCAAACCTGTACCTTGAATTATATTTGAATTATCTTGATCCATTTATTTTTTTCTACGAGAACTAGTTCCTTTTTTATTAATTCTTAATGATAATTGGTTAACATATTTTGTTACAATTTCATAACAATTTTAATATCAAACATTTCCAATAACTTGATTCTTTAAAATGCCCAGTCCCTCAATTTCGATTTCTATCAGATCATTTTCTTTCAAGATTCCAACCCCAGCAGGTGTTCCAGAAAGAATCAAATCCCCAGCCTCCAACGTCATAATACTGGAGATGAATGCAATTAATCTTTCGACCGGAAATACCATGTCTCTCGTAGATGCCATCTGGCGTACTTGCTGGTTCACTTTACAGGTAAGTAGGGCATCTGAGGGATCAAATTCTGTAGCGATATAAGGTCCAACCGGGCAAAATGTATCAAATCCTTTACCACGTGTCCATTGACCATCGAGTCGCTGTAAGTCTCTCGCAGTCACATCATTTGCAATGGTATACCCAAAAATGTAATCCTCAGCGCCATCCGGATCAATCCACCGTCCTCGTTTTCCAATAATAATCCCTAATTCAGCCTCGTGTTCCACTTGTTTTGATTGTGGCGGTAAGATAATTTTGTCCTCATCACCTACGATGGAACTGGGAGGTTTTAAAAATATGAGTGGTATTTCCGGCACATCCACCTGGTGTTCAGCAGCATGCGAAGCATAGTTTCTCCCAATGCAAATTATTTTTGACGGATTTACTGGAGGCACTAATTTAACTTCCTGAATCTGAATATTCGCTTCAAATCGCCTGTAGTCTCCGAAAATATCGCCTTCAATTTTTCCGATTTTATCTTCAAAATACCACCCCCAATTTACAGATCCTTCTTGCTCATAACGTAAAAACTTCATAGCTCACCCTTATATTATGTTTGAAATATTTTTTCATTGAATTTTGAATGTTATTTAAGGTTGATGAAAAACCACTCAGGTATTATAATTCAGCCTAATCCGGGCGGATAGCTCAGTTGGTTAGAGCGCATCTCTTACACAGATGAGGTCGCAGGTTCGAGCCCTGTTCTGCCCACTTTTTATTTAAACTCAAAAAACACCTTGCATGGACTGAGCGTAGCCAGTTAATTCAACGTACCCATAACCAGATACATCTTCTCCACTCAACGTACCATTAACTTGAACAGCACCTTCCCAGTACCGGAAAAATAAATCCATTTCCTGGTCATCAATCACCGGAATTATCTCAATTTCCAAGTCCAATCTCTCAATCAAAACTTTCCATCGAATTGGATAAGTGATTCGATCATCCATTTGCCAGGTATTTAATACATCAATTTTAAAATCACTCATTGCCAGATTTTCAGTAGATCCGTCTCGATAGATGATAGTGCCACTAGAAAACTGGCTGATTGTTCCGTCCAGTTGACGAATTTGAAACAACATGAGCTCGGTATCGTTGTCTAATTGAATCGAGAACCAATCCCAACCAACCTGCTCGATACCTAAAGTACTTGTGCCAAATTCATGGTCCATCCAGCTAAATCCATTTACAGTAAACCTTTCATCACCAACCCGCAATCTTCCATATGTTTCCAAACGGGTTTGACTAAAGTAATAGGAGGCATTGCCAACATCCCCACCTTTTTGACTTAATCCTTGCTTCCCATGCAAGCTGATTCCTTTAATATCTTTCAGAATTAGATCAATTTCCACTACCTCGGTTCCAGCTTTCATTTGAAAAAGGTTATCGTCTATCTGTATAATTTCCCAGTCTTTTAGCCAAATTGAAAACAGTGGCTCAATTGATGTGCCGGCTATCCCGGCTGCTCCCCTAGAAATTTCATCAAATACATAATGCTGGTTTCTGTATGTATCTGTAACCGCAAAATGAGCTAAATAAACCTGATTGCTAGCCCACTCCGATTCGACAGTAATTTCAAGCTCATCTGAAATTGCTCTTCTAAAAAAAGTCAATTGATAACCAAAGTGACGTCCATCCTCCGTCAATAGATTTCCAGTGTAGTACCACCATTCAGTAAGGAATTCTGGATGGGCACCAAAATCTTCTGGGAAGATAAAAGAACGGGATTCAACTGCTTTCTTAAAATTCGAGTTTTCCAAACTTGTCTGCTCATCCAAAAACATGATATTTGACCCACTTCTTTGGATAGGTTGATTGCGGGTAAATACAGCTAAACCGATAAGAAAAACAACTATAATGGAAATGAATAACAAGTATTTTTTATTCATTTCGAATGACCATGATTGGCTTTAATTGATTCAATCTTATGAGCGGATAAACCGCAGCAATAAATGCAGCCAGCATCGCTATAATGACGCCTTGAATAATAGACCAGAAATCCAAATAAAATTGTATAGTCCACCCAAAAGATCTAAGATTAATAACATATACCAGGATCAAAGAGATAACGATCCCAGTCGGTATGGCAAATATACCTGCGAAAAACCCCATAAGCCCCGTCTCGGTCAGTACCAATTGGTTTAATTCTTTTTGTCGAAAACCAATGGCTTTCAACATCCCAAATTCTCGTTTCCGATCAAGTAAGATGATCAATGTTGCGCTCAATATGCCAATAAAGGAGACCAAGGTGGCGATAAATCTCAAGGCATTGGTTATTGCAAATGTTCTATCAAATACAACCAGGACATCTTCACGCAGGCTTTGGTTGGACCGGATTAGAAGCTCTTGATTTTTTTGACTTAATCGAGATTTTAATTCTCTCACCGCAATATTGATATCCTTATTCTCGTTTACATTGATTGAGACAGCTGTTACTTGCTGATTATCCCAATAATTGTCAAATACAGAGCGTGCCATCATGATGTATCCCTGACTGGAAGTATAATCAGTAAAAATCCCTATAATTTCAAAATCAATTTTACCTGCCGAAGTCTCCACAGGAATATATTGGTTTACCTCCAGATTGAATCTTTGTGCCAGGGGTTCAGCCATCAATATTTGCCCTGATTCAAGGAGTGACCAAATTTCTTCTATTGTAGCCCCAGTTTCGGTAAAAATACGCTCATAAGCAATTTCATCATTTGTAATCACATTAATCTGAATATCTCCAAACTCACTAATGCCATTAATTGTCAGAAGTGTATCAATTCTTTCAATGCCTGGATAAGCATAAATATTATTTATAATCTCGTCATCAATAAATGCACTTGACCGATTAGAAAACTGGTTGGGAACGGATATATAAATATCACCGGCTAGTGTCTCCTTCAACCAGATTGAAACAGTGTACCGGAAACTATTTATCATCATCGACATGCCAATCGTCACAGATACAGCAACCATCAAAGATGAGACTGCAATTGCTGTTCTGCTGAGAGATCGATATAGTTCTCGTGCTGCCATGCCTGGAATTAATCCAATATATTTTTTAAGGAACCTGGATAAACCTGGAAGAATCAAAAACAATCCAAGTGCAGCAAAAATAGAAAAGCCAACTACAACCAGAAGAGTCGCTCCAAAAGCCCACCATAAATTTTGGAAAATTGGGGAGAACAATAAAAAATAACTGACTAAAAATAAAAGTATTCCCAGAATTGGGAATAACATCAAATTTTTTCTTACTATTTCTTCGTAACCTGATCGAATTTTTGCTGTTCGAGGAGTTACCTGCATTGCCTCGATCGCCGGTGGAATTGAAACAATCATAGTAGCGAAAATTCCGAGTACCGCCCCCTTGATTACACTCTCTATAGGGATTGAAGCGCTTCTGACAGTTGTGACATAATATAAATCATTGATGGTTTGTAATATAAGATTGACAGTTCCATTACCCAGAAATATGCCAACAATAACGCCTAAAAATGTACCGATAATACCGATCACCAAAGCTTCAAATACGATCATAAAGAAAATTTCAGACCTGTAAAAGCCAAGACTACGATACAAACCGATTAATTCTCTTCTTTGTACAACAGAAAATGTCATGGTGTTATAGATCAAAAATCCACCCACAACGAGAGCCAATAAACTCAGTGCAGTCAGGTTGAGTTGAAATGCACCTACCATGTTGTTCAATTGTTGATTTTGCTCACTTATTGACTGAATCACCAATCCAGGGAATAGTTTTTTTGCGATCAATTCTTCCTGTTTCGAATCATTGATAATTAATTCAACTTTGTCTAAAAATCCGATTTTATTAAATGCTGATTGCGCTGTTGAAATATCAACAATGATCAAACCTTTTAGAGATTCTCCTACTATTGGTTCGTCTGAGGATATCAACCCAACTATTTTTAAATATCCTGGTTTTCCTTCAAACACATAATTGATTTCATCTCCCAGGGATAGATTAAACTCATCGGCAAGGTCTTTCGCAATGATTCCACTATTGGGTTCTGAAATTATCGTGAATAATTGATTTAACTGGTCATCCTCATTTCCATAATAATTGCGAAAAGGAAAATCCAGAATTGGATCAATCCCTAATATCAGGATGGCTTGTTTGTTGAATTCGGTTACATTTACATACCCTTCTATCACTGGGGAAGCCTGATCAAATACACCATTTCTCATCATCTCCGAAAAATACTTTTCTGGTATTCCGGTTCCTGATGCCATAATCTGATGGGTTGCTTTACCCGTAATGCTTTGCGAACTTAGAGCAATTGCCTTCTTTGAACTTTCATTGGCAAAGTCAATCGCAATGACAACTGCCACACCCAATAGTATGCCGATAATGATAAGTATCGTTTGCCATCCTTGCCTGACAAGATGACGTACACTAAATTTCAATAGTAAACGTACAGATTTCATTTCATTCCGGCTTTTTGCACTCGACTATTTTCCCATCAATAATTGAAAATACTAGATCAGCAAATTTTGCTGCTTCACGACTGTGAGTGACAAGAATCATATTTTTTTTATTTTCTTTTACCAATGTGGAGAGTAAATTCATCACCAATTTCCCATTTTTGTCATCAAGGTTGCCTGTCGGTTCATCTGCTAGAATCAAATCCGGTTGATGAACAATTGCTCTGGCTATCGCAACCCTTTGTTGTTCCCCACCCGACAATTTATCAGGAAAGTCATTTCTTCTATCAATCATGCCCACTTCCGAGAGTAAATACTCAGCACGTAACAAATCGTTCTTTGAAACGAGATTTTTTAATTCCAAGGGTAAAATTACATTCTCCCAGATGGTTAATGACGGCAATAAATTAAAAAATTGAAAAATAAATCCAATATTATTCCTTCGAATTTCTGTCAAATCTCTTTCAGATGAAGAAGAAATGCTTTGACCATTAAATCGAATAGAACCAGATGAAACAGAATCGATGCCACTGATTAGATTAAGCAGTGTGCTTTTTCCGCTTCCACTTTTTCCAAGAATTGCAATAATCTTTCCATTTTCAAAAGAAATGGATAGTTGATCCAATATTTTCCGCTGGTTTTTTGCACCATCAATATATATTTTTGATACATTTTCTAAAATTAAAAATTTATTTTCCATAATCCTCTATGACTTAGATTCTAATACGGTTCAAGATCGTTTCTCCAATCAATGTACAACATTTTACAAAATTTATACACAGGTATGGTTCAAAAAAAATTAGCACTTTAATCCACCTTTTCCCATCAATCTTCCAGAACAAGGATAACCTTGTTATAATATTATTATCTGGGGATGACAGGCTTCGACGGGAGAGGCTGGTCCCAGATTGCGAGCCGAGAGGTACCGACCTCGAAAAATCAGTACAAAAAAACAAGTGCCAATCGCACAAACACATACGCTGCTATGCCCCTCGCTGCTTAGTGAGAGACTAGTAGCCGAATGGTTCTTTTAGAACCACGTCTATCTACCCCGCTCCCTGCCCGGTGGAAGAATAGGCGACACAAAGTCAGGGTGCCATATTTCAATCTGTGGGAAATATGAAAGAGGACTTTCGGGTCTGAGCAGATAGCGCTTCTTCAGTTTTGTTGGTTGTCTGAGGTTGTCGCAAAGAAATCAACTAACTACGCTCGTAGATATCTGCTGATCTAATCTTTCGGACGCGGGTTCGATTCCCGCCATCTCCACAAAGTGAATTGAATTTTCCGTGTAACAGGCTTAATTTTTCAAACAGATTAAGCCTTTTAAGTATGCACCTTCTGGAAAGTTAAGACCGACAGGATGATCCGGTCCCTGATATAATTTTTGCAGTATCGTGGCATATGCACCAGCATCCAGGGCTGCATCTGCTACTATCTTCTGAAATAATCCTTCCTGAATACCTCCAGAACACGAAAAGGTTACCAATACACCTCCAGGATTCAGTAATTTTAATCCTAACAAATTGATATCCTTGTATGCCCTAGCAGCTCTGTTCACATGAGCTACAGTTGGAGCAAATTTTGGAGGATCCAGGATCACTACATCAAACTTTTGATTTTGATCTCGCATCTTTCTCAAAACCTGGAATGCATCACCTTCTAGCCATTCATGCTCATCCTCAGAAAATCCGTTACCTGTGTGGTTTCGTTTTGCAAGCACCAACGCTTCCTTACTACTATCTAAAGAAACTACTTTTTTGGCATTTTTTCCAAGCGCATAAATACTGAATCCGCCAGTGAAAGAAAAAACATTCAGTACTTCTTTATTCTTACAATAATCAGCAACAATACGACGATTGATTCTTTGGTCGAGATAAAAGCCAGTTTTTTGACTATTTTTCAGATCAACAATAAATTGATAACCACCCTCGTTAATTAGGATTTCTGGAGGAATATCACCACTAATTCTCCCAGATCGTTCTTTCATCCCCTCCATTTTGCGCACATCCAGGTCTGAACGCTCATAGATATTGTGAATACCAGTTATTTTCTTTAATGCATCAATCAGAATATCCCGATTGTACTCCGCACCACTGGATAAAATTTGGATAACCAGAACATCATTATATTGATCCACAATGAATCCCGGAATTTGATCGGATTCTGCATGTATTAACCTCCAGGCTGAATCATGATATTTTTCCATAAATAAGGATCTACGTTTTATTGATTTGTCAATTCTTTTTTCAAAAAATTCCTGATCAATTTCCTCATTCTCAAATGTCCATATTCTTACACGAATTTGAGAATTGGGGCTAAAAGCACCACTTCCCAACAAATTCTTTTTCGAATCAAATATCTTAATAACTGATCCATTTTCAGGATCTCCAATAACCGTATCAATCGCACCTGAAAAAATCCACGGATGATGACGTAAAACAGCTTTTTCTTTGCCGGGTTTCAGAATTATTTTATTCATGCAATCTTTGCTATTCTGACAAATTCTTCTTCACTCAGAACCTTAATTCCTAAATCGCGAGCTTTATCAAATTTCGATCCAGGGCTATCTCCCACCAACACGTAGTCGGTATTTTTGCTGACACCGCTAGATGTTTTTCCGCCCAGTGATTCAATTAATTCTTTAATTTCAGTTCTCGAAAACTGGTCTAAAGTTCCGGTAATGACAAATATTTTCCCCTCAAGTGGTAATTCACCCACCAATAATTCTTTACTCTTTTCTGTTTGTGGCCAGACCCCTTCTGCTCTTAGTTTTGATAAAACCGTTTTATTCTTATCGATCGCAAACCAATCCACAATCTGCGATGCGATGTTTGGTCCTATCCCTGGAATCAGTAACAATTCATCTATGCTTGCATTAGCTAGCTCATCCAGGTTGTTGAAATTCCTTGCCAGCTCAGATGCCATGACCTCCCCCACTCCATTGATCCCCAATGCAGTAATCACTCTATTCAAAGGTCTTTGTTTTGAATTTTCGATTGCCTCCAACAAATTCTCCGCTTTCTTCTTTCCAAAACCTTCCAGGTTGATCAAGTCCCCCATTTTTAATTGATAAATATCCGCGATATCATGGAGTAAATTTTCTTCTACCAGTTGCCCAACTATCTTTATTCCCATACCGACTATATCCATTGCTGATCGGGAGACAAAATATTCCAGATTCCGAATTAGTTGTGCAGGGCAAGCAGCATTCATACAATACCAGGCAACTTCTCCAATTGGTTGCTCAACATGACTTCCACAAGCCGGACATAAATCTGGTATTGTAAAAGACCGCTCACTTCCATCTCGTGCATCGACTACTGGCCCTATAACGTATGGTATTACATCACCAGCTCGTTTTATCAATATTTTATCCCCGATCCGAATATCTTTTTCAAATATGTAGTCAAAATTATGTAGAGTCGCCTGTCTTACAACTACGCCGCCAATTTCAAGTGGATCTAGAATTGCATAAGGTGTTAACACTCCGGTCCGTCCAACATTTACCCCAATATCCTCAAGCCTGGTTACCTCTTCTCTGGCGGGGAATTTCAAAGCAACTGAACCTCTTGGATCTTTACCCACAAATCCTAGATTTTTATCCAATTCGAGATCATTGATCTTTATGACAATCCCATCAACTTCAAAATTCAAGTGGTCCCGTCGAGTTTGCCAAACATCTGAGATCTCCAAAACTTCCTGAATATTTTTACATAATTCTGAATATTCAGACACAGAAAAACCCAGCAATTTTAAATATTCCAGGACCTCCCATTGTGTTGTGGGAGTGTCACCATTACTGGTTAGAATGTTATATGCATATAACGTTAAAGGCCTTTGGGCGGTTACGCTTGGATCCAATTGACGCAACGAACCTGCCGCGGTATTCCTGGGATTTAGGTAAGCTTTTTCTCCATTTTCTGTTATTTTCTTGTTTAGCTGGTCAAAGTCTGAAAGAGAGATTAGTACTTCCCCACGCACCACCAGATACTCAGGGACGGATGTTTTCCGATCACCTACTGGTATTTTGAGAGGAATCGATCGAATGGTACGGATATTGGTGGTGATATCTTCTCCAATCTCGCCATTCCCGCGGGTTGCACCTTTAACAAATAATCCATTTTGATAATGCAAAATAACAGTTAATCCATCAAATTTAGGCTCAACAACATATTTAGCATCTGCCACATATGGGTTGATTTTTATTAAACGATCTCGCCAGGCTAATACGTCCTCCTGGCTAAATGCATTTGCCAGGCTTAAAACAGGAACTGGGTGTTCTACTTTTTCAAATTTTGAAGAAGGTGAATTCCCCGCTCTTTGGGTTGGAGAATCTGAAGTGATCCATTCAGGATGGAGAGCCTCAATTTCTCGCAATTCACGCAATAATTTATCAAATTGGGCATCACTGATAATTGGTTGATCAAGAACATGGTATCTGTAGTTATGAAAATTTATTTCGTCTTTAAGTTTTTCATAATATTCTACAACCTTTTCCACGCTCATATTCCACTCCAATTCTTCCCACCAATACATTTTTAAGGATAGATATTACTTTCCAAATGAATTTCTTTGATAGAATAATTCTAGTATAAAACATTCTAGCTATATCTTTTCCTATTAGTTTTATTTTCCAAATTATTCGTGGAGGTTCACATGAAAATTATTGCGTATCTTGCATCAGGTATTTTGATTCTATTTGGAGTTCTTTTTATTTTAAGTGCCTTCAGCCCGCAAGGGCAAGTAGGCAATTTGATTGTTGGGGTAATTCTTTGTCTGGTTGCCTTCGGAATCATCTTCTTTATAACCCGGAAAAAGAAAATGGAATCAAATACAACCAATGTCACACTTAATGTCGATCTTCCGGGAAATGTAAACCTTGAATCACTGAAATGCCAACAATGCGGAGGAATATTGACAAAAGACTCTATTTCATTAGTAAATGGTGCCCCAATGGTTTCCTGCCCTTACTGCAATACAACTTATCAATTAACTGAAGAACCAAAATGGTAATCATCAAGATTAATGGAGATTAATATGATTAAGAAATTAAAAATATTTAGTATTTTATTAATTCTGTTGATGTTGGCTGGAAATTCTGGTGTTGTCTATGCTCAGGATTATTATTTTGCGGTCGAAAAACAGACAATGGATGTCTTTGTAAACGAGGACGGCTCATTGTCAATTGAGTACTATTTTGATCTAGCAAACCAACCCGGTGCTCATCCCATTGACATTATCGATATTGGGTTACCAAACAATAATTATGTATTAAGTAGCATAACTGCAGATTTAGACGGTGTACCATTAACAAATATCGAAAAATCTGATTATATCGATATCGGTATCATGATTGATTTGGAATCTCAAACCATTCAACCCGGCCAAAGCGGCCAACTGCACATTTTTATTGAGACAATCAATAAATCCTTATATCCATCAGAAGTAGAAGCAGATGAGGATTACGCCAGTTTCGAGATTTCACCCACCTGGTTTGAATCCCAATATGTAACTGGCGATACAGACCTAACAGTAACTCTATATCTGCCGATTGGATTAACCGAAAACGAACCACGCTATCACACCCCGCGCGATTGGCCAGGTGATTCCACTCCTGAGAGTGGCTTTGACAATATGGGTGGCATTTACTATAAATGGCATAGCCCAAACGCCAACGCATACACGCAATATACATTTGGCGCTAGTTTTCCAGCTAGAATGGTGCCTGAATCCCAGATCGTTAAAGCCCCAGCTATTTCCATTGATTCCGATGCAATTTGCGCCGGATTGGTGTGCTTGGGATTTTTTGGGTTCTTTGTTCTGACAATCTATTCAGCCACCGTTGGAGCAAAAAAACGAAAACTAAAGTACCTCCCACCTAAGATTTCCGTCGAAGGACATGGGATCAAAAGAGGGTTGACGGCCATCGAAGCAGCAATTTTAATGGAACAACCGATGGATAAAGTTTTTATGATGATCTTATTCTCAGTTCTTAAAAAAGGTGCTGCTGAAGTTACAAAGCGTGACCCTTTAAAAATCAAAGTAACCGAACCAAAACCCGAGGATTTACAACCATATGAAATTGAGTTCTTGAATGCGATGCAGAAAGACAACAGAGAAACAAAAACTGATTTGCAGACCATGACCATAAATTTGGTCAACACAGTCTCTAAAAAAATGAAAGGATTCAGCCGCAAAGAATCGATTGCCTTTTATAAAGACATCATGGAAAAAGCCTGGAATCAGGTGGAAACAGCCCAAACACCGGAAGTCAAATCAGAAAAATTTGATGAAAATATCGATTGGACAATGCTTGACAAGAATTTCGATGATCGAACCAAAGGCACATTTGGCGCTGGTCCTGTCTTTATTCCAACCTGGTGGTGGCGATATGACCCAATGGTTAGACCGACAACTTCAACTACTCCGAGTTTTGGAAAAGTAGATGCGTCACCAATGCCTTCCGGATCCGGAAAAACTTCTATCAATCTGCCCAGTCTGCCCGGAGCTGATTTTGCAGCTTCTATAACAAATGGTGTGCAGTCCTTTGCTTCTGGAGTTGTAGGAGATTTAACAAAATTTACCAATGGGATAACAAATAAAACCAATCCTATTCCAAAATCTTCTTCTTCTTCTGGTAGATCCTCTCGGGGTGGCGGTGGTGGCAGTTCTTGTGCCTGTGCCTGTGCTTGTGCTGGTTGCGCCTGTGCCTGTGCCGGAGGTGGTCGTTAATGGCTTTTTCTTTCTGGCCAATCACATGGGAGAGGAAAATTCCCAAATTACCTGCTGAAGGTATATATCATTTCGAACAGAAAAAAGATAATAGCAAGAATCGCATCCATTTGCGCGTTGAGAATGATGGCAATGGATTATTGTTGGTAAACGCAGCCAGAGCCTATCATCTTAACCCCAGCGCGACAGCAATGGCTTATTGGCATTTATCAGATCTTTCAGAGGATTTGATTTTGAAATCTTTGACAAAATATTTTGACATTGAGAATGACCAAATAGTTTTGGACGCCAAACCATTTTTGACGCAGATGGAGGTTATCACTGATCCTGATGAAGGTTGCCCTTTATGTGAATTAGATTTGGATATGGATCTCCCGTTCTCACATACACCGAGTGCCCCTTATCGAATGGATATTGCAATAACGTACCAATGCAATAATGATTGCACCCATTGTTATAATGCCCGTTCACGTCAGTTTCCATCATTGTCTAAAAGTGATTGGTTTAGAGTCATTGATAAAATTTGGGAATTGAGCATTCCCCATATCGTGTTTACTGGTGGGGAACCTACCTTATGTGAATATCTACCTGAACTCATTCAATATGCTGAAAACAAAGGGATCATAACTGGAATCAACACAAACGGACGTAAATTAGCTGATGACAATTTCCTCAACCAATTGATCTCTGCTGGTTTGGATCACATCCAAATTACGCTTGAGTCTTCGAACGCTGGTATTCATGATCAAATGGTAAATCTTCCAGGTGCCTGGGATGAAACAATCGCAGGCATAAAAAATGTTCTTCGCAAAGAAGTATACATGATGACCAATACTACTATGTTAAAAACCAACTGTTCAGAGATTCCCCAAACATTAGGTTTTCTGGCTGATCTAGGCGTTCCTACGGTTGGTTTAAATGCACTAATTTACTCCGGAAAAGGCAAAGATGTAGGTACAGGATTGTCGGAGACCCAACTATCACCCTTATTGGAAATTGCCAAAGATAAAACAACCAGAAACAACCAGAAACTAATCTGGTACACACCAACCCATTATTGCCGCTATAACCCAATCACTCATGATTTAGGCGTAAAAGGTTGCACCGCTGCATTATATAATATGTGCATTGAGCCAAATGGAGATGTGCTTCCCTGTCAATCCTATTACCACCCATTAGGGAATATCCTTTCCAATTCATGGAATTCTATCTGGAATCATGATTTGTCAGTGCAACTGCGAGAGAGAAAAAATCTTCCTCAAAAATGTTATCAATGTGAACTTGTCCAGGAATGTGGTGGGGGATGTCCACTGTCACAATCCGCTACTTGAAAGTTAATTTTCCTAATAAAAGGAGGAAATTATGGCCAATTTGATCAAACAGATAAAATCGATTTTTTTTGATAAAGCTCAGGTTCTTCCACCTGGACTTTACAATTATCAATCGCCAAAAGACAGTGATTATCAATATCGCCTTCACTTGCGAATTGAACCGGATGGGGAAGGGTTGCTCATCTTAAACGCCAGCACCGTTCTTCACCTCAATCGAACTGCCACGGAATATGCTTACCATTTAATTAAACAAACCCCGCGACCCGAAGTCATTGAATCCATCACAAAACGCTATCAGATTTCGTTTGCCGATGTAACCAAAGATTTTGACAATTTTATGGACAGAATCGAAACCTTAATCAGCACTCCAGATTTGGATCCGGTAACGTATTTAGATTTTGAAAGATCAACTCCCTATAAAGATTTCCCAGTGGCACCCTATCGGCTGGATTGTGCATTAACCTATAAATTAAGTGGGAAAGAAGAAATAGGTTTGTCTCCCAAAGAACGTGTAAAAAGAGAATTAACCCAGGATGAATGGAAAGAAATCCTCCAGAAAGCCTGGCGAGCAGGTATCCCGCATGTGATTTTTACAGGAGGTGAACCTACGTTAAGACCGGAATTAATCGAACTCATCATTGCAGCCGAGAACCTCGGCATGGTAACAGGATTATCAACTGACGGGTTGCGTTTGGCTGATAATAAATATTTCGCTCAATTATTAAATTCAGGGTTGGATCATTTATTAGTAACATTTGAACCAGAGAATGAACAATCATGGGAAACTCTCAGAGTTATCATTCCCGAGGATATTCATACAACTGTCCATTTGACCGTCGAAAACCCCGATGAGCAAGAGTATTTTAAGATATTGGACGAATTCAAGAAAATTGAGGTGGATAATATTTCGTTAAGTTTCAAAAATCCAGACCTGGAAAATCTTGTTACAAAATTACGCAATAGAGCTGCCGAAATTGGTTTTAATTTGGACTGGGATTTGCCGGTTCCTTATTCTCATTTTAACCCCGTATCTACTGAAATTGATACCGTAGAGCAATTTCCTGAAGGGGCTGCTAAAGCCTGGTTATATATTGAGCCCGATGGAGACATCCTTCCAGCTCAGGGGATAAATAAACCATTCGGAAACTTCCTGGAGGATTCTTGGGACATCATTTGGGCGAAGGCGCAGAAACTAAACAATCTTTAATGAATGATTATGAGTTTTGGTCATCTCGCTACAATGATCAGGCATCCTGGACCAGAGAAACAAGAAATTTTATCCTGCAACAAATTTCGCTTCCCCATCACTCCAACATTCTGGAAGTAGGATGTGGTTCTTTGGCAGTTCTGCGTGATTTTAATGAATTGCATCAGGTTACTTTTGGTGTTGATATTGACTTAGAAATTTTGAAATTCAGTAAAAAAACAAATATGAATTCAAATTTAATTAATGCTGATGGATTACAGATTCCTTTCGCAAAAGAATCTTTTGATCTTTGTTTTTGTCATTATCTATTACTCTGGATAACAAACCCGATTTCAATCTTAAGAGAAATGACGAGAGTAACAAAAATAAATGGCTGGATCTGTTGTTTTGCAGAACCAGATTACCTAGCCAGAATTGATTACCCTTCTCGCTTGATCAATTAGGTTGGATGCAAAATTCATCTTTATCAAATCAAGGTGTCAATCTATCATCAGGACGAAATATAACCAATTGGTTGAAAGAAGCCAGTCTCAACAACATACATTGGGGAATTTTCGGTTCACACCAAAAGGTCGAAAGAAATATAGAAAATGCAGATACTGAATGGAAAACAATCAACCTTGATCTAGAAAACTTGTATTCTGCGAAGGAAATTCATCAATACAAAGAAATAGAACTCAAAGCTCAATCTCAGGGAATTCGAATTCTATTTATACCTACATTTTATGCCTATGCGAAAAAATGATCATGTTTTGGTGGTTTTCTATTCTAAATAATCCAAAAGGTTGTCAAATATTTCAACAACCACTATAATAACGCAATCGGGGCGTGGCGCAGTCCGGCTAGCGTGCTTGCATGGGGTGCAAGAGGTCGAAGGTTCAAATCCTTTCGCCCCGACTAAAAACCACTTTTTGTGGTTTTTTTTTATTTTTACAAATGTAGCTAGAAACAATAAAATCATTTTTTCAATTATTAATTTATTGATTATATATTTTTATTGTCATATTTTGATATAATCTAAATATGTTTAATAAGATAATTACCAGAAGATTTTCTCAAATATTCAGCAATTACAGCTGGTGCAGTGACTACTCAGGCATTTCGACCTTATTATTGGGCTTGTAAGATGAACAAAGAAGCAATATTATGGCGCGTGTAGCGAAACAGTTCAGTAAGTGTCTATTCAGAGCCTTCTGATGAAAGTAAAATTCTTTATCAACGCTATCGGGATGAAATGGTAAATGTATATGGAGAAGTGATTTCAGATGATGGCCCTGGTTATAATCCTCTCTGGTACCGAGTTTGGAGTGGGTATATTCACAGTGGATACTTACAAAGGGTGGAAATCAATTACAACACAATACAAACGAAAATTCCTGAGGAAGGGGTTCTTGGTGAGATTACAGTCCCGTTAACCCAAACGATGCGAGATCGTTCGTATCTGGGTTGGGAGCCCGTTTACAGGTTATATTATCAATCAACCCACTGGGTAATGGGAATTGACGAGGGACCGGATAAAGAACCCTGGTATCGTATAAAATTCTGGATGAGTTGCTAAATGTAGATTATCATGTTCCTGCTAGCCACGTGAGAATTATTACGCCTGAAGAGTTACAACCAATCTCACCTGAAGTACCTTCTCATAAAAACGACTTGAAGTTTCGGTTGGCCATCAAACCGTCCGTGCCTATGAAGGTGATCAGTCTTGTTTTTGAAACAACAATTTCATCTGGAGTGCCTAATGCGCAACCCAGATCCAAACGGTATCCCTACTGATACACCCAAAGGTACTTTTTATGTCCAATCCAAAATGCCATCGAAAGCACATGGGAGATGGCAATCTAACCTCAGATATTTTTGCTTACGAACTCCCGGGTGTTCCATGGACTTCGTTTTTCGAACCGGTAACCGGGTGTAGCATTTCATGGGACTTACTGGCATCACAATTTTGGTCTACAGTATGAGTCGCGGTTGTATTAATTTGAAAACAGAAGATGCAAAATGGATTTTCAGATGGGGTACACCAGTTTCAGAGGTTACAAAATTGAAACACGTGGATTTGGAACAAGTAATAGTAACTGTTATTTAATTTACAAATTTTAAAAAATACCTGGTTACCCGAGAAGCATTCCTTTTATTGTCAGACGGATACATCCATTGATAGATTTCGATTAATTGAATGGTTACTAATTCATCAATTTCTTTTGAAAATATATCTTGAGGTGCCACTCCAAACCGATTTGAAAATTTTTCGAATGGAAACACCTTCTTCAGACCAATCTCAAACCCAACCATCATTGTCTCTTGCATTTCAGTGAATTTATCAATATCGATTTGTGACTTTATGACTGGGCTAAAACCCGTACTCTGTAATATTGTTAGTCATCCAAAAATATATTCTGGCACTGCCACCTACGTTTTCAGATCGGATTTCCCGATCAATAGATCCATGTGCACCAGCTCCTAAGCCTAAATAAGGTAGATTTTGCCAGTATTGTAGATTATGCTGACATCGCAATCATTCTTAGAATCAATCAGTCTGTAATTTGAAATCTCGTAGGCATTAGAAGCCATTTGCATCCATTAACAATCTGTTGCTATTCATACATATTAGCAGCTAAATCATCATCGGGATTTTCTACCAAGCCTTTTTCAACCCAGTTATATAAAGGAGTCCCTTTTTCAACTCCCAAGGCATATAAAGAAAGATGCTGCGTAGATAAACTGAGTCCATCCACCAGTGTTTTTTGCCAGTCGTGCAATGTTTGGCCGGGTAACCCATAAATCAAATCCAGATTGATATTATTAAATCCTGCCTGTTTCGCCCACTGGATGGCTTGCATAGATTGATAATGGTCGTGAATTCGACCTAACAGTTCAAGATATGTTGGATTAGATGTTTGTAAACCAAAACTGATCCGATTGAAACCCATATCTATTAGTTTTTTTAAATAATCCAATTTTACCGTGCCTGGATTCGCCTCCAAACTAATTTCCGCATTAGGATAAATTTCAAAGTTCCTCGTTAATTTGTCCATCAATGATTTAAAAAGCCCCACTTCCAACAAGGAAGGAGTACCGCCACCAAAAAATATTGATTTCACTGGTAAAACTTTTGAGAATTTATTGCCATAATATGAAATTTCTCTACCGAGATGATGGACGTACACAGGGATGAGATGATTCAAGCCAGAATATGTGTTAAAATCACAATAAGAACATCTTTTTTGACAAAATGGAATGTGCAAATAAATACTGTGTGCTTCATTCATTGCCACAGGATATCATAAACATGAAAATCAATCTATAATTATTATATTTTTTACTAAATTCTTGCTGTGTTATAATGCGAAATTGAATTTGTATTTGACATCAAATAGGAAAGAATATGACAACAAATAAAAATGTAGATCAATCATCCACCTGCCCAATTTGTGGCTCCAAAATTAGTCCAAATGCGACAAGATGCCTGGTGTGTGGATCATCAATTTCTAAATCAACTGAAGTTTCTACCAATAAAACCGAAATCAAAGGGCCAAAAGTTCCCTCTATTACGATTGCACTGCCACTCGTCATTGCTTTGATATTATTATTTTTAGCTATCGGTGCTGGGGCTGTCTACGCAGTCATGAATCAAACAGGTATGGTGGTAGAACCGACAACAACTCCAACGATCACTGCCACGGCGACAATCACCATAACACCAACACTAACGCTGACACCCACCATCGAACCTAGCATGACCCCATTACCCGACTTGGAATATGTTGTCCAATCCAACGATTCATGTCTTGATATTGCTTTTTTGTTCAATGTTTCCGTCAATAGTATCGTTGTAAGGAATAACCTCTCAGCGACTTGCGATAACCTTGTTATCGGACAAACATTGATGATTCCTCAACCGACTCCAACTCCTTCTCCACAACCTACAGCTACATTGGGTGAAGCGGACGCAACACTGGCTGCTTGTACCACCGCGTCATATACAGTCGGTGCGGGAGATACGCTCAGCACCATCGCTCGCAATTACAATGTTGAAATGGATGCAATTAGAGAATGGAATGGTATGACCTCTGATATCGTTTACGAAGGTCAGCCGCTGGTAATTCCTTTGTGTGAAAGACTCCCAACAGCTGGTCCAACCCCAACAGCAACCAACCCTCCACCTTACCAGTCACCCAGTTTGCTTTTACCCGCCGATGGTGCCCCATTTACAGCCGCTAATGATACGATTGCACTGCAATGGTCATCTGTTGGAACGTTACGATCGGATGAGTATTATGCGGTTACCATTGAGGATGTTACTGAAGGAGAAGGTCGTCGCCTGGTTGATTATGTCACCGATACAAAATTTATCGTTCCAACCAATTTCAGGCCAAACAGTCCGGTACCTCATATCCTGAGGTGGACCGTTATGGTTGTACGTCAAACAGGTAGCAGTGCAGATGGTCAGGCAATTTACCAACCAGCGGGAAACTTAAGCAACCCCAGAACATTTATTTGGTGGGCGAACGTAGCATCTACCCCCTCACCATAAAAAATTTCAAATATAATAAATAGAGCCTCCTGAATAAGGCTCTATTTTTATTCGAAAGTACATTAATTTTTCTCTTCGAGATATTTTGTTCCTTGAATCGCAGCTGCAGCACCCCATCCCGCAGAGGTAATAACCTGCTTAAAACTGGGATCCATAACCTCACCAGCAGCATAAATGCCCGGAATTTCAGTGTGCATTTTAGAGTCAACTTTTAGGTAACCACTTTCGTCCATTGCAAGTTGACCTTCGAATAAATCCGTATTTGGCGTATGCCCAATGAACACAAAAACTCCATCTGTTGGAAATGTTATTTCTTCATTTGTTTTTACATTTTTTATGAGAACACTCTCAACAGCTGCCGTCCCATTAATTTTTTCAATAATGCTGTCCCAAATAAAACGAATTTTTGGATTGTTAAATGCACGGGTTTGAAGAATTTTTCCAGCTCTCAATTCATCTCTCCGGTGAATAACCGTGACAGTTTTTGCAAACCGTGTCAGAAAAATACCTTCCTCCAATGCACTATCACCACCCCCGATGACAACAATATCCTTTTCTTTAAAAAACCAACCATCACAAGTTCCACAATAGGAAACACCTTTACCAGTCAATTCTTCTTCCCCAGGGACTCCTAAGTGGTTGGGGCTTGCTCCTGTACTGATGATGATTGTCTCTGCTTTGAACTCAGATCCATACGTTTTCACGATATAGGGAGATGCTTCGAAGTTTACTTCGGTTACAGTATCAAATTCAAATCTAGCTCCAAATCTCTCCGCTTGTTTTTGAAATAATTCTCCTAGTTCAGCCCCACCAACTCCATCAGGAAATCCGGGATAATTTTCTATTGTGTGGGTTAATGATGCCTGCCCACCCAACGACATCCCCGTGAGGACCAATGGTGCCAATTCTGCTCTGGCAGCGTATAATGCCGCAGACAACCCAGCTGGACCTGCGCCAATAATGATCATTTTTTCAACTTTTTTTACTTCATCCTCAGAAGGAATAATTTTATTTAATTTTAATTCCATAAATCTCCTATGTCATTTCTATTGTATTGATGCATGAAACTGCAATTAGTTGCATCTATTCTCGTATTGATGCATCCGTGATTTCAAGTGCTTTATCAATTATTCTAAATCCATCCTGCAATTGCTCTTCTGTAATGATTAAAGGAGGAATAATCAGTACCTTATGCCAATGAATATGAATATATAATCCCTGGTCTAAACAAAAATTGCGAAATTTCAACATTACTTCATTATTTTGATTAAAAGGCGACAACGGTTCTCTCGTCTCTCTGCTCTTGACTAGTTCCAAAACGCCAAATAACCCAATTGATCGGACTTCTCCTACCGAAGGATGCTTTTCATACATCTCCTGTAATAAAGTTTTTAATAATTTCCCTTTTTCTCGAGCTTTTTCTACCAGTTTGTCTTGTTTAATAACATTAATCACTGAAAAAGCTGCGGCTAATGAGACCGCATGGCCGTTATATGTTAAACCGCCTTGATAAATTTTATCGTTGAATGCCTGGGCAATTTCTTTTCGCATGGCGATAGCACCAAGCGGAGCATAACCTGATGAGAAACCCTTCGCCATGGTAACAATGTCTGGCACAATATTCCAATGGCTGAAGGCAAACCATTCTCCGGTTCGTCCAAACCCACTCATGACCTCATCACAAATCATCACAATATTATAGCGATCACAAAGTTCACGAACACCTTGGATATATCCATCCGGAGGGATGATGATTCCATTCGTCCCAGTAACAGTTTCAATCATGATGGCAGCTATCGTTTCCGGACCTTCATACATAATAACTTCTTCAAGATGATTAACATAGTCTTTGGCAAAATCTTCTTCAGAAATATCCGGATTGTGTTGGTGAAAAGTCGAGCGATAACGGTAAGGATCCAAAAAATGAACAACCCCCATCATAACAGAAGGCTCCCAGGTTAACCGGCGTGGATCACCGGTCAAGGCAATTGCACCATAAGTAGCGCCATGGTACGACCTGTAGCGAGTAAGAATTTTGAATTTTCCCGTAAACGATCGGGCTAATTTAATCGCATTCTCATTTGCATCCGATCCACCTAACGTATACAAAAAATGGTCCAATTCTTCAGGTAAAATGCTTTTTAACGCTTTTCCCAAAAGTGCACGTGGTTTTGTAGCCATTCTAGAACCCGCAAATGGCAATTCATACAATTGCTTCACCATGGCTTTAATTACCCGTTCATCTTCATTACCAATATTGACGCACATAACCATAGAATTAAAATCTAAATATTTTTTTCCATGAATATCCCAGAAATAAACACCTTTTGCATTATTGACAGCAATCGGGTCAACTTTTGCCTGAGCAGACCAGGTCCAGAAATTGGTTTGGACACATAGGTTATAAATTTCTTCGTCTGATAATTGATCAGATATAATTTCATCAGATTTTGGGTTTATCATACCTCTCCTTGATACGAAAACATTTGATAACTTAATCGTATCATATAGCCACAATTTAATCTTTGGATATCTATCACCATTTTGATTGACTGAGGACATGTTATAATCTTGAAAATCAAAAATAATAGCGCTTATGACAAAAAATAACAAAGAATTTGAAATCATGGATCCGAGAGTTGTAAAAGGGATTCGTTTATTTAATCAAAAAAAATTTTTTGACGCCCATGAAGAGTTAGAGCTGGCATGGCGAGATGAGATAAAACCAATTCGAAATCTATACAGAGGGATTTTACAAATTGGAGTAGCGTATTATCATATGCAGCGCCGAAATTTTACTGGTGCTTTAAAAATGTTTGTCCGTGCAGAAAAATGGCTTACACCTTATTCCGGCTTTTGTTTGGGAATAAACATAGAAAAATTGAAACATGATGCCACGAACATTTCCAGAATGCTCAGCAGTGGTGAGTTAGACAATCTCAACACTTCAGATGGATCAATTTTTCCAGGGATAGAAACAAAATTTTAAGAGGACTGTTCATGGTGGAAAATACTTCTTACAATTTAGAGGGGAAAGTTGCCTTGGTGACTGGTTCCGGTAGAGGAATAGGCAAAGCAATTGCCATAAAACTGGCCAAATCTGGGGCAGATTTAATCATTAATTTCAATCGTAATCGTGCACAAGCGGAAGAAACTGCTCAAATAATTCATACTTTGGGAACAAGAGCTCAGATTATCAAAGCAAACATCTCCAAAGAAGAAGATATCATTTCTTTGTTCGGGACAATAACCAAAGAATATGGAAAACTTGACATACTTGTCAATAATGCAGCGAGTGGATTCAACCGGCCTCTAACCGAACAAAAAGTTTCCGGGTGGGATTACACTATGCAAGTGAACCTTCGCGCTGCTATGCTCTGCAGTCAAAAAGCTGTTCCACTTATGGAAGCAGCTGGCGGAGGACATATTATTAATATCACTAGCCCCGGAGCCACTCGGGTCTTACCCGATTACATCGCAGTCGGTACATCAAAAGCAGCGCTTGATTCGCTAACGCGTTATACAGCTGTAGAATTAGCACCAAAAAATATCCATGTCAATGCAGTATCACCAGGTATGGTTGAAACAGAAGCATTAAAGCACTTTTCTTTTATGAGTAATACGAATGTACCAAAAAAAACGATAGAAAATACACCAGCCGGAAGATTGGTAACACCAGAAGATGTTTCCGAAATTGTTGCATTTTTATGCAGTCCTGGGGCAGATATGATTTGTGGCCAAGTGATTGTTGTAGATGGTGGTTTTACCTTAATTGTCCCAAATTAACCAATTATTTTTGAATTAATAAAACTCTGGCAGGAGCACCATCTGCATTTTCAAGCAAAATCGGTAAAGCAATCAAATCATAAATCCCTGCTGGAATGTCAGTTAAATTCAATCCCTCAATCACAATAACCTCATTTTTCAATAATTCAACATGTGTGTCAATTCCATTTTCAAATGGCGCAATAGATAAGTAATCGATTCCGACCAATTTTACTCCTTGATTAATCAGGTACCCGGCAGCATCAGGTGATAAGGCTGTAAATTCTTGAAAAAAAGATTTCTTTTCCAATAATCGCAAACTTGAATTACGTGTCTTAAAGAATACCCTTTGTTTCCATTGATGTTGGTTAAAAGCTTCCAAAGTTGATGCTTCAATTTGGATTACACTTGCATCGATTTCAATTACCTCTACTTCACCCAATAAAGTGTTGAGATCCAAATTCTCAATTGCTCCACCCAATTCAATGAAATGGCGAGGTGCATCAATATGTGTACCGGTATGGGCAGACATATTTATGCTGGTTACATTTGCCTCATCACCATTATCGATGGAAGCAAATAATCGATTATCCACTTGGGGATCTCCCGGCCAGACTGGCATGGATTGTTTTATTGGTACGGTTACATCAAATATTTTCATAATTAATCTTCCTTATTGATAATTGTAAAGTTTTTAAAAGCGTCTTGAAGCAAACCTTCTCTCTCATCTACCGTCATGGGCCTTGGCTGAGCATAATTTTCAAGCATCGCAGTCAATAATTCAGTGCCAATATATCTTCCTTCATAAAAAATATGACGGTCTAAGAATTCTCGGCGGTTATTGATAGAATCCATTTGATCAAAAAACAAATTTCCCAACCCATAATGAATAAACGCATCAAAATATATTTCCATGGACATCGGCACATGCGATTGACTACCACTTACAATCACAGCGCCTGCATCAACGATTGCTCGAAAATCTCGCATCTGTGAAGTGGATGCGCGCATTGAATTCGATTCATAATATTGGAATGTTACGATCGGTATGTATCCCGCCTGCTTCACTGTCCGAATTTGGTCCGTCATCTCACCATAATCACAGTTATTCACACCGCTGTTAGCTCCTGTCGCCCATACTTTCACTGGCCCTGCCTGATTACATCCGATAAATGCAAATTGATTACCATTATGTTCTAAAAAGACCGGTTTTTGCGCTTCTTCTAACGAATAACCCGCAGCATAAAATTTCAAACCAGATTGATTGAGTAAACTCAAAGTGTTCTCGAATGGTCCAATACCCTTGTCTAGCAGATGATTGCCTGTTAATTCAATAATATCGACCGGCAGAAAAGTGAATAATTCTAAATATTTAGGATGAGAACAAAACACCAAATTCTCTTGCACTGGATTTGGAGATGGACAAGCATCAAAAAATGCTGTCTCGCTGGATATATGCCGAATATCCGAGTTATCAAACCAGAATTTCACTTCTTCACCAGGGTAAGTATTTCCAAATTTTTCCATTCGGTCAGCAGTTGCCCTGGTTAATGCTGTCGTACCGGTCAATAATATCGAGGTGATTTTTTCATCTGATCGATTGGTTATTACTTCCATCAATTGGTTCGATATCGATGCGGATAATTCTTCATTTTTACAAATAACACTAATTGGAAAACTCAAATAATAATTTTCCTGATCAAAATGTTTATCAAAAGGTGAAAATCCTTCAATCTGTAATACTTTCCATTGCGGCTCCAATTGATCAAATGGAATCACCCCATACTTTCCTGAAGATTGACTTACCTTAGCAAACACATCCTTCTCAGGAACAATCAGAACGTTGTCTGATAAATCTCCCAAGGCTTCAGATAAAACTGAGTACGTTAATTCTGAAACAAGAACTTCCCCATTTGCGGATTGATATCCACCATCATCTAACATCATGTGATTGATTTGTTCCTTTGTCACCTGGTCTTGAATTGAATTGAATGGGGTGACAAAGGCAAATGTTAAATATCCAATTATGTTTCCCTGATTTTTTGCTTGCAATGAACAAACAGCATCCTGTTTGTTATCGCTGATGATGATTTTCGAGTTATCCTTCCACCGAATTTTTACATCATCTAAATAATCAGGTATCCACAGTTCGAAGTTTTTTGCGGAGTATACATCATTCAAAACAGGTTTAAAAGGTGTTGGTGTATTAATAATTATCTCGTCTGGGAAATTTTCATTTTCTAATCCTGGTATAGTTGTCGCATCTCTCAGAGAACAAGCGCTGATCAAGCACATAATAATGCATAAAAGAAACTGATTCATTTTTTTCATGGGTTTTCTGCTAAATAATAAAAACTGTTGGAGTAGATTTTATCCAACAATAATTTTGTCTCTTCTGCATTCATTAGTCGCGGTTGTCCAAAATTTTCATTGATAATAGGATATTGATGGGTATTCAAGTATCGATTTTCATAAAAATAATGCACATCAATTGTTGCCATCCCCCAATATGTGTACATCTGATCAAAAAGAAAATTTCCCAGCCCGTAATGAATAAAAGTTGAATTCACAAAATCAATTCCTTGTGGATAATGCGCTTGGCTTCCACTAACAATCACTGCTCCTGCATTTGCCATCTGCCAGAAATCTTCTCTCATCTGCTGGGTTGCCCTGAATGTATTGAATTCATTATGTTGAAATGTGAAAATCGGATTAATTCCTTGTTCTCGAAGGGTTGAGATCGTTTCCGCAAGCTCATCCAGGTTACAGGCTAAACTGCCAGGTCGGTCATCCGAAACCCAGTTATTTTCCGGACCAGGTAGATTACAACCCAAAAAGGCAATTTTATTTCCGTTGTGCTCGATGATTATTGGTTTTTCTGCTTCAACGATTGTTCTTCCGCCGCCATAAGTCTGGATCCCATTCTCTTCATAAATGGATAATGTTTCAAGAAAAGCCTCTGGCCCCCAATCTAAGAGATGGTTCCCGGTGAGTTCAACGACGTCAACACCCATTAAATTTAGAACTTCGATGTATCCGGGATTACTGCAAAACCGCATTTCTTTACGGATAGGGATAGCAGGCGGACATTGGGAATAAAAAGGAACCTCATTAGAGATGTGAATGATATCAATTGAATCGAACAACCATCTCATATTTTTTAGCGGAAAATCTAGTCCAAATTGTTCAATTTGAGAAGCTGTATTACGTACCAATGCGGTTGTACCAGTCATTAAAACGGAAGTCAATAAAGTGGGGTCAAAATTTGTTTCCTTTTCAACGAAAAAAGGTGATTCCATTTCATTGGGTGGATCACCAATATTATTGAGGTAGAGTCTATCAACAAGTCGGTATTCGCTTGAGTCGAAATTGGGATTCAGCGGCGATTGTTCATCGGTCGCAATAATCCTCCATTCAGGATCAGTTTTTTGAAAATTCACCAAATGCCAGCAATTATTCACTTCACAAACGTTGGGTTTCTCATTGAAAGAAACAACCTGGTTGCCCGGTTTTCCATTAAAAATTCTTTCCAATGGTTTTTCATCTGCAGGGTAAATCCAAAGAATTTGTTCGTTGTTTTCAGTATCCTGCGCCCAGATTTTTTCCAGTTTTTCAAACTCGACATTATTGGTTTGATTAATGAATGGGACTGTTAAAACGAAATAATCCTCATAGATGATTGTGGATTCCCCTGTGACTTGTGGCTGTGTTTCTATGCGTTCATATGAGGATTCTTTTTTTTCTGCTTGTGATGAAGGAAGTATATTCAAGGATTGAAGAAAAGGATGACCACTAATTTTTGGATCAATCCAGATCGTTTTTACCTCGGATTCAGTGGAAGGAACGTACTCATTTACTTGTGTAACCTCCAGATTGGGTCTGTCATCAATGAGTGGAGTAACTGTTTGTGTATGAAGAATAATTGGCAAAACTTTTTTTTCAGTACAACCCGAATTCAATAGGCTCAATATAAGAAGGGATGTTAATGTTAGCAAGCATGGTTTAAATATCTTCATTGAGCACCTTGCGCTAATTATACCTGAGGCGAATGATATGTTTTTGATAGTTCTTGATAGCTTCTGCAGATATAATTTGATCATACAACCATTGCAGAAAGGACATCCACATGCGTGAGGTAGCCGTAATAGGAATCGGACAGACAAAAATTGATGAACATTGGGACAAATCACTGCGAGAACTTGCGGGGTTAGCAGTTTTGGACGCAGTCAAAGATGCAGGTTTAAACCAGGTTGATGCGCTATATGTTGGAAATATGATGTCAGCCTCAGCAAATCATCAAGCTCAATTAGGTGCATATATTGCTGACTGGGTTGGTTTGCGATATGCCGAATCCTTCAAAGTAGAATCAGCTTGCAGCTCAGGGGCTGCCGCCTTTCGCACTGCCTTGCTTGCTGTTGCCTCAGGTGCCATTGATACAGCCGTTGCACTCGGTGTAGAGAAAATGACCGATTCCCCTGTTGGTGAAATTACGGCTGAACTGGCAACTGCTGCAGATGCTGATTGGGAAGTTGATCAAGGGGTTTCCTTCATTGCCTTAAATGCATTGATCATGCGACGTTATATGCACGAATATGGGTGGACAAAAAATGATTTTGCTCCATTTTCGATCAATGCGCATACAAATGGTGTGCATAATCCAAATGCCCGTTTTCGAAAAGCGATTACCGAAAAACAATATTTGGATGCGGGAATGATTGCGGATCCGATTAATTTAATGGATGCGTCACCCGTTGGTGATGGTGCTGCGGCTGTCGTAATGGTTCCACTAGAAAAAATTGGGCATTCATCAGCCAATCCTGTTATTAAGATTATCGGTAGCGCTGCCGCAACAGACTCTATTGCGGTTCATGGCCGAAAAGACCCTCTCTGGTTAAAGGCAGCGGAAATTTCTGCCAAAAAAGCTTACAAACAGGCAGGTCTAACGCCAGACGATATTGATCTATTTGAACTTCACGATGCGTTTTCAATTATGGCCGCCTTATCACTGGAAGCATCTGGGTTTGCAGAGCGGGGAAAAGGACCTAGACTCGGTTTGGATGGAGAAATTCGACCTGATGGAAAAATCCCTATTGCCACTCGCGGTGGTCTCAAAGCCCGTGGACATCCAGTCGGCGCTACTGGTATGTATCAATTGGTTGAAGTAGTTGAACAATTGCGGCATCAGGCTGTAGGGACACAGGTAGAGAATGCCAGAATCGGGATGGCTCAAAATATTGGAGGGAGTGGTTCCAACATCTTCACACATATTCTACAAAGAGTTTAATTTTAAGAGCGGAGATGATCACTCCGCTCTTTTTTTTCAGGCTTAGCCATTTTTTCCTAATTTACTGGATATAATTGAATTATGCCTACCCAGGAGGATTTTAATGCCAAGTCTTAAGATGGAGTTTCACATTTCAAAACATGCACGGGATAAATACCAATTCGATTTAAGCTTATTTGAAACAAACGGGAACGTTGTCATTGGAAATTTTCATAGTGCCAGAGTATTAGCCACCAGCATTAATAAACAAAAAGACCTGCTAACCTATCCTGACCTGGCAGCGAAAGCCAGCGAAATTTACGCAATAGGTTTAATGGACGAAATTTTTCATTTCATCCTGAAATCGTATCGGCAACAAATTCAGGAAAATATGCTGGACGAAGCACTAATCTATATTAAACAAAACCTTTCGTTGGCGGAAACCAATAAAGTAATAGAATTATTTCTAACTCAATTTCCTCCCACCTCGGTGTATCAACAAAAAGTAACCCTCGCTGAATATCAGGAAAAAACGGTATTAGATGGCACTTATTCGCTTTTGCTGGAAGAAATCATTTTACTGTGGGTCGAAAATCAAAATCCTGCCTTAGCTCATTACCAGGATTTGTTCAGAGATAAAGATTTAGAAATCAATAGTCAATATGTAAAATTTATTAATCTATTACACAAATTCTTTATAGAAAAACCATTTTTTGGTCCTGAAAACCAAAATATCATCGCTATGTTGAGAACCCCTGCCATTAAGGTTCCACACTCAATTCCGGGTCAATTAGAATATATTCGTTCCCACTGGGGTGTCCTCTTAGGTGATCTGCTTTACCGATTATTGAGCAGCCTGGATTTTATTAAAGAGGAGTTAAAGACCTCAGTAGGTGGACCTGGCCCCAGTATTGTTCCAGGATATGACCAGGTTTGGGATCAGGATTTTGAAAAATTCAGTCCTGATAAAGAGTGGATGCCCAGCTTGGTTTTAATAGCTAAAAATACTTATGTCTGGTTGGATCAGATTCGCAAGAAATACCAGATTCCCATATCCGCTATCGATCAAATCCCCGATGCAGAGTTGGATTCTTTGCGAAATAGAGGCTTCAATGGTTTGTGGTTAATTGGTTTATGGGAACGCAGCAATGCTTCTGCTCAAATAAAACAACTTTGTGGCAATCCTGAAGCAATCGCTTCTGCATATTCCTTGGCAGGTTACCAGATTGCATCAGAGTTAGGTGGAGAAGAAGCTTATCAGAAACTAAAAGACAGGGCCATGCAAAAAGGAATCAGACTAGCAGCCGATATGGTTCCCAATCACATGGGGATAGATTCAAATTGGGTGTTTGAACATCCGGATTGGTTCGTTCAGTTAAATAACATTCCATTTCCTGCCTATTCATTTACCGGGCAGAATCTTTCCAACCACCAAGGTATTGAAATCAAAATCGAGGATCATTATTACGATCGAACTGATGCGGCGGTAGTTTTTCTGTACAAAAACCAAAATTCTGGTGAAACCCGCTTCATTTACCACGGTAATGATGGAACAACAATGCCATGGAATGATACTGCACAGCTGAATTATCTCATTCCCGAGGTAAGAGAAGCTGCCTATCAAACCATCCTTTCCGTAGCCAAACGGTTTCCTATCATTCGATTCGATGCAGCCATGACATTGGCTAAAAAGCATTTCCAAAGATTATGGTTCCCGGAACCCGGTTCAGGTGGGGCTATCCCTTCCAGGGCTGAATATGGGCTGACAAAGGAAAGATTTGATCAACTGATGCCCACTGAATTTTGGCGAGATGTGGTCGATCGGTTGGCATCTGATGCACCAGACACGCTGTTACTGGCTGAGGCCTTCTGGTTGATGGAAAGTTACTTTGTAAGAACCTTGGGAATGCACCGGGTTTACAACTCAGCATTCATGAATATGCTGCGCGAAGAGGATAATGCGAATTACCGCTTGTTGATAAAAAATACAATCGAATTTGACCCACAAATTTTAAAGCGCTTCGTAAATTTCATGAATAATCCTGATGAACGCACAGCAGTAGAACAATTCGGGAAGGGCGATAAATATTTTGGAATTTGTACGCTGATGAGCACACTCCCAGGATTACCAATGTTTGGGCATGGGCAAATGGAAGGCTTTTCTGAGAAATATGGCATGGAGTATAAGCGTGCATATTGGGAGGAAGAGGAAGATGAAAATCTAATCAGCCGGCATCGACATCAAATATCTCCCCTGCTCCATCGAAGATGGATGTTTTCGGAAGTCGATCATTTTCTTCTGTATGATTTTCATACTTCGGACCAGAACATAAACGAAGATGTCTACGTGTTTTCTAATTACTGCCAAAATCGACCTTCCCTTGTCATTTATAACAATAAGTTTGCTAATGTGCAGGGTTGGATTAATTATTCTGCAACAAAAATTAAATTAAAAGATAATAATCAATCTTCATACAGAACAGTAAAAGTGGGAGAAGGTTTACAAGTCAATAAAGAGTACGATTTTGTCATTTTTAAGGATATTGTTTCGAACCTTGAATATATTCGCTCAACTCAAAACATTTACAACCATGGGTTATTTTTTAACCTACAAGCTTACCAAACCCATGTTTTACTTGATTTTCGGCAGGTGAAAGAGGATGAGTGGCAATCATACCGCCAATTGTGTGATTATCTGGATGGGAATGGTGTACCCAAAATTGAAATAGCAATGCAAGAATTACGCTTACAACCAGTTCAAAAACCGCTTAAAGAAATTATCAATAGAGGTTATTATGATTATTTAATATCCCAAAGAAGGTTATCCTCCAAAACTTTCATAAAACCGGAAGTTTTGGAAGAAGCTTACCAAAAAGTAGGGAATCTTTTACAAGGGATTTTCAAAATGACTGGAATGAATCAGCATAAAGACATTGCAACATTAAAAACATCAAAAAAATTGGAATTTGTACTCTCAATCCCCGTATTTGATCAAAAATTTATTAGCTTGAAAAATAAAGGTTTTAAATCACTGATCAGTGATTTTCAAGCGAACTTTGCTGAAAATGAGGATATATGGTTGACAACTTTCTCCTATTTGTTCATTTCTTCCGTAGGCGAATTAACCAAGCCGTCCGAATCGCAATTCCAGTCACAATCCTGGTTTGAAGAATGGCAATTTGCAAAAATCATTTATGATCTCGGATCCGAATATCAATACAATGGTTCAGAGATGGATTTAATGGTACAGACAGTTTTCACACTGCTGGGTATTTCTGGATGGCATGAAAGTTTCAAAATTGACCAGGTTGAAGACTGGTTGAGAACCATACTCGGTAGGCCGGATATCCAGCAATTCCTGAAAGTCAACCGATATCAGGAAGAACTCTGGTTCAACAAAGAAAGATTTGAATCTATTGTCTGGTGGATGTTTGCCATTGCTTTGATAGACATCGGTTCAGACACTAAAATTTCTACCAATGTAATGGTTGAGAAACTAATTAGTTTAAACCTTGTTCGGAAATTGTTAATGGGAAAAATGGAAAAATCAGAATTCAGGTTTGATAAATTAATCGAAAAAGGAAAGTAAGTGACCAAAATCTCTTAAAGGATAGAAGGGTAGCCCTCTTCTACATCTGATTGATTTTTCTAACTGAGTTGCTATATTCTTATTAATTGAAAAAGAAATTCGAAAGAGGGCGTGTTATGCATAACGATTTAAAAAATAAAATTACTACAAATTTAGAGAGTTTTTTAGAGAAAAATTCCAGCTGGAACATAGTTCGGGCAGAAAGTAAAAATTTTTTATCAGCCCATGATCAACTCTGCCGGGAATACAAATTTTCCTCACGCCGATCGACCTATGAATTTGCTGAAGCAATTATAAAGCTGGCAGACGTACACGATCATGATCCAATATTAATTGCTGAATGGCACAAAGTTACCTTAATTTGGTCAACTCATTCTGAAAAAGCTGTAAAAGGGTTGGATATTGAAATGGCAACTCATTCTGACAAAATATATCAAAATATGCATCAAGGGGACGGTAATGACTCATAAAGTGAAAGATTGGATGAGTTTTCCCGTAATCGTAGTCGACCGTGACAGCTCAGTATCGTATGCGTTGACCCTGATGAGAAGGCGAAACATCAAGAGTTTGTTGATCGCAATAGATGCAGCTCAAAACCTCTTTGGGATACTAACGACAACAGATATTCGAGACAAAATCATTGCACAAGAACGCAATCCTGCCAATGTTTCTGTTCATGAAATCATGTCAGAAAATTTGGTTACAGCAGATCCGGAGTGGACATTAAAACAATGCTCGATTGAGATGCAAAAAATGAACATCCATCACATGCCTGTCATCGACGAACATAATCGTCTGGTCGGTTTGATTAGTGCAACCGATCTTTTTTTTGCAGCGGAAGAAATCGGCTGGGAAGAAGATTAGACCTCGATAATGTAATAACAATCCAGTCTTCGAAGGTATCAATACAGAAATTGACTTGGTTGTTTAATTAATTGGAAAATAATCATCACCTTACAAATTATTAAATCGTGTTTCGCCATTCTGATTCATGTGAGCTTGCGAAATTTAGAAATTTTTGGTCTTTTTACTTCAATTCAAAACGTTGATAAAGACATTGTTTTCATAAGTTCTTGCGTAAAACTGAACAAGTTTTTGATCATCATAATCTAGAGCAGGAAATCCCCTAACCTCAATGCTGAAAAAAACCTTCTTAATCGGTTAATGCTTCTATCTTCTGCTTTATTACAATATTCCCCTGATCATTATCCCAGGAAAAAGCACGTCTGCATTCAGGATCATTTCCGCCACGTACACCGATTTCATCACAATAAAATATTATAGGGTAACAATAAATGTTAACTTCAACAAGGACGCTAAAAACATTAATTCAATATCATTGTTTAGAACCGTACAAATTCGTTCTGTGGCATGTGATTCCAGTTCGTTAAACATGGCTTATCGCTTTTGAAGTGGATTTGTCTGCAGCAGATTATTCACCACCTTCAAATAAGAAGCTAGCGTGATTCTTTGATCTAACAGGTCTATTACCGCAGAGCAAAAAGGGATATCATTTTTTGATTAAGCTGGATAAATCTCCCCTCGAATTGCCCAATTATACGGGTATCTCCTCAAGTTTGGACAATTTCAGGAACATTATCAAAATCGTCATTATAAAAAAATCTAAAAAAAATTGGTAGAAAATTGCATTCTTGACCCAGGGAGGGCTATTAAGTGGCATTTTATCAATGGATAAATAATTTTTGATATTTTTCAGGTAGGTGATCAAATTCCGAAAGTGGTATTGATCCATTCGTTAATTCGAGGAGTGTCGCAGTCAGTGTTTCATTTACCGGAGTTCTTACATTTACTTTCTTGCCATAGCGAACAACTGCTCCATTTAGATAATCCACCTCAGATTTTTTCCGATTGCTTATTAAATCGAGATAAAAAGAAGGCATTTTAGCACCGCGACCAGCTGAAATTGATTTCTTCAAAACTAATTTGCTAATAAAAAGAGGGAATTGTTTTACAACCATCGCAAACAATTTCACGGGGGTACCTGGTAAATTCGTCACAGGTATTCTTTGAGCATGCATCACGCGTAATGTCTCGCGTAATTGTTCAATTTCAATTTTATACAGGTCGGGATTCGAAATAATATCGGAAGGTGTCATACCTAAAATTGCTGAACTGGCGTTGGTGGTCAGATTGGTGAGTAATTTTGACCATTTCATAGCTCTGGCATCTTGGAAAGCAACAGCATTTAATCCAGCTCGATTCATAATGGATATAATTTCATGTGTCAGGTCATTCTTATCTTCAATCCCGATACCTCGTAATCTTTCTACAACAATGCCCTTTCTGATTCGGCCAATAGCTGTTGTTACAGTTCCGCTGATTGTTTTTTTCTCTCCAACCTTGGACTGAATGAGAATTTCATTTTCCACTCCATTTTGCAGGCATAGGACAGGTGGGATTAAGTCTTTCTTCTCTTCCCATGACTGAACGAGTGATTCTGTATCAAAGGATTTCACCGCTACGATTGAGAAATCAAATGGTTGGTTCTGTAATGCATCGTTTAAAGATGACCATAATTTTTCAGGCTTTAAATCAAATGCCCCCTGAGGTAACACCAATTGAATTCCCTGTTTTTTTATTTTTCCGATTGCTTCTGGTCGATCTACAAAATGCACCTCGTGCCCATCAAGTGATAGACTTCCCCCTATATATGAACCAATTGCACCAGCCCCAAAACAGAGAACTTTCATCTTTTTTTCATTCATTCAGTTGCCCAGTGACGAAACCCATTCAGGAAAGTTTTTCCATCCATCGGCTTTTTCCCTGCTGGTTGAACCTGCTCCAAAATCAAACCCCCTTTTATTGTTCCCACCAGAGGATATCCTGATTTATTCCCACGTTCACCAGGAGCAAGATTTGTCTCATCTTCAACCCTGGATGAAAGTACTTTGATTCTCTCACCAGCAATCTCCATAAATGAACCAGGCCAGGGATGGTATGCCCTAATTTGACGGTTCAACTCACGTGCGGTTTTTGAAAAATTTAATTGCCCATCCTCTTTCTTTATCATTGAAACATATGTAACCCCGGTGGTGGGTTGCGGGATTGGCTCGACTTTTCCACTCAAATATTCAGGCAAGGTTTCCATTAATAAATCTGCTCCGATGTTTGATAGCGTTTGACTGAGACTTATAGAAGTATCATCGTTCTTAATCATCAAAGATCTTTGACGTAAAATTGGACCTGTATCAATGCCAGCATCCATTTTCATGATTGTGATCCCTGTTTCTTCATCCCCATTTAAAATCGCTGCTTGAATCGGAGCGGCCCCACGCCAACGAGGGAGCAGGCTACCATGGACGTTAATACAACCAAATCTGGGTAGACCGAGCACTTCTTGCCTTAGAATCTGTCCAAAAGCCACGACGACAATAACATCCGGCTCCCACCACTGGAGTTTTTCAATAGCTCCCGGCTCGCGTAATCTGTTTGGTTGGATACATTCAATATTATTTTCAAGCGCAATTTCCTTGGTAGGCGGAGCTTTATATGCTTTTCCTCGACCAGCAGGTTTGTCTGGTTGAGTGACCACACCTACTACTTGAAATCGTTCAATTAAACGTATAAGTGATGGAATGGCAAATTCAGGGGAACCCATAAAAACAATTTTTATATCTTTCATAAAGTAATTATAATGTTGACCTTTGACATTTGGAAAAATTCATTATAATATGTTGATATCCAAACACCCCAGAAGGAGAAAAATTATGACAGATTATAACCCCAATGAAGTAAGCAGTGACGATCGATTAATGGCAGCCTTAGCGTATGTGTTCGCTCCGCTAGTACCAATCATTTTTCTATTGATGGAAGATAAGAAAAACAGACCATTTATTAAAGCACATAATGCGCAAGCTCTTGCAGCAGGTATCATCATGATTATCGTAGTTCCGATCGTTGCAGCAGTTACGTTTGGTTGTGGTTCAATTCTATGGTTTGTCATGCTTTGGTGGGCATACAAAGCATACAAGGGTGAATATGTGAACATTCCTCTAATTACTGATTTTGTCAAAAACCAGGGGTGGGCGTAAACTCCCAATTAACCAAAAAACAGGGTGTCTTTAAGGCACCCTGTTTTTATAATGGATTGAATTCAACAATTTCATGTTATCCGAAGAACTTTATCAATCATTATTAAACGATTTAGAATCATCATTCACCTTCGAGCAAAAAGGTGAATTGAATAGAAGTAGAGTGATTGCCAGACAAGTAGCTGGGAAAGCACTCCGAATTCTATACAATAAACTACATCTGAATACTCCCGCAGGGATGTCCCCCTACCAATATCTTCTGGATATTCAAAACCACAAAGATATTTTCTACTCAATTCAGAATGAAATAACAGCATTAACCACCCGGGTGAATATTGATTTTTCATTTTCCAGCGATATGAATTTGATTAAGGCAGCTAAGAATATTTTATTGTTTGTAAAGGAATATGACGAGTAATATGGATAATAAAAGAATAACAATGTATGGCACCACCTGGTGTGGAGATACAATTCGTGCGAAGAAATTATTTGATGAATATCAGATCGATTATGAATGGATTAATATCGATAAGAATGTGGAAGGGACAAAACGTGTTAAGGATATCAATAATGGCAACAAGAGTGTCCCGACAATTATTTTCCAGGATGGCACTATTCTGGTTGAACCAGACAAAGAAACACTCAAAAATAAATTTATTGAATTAGGATTGATCTAACTATCTGTATTACGAAATATCCAAACAATCAAAGCACCCACAAATAATCCAAGACTTATGAGTATAAAAGCTAGTCCATGGTTCCGGTCTTCAATATAAATATTTTTTGGTCCCATTAACCGGTTTCTCAATTTTTTAACAAAATCAGGGTTGGGTTGTACCGGCTTTAAATGACTGACCAGAGAATTTTCCATCAATAGAAAAGAATTATTTTCACTCATTGTTATCGTTTATTTTCCTTTACCTTTTTTTCCTTACTTTTGTGAGGATGATCAAGTTTTTCTATTTCCTTCCTCAAAGACTCTAATGTTCTATGATAAAGACTTTTAATTGCTCCTTCAGATTTTCGCATAATTAATCCAATTTCAGCATTGCTCAAACCTTCCACAAATTTAAGGATGATTAATTGTTGCCTTTCTGGGGGCAATTTTCGTAAACCCTTAATCATTTTTTCTGATTCTTGTGATTTTTCAAGCGCAAACTCCGGAAAATCAAAATGGAATGAACTAGGAAGTTGGTCATCGAGCGCGACTTCTTTTTTCCGACTCCTATCGCGATACCAGTTTGCCACCAAATTATGAGCTATACGATATAACCAGGCTGAAAATGGTATCCCTCGCTGGTTATACGATTCTATATGCCGAAACGCCCGATGAAATACCTTTGCTGTCAAATCTTCAGCATCGTTGACATTTCCGGTTCTATAAAAAATATAATTATAAATTTTCCGAACATACCGTTCATATAGCAAACCAAACGCTTCGTTATCCCCGTTGCCAGCATTTTCAATAAGTTGGTAGTCTTCTACTTGATTATTCAAAGTTAAACCTTATTAACGGGGGTAATTAACTAAACCCCAAATCATGTATTGAGTTCCGTTTTCGATTTAATACTACCGAATTTCGATTGCTTCTTCAACCGCTTTGTAAGTGTTTAGAATGCCAAAACCAACAGCCACATTCGGTAACAATGTTGAACCTATACAATCTACATAGAATCCATTGTAATTATTGGCTGTTCTTTTCAAGATTTCTTCCGTCAATTCAATCTGGCCTATCAATTCAGGATTTGCACTCCACATCAAAGCAACTGTGCCAACTACATGCGGTCCTGCCATGGAAGTGCCACTGAAAGTACCATAACTTGAATTCGGAAGCGTTGAAAAAATATCGACACCTGGCGCAACCAGATCAGGTTTAATTCTGCCAGAACCATCCACGGTTACCGGACCTAAACTCGAAAATGGAGCGACATCACCGATTTCATCAATTGCTCCAACTGTAAATACATCTTGATAGATCGCTAACGGATCAGTAATACTTTCACAACCATAATAACCATTATTTCCAGCAGAGGATACAACAAAAACTCCGGCAGACCGTAGCGCTGACACAGCTTGTTCGAAAACCAGAGCATCGCACCCTTCAATTTCAGGGCAACCCCAGGAATTATTGAGTATATGTGCTCCTGCTTCAGGTTTTCCTTCTATAAGGGGATCACCATCTTTAGGAAATGGTGCTAGCAAAAATTGCATACACGCAAGATAATAGCCAGGATTTCCAAGATTCCTACCCAGATTCACACATCCAATCCAATTAGCCTCCGGGGCAATGCCAACCTTCTTTCCGAGAATAGTTCCTAATGTATGTGTTCCATGCCCACTGATATCCTGAGGATAATTCGATCCAAACCAGGGGTCATACCAGGAATACACTTCAATTCCTGTTTTGCCTGCGAATTGATTTCTCAATGCAGGGTGATTCCCATCTACGCCTGAATCTGCCTGCCCAATGATGATTCCTTCTCCATAAACATCGAATTCTTCCCAAACTTCATTTACACCGATCATTTCCAGGTTCCAAAGGGAACCATTTGCTGACGATACATCTCCAGGTTGAACTGGAATTTCTTCGGGCAAAGGTCGTAAATTTGGACTATCCAGCACACGATTTACATCTTTCCGTTGTTCAATAATCCATTTCCATATCGGGCCAGCTTTTACTTCAATAGCATTCACCAAATAATATTGTTTGTATTCAATGTGAAATTGACTCAAGAAATTAATAAGATCAGTCTGTGAATAAGATGCAAATTCAGTTGTAGTTTCATACACATAATTCCTCTTTTGAATTGGATCAGTGAGCATTACTCCTTCACTCAGATCCGCCTGATCATTCATGATGACAAATATCGATTCACCAAAGTAGCCTGGCTGGCCTACCCACACATATAATAATATAACAGTCACCCATACGAGAATTGACATCCCGACAAACGGTTTTAGAAACCTGACGCCAATAATTTTTTTCCGCAGAAATCCTGTTATGGCAGTAGCAAAAATTAATACAACCACCGAATAGGAAATTGTTTGGCTGACCCAGGTAAAAATCTCGCCGCTTTCCGAGCCAATCAAAAGTGAAAGCTCATCGGCGTCAAACCAAATCAAAGGAGCAGAGATAATAACAGCTAATAAAAACCAGACACTAATAAAATTGCTTTGATCCCCACCTTCATTTCTAAAAAATCCTGAAATAATCCAACTCGAAACAGGAAGTGTAAAAACCAACAACCATTGTTGGCCATTTTGTCCAAAAACTGTCGAAAAAATTATCAACCCCATGAGTATAATCAAGCCAAAAAAAAATTTTCTACCTGGCTCGATTATTCGGTTTTCAGGAAAGAGATTAGAAAATAATTGTTGAATCGCAATTGTCAAAAATAATCCGGATAAAAGACCTGACATAAAATTCATTACAAGGTCAAGAGGAGAGCCTAAAGCGCCCCATAATACCCATGGAATACAAAATAGTCCAGAAATGATGATTGGGATCACCATTAATTCCAGGTTCGACTTCCATTTAATAACAATATTTTTACGTTTCAAGATTAAGACAAAAAGTCCAAGATAAATAAGAACACCGAAAATCTGAATAAGACTACTAGAAACAGCGTCATTTATCTTTAGGAACCTTCCAGGTATTAAAAATACACCAACAAAAACAATTGTTATCCAGAATTGGTATATTTTGTTACTGACCGGATCGTTAATAATAAACCGGATCATGATGAGTGGTAATCCAACGAGGATTACATAGGAAACTATAATCAACCACCGCAAATCAGGAAATAAAAAAGTTGCTTCAAAAATCGTCTGCTCCATAACCCACATCATAAGTTGAGCTGCTATGGTTACTCCTATAATCCAAATGATTGAAAAAATAAAAAGCCCAGTGAATAAACAGCTTGCTTGATTAATTGATTTATTATTTTTATCACTACTATTCATCGAAATTGCCTTTCCATGTCCGAAATTAATGGCATGACTGAAAATTATTACATTTTTCATTAAGAATACCTTGTCGCGCGGTAAGCATTAAACTTGAAATAATTCTACTGTCGATTTTACATCCCAACCAATAACAAATTATCAAATAGAAAATTGCCAGTCTCATATTTCAAATAAAAAATTGTAAATCGATGTATAAATAAACTGTTTGAAACAAGTCATTTTATTAAATATTCTTATAAACAATTAGAAAATGTAAAACAAGGAGCGATGGAATGTCAACTATAGAACATTTTGAATGGAAGACCAAAGAAGGTGAAAAAATGTTTTCCCAAAAATGGATTGCAGATGGTCCAGTGAAAGCAGTTGTAGTACTGGTACATGGTCTGGGGGAACATATTGGGCGATATAACCATGTAGCAAAATTTCTTAACCAGAACCAGATTTCAGTCTATGGATTTGATCACCGAGGCCACGGGAAAAGCTCAGGTAAGCGTGGGCATATCGGATCCAATCAATTTTTTATTTCAGATATTGATACTATGATTGATCTAGCAAAACAAGACAATCCAGGCCTTCCCGTCTTCCTGTATGGACATTCACTCGGTGGCAATATGGTTTTATATTATTCGTTATTCAAAAATCCATCCATAACTGGTATCATTTCCACCAGCCCCGGGATAGGGACAGGAGAGCCTGTTCCCCCGCTAAAACTAATGGCTGCCAAAATCTTAAAAACATTGCTTCCTGCTATGACAATGGATAATGGACTGGATGTAAATAATTTATCACACAACCCTCAGGTTATTAAGGATTATCAGGAAGACCCGCTTGTGCATCCCTTGATTTCAGCAAAATTAGCTATGCTTATGTTCTCAAATGGAGATTGGATCATAGAAAATGCTGGAAAGTTTAATTTACCATTGTTACTCTTACAGGGAGAGAAGGATCACATCGTTAATTTAGATAAAACCAAACAATTTGCTGAGAAAGTTCCAAATTCAATGATCACATTTAAAATTTTCCCGGAACTATATCATGAAATGCATAATGAATATGAACAAGAACAGGTGCTAAATTTCATATTGAATTGGATCAATAAAAATTGTTAATCCTTCGAATTGAAAAGATAAATGATAATAATTAGATTACATACTTTACTTGACCATTAGCCTTAGGTTTTCTACAATAAGAATGAGAAGCAATTCATTGACTTTTGTGAATGCAAATTCATATTGGTGATTGTTATCAAATAAATTTATAAACAGGAGACAAAAATGACTGATTTTCTATTTCGCGGTGATCTCAGTGATCTAGATCCGGATGTTTCAGAACTGATTCAAATTGAAGCAGAACGACAAAACCGAAAGTTGATTCTGATTCCGAGTGAGAGCACTGCACCAGCTGCTGTCCGCAATGCGCTGGGATCTGTTTTTCAAAATATATACGCAGAGGGGTATCCTGATGACCGCATGCGTTTGATGAATGAAGATGAGATTCTGGATTATGATGAACAGCTCGCTTATTATCGCCGTTATTCAGATCCACGCTATTATAAAGGCGTCGAATATGCAGATATTGTTGAGTCTTTAGCCGCCCGTCGGTGTGCTGAAGTTTTTGCTACAAATGGAGTATCGCCAGATAATTTATTTGTGAACGTTCAGCCGCTTTCTGGCGCACCGGCAAACAATGCGGTCTATCACTTAATTACCCCTGGTGACACCATCATGGGCATGAATTTATTGCATGGTGGTCATCTCACCCATGGTTCTTCTGTCAATCGCTCAGGAAAACTATTCAACGCAATCCATTACACTGTCGATCCGGAAACGGAACAGATTAATTATGATCAGGTCGCAGCTTTAGCCAATGAACATAAACCTAAGATCATTATCGCCGGTTATTCCTCATATCCATATGTGCCAGATTGGCGAAAATTCCGGGAAATTGCTGATTCAGTCGGTGCGTATCTCTTAGCTGATATATCTCATATTGCAGGTTTGGTAGCTGCTGCCATCATCCCCAGTCCGGTAGGTTTTGCGCACGTAATTACCTTCACGACCCATAAAACGCTTTGTGGCCCCCGTGGAGCCTGTATTATCACTGATAATGCATCTCTTGCAAAAAAGATTGATCGCGGTGTATTTCCTGGTGAACAGGGAGGTCCTCACGTTCATGCTATTGCTGCATTGGCAGCAACCTTCAAGTTAGCAAAATCACCAGAATTTAAGAAATTACAGGAGCAAATCGTAAAAAACAACCAGGTATTAACCAATCATCTGGAAAAACGGGGGCTGCGCATCCCGTTCAAAGGCACCAATACACATCTGGGAAATATTGATGTCAGCACCATCAAAGGACCGGATGGCACATCTCTCTCAGGAGATCTAGCGGCCAGAATCCTGGATATAGTCGGCTTGGTAATGAACAGAAACACAATCCCGGGTGACAAGAGCGCTTTCAATGCATCAGGTGTACGCTATGGAACTCCCTGGATGACACAACGAGGATTGGATGAAATTGATATGGTTATGGTTGCTGACATTATTGCAGACGTCTTATTTGCTACCACGCCTTACAGCATTGAATCCCGTAAAGGCCCGGTTCAAAGGGCGAAAGTTGATTTTAAAGTCCTTGAAGATGCCAAGATACGTGTTCGGAAACTAGTTGAAAAAGTTGGTGTGGATCCCGAAATTTCAATTCACGGTTATCCTCACTTTTATTATCTGGATGAACTACCGAAAGGAATTAATGGAAATATTGGATATGATCTAACTGGGAAAGGTATCCGGCATTTTGTAAATTATGTTTTTGCCAGCAATGTTGAATCTCTCAAACCTGGTGAAGAACAACTGACCTACTTATACACCGACGGTGAACAAATCAATGGTGTTATCACATGTGTCAGCCCATATCATTTCCGCTTTACAACCAATGTTTCCAAAGGAAATTTGGCAGCAACCTGGCTGCGGGATCTTTCAGATGGATACATTTATTTTGATGAAGATCTTCATCGACGTTTACCAGGGCCAATCATCATCAAAGAATCTTTGATTGTCTCTGATTTTACACTTGAAAAAGCAGATATTTCTGTTACAAAACCGTTTTTTGTCGGCCACTCTGAGATGTCAAACATTTTTCCTGATAAACCAAAATTCGATTGGGTTGAACGTGAATCCGATCAACTCAAACGCACATCACTTTATGATAACCATGTCAAATTAGGCGCAAAGATCATTCCATTTGCCGGCTGGGAAATGCCAGTTTGGTATACTTCGGTTACCGAAGAACATATGGCTACCCGCAAAGCAGCAGGTCTATTTGATGTTTCCCATATGGGTGTTTATCAGGCAGAAGGTCCCGATGCAGTAACATTCTTGGACAGTGTCTGTGGTAACGATATTGAGGCGTTGGATATCGGTCAATCCTGCTATACCCACCTCCTTACCGTTGATGCAAATGTGATTGATGACTTATTAGTCTATCGTAGGCAAAAAGAAGTCTATCTGGTTGTTGTAAACGCTTCGAATGATGATAAGGATTGGGCTTGGTTGAATGCCGTCAAAGACGGAAAAGTAATGGTAGATTCCACCAGACCCGGCGCAACTGCGTTTGGAAAAAATGTCGTTCTGCGTAATTTACGAGATCGCTCAGCTGGCTCAGAAATGCGGGTTGATATAGCACTCCAGGGACCCAAATCAAGAGATATTTTACTTGCGCTGTGTACTGATTCAGATACTCGAAAACGAATAATGAAATTGAAGCGTACAGAGTTGTGTGAAGCTATTGTAGGTGAATTCGACCTTGTAGTATCCAGAACCGGTTATACAGGCGAAAAAATGGCTTTTGAGCTATTTATTCACCCCGATCAAGCTCCAGTTTTTTGGGATGCATTGATGGAAGCTGGCGAACCGTTGGGTCTAAAACCATGCGGTTTAGGCGCTCGTGATTCTTTGAGAACTGAGGCTGGTCTCCCGCTTTATGGACATGAAATGGGTGGTGACCTAGGATTAGGCGTATCTGAAGCGAATTTTGCCAGCTTTATAAAAACGTATAAACCATGGTTCATCGGCCGTGACGCTTATATTGCTAGGGAAGCCAAACGAAAAGGCATTGTCGTTCGTTTCCGCTTCCAGGAAAAGGGAGTCCGGATGGCTCACAACAATGATCCGGTAATCGATAAGAAAGGCAAAGTCATCGGTGTTGTCACCAGCTGCGCAATTGATTCCGAAGGCTACCTGACTGGACAGGCATTTATTGAAGAGAAAGCTAATGAAGATGGTGCGGTGATTTACATTTATCAAGGCGCACCGGATAATATTGGGAAACTACCTAATTTATTGTCACAAGGCGATCGGGTGAAACTTCCCTCGCCAGCGATTATTGTTTCAAGATTTGCAAAATTATAATTCCAACAGGGATGGTTTTCTACCATCCCTGATTTTTTGTAAAATATCAAGGGACTAAATTTAAAAGGAGTTTAGAATGCAGACTTTATGGGATGATCGTTACGCTTTAAGAACAAATTCAATGACAGGTTCTGCCATACGAGAGTTACTGAAGATTACACAGATGCCTGATGTTATTTCCTTTGCAGGTGGTATGCCTGCTCCTGAAATCTTTCCTGTTGAGGAATTTAAAGAAGCCTGTATTCGTGTTTTAGAACAACATGGACCAGAAGCATTACAATATGGCACAACAGACGGATATTTACCATTACGTGAAATGATTTCACGCCATTCGAATCAATATGGCATAAAAGTCACAGCCGACAACATTATGATAACAAGTGGATCTCAACAAGCTTTAGATTTACTGGGAAAAATCTTCATAAATCCAGGAGATAGAATTCTGGTAGAATCCCCCACTTATTTAGGGGCTTTACAGGCCTGGAATACGTATAATGCCCAATATGTCACAGTACCAGTGGATGAAAATGGTATTCAAGTTGACAAGTTAGAAATGGCTTTACGGGCTGGCCCAAAATTTATGTATATTTTACCCAATTTTCAAAATCCATCAGGAGGCACCTTATCATTAGAACGTAGGCATAAATTAGTCGAATTGGCTGATCGGTATGGTGTCCCCATTATTGAGGATGATCCCTATGGACAACTGCGCTTTGAAGGCAAACATATTCCAACTTTGGAATACCTAGATGACCAGTTACATGGTAACAATGGTTCATACCACGGAAATGTCATTTATCTGAGCACTTTTTCAAAGATTCTGGCACCTGGTATCCGTCTCGCCTGGGTAGTCGCAACACCTGAAATCATCCAAAAATTGGTCATGGCCAAGCAAGGTACTGATCTACATACATCCACATTTAATCAATATGTAGCATATGAAGTTGGCCGGAAAGGTTTTATTGATGATCATATCAAGCGAATCAACTCAGTCTATAAAGAACGACGGGATATCATGTTAGAGGAATTAGAAAAAAATATGCCTGAAGGTGTCAAGTGGACAAGACCGCTGGGTGGGCTTTTCTTGTGGGCAACTCTTCCAGAAGAATGTAATACCAGAGATCTATTTGCAATAGCGGTTGAGAAAAAAGTCGCTTTTGTTCCTGGCTATTCATTTTTTCCCAATGGTGGTGGACATAATACAATGCGTTTAAATTTCTCCAATGCAAAACCAGACATGATCAGGCTTGGAATTCAAAGATTGGCAGAAACAATAAAAGATACTATTTGCTAAAAGAACCTGTCAGATATAAAAGAGGGTTATCCGAATACAGATAAACCTCTTTTATTTTATTTTTCAATCCTATTCGTATTCCATAGTTTGAATTCTTTAAGAATCGATGAGCCTAAGAATTCCTGCAAAATCGAATTGTCTGGAATCATTTCGGTGTCATTTGTCAGGAACCACTCCAAAAAAGATAAGATCCGTTTAGCTTCAACATACTCATAAGTGCCAAATGGAACCTGCCGCAAAAGAGGTTCGACAAATGGTTTTAGTGCAGACAGCTCATATACCAGTGCCGAATTCATCACTTCATCCGCATTATCCTGGTATGGGAAAATATGTCGTTTCTCTCCCCGGCCAACCGATTCCCAGCGTTTGATGGTGTCATAAGCTGAATATCCCCGCTCACGGGCATCTCTTACGATTCTGCGAATCAGACGTGTATCAGTAGTGGATATGCGATTATGTCGATCCAGGTTAAGCTGCGTTAAGCAGGAAATATAGATTCTGAAGGTCTGTTCGGAGGGAATTTTTTCTAATAATTTAGGATTTAACCCATGGATTCCTTCCAATAAAATGATCTGATCTGGCTCTAACTGAACCACCTCTCCTGGGTAGCTTTTCCCCTCTTTAAAATTAAATTTTGGAAGTTGCACCTCTTCTCCGTTTATCAACCGGGAAATGTGATCTTCCAATAATGAGCGGTTAAGAGCGTCAATTGACTCAAAATCAAACTCACCTTTTTCATCCTTCGGGGTCAGTTCTCGATCCACAAAATAATTATCCATTTCAAGAGGGAAGGGTGATATACCCTGGGCCAGTAATTGAACAGATAATCGTTTAGAGAAAGTGGTCTTTCCGGAAGAACTAGGGCCGGCAATTAGTACAATTCTCTTTTTTCGTGTATCTGCTGAGATTCTTCTGGCAATGTCAGCAATTCTCATTTCGTGGAACGCTTCAGAAACAAGAATAATTTCTCTAATTCTTTTTTCCTGAATGGCATCATTCAACCCCCCTACATTATCCACACCTAAGCGTTTCAACCAGGAACCGTATTGACGAAATGTAGCTAATAATTGTTGATTCTCGGGTATAGGCTCGAGCATCATTGGGGACCGACGTCGAGGATACTGCAAAATAAACGCCTGAGGTGTCATCCAGATCAATTTAAAACACTCCAAATAACCACTCGATGGCACCATGTACCCATGATGATAGTCTTTCTGATCTCCCAATTGGTAAAGCACAAGATGAGGTTTGGTACGATATTTTAATAACCGAATTTTATCAAATTGTTGTTTCTGTTTGAAATAATCAATAGCTTCTGAAAGTGGAACTTCTTTTCTTTCAAATTTTTTATCTGCTTTAACAATTTCCTTCATGTGTTGCTCAAGATGTCGTATGTCATCTTCAGAAAAATGATCAAAACCATCTATCTGACAATAAAATCCACCAGACGCAACAGCATGATCAATCGTCACTTTTGCTTCAGGAAAAATTTCCTGAAAGGCAGCTTCCAGCAAAAAAGTCAATGACCGTCGGTATATTCTGGCACCATCCACGTTAGACATATTGAGTATCTTAACTTCTGCATCCATCCGAATAGGATATGTTAATTCTCGTAATTGTCCGTTGACGATTGCTCCAACGATAGGTGGATTTTTCCACTCTGGCAATATTTGAAAAACTTCTTCCAAAGTAGAATTTCTTTTTGCCCGAATAACTCGACCATCAGATAAATAGATTTCAATCGTTTCTCTGGGTTTTACGAATTCAACAGCATTCATCAAGCACTCCTCAACATTTTTGTAGACGAAAATCATACCACAATCGAATCTATTGCCTTTAAAATTCTATACATTTAAATTCGATTATTTCATTTTTTACGGCACAAGCAATTCGATGACAGCGTAATCATCCGGGCCTAATTGATCTGCTGTTGCTGAGCTGGGTGGAAAAGTTGAGAGCATTTCTATTTGGGTTGGTGATATACCATCCGGCCAAATCATATCAATAACTCGCGTATGATTGGTTGTCTTCCCTGCTCCCCCAAATCTCCACTGGGCAGAATTTTCTTCTACATCTCGAATCCTCCACACCCCTGAAGATGGATAGCCTTCCTGTCCCATCACAATCGCTGCATATCCCCAGTTTGCCGGATCGCTATCACCAAATAAGGTTTTCGCGACACGTACTGTCACACTTCTTCCAGCGGGATCAACAATAATTTTATAATCAGCTGTTGAAATCTCTTTTGGTTCTAAAGTATTCGTGTCAGGGCTGAGAATCTGAGGTGTCCATCCCTCAGCCCAGATGGCATAATCCCATCCATCACCTTCAGCCAATGATAAATTTCTTCCGGGCAACAATTTCCTTGCTCCTGTACTATTACCAGGATCGACATCAATATAAATATCCAGGGTTTGAATCGCAAGATTATTGGGTGATCCCCAGGGATTGGGAATAGGACCAAACAATTCAAGTTTAAATATGATATTGTTGTCATCGTAAGCTACACGAAACGATTTTAAGTCGTAAGCTTTCGCAGGTATCACACTATCGGTTGGATAAGTATAAGTTCCGGGACCGTAATCATCTCCTTCTGGATCATTAACCTCTAAAATTACCGTTGATAATCCCAAGTCAGGCACAATTATTTGACCAGGTCCATTTTCTGGAAGTCTTGTCCCGGATGTCTCATCAACAAGAATGAATTGAATCTCATCACCGGTTTCCAACTCCCCAAAAATATCAAATGGAATGGCTATCTCAAGCAAATCTACTGCTTTTGCCTCTGCTAAAACATTATCTTCTGGATGCCAACCTTCTGGTGAGGCTGAATAATAGGTTAGACCTCCAGGAGACCATTCAAAAAGATGGGTTAAAGGTACTCCTAAAAGTCTCGATTCGCCATTATAATAATTCGTAAAAGGAAAACCGGCAAATGCTCCACGAGGTGATTTTAGATAAACACCAATACTAGTGTCTTCAGTAAAATCAGAAGAGTCAATCAGAAAAAAATGTTTTTCTCATCTTGTGTGAATTGAACGCTTTTCAAAACTGCGCCTTCTTCACCATTATAAGAACCAGCATTATCCCACTCGCCAACACTTACCAGTCCATCCACAACCGGGCTGCTAAGCCCAATTATCGGTGTGTTCGCAGAAATTGGCTTGGCTTGAATAATTGGGATATCAACGAATGTTGGTACCGGCTCTCCTAATGCTAGAAATACGTTCCTCAATAGTGCTCTAAAACCTTCATCAAAATAAGCGTCCTGCCCTGAATCCTGATCAGCACCATACCACCAAAACCAATCCGAACCTTCTGCTAGGTACATGAAATCCTGTGCAGTAGCAATCGCTTCAGGAGAAGCTTTTCTCATTTTACTGACATCATATTTAGCTAAAACTTCGCGAGTTTGTCGCAGATACTCCCATGCTTGATTTTCTTCAGCTTCTCCGATCCAGGTATCATAATTTGGACTGAACCAGGCACCGGGGAATAAATCCTCAATTTCGTGCTGTTCAGGAAATTTTTCCAAATATTCAGAGGGTGTGATTGTTTTTATTGTTTCACTTTCCGATAAGGCTTTATACAATGCATGGAAAAATGCCTTCCCATCATTCTCATAATATTCCCAGGCGTTTTCACCATCGACAACGATTGATACAATATGTGGCCCATCCGAACCTTCAGATTTCATTTTTTCCCGTATATTATCAAGACGATAGAGTAAATCTTTTGCTGCCCCTTCTCCCGAAACTCCGGAATACGTAAATCCTATTTTGTCAGATAGATTTCCGTCTCTAAAAAATACAGCTAACTTATCTCCTTCTTTATTCCTTACAAAATAAGGTCGGTATAATAGATCCGCTTCATTAACCGTTTCTTTCCCATCTCTTGTAAAACTTCCAATTCCCAAAGATTTTGCCAAAACAGGTTCACCGGTTGCCATCCAGCTATATCCTGCTTTTAAGACAAACGGAACCATTATTTGTGCGACCGAACCTTCCCCTGGCCATAAACCTTGGGGAGGCCGTCCATAATTGGATTTATAAATTTCAACACTCTTCTCAAGCTGAACCAGAGCATCCTGAGGGTAACTGAACTTTGTAGGCAAGTCGGTAGTGGGATTGCCAATTCCAGCTAAACTCGAATCGATGATCAAAGGCAATATCGGGTGAGCATATGGTGTGGTGATCACTTCAATTTGTCCGTCATCCTGCAATTGTTTATGAATAGGAACTATATCCCCAATTACCCTTAAAGCCTCCTCAAACAAAATCTGTTTATCATCTTCTGAAAAATTTTCTTGTTTTTCAACCAGTGATTTCAAAGGCTCCATCCCAAGAAAATCCGGATCGAACCAGGCTAAATTAAACCAGATTTGTAAATCTCGGATTTCATTATCGGTAAAACTTTCTGTAGCCTTTTGAATCTCTTCTTTACTGGAGCCACCCCGTTTATTTAATAATTCATGATAGCGGGGAAATCTTGCAATGATATTGTCCCAATTTGCATCAAAAAATCGGGAGAGAATGAATTCCTTCTGCTCGGCAGTCAATTCATCGGCTGGAATCATTGCATATTGCCAATAAAGGTCAATAGCACCATTTTTTGAATAATCCTCGAGTTGTTTTATCAAAACGGGAGTCAGGTTGAATGTCAATTTTACTTCTGGATATTCTTTCAGAATCGAAGCCATGTCGTAATAATCTTTGGTAGCATGAACTCTAACCCAGGGTCTTGTATATACACCTTCGCCATTTTTGTAATAGAGAGGTTGATGTTGGTGCCAGATTAAATTTAGGTACAAAACATCTTCATCATCGTCCTCTTCAATCGCAGGTACTTGAGTTGCGAATTCTTGTTCAACCGTCGAGGTTGGTGAGATCACCTCTTCTACCTCACTCTTTGACGCACAAGAACTCAACAAAAGTGAAAATACTAACAAGATATTTACAACAAAAAGCAAGCGTTTCATTTCCATCCTCCGTTTTTAGACTGCCGATTAAAAGTTTGTATCCCATTGCCATTGGTAGCGACCCAAAGTCTACCTTCATCATCAAAAAACAAATCGAGTGGTTCGCTTTCAAGATATCCAGAGGTATTGGCAGCATATCTGTGCCATTCATTTTTTGGATCCAGACGCATCAAATAACCGCCTGGCTCAGTTGGGTATCCAAAACCAAACCAGATCGATCCATCGATAGATTGAGTGGATGTATTGACCGTATTACTCTTAAATGGTGAATTGGAATTCTTAAAGAATGTCCAATCATCTTGATAAATCCCGATTCCACCTCCAGATGTATTGGCGATCACTCTTCCATCCTTCAGGACATTTAAATCCACCACACCGCCCCAACCAAAGAAATTGTCAGCCCAGCTATAATGAGACCAACTATTTTCCAAAAAGTCATAGACAGATACACCTTGATATGTGCCAAGCCATAATTTATCAATTTCATTAGATTTTTGTCTCGCCAGGGTGTTGATTGCTTCATTCATTTGCATACTTGTCGGATCAGTAAATTTTTCCCATAAAGTTCCGTTATAAAAATAAACACCGTCATTCATACCCACCCAGACAAGATTAGAAGAATCTATGGCTATATCATTAACCTGACATTTTTCACAACCTACTGAATTCTGATTGTAAATCTTCCAATTAAATCCATCATAGCTAATAATCCCTTTATCTGTCCCTAACCAATAAATTTCATTAGTTTCATTATAAACAACAGAAATAATCCGATCAGAGGGAATTGGAGAATTAGATCCATCAAATTGTATAATCGCCTCGCCCCATAAAGATTCCGAATCCCCTTTCCAGATAAGAAAACCTTTATTGGTAGCAAATAATATTTCATTATCTTTTCCAATATTGATTTGATTAATCACATTGCTAACCAAAGGAGAATTTGTTATATCATAACTATTCCATCCTCTTCGTGCAAGAGCAAGTTGATATTCATAACCAACTTTTCCAACAAATAGAACTAAAACAAAAACACCAATTATCCAATATGTAATTTTTGGTGGTTTGGGAAGCATTGCATCTAGATAATTCCAGTAATCATCTCTGGGTTTAATCCAATTCCAACCTCTTTGCAATGTTATACCCGCAATAATCGCCAATACAGGTGACAAGATAAGCGTATACTGCGGCCATTTGGTTGGCCATACTAAGAGTAAAAATAATCCCGCTAAGACCCAGACAGCCGTCCATTTTTTTTCTTTTATTTCGAAATATAATCCAAAAATTGTTACATAAAACACTAACTCATCACTGGTAAGAAAGAAAAAAACCTGGGGGTGCCACTGAACACTAGTTGAAAGATATATTAATGGTTGGTACCATGGGTAAGCATAGGATTGAACATGAGTTGATTGTGAATAAAGTCCATGAAATAAAAGACTAGAATATAAATTGATAACTGGATCGGCCCAGATGGAAGGATTTAAAATAAAGAAAGTGCCACCTGAAACAAATATAAATTTTAAAGTGTCAGATATTTTTTTTTCTGGGAATTGAAACCACAAATAACCTAAAACAACAATAATGAATAAATAAGGATATTTACTGGCAGCAATCACCCCCAAAGATATAGCTGAAAGGTAAAACCACCTTTTCCCGTGGTTTTCACTTCTCAACAAGCTATAAACACAGAAGATCATTGCAAATAGCGGTACAGCCTCTAAATAAGCCTGAGAAGTATATTTTAATGTCATCGAATGCAAGGTTAAGAAGAACCCAGCCCAAGGATTGATCAGAGAAACAAAAAAAACTGCAAGAACACCAAAAACAGCTGAAATGCTTCTGGCTGCAAATAAATAAAACGAAGAGTCTGATTTTTTTTCTGTTAAGAGATATGGAATACTATATAAAACTTTTACCAGCGCAGGATGTTCTTGATTCTCTTTGTAATGGATCAGACCTTGGAAATCACCTTGCTTTATAAAACCTGCATAATCCGAGGCTACCTTTAAATAAACTGGCTCATCATAATCAACTGGTAATTGCCAAACCGTCCATGCATGCAAAATTATACTGAGAAGAATAATGAATATGATGGTTGCACGCTTATTCCACCACTTCGGTAATTTTGGCAAATTGAGAATTCGATCTTCCATTGATTAAGGTTTTATCTTCAAAATTCGATATTCCCAGGAAGTAAATATTTCTTTGGGTGCATAAGTTGTTGTAATTCCTTCTAAAACGGTTAAAGATGCCATTTCTCTGGAATCAAACAAAGAAATAACTTCATATTCGCCTGGGGTTAAAAATTCAACCGGAATATTCAACACAACATTTTTATCATCGTTTTCCAAATTGATCATTACAATGATAATTTCTTCTTCAAGAACTCTTGAATAGGCGATAACATTTCTTTCATTGGTTTTTAAAGTCTGGTACGCCCCAATCCTTAAAGCAGTTATTTCATTTCTGCTTTGAATGAGTTTTCTGTACAAATTTGTCAAAGACTCCGATTTCTGATTTAATGTAGCAACATTCCAGTCAAGATAATTGTTTTTGACACCTCTCCATGGACTTCCAGTACTGAAACCAGAATTAAGCTCTGTACTCCACTGCATCGGTAATCGAATATCCTCATCGGGCTTTGCACCTAACATGCCAACCTCTTCCCCATAATAAATAAATGGTACTCCAGGTGAAGTCAATAGAATCACGGCAGCAGCTTTGGCTTTATTTTCGTCTCCTTGAAACACATGCATTACTCTATTCATATCATGATTGGTCAGAAAATTTGCTTTTTGAAAATCCGGATATAAGTTGTAATTAAATTCCAAAGCATTAAGAACGCGTTGACCATCGGAACCCATCACACCCAGCATTATTGCATCTGCCTGTTCGAAATCAAAAACGAGGTCAAATTCATTATCTTTAACATACCTGACCGCCAGAAAATTAGAATCCCACACTTCACCTACTGTGATTGCTTCTGGGTTTAATTCTTTATAATATTTATTAAAATTTTTAAACCATTCGTGTGTCGAATTTGTGTTCTTTTGAATTTCTCCTTCTTCGATTAAATGCATTGCACCATCTATTCGAAAGCCATCTACACGAACATCCGATAGCCAATAATCAGCTATCGCGTAAATTTCTTTCGTTACGTCCACATTGGTAAAATTTAAATCCGGCATACCAGACCAAAATACACCATAATAATAAGTATTGTCATAATTGAAATGCCAAACATCCTGCCCCCATGGACCATTATAGGGATGATTTTCTTCAGACCAAATATACCAATCACGATAAGGAGATTCTTTTTCAGCCCTTGCTTGCTTAAACCAGGGATGCTCAATAGAGGTGTGATTAATCACAAAATCTAAAATTACTTTAATACCCCTTTTATGTGCCTCTTCTAAGAATTCATAAAAGTCATCCATCGTACCATAATCAGGATTTACACTTCGATAATCTATCACATCATACCCATGATAAGAAGTTGAAGGAAAAATAGGCATTAACCAGATACCTGTTATACCTAAATCATTATTGGTCTCAGGATCACCATCATTTAAATAGTCTAATTTTGATATTAATCCTTGAAAATCCCCAACCCCATCACCGTCGCTATCATAAAAACTGCGAACAAAAATTTCATAAAAAACAACATCATTCCACCAAGGAAATCCATATTCGGTTGTTTGAATTGTTGGTGTTTTAATCGTTTCGGGAGATATTTCTTCAACTTCAGGCACGTGAGGTGTTTGAGTACACGAAGTAACGAAAATTGTAATAATAGCTAATAAATTAACAAAGTATTTATTTATATCCATCCAACAGCCCCTTCAGGCAATCATCAAATTCTTTTAAACCAGACCCGGTATCTTCTCCGGGTCTGGTTTATTCAGTAATGAGTTGAAATGTTAAAACCGGAAAACTTATCCCTTTACACCACCAAGGGTTAAACCACCTTCAAAGTAGCGGTTCATTGATAAATAAACAATGATGGTCGGAATAACAACGATCACTGCACCTGCAGCAAAGTATCCCCAGGGAACGCTCATTGAATTTGCTAAAGAATATAACGCAGGGACTGCTAATTTAAGACTATCAGGAGCAGGTACCAGAACAGATGCAAATACAAAATCTCCCCATCCAGACATGAAACCGAGAATTGCTGTAACGGCTAATGCTGGTCTTGCTAATGGTAAAGCAATCAAGATAAATGCTTGTAAAGGTCCACACCCATCCAGCATGGCAGATTCTTCCATTTCTACTGGAATTGTATCAAAATAGCCTTTAAGGTTCCATGTACAAAAAACAATTGTGCCTGCTGTATATGCTAATATCAAACCTAAATGTTTCCCGTATAAACCTAATGCAGTTAATAATTGAGCAATAGCTACCAATGATAATAACCCTGGAAACGTTGATATCGCTAGAAGGAAAACAAGAAAGAACTCTCGCCCCTTAAACCGAAATCTGGAAAGTGCAAAAGCAGCAGATGTACAAACAACCATGCTGGCTAAAGTGGTAATAGATGCAACTTTCAGGCTATTGGTAAGCCAGGTAAGGAAAGGACGTTCAAATAACATCACCCGATAATTTTCAAATGTCCATTGGGTTGGAATGAACATTCCAAGTAAATTGAGTGTATAAAGTCGATCACCCAATCGACCGGAAGCTAGAATCGCAAACCAAACGGGATAAAAAGCATATATTACTGCAATAACCAGAATTGCATATTGCAAAACACGAATCCATGGTTTTGTTTTCCTTTTCATTCATATGCTCCTTTCGTCATTTTTGTTACTCGTAAACTATACAGGGTTGCCAGGAATAGCATTATGAAAATTAGAACAGCAAAAGCTGTCGCTGTCCCATAATTCTGCTGTTGGAATATTTGTTTGTAAGCATAAACCATCACAAACTCAGTAGCACCAGGGATCCCTGCACCTCTTTGTGGTCCCCCACCTGTGATCGCAAACGCTGTTCCAAACATTTGGAATGCTGTAATTGACGTTAATACTGCTGCAGGTAATACAGCAGGTCGAATGAGTGGCAAGGTGATTTTCATAAGTTGTGTCCACCAACCAGCTCCATCAACTTCTGCTGCCTCATATAATTCACCAGGAACGGATTGCAGAGCTCCTAATATCGATACCATAAAAAATGGATATGAAAACCAGATGTCCGCTAAAACAACCACACCAAAGGCAAGAATTGGGTTATTTAACCAGATTGGCCCCGTTCCACCAAACTGAGCAATAATTTGGTTGATGGTTCCCTGGTTTCGGAATAAAAATTGCCACACCAAAGCTAATAATATCGCCACTGAGGAAGCACCCCAAGGAATAAATAGAACAACTCTGAAGAATGTTTTCCCCTTAAGATCTTCAATGTTCAGAATTAATGCCAGGATTAACCCTATAACAAAGGTTAATGGTACTCGTAAGGCGACAAAAATTACTGTTCTTAGCACTACTGCAAGAAAGTCACCAGTGTCCATTAATGTTCCGAAAGATCCTGGAATATCAAGAATGAAAAATAATGCAACAGTAATGATTATTCCCAGGATCCACAATAATCCAGGAGAGGTTTTTTGATCCAGCTTCCTCTCTTGGCGTTTATTGTAATAATTCACACCGATAAGTGGGACAAAAACCACACCGATCAGAAGTAAACTTAACAATGCCTCTGGCTGAAATAGTTTTCCCAGCAAAGAATCATAATTAGCAAGAAGTGGATCTTGAATTGTATAGGGCTTTCCTAAACCAGTAGGGGCATTCTCACGAAAAACTGGCCAACAAAGTGGGTCAAGTAGACCCGTTAATGTAACTTCACAATCAGGGTTCGGTCGGAATTTATTTCGGTTAGTGAATGATATATATGTATTGAGGAGAATTGGATAAACATTGAAAACTAATATGGCTAAAATTGTCGGTAAGAGAAACAAGGAAACAGTGATCCATTTTCTTCGGCCCATCCAGGCGCTCATCACTCACTCCTTTCGACTCAGAAATGAAAATGGGGAGGGAAATTATCCACCTCCCCATTCAAGTTTAAAAATTTTACTGCATACCAGCAACAGCTTCTTCAATAGCTGCTTGTGCTGCTTCTAAAGCTACTGCAGGTTCCTGCGCACCTGTCCAAATAGCAGCAGATGCATCTCCCACAGGACCCCACTGTGCTGAAGAGAATGGTGAAGGTGACATAGGGACACCAAGGTTCAATGCAGCACCAAATCCTACCACTGCCGCTAATGATGAAACTTCCGGATCATTTAAGGCGCCTGTTGCAGCTGGAATTGTTTTATTTACCAGAGCGATTTTCTTCTGAACTTCAGCACTGGTGAAGTACTTCATAACATCCAATGCGATTTCAGTGTTCCCACGATCAACAGCATTCTTGCTCATCATGAGAACTTTGATACCAACAAATGGGCTACCCATTGGAAGAATACCATAATCAATACCACTGGCTTCGACACCGGCAACTGCCCATGGGCCAGTCCACCACATACCAACTTTGCCTTCAGCTAAAGCTGCGTTACATATATCATAGCTGTTTTCAGCATAAGATACAGTTGCAAATTTCTTAAGCCATTCACCAGCCGCAAGAGCTTCAGGGGTATTCATGAACGCATTTCCATCCTCATCCACGTAGGAAGGTAAACCGAATCCAAAGTAAATAGGTGACATATGATAGGCATCTGATCCGCCAAAAGCCTGGTTACAAACCAGAACATTGCCGGTATCTTCCTGGAATTTCATAGCTTTTTCATATAAATCTTCGAAATCAAATGGATCGGTTGGTAAGTACTCTTCTGTCACAATTGCTTTGTTATAAATCAAAGCAATACCTTCCTGAGATTCAGGTAAACCCCAAATCATATTTGACCACTGGACGCCAGCAACTGCAGCTGGTTCATAATTAGCATCCAAAAATGCAGTATCAATACCATAATCACTTATGGCCACAATATTACCATTTAGCGCTTGTTCACCAATCGCATCGTTCGCCCATCCAATGATATCTGGACCTTCTCCAGCTGGGATAGCTACTGTTAGTGCATTCTTTACATCTTCAGGTTTAGAAAGGTCAATTTTTACGTTGGGGTGTTCAGCTTCATAATCCTTAAAAGCTTGTTCAATGGCAGTTAAATATGCGCCATCCCATTGGTTCCATAACGTAATAGTCACCATATCTTCACTTGGTTCCATAGGTTCGGCTGGTGCAGCCGGTTCGGCTGGTGCAGCTGGTTCGGCTGGTGCAGCTGGTTCGGCTGGTGCAGCTGGTTCAACAGGAGTTTCAGCAGCTGGTTTACAGGCTGAAAGGACAAACATTGCGATCAGTAACACACTGATTAAGGTTAATAACTTCTTAGACATTTTTTCCTCCAAATTTTTATTTTATATATTTTCTGTTAAATTACACATTTTAGTATTTGTTTACGTTATCACCTCCTTAAGAAACCTGATTTTGTTTCCGTTCACCAGTCTCGTGTAATGCAAAGGATAACGCCTGAGTGATAGCACCGATTACAGTTGATCTTTTGCCTAATAAGGCAGTAGAAATCCTTACCGTATTTGATGTTACTAATAAACTTCGTTTTGAAACTGTTTCTTGAATTGGAGCAAGTAATAAATATCCACTTGTAGATAATGTACCACCAATTATTACTATACTCGGATTCACTAAATTAACCAAGCTAGCAATGGCTGTTCCAAAATAAGCTCCAAATTCAGAATTGATTTGTTGAGACCATCTCCCTTTACTTAATTCTTCTTGTGCTCTGTGAGTAAATGCTTTTCCACCTTCATATACTTCCAGATACCCATAATTACCACAAGAACATTTTGAGCTTTTTTCAATGATCGTGATATGTCCTACAGAATATCGAGATTCCGCTTCTCTTATTATTCCATCATCAACTAGTTTATTGACAATCGATGTCACAGCTGCCCTCGTTAAACCTTACTGCCTGGAAAGGTCAACTCGCGATACTCCACCTGGTGAAAATCTTATCAAGTCTAAAACAACATGTTTGATAAGTGATTTATTATGCCTGTCAGGTGTTAGCAAATCTTACCATTAAAAATTTTTTATTCCATTGCGAGAATTGGTAGGATTGTAACATTTTCAATTTATTAGTCAAGTAAACGAACAGATATGTGATTGTTCAGCGAATTTGACACCTGAAGGTCAGGAAAAATGTCACCTTATGGAAAAAGTGACATTAACAATGAACGAATTAAAAGAGAATACATCTTAAAACAAATTATTGAAGGCAAGCTTTCCGGTATCGAGGGGGCAAGACGATTGGATATATCAATTCGACAAATGAGGAGGATCATACAAGTTATCGCAAGGTGGGTGTGCTAGCCGTTATACATGGAAATCGAGGAGGAAATTCGCCAAACCATACTTGACATGGGAATTTCAGATTACAACGATAGTCATTTTACTGATGAGATGAACGATTTGGGAATCCCAGTGTCGCGTCAACAGTGCGAAGAATTCGCAGGGAAAATGGATACAAAGCCCAGAGCATCATCAACCTAAGCATCGCAGTCGTCGTAGAGGGTCTCCAAGCCGGAATGTTATTACAAACAGATGGCGGCAAACATGATTGGTTGGAAGGTCGTGGTCCAATTAATTGTCTATATTGACGATGCCACCAACGAAGTTATGGGCGCCATTTTTAGGCAGCAAGAGGACGCTGCCGGTTACTTCCTGGGGCTAAAGGACATATGTCCAAGGCATTCGCTTACGCGGATCGCACCCATTTTTCAGGGATTAAAAGATCATCTGGTGAAGACTTTTCTGATAGAGAAACATCCACCAGTTACTTTGGAACTCTTCAAAGACTTAGGCATTGAATTGAAGGCAGCTCGTAGCCCGCAGGCTAAAGGCAGAATTGAAGTTTATGGGGTTAGCAAGATTATAAATTTTCCTGGCTTTGATATCGTTTATTCCAAAATACAATCTTCAATTTCAATTCAAACCTGAGCAAGAAGATTCCCAGTTCGTTAAATAATTATGATAAACAAAAAAATCATAAATATATTATTTCATTAGTCAAATATAGCTTTGATTAATACCATGACTATTTCCTTTAGGCATAGTTATTGCAAACCAAGTCTTTCACCAATCAATGGATGTATTATAATTTTAACTTATGAATCAAAAAACAAGGTTCGCGTTTTCCCTCTGGAAATAGATTAAAATACATTGCAATTTTCTTTTCAACTGCAATGATTTCCGGACTATTAACTGGATGTCAAAATACGCTCATTCTCGAACCCACAACAACATTCTCTTTTGCAACTGACCCAGCACCTCAACCGACAAGTACTATCCAACCAACTGCGCAGATCGGGATGGTTGAATCCCCTATCATGATTGGGTACATCACTCCAGACAAGCAAGAAGTAAATCAGAATCTTGCAGAATCAATGCTGATGGGTCTTGCAGATAAAACTGGATATGCATTAAGTTTTGTAACATATGAGAACCCTCAGGAAGCATTTGATAAATTACGAGCAGGAGAGATCCATTTTATTTTTATTCAGCCATTAACATACCTGGCAGCTTCTGAACGGGATCTTGTCGTTCCTTTGTTGGTTTCAAACCATTTTGGTTTATATAGTTATGGAACACAATTTTTTGCAAATCAAGATTCAGGTTTTACTTCTTATTTCGATGAGAAAACATATAATTCGACAACATCAGCTGAGAATGCATTGCGACAATTTGAAGGAAAGCGACCTTGTTGGACAGAACCTTCATCTATTTCAGGCACAATCGTACCTCAAGGGATCTTAGCCCAGAGTGGTGTCTCATTTCTTGCCTCTGCCTATCTTCAAAACCCGAGCTCAGTTGTAAGGGCGCTTTACATTAAGGGAATATGCGATTTTGGGACAACCTACGCTTACAGTGGTGATCCGAGAACTTCTTCACAGGTGATTAATGATTTACCCGATGTTCTTAATCGAATTGCGATCATCTGGCAATCCGAAGCAATCATCCCCAGCTTGGGTCTATCTGCTTCTATAACCGTTCCCCCGCAGATACAAAACGATATGAAAAATGCTTTCTTGAGTCTGGCATCGGAAGAGAATGGAAAAGCAGTCATCTCAGACGCCTTACAGTACGATGTTCAGGGATTTCTTTCGATTGAGGATGATTATTACGATGAACTAAGGGAAATTGTAAAAGCAACAAGCATCAATCCCTACCAACATTTAGGATACTAATTGCCGATGAAATTTCTAAAACGTTTAATTCGAAGTATTATATGGGCTGGATTATTGGTAACAATTTTTCCAATATTGGTTTGGTTATTGTTTAAAGTCGTCTATTCCGAGAGGATTTATACGGTGGAAGAAGCCCCTAGTGGATATTCTGTAGCAATCGTATTTGGCGCAGGTCTTCATTGGGATGGTTCTCCCACCCCTGTTCTCCGGGATCGGGTAAAAGCAGCAGTCGGTTTATACAACCAGGGCAAGGTGCAAAAATTGCTTTTCAGCGGTGATAATCGCTTCGTGGATTACAACGAACCTGGCGCGATGCACGAATATGCATTGGAGTTGGGTATCCCAGAAGATGACATTGTTCTAGATTTTGCAGGACGGCGTACTTATGATACCTGTTATCGTGCTAATGCAATTTTTAAAGTGAATAAAGCAATTTTAGTAACACAAAGGTTTCATTTACCGAGAGCAATTTTTCTATGCGACCAAATGGGAATTGTTTCTCAAGGAGTTGAATCTGATTTACGTGCGTATTCAAAATACTCCGAGCGTTATTGGAATCTCAGAGAGATATTTGCTACCATATCTGCCATGTGGGATGTATGGTTTCAACATCCTGTGCCTGTTTTGGGTGAAGAATTGCCTATCTATTAAGTTTTTCAAATGAGAATTAGAGGATGAAGTGGATCGTGATCAAGTAATTTCTATTGTAAGGGAATACATAAAAAATGAGAATCTAGTCAATCATATGCTTTCAGTAGAAGCAGCCATGCGCTTTTACGCAGAAAAATTCCATGAAGATCCAAATGAATGGGGAAATGTTGGACTTTTGCATGATTTTGATTGGGAGATCCATCCAACTCTGGAAGAACATCCACAGGCAGGTGCGCCAATATTAAGAGATCGCGGTGTGCCTGAAGATTGGATTAAGGCTATCCTTAGCCATGCAGATCACACCCATGTTCCTAGAGAAACAATAATGGAAAAAGCCTTATTTGCCTGCGATGAAATTACCGGCCTTGTCACAGCAGTAGCGCTGGTGCGACCCTCACGATCCTTGTATGATCTGGAGGCAAAATCTGTCAAGAAAAAATGGAAAGATAAAGCATTTGCTGCCGGTGCCAACCGGTATGAAATCGAAATCGCTACGAAAGAGTTTGGAATTGATTTATGGGAACATGTCTCCAATATTATTTTGGCTATGCGTACGATTGCTCCGCAATTAGGACTAGAAGGCCAATTAAAACAATGAGAAGGAAAAGGTGAAATAATGAGCCTGAAAGGAAAAGGATTTTTCATCTGGAAAATAATCAATAGCGAGAAGGGTGATCCGAAAGCAATTGCCAAAACCGCGAAAGATGCCCAACTAACGCATGTCATCCTAAAGATTGCTGATGGAGCTTTTCCATATAATGTTAATCGCCAGACCAATGAAGATTATGTTGGACCAGTTGTTAGCGCTTTGCGGGATGTTGGAATTGAAGTTTGGGGATGGCATTACGTATATGGGGATTACCCAACCAGTGAAGCAAATATTGCGATCAACAGAATGAAAGAATTCGAGTTAAGTGGTTATGTTATTGATGCAGAAATAGAATATAAAGAACCAGGCAAGAAAAATGCCGCTCAGGCATATATGAAAATTCTGCGAAAAAACCTGCCAAATATTCCGTTTGCACTCAGCTCGTATCGCTTTCCTTCTTTTCATCCTCAAATACCATGGAAAACTTTTTTAGAATACTGTGATTACAATATGCCGCAAGTTTACTGGGAACAATCTCATAATCCTGAGGCCAACCTGGTCAGAACGGTGAAAGAATTTCAATCGATTACACCATTTCGTCCAATTATCCCGACTGGCCCCACTTATCGAGCTGGATCCTGGATTCCGACTGTTGAAGATACACGCAAATTTCTTGATGTGACGAAAGAATTAAAATTGGAGGCGATCAATTTCTTCAGTTGGGACGAATGTCGCCCAGCTTACTCTGACTTATGGAATACAATTTCAGATTACAATTGGAATAGGACACAACAGGTAAAAGATATTAGCGAATTATGGGTAGATGCGCTTAACTCAGGGGTTCCCGAACAGGTCATCAAATTATACGCAACAAACTCTGTTCACATCACCTCAACTCGTTCTATCCAGGGTTTGACAAAAATACAGGATTGGTACCAGTATCTGCTTAAACAATTATTGCCACAAGGAAAATTTACCGTCACTGGTGTTTCAGGTTCTGGAAATTCAAGGAGTATAAATTGGATGTGCAAATCTGATAAAGCAAATGTAAGTAATGGCCGGGATACATTTGGATTAATCAACGATAAGATTGCATACCATTATTCATTTTTTTCCACAAAATCCTGATTTTTTTTAATAATTAAATAAAAAAAATCTCCGGAAAATTCGGAGATTTTTTTGTTTGGATTTATTCAGAAGAAATCGTTGGTGTAATCGTTGGTGTGATCGTTGGTGTAATTGTAGGCAAATCACCTATATCAACGATCGATTCAAGATTGCCATCCTCTGTCTCAGAAAAACGACCATGTGTAAACCCGGATCCAGCAGGAATGAGTTTTCCAATAATGACGTTTTCTTTCAGACCGAACAAAGGATCCTGCTCACCTGCAATCGCTGCATGTGATAGAACCTTGATAGTGTGTTGGAAAGATGCCGCAGAAAGGAATGAGTCTGTACTGAGAGAAGCTTTTGTGACACCTAGAAGTACCTCAGAATATTTCGCAGGGATCTTGCCGTCGGCTTGTAAACGATCATTAATGTGTTGAATTTCTAATCGGTCTACAAGGTCCATGGGTAGATATGGTGAATCTCCCGCGCGAATAACCTGCACACGACCTAACATCTTGCGAATGATAACTTCGAAGTGCTTATCATTGATGTTCTGTCCCTGAGCACGGTAAACTTTCTGAATTTCTACCAGCAAATACATCATACAGGCATCGCGGCCTTTGATCTTGAGTACGGTATGCGGATTCAACGACCCTTCTGTTAGTGGTTGACCAGCTTCCACGTGTTCACTATCTTTGACCGTGATTCTAGATGTGGTTGGAATTTCGTATTCCTCCATATCGCGTTGTTCGTAGCTCACAATAACTTTATTGCCTTCAACCCGAATTCGTCCTGCATGTTGTGCAGATACTTCTGAATCGCCTAGTGTAGCCAGAGTATCGCCCATGGATACAGCATCTTCATCCGCTACACGAATTGTCCACTCTTCCGGAACATCGTAGTTGTCGCTTAGCATTTCACTATGTTCAACACGCACCATTCGCTGTTCACTATAACGGTCACTTTGAAGAATTTGAGCAACACCAGAAATCTGACTGATGACAGCTTCACCCTTAGGTGCCCGACGAGCTTCAAATAATTCCTCTACACGGGGTAGACCGGTTGTGATATCACCACCGGCTGCAACACCACCTGTATGGAAAGTTCGTAATGTCAATTGCGTGCCAGGTTCACCAATGGATTGGGCAGCCACAGTACCGACTGCAGAACCAAGTTGCACAATTTTTCCTCTGCCTAAATCCATACCATAACAGGTTGCACAGATACCATGAATTAACTCACAGGTCATTGGAGAACGCACTTTGACTTCTTTAATTCCGTGTTTTTCAATTTTACGAATTCGATCGTGGTCTAGAATGTCGTTATGCTCAACAACAACCTCACCAGTTTCCGAATCGACAATTCTTTTTGCGACTACTCGACCAAATAATCTGACACCAAATGGTTGACCAGCAACATCATCAGACGCAAGCATGTAAATACCAGCGTCGGTACCACAATCATGTTCATTAATGATTACATCCTGGGCAATATCCACCAAACGTCGTGTCAGGTATCCAGCATCTGCAGTCCGTAAAGCTGTATCTGCAAGACCTTTTCGAGCACCATGGGTCGAAATAAAGTATTCGAGCGCTGTTAGACCTTCTCGGAAGTTTGATTGAATGGGCAAGCGAATAATGCGACCTGCAGGATCAGCCATCAGGCCACGCATACCAGCCAACTGAGAAATTGGGCCAAATCCACCTTTTGTAGCGCCGGAATTTGCCATGGTTGAGAGATTGCCATTTGGATCCATACTTTCACGCACCGCGACGGCAACATCTTTGGTTGTCTTCTGCCAAATTTCAATTTCGCGTTCATTCCGTTCTTGTTCGGTTAATAAACCACGTCGGAATGAACGTTGTACATCTTCAACCTCGGCTTGGGCTTTCGCCAAAATTTCTGGTTTCTTAATCGGCATGGAAATATCCGCTACAGCAAGCGTTGATCCAGAGCGCATCGCAAATTCGAAACCGATATCTTTGATATTGTCTGCGGTTCTGGTGGTAGTTTCTTCACCATATACCTCATACACTTCAGCAATCAGATCTTTGACACCACCTTTTTCCAATTCACGGTTGATAAATTGTACTTTTTCAGGGAGAATTCGATTGAATAAAATTCTTCCAACTGTTGTGTCGAGGATTACCTGACGGGGTTGAACCATCCGCATGCCATTTTCGTCATACCAGGTCTCAGCCAGCAATTTAACTTTAGAATGAACCTCCACCTGATCCAATGTATAAGCCAGATCTGCTTCATCCATGTTGGCAAAAATTCTGCCATCACCTTTGTGTTGCAGGTTGTCATAATTGGTTAGATAGAAAACACCTAAAACCATATCCTTGGCGGGGCTTACAATTGGCTCACCATCAGCTGGCTTCAACAAATTTTTGGAGGACAGCATGAGGTTTCTAGCTTCCCAAACAGCCTTATCAGATAATGGAACATGCACTGCCATCTGGTCACCGTCAAAGTCAGCGTTGAAAGCTGTAGTTACCAGAGGATGCAACTGAATGGCACTGCCTTCAATTAAAATTGGCTCGAAAGCCTGAATACCAAGACGATGCAATGTTGGTGCTCGGTTTAACAAAACCGGACGATCACGAATTACTTCTTCTAACACTTCCCATACTTCAGGTCTGTTTCTTTCAATGAAACGACGGGCGCCTTTCACATTAGCTGCATAACCATGATGAACCAAACGTGAGATCACAAATGGTCTATATAGTTCCAACGCCATATTCTTTGGCAAACCACACTGGTAAAGTTTGAGTGTGGGACCCACGACGATCACAGACCGCCCTGAATAATCGACACGTTTCCCTAACAGGTTACGGCGGAAACGGCCTTTTTTGCCTTTCAACATATCGCTCAATGATTTCAACTCCCGGCGACCTCGGCGAGACAATGCTTTTCCGCGTTGAGAATTATCAATCAATGAGTCAACAGCTTCCTGGAGCATACGTTTCTCATTACGCACGATCACATCCGGAGCGCCTAATTCCAAAAGTCGTTTGAGGCGATTGTTGCGGTTAATCACCCGCCGATATAGATCATTCAAGTCAGAGGTTGCGAATCGCCCACCATCCAATTGAACCATTGGGCGCAGATCAGGAGGAATAACTGGTAAAACAGTCATAATCATCCACTCTGCTCGATTTTTGGAGCGTCTAAAGGCTTCTACAACTTTCAAACGGGTTGTGGCTTTTTTTCTTTTTTGCTTACTCTTCGATGTCCGTACTTCCACCCACAGTTCTTCAGATAATTTATCGAGATCAAGTCGTTTGAGAATGTCATAATATGCTTCAGCGCCCATATCAGCTCTGAAAACCTGCCCCCAACGTTGTTTTAATTCACGAAAACGGGTCTCGCTCAAGAATGTGAAGGGTTTTAGATCCTGTAATTCATCACGCAGACGGGAATTTTGATTTTGTGAAACGGTTGATTGATCCTCGAGATTATTTCTCAAAGATTCCATTTCAAGATCAGCCTGTGCCTTCACCTGATCGATTTCCATCTTGATCATTTCAATTTCACGCACAATTTGATCACGAGTTTGGTTCTCGAGTTCTTCAAGATGTTCTTTGACAGCTTTTTGCACCATTCCTATATGTTGGTTGGATATCGTTTCACCAGCTTTGACAATGACAATGTTGTTGATCTTTTCAAAAACAATATCTGTCCTGGCCACATTCCCAATTTTTTCCTGTAATTCGCGTTCTAATGTCTGACCATCGCGCATCACTGGTGCCAGTGAGTTGGCAATTTGCTCTTCACGACGATCCTGAATTTCTTTTTGTTGTTTCCGTAATTCTTCAATTTTCCGATCTCGTGCTTGTTTAACTTCCAGAATTCTGGCATTGATTTCTGTTGCTTGTTCTCGTTCTGAAAAACTAATTTCATCTTCCAGACGTTTTAATGCCTTCTGTCTGGCATCCTCATCCACAAAAGTGACAATGTATTGAGCAAAGTACAACACACGATCCAGGTTTCTTCTGGAAATATCGAGTAATAATCCTAAATAAGAAGGGATTCTGCGGGTATACCAGATATGTGCCACCGGAGCAGCTAACTCGATATGCCCCATCCGCTCTCTACGAACTGCCGAACGTGTGACTTCTACACCACATTTATCACAAACAATTCCTTTATAGCGTGGATTCTTGTATTTTCCACAATAACATTGATAATCTCGTGTAGGTCCGAAAATAGCCTCACAAAATAAACCATCTTTTTCTGGCCGAAGCCGACGATAATTGATTGTTTCTGGCTTGAGCACTTCTCCATAAGACCAACTTCGAATAGTTTCTGGCGAAGCAAGGCTGATACGTAATGCGACAAGACTCTTGGTTTCCACTAAAAAGCCTCCTTATAAATGTCCCTGAGAACAACAAAGATAAGCGAAGATTGATTTCTCCGCTTAATACTAAATCAACAATAAAAAACCATATACATGCAAACGAATATTATATCACAAATAATCAAATTCGATACACTTTTTCCGACCAATTTTCAACGTATTTGACCAAAACCTGCTGTTAATTTTATCGTTATCCTTGTTTCACGGGTAATTGCAGGTAAAAACTGCTGCCACGACCTAATTTGCTCTCGATCCAGACTTTCCCGCTGTGTTTTTCGATTATCGATTTTACAATGGCCAGTCCCAATCCTGTTCCCCTTTGATGGTACGCCTCACGTCTACCACTTCTATAAAATTTCTCAAATAAATGCGGTAAGTCGATTGGTGCTATTCCGATACCGTTATCACTGATTTCAAATGTTGCATGGCCGTCATCGGAAACAACATTTACCTTTACAGATCCCCCTAAAGAATTGTATTTTAATGCATTTTCGACAACATTATAAAGTGCTTGTTGGACTAATGCAGAATCCGCTTCAATACTGGTATCACGGTTGATGGAATAATCCAAAATCAACTCAATATTTTTTTGGTTTGCATATGGTTGTAATTCAAGTACTACCTGTTCTGCCAGATAAATGAGGTTTGTTTTCTCAAGCTTTAAGCCAATTCCCGCGTCAATCCTGCCTAAATCCAACAAATTATTTACTAATTTTGACATACTATCGACACCCGAAACAATTTTTGCTATATATGACCTTTGTTGTTCATTGATTTCACCTACCATTTGCAGCATTGAGGCATATCCCCGCATTAATGTCAAAGGCGATCTAAGATCATGACTTACGGTTGAGACGATCTCTGATTTAAAAGTATCCACTTCTTTAAAGTGAGTGATATCTCTCAACAGACACACCTTTCCAACCAATTGATCATTCCGAATGACAGATGAGACTGTTGTAAAAAACACCCGCCGATTGCTTAATTGAATTTCTCTGGAAGTATCACGATTGATTGTGTCCTTCTTTAATAGCTCCAATAGTTCGTCGTGTTCAATAACAGCATCCATCTTTAATCCCAGAGTGGCTTCTTTAAACAATCCACCCAATTGTTTCGCAGCAGGATTAATTAGAATCAGTTGGTTGGCATCATCAAATACCATGACCGGATCAGGCGTTGAATTCAATACTGCTTCGAAACGTTGGCGTCCTAATTCGGCAGTTGCATATAATTGTGCATTAGCTGCTGCCATAGCTGCCTGACTGGCAAGGGTTTTATAATAACGTATTTCCTCGTCTGTAAAGGTACGAGGCTTATTAAACGCCAACCAGATCACCCCGAAATATTGATTCTCATGTGAAAGAGCAATTGCTACGATCGCACCAGGTATTGCATTGCCTGGAATGACAAAACGCTTAAATCTAGATAAATTTGGGATAGGCAGTACATCTTGTTTCAGCATCATTTCATATAACTGGCGGTCTAATGCATTGGTTGCTTGATTTTCTTGACCCATTCCAATACATAGATATGGAGACGATAATTGGTCAGCGGTTACCTGTCGAATCAAAACAGCACGTGCATGGGAACCATCGTGGCCTAACATTGCCTGCAAAATTGGGTGAACTGCAGCGTGAATATCAAGATGCTTAGACACATTCTGACTTGATACTAATAGTTGCTTTAGTTCTTCCAATCTGTCCCTCAACCGAACACGCATTTGTTCAAATGAATAGGCTAACTGTCCTAATTCATCAACACTTTGAATGCTCATCGGATGGCCCAATTCACCTTGAGAAATGAGTGCTGCCTGGTTTGAAAGCGATCTGACTGATTTGGTAATTGGTTTGATACCTAAGCGTAAAGCCAAAACAACCAGAATGATGACCAATCCCAACACTCCTAGTAATGGGGCTGCAATTCTTAATGCCAGTTCCTGTACTTCTGTATAAGGTAACCCTACCAGTACAGACCAGGACCTGCCAGTCAATGGTTGGTGGAAAACCAATTGATCGGTACCATCGGTTGCCAATTCATTAAATATCCCGGGTGAAATTGGTATTTCACGTGGGTAAGGCGACCCCAATCGTTGAGGATTCAAATTGGAATGATAAATAATTCTTCCTTGATCATCCAAAATTATGCTCTCCCCTTTCACCTTGGTAAAATTATTTAAAGTGACAATCGTAGGTTGAACATAAGGATTTGTTGAAAAGTCTGTCCTACCGATCAGGACACCGATTGGATTTCCCTGAGTATCCGTAATGGAAGTAATAAATGTAAGCAAAACTGAACTATTCGATAATTTTGGCGGTGAAGTATAAATCTGAAAATGAACTCCTTTTAACGCCAGGTCAATGCCAGTCATTTCTTCGATGGACAATTGCAATTGACCAAAATCGCGGGTGGGATAACCATCTTTAGGGTCGCCCTGACGATCAAAAACATATAATTGTGAAAAGAAAGGAATTACTTTAATTTTTTTGGACAAATCAGTCCAGATATCTGTCTCATTATTTAAAAGATCCTCATCCGCCAGACTAATAATCAGGTTTTGGCCTGATTCAAAGAAGTACGGAAGACTTTCAGAGGCGATTAATGCAGTTCCTTTGAGCCTCGATTCCACCAGATCTTGGGCGGCATTGCTGGCTACTTTCCAATCCACATAAACAACAAATAGAACCACGAATAGAATAACCGGCAATGTGGTCATCAAAAACCGGGTTTCAATTTTCTTTTCCATTGGTGTAGGTGAAAGATACTTCGGGAAAAACCACAACCTGGGCCAAAGGATATAAAGAATACTGCATATCCCACCACCCAATATGACCTCTACCACTCTGAAAATGGATTGTGAGAATGTCTGCGTCAAGCCATAATCAAGGCGCACAGCAAGTGAACCGCTTGCATTTAATACCTGATCAAGAAAAAGAACCGGAATAAAAATTAGCCCCGTAAACATTGCTGCAACAATCGGAAATCGAATAAAACTGAAAATTTTTGTTCTGTAATTTTGACGAACCAGATAAGCGAATAAGGTAGCCATGCCGATTGTTTCTACAATCGTAAATAAATTATGAGTCCCCCACCACGACATGGATATGCCACTGATCAAACCAATAATGACTGCAGGAAATAAACCAAAAAAACCTGCTGCAATTTGCCAGGGTAACGCGACAAAAAGGAATAAAATTAGACCTGAAACAGCCATTCCGGCGCTAAAGTTTTCGAATTGTATACCGCCAAGAATCACTGAAAACGGCGCTAATAATGCCAATCCATAAAAAAGCCACCAATTTTTTTGTCGCCGACTTGGTAGCGGTTGCCATAGTTTCTTCATGATCAAAATGATGAGAAATAAAAAGATGAACCACACCACAAAACCAAGAAAATCCTTGGGTGGAGTTATATAAGGTCTTGAGGGAAAAAGAACATTGTAAGAAATAGGCATCGTATTCCAAAAACCAACTATAAAAATTATAGCATTGCTATCTGCTAATTTGGCATTTTGGCTAACTTGTTATTTTTATTCCATACTGACCTGTATAGATAATTTGTTTTATCCTTGGCAGGCTGAGTTATTAATTTCTCAACCCATTTCTTTTGGAATATAATGGCTTCATCAAAACAATCCGCGATTAACTCAATTTGACCTTTATATTCTCTCATCCTACTCAGGAATCTAGATTCAAGTTCCAATAATTCTTTTCGATATTCAGGACTGAATCCTCGATAGTCTTTTAAAATCGTTCGATGAATGCGTTCCTGCTGCCACCAATAAGAATGACTGTCATAATCCAACTCAGGGCCTTGGCCAAAATAGTTCAATTCCTGATCTAATGACATTGGTTTAAAAATACTGAGACAAGGAGCAGAAGAGCCGGTAACCCAAACAATTAATCCTTTTTCATCCTGTTCAACAACCATCGATCCTGTTGTCTGACTGACTCGAATGGGACCAAAACCAGCATGCATACACAGATCAGCTCCGGTTATCCCCTTATCTGGGCTAAATTTTTCTTCGTCCCGATGACTTCTGAGAGTTTTAAAAATATCTTCCAGATTTGTTTGCGGACCAGTTTCATTAATATTTCTGAGCGAACAGGAACGACGTTGTTTTGAATCGCTGAAGGTTGTTATCAACCAATCCGAAATCGCCTCCCTGAAATTAAAATTCTTTTTATTCTTGGTCCAACCCTTTTCTATCGCGGTCTGTATTAGATTGGGAGAAATTAAATCCCAATGATTTTCAATTGAATAACTATTGGAAATTGCCCCAAAGCCGTCAATTCTTTCCGCAATCCAATGTTTATCTACAGTTTCTAATTTCCAGGCTTCATTTTGATCGGCAATCATAAAACTATTGTGATAATAGAAAGGGTGCATAAATCCACAATTACCGGATTGACCATATTCTTCCAATAATGTTGTGATGACATCTAATGCTTCTCTGGCACTGTTTCCCCTTTCCAATCCTAAACGGAGGTAGTCCATGCCAATTAAACCAGGTTCCTTGCCTGCAGGAATTTTCGAGAAAACAGCTTCATTGCCAATGACAACGCCGTGTTCATTCACCCCCATTTCTGCCCCCCAAATCCAAACTGGTTTGCAAAGGAGCACTTTATTTGATTTTTCAACCTGCGGAATGCTTACGTAGGTACATTTTAATAATTCGTCTTTCCCATATTGTTTGCCTTGAATAATGACCACTTCATGGGCTTCATTTGGATCCCGATCAGAATTTTTACCAAAATAAAATTTATGATTTTCTACGAAATCAGGTAACAAAACGAAAGTATCGCACATATTGATTCCTTCCTGGTCTAATAGATCAGAGTGAAGATAATACGTTTTAATTAAATAATTACAAATCCAGATCCAGTTTCTTTTTATCTTTCACCATATTAAAAATATATTGAAAAACTTCCTCTGCATTCATTTGATCCGAATCAACCATGATGGCATCACCTGCAGGTCGTAATGGTGCAATGGTGCGGGAGGAATCAATTTTATCTCTGCGTTGTAAATCTGCCAGAACACTATCATATGAAGCTTGTTTTCCTCGATGAATGAGTTCTAGATACCGTCGTTTTGCTCTCTCTTCCACTGATGCATCCAGATATAATTTTGATTTCTGCATCAGGTAAAACAACTGTACCTATGTCTCTTCCTACCATAACAATGCCACCTCTATTACCAATCTCGCGTTGCTTCATAGTCATTGCTACACGAACTCCTTTATAGGCAGAAACCTGGGAGACATGAGCTTCAACCTCGGGCAATCGAATATCCCAGGTCACATCTTTGCCATCCAGAATGACATCATTGCTACGTCCATCTTCAATCGTCGCTGTATGGATATCAAGATCCATTTCTTCTGCGACCTTGGTAACCAGATTTTCATCATTTACATCAACTTTTTTCTTGATAACCGCCAATGTGACTGCCCTATACATGACACCTGTATCCAAATATAGAAAATGCAAGGATTTTGCCAATCGTTCTCCCAGGGTTGATTTTCCTGAAGCAGCTGGACCGTCCAATGTGATTGTAAATGATTTATTTCCCATATATCTCCTTGAAATTATTGTGCATCAGCGCCTGGAAATAAACTATTTCGAACCCAGACAATAATTGATTTTTGATTAAGAATATCCTGAGGTGCACGCCTTGTTAAAAACCACTGAGCATATTCGGAACTACTCATGGTAGCCCAGGCAGGCTTAATGGTCCATAAAATATCTTGCCCTCTGAATGAATCTGATTGAACCAGAGACTGATCAGCATTGGTGATGATTACATCAAATTCCTCATTGAGAGGAATCTCATTCCCTTGAGCAATATTGTCAAAATTTCTTAACGCCCACAACAATGATGCCGGTTGATCACCCATCATAAAAATATTGATTGTTTGCTTTTCACCATAATTCCACTCGGAATAATCTTGTAAAGTGTCGATTAATAAATCCTGTTCTAAAGGAATTGGACTAAGAAAAAGAATTTCATTTTGATAAGGGTTTCGCAACCCAGAGGCATTCATCGCTGCCGACATGGAGATAATCGACATAAAGATGATTGCTAATAATAGAAAGCTCTTCACTGCGATTTTCCAACTAATTGCCCACCCGGTCAAAATGCCTGCACCAATGATTAATGCAAATCCAGCAATAATGAAAAATATACGCAACGTATTTTCTTGGTCCCCCTGAAATGGGTTTGCAAACATACTCATGAACGCCAGGCTTATAAAGAATAATATCGACAGAGCAATAAATGTTACAGTCAAAATTTTTGACATAAACGTTCGTGGAAAAGTTGCAAATTGATGGATGAAGAATGATCCAGCAATGATCAATGGTAAAACAATGAATAAATTGTAGACAATGGATTTCTCTGCTATGAAAATTAATTGAATAAAACTAAATGACAACAAACCCGAGATCAGTAATCCTGCGAGTTGGTGTTTTCGCACAATATAAATGATTCCTGCGATTCCAAAAAATATCGCCCCAATTTCATAGAAAAACAGGCCTCGGATCAAATCTGATAAATGCAAGGATGAGGGTTGCGACCAACTGTTCAAATAAACATTTAATCCGTATCCGACACCCGATAATTGTTCCGGAAATATAAACCCGACCGTACTCAGCAACACATAGGCAATAATGGACACAATCCCAAATTTTTTCCATTGGAAATATTTTATTAACTGGGTAAATTGGTCATATATACGATTGTTATGTCTATGGAGAAATAAATATACATAAATTAAGGTAAAGAGCACCACGATGAATGTCCAAAAGAATATTCCTCCACATAATAGGCTGATAACAAAAAATACTGCACTGGGAATTACAGTCCGCTTGATTAGAAAAAAGATGAATAAGAATATCGTCAACTGAAATAAAATTGTGCTATCTACCTGCCTGGACACAGCAATGAACGTTGGACTCAACGCAATCCAGAAGGAAAGAATGATCATTGCTCTTGGGTGGAAATAATTTCTGAATAAGGATGGAGTTAGAATAAATAACACTCCTATCATTGCTGGAAAAAGCCTGGCGATGAAATTACTGTTTCCAAAGAAGAAAAATAAAAGCGCTTGAATATTTGCTAAAAAAGTTTGATCGGAATAACCAAAATTTTTTTCTGGAGAAAGCAATTGTAAAGCATGTAAAGACACCATTCCCTCAGCATCTGAAAGCGGTAAATTTCCCAAATGAATGAAACGGAATGCTATTCCAATAATAATTGCCAAGGTATAGAGTAAGTGTTCAATTGTTAATATTTTTTTTATCATTTACGGTTCTTTGCTTCTATTGATTTCTAAGGAGATAATTTTTCTGTCAAATTCAAAACCCAACCATCACTCACACCAGAAAATCTTTTTATTTTCATCTATGAGAATTGGAAAAACACCAACGACAGAGTCAATATTTAATTTCCCATAAAGGTGAGGGAACAACCCAATGTCTGCTACTTTTTCAAATTCTAAACTTGATTTTATCTTATTTTTTTGTACCTTTAGAACTAACAAACCTTTTTGGTTCTGATAATAGCGTTCAATCACACCGGGAATCTGATCTTTGAATGAAAAATGAATGAAACCTTCACTTATCAAAGATTCAGGTGAATAAAACTGTGTTTCTGCGACAAGGTCCCAATCTTGTTTAGAGATTATATGATAGATGAATTCGTTAATCATTGTCTTTTATCACTTGGTAAATTTTAGTAGTTCCAATCGAATATACAGATTTCCAAAGCATACCATCCAATTGCGAAAACTTACCAATCCCTTCACCAACATATTTTGCATGCTCCACCTGCCCAACAATGATATAAGAAACATCATATTTCGTTAAGAAATTTTCAGTTTCTTCAATATCGGTCGTTAAATAGAAATTATTGACCGCTTCCACTCGATCGGTAATCCAAATCGAAGGAACGACAGCCCTTTGTTGCCGTTGATGCCAGTTCCAACCCACCACCCCAGGCAAACCTGTATAAATTGAAAAACGGCTTCCCCAACTATATTCCACAGTATTCGCTTCAACAATGACCGGCGAACCATCCACATTCTCTTGCATCCAGCGAACAGCCAAATAATCCTCTTCGAGGCTCATATTTTCACCTTCAAACGAATAATTTGAGTTTTGCATATACTTCATTCCATCAAGTGTCAGTGGAGTTTCATTACTGATGCGATCATCAATTTTTTCAGCGGTCGCAGTGATAGGATACAATGCAGCGCAGCCTATCAGCAGGATCAAGCCGATCCGCCAAAAGTTTTTTAATTCTGGGAACCAATGCCTGGTTATTTCTGGAAGACTCCAATTCAAAGCAACTGCACTACTAATTGCAAAAAGAATCCACGCCTGGAGATAAAACTTGAACACTGTATTCATGCGTCCAATATCGCCTTTTAAAACAATTAACTCAACCATCAATGTTAATACAAGCGCTGTACCGGTCAGAAAGAAAGCAAATCTTTTTGCATCAGACTGATCTTTTCTTAATAGTAAAATTCCTGCCCAGGCAATCATCGGAAAAACTAACCAGGCAATTATTATTTCTTTTGATAAAAGATAAATGGTGATCGAAAAGATGGCAGTCAAACCCAGCCAAATCCAAAAACTGTATTTGAGCAATTTTCTTGCTTTTGACAATGGAGTATCTGCCATCCATTCAATTGTTTCAGTGATAAACCAAGCCGATAGAATGAATAAGAAAACTCCCCAGTGAGTGAAATAAGACCAGAATGGTGAGTGGTTACCTGTCCAAAATTGAATTTGTGTATATGCCTGTCCATACCACTCACTGAAAGGTTGGTAAAAAACAAATGCGGCAGCCACAAAAACTATCACCATCATGAGACCTTCAACAACCCTCGATTTGAAACCACTCAGGTGATATGCAGTTCTGAACCCATTTCCATATCTCAAAATCGTAAAAAGAATTACAACCCCTCCGAGGATCAAATAGGTGGGAAAATCCCAGGTATTGGTGGGGCGAAGTGCGCCAATGCTCACCGCACCCACAATAATAATTACTGCTTTCGTAAACCATCCAGGCAGGATTTCATTAAATTTCCATTTACTCAAAATAATCGAAAGGGACCAAGCAATTGCCATCACTGTTATGGGCATCGCGATTAAATGAGCATGTAGATCAGCATAAATAAAGGTAAAGAACGGAAATTCAGTGATTGGTTCTCCAGGCAACGCTCTGCTGGGGACCCAATACCAATCTCCTGGATAATAAGGTAGCCGGTTTCCACTAAAGAACCCAACTAGTCCTTTAAATGTCCACAAAAAACGCTCAAAAATGCTTGCACCATCAATGCCACCACCTGAAGAACCTAACTTTAGTAATCCGCGCCAGATCATCCGGATTGTCCCCAGATTACCGAGGATTATTGTCAATAAAATACCTGCCAACCCAGCTTTGCCCTCATTTGAGCTAAAGATGTCTTTGATTGTTTTTGATGGAACGAAAATTGGATCTTTTTCGATTCTATAAAACAGCACCAAGTTCCAAGCAATAGCAAAAGCCCCAATCCCCACAAAACTGAAGAGGGTCGGCAACACGATATTGTAAGCAATCGCAGGAACAATTCCTAACCATTTAATAAAAATTCCAATGATAACAAACCCATAGTAGTAGTAATTGATATATCCACCTGCATACCAAGGATCATACGGTGGAAAAGAGGTGCTCTTGATGACAGCATTCAAATAGGAAAAATCCATAGGTTTTTCTCCACCTTTACCTGGATGCCATAAATCCGGATTTCCCAATCGTATTAATAGAAATATCACAAACAAGACAAAACTAATAATCTCCATCCAAATGAAAATGTTCTTCAAAATCCTGAGATCTGAAAGAATCGCTTTTCTTGAAATGTACCCAATCAGCAAGCTAATGATGGATACGCACCCAATAACAATCCATATAAAACCTCTAGTGACCTGAATTCCATAGGATCCTCCCACCCAGACAAAAAGTGATATAAACACCATAGCAAAAAGCTTGCTAAAAGCATAACCTTTGTCTACCAGGCCATTAAAGCCTAGACGAACGATTGGGTAAAAAACTAGACCTAACGCGGTTATTGCCAGGTACCAAATCACAACCGCTAAGGGAGGATTCTGGTTGATCAAATTCGATGTATCAAAAATCTTCGACCAGGTCCCCCCTGCCTGTTGACCACTGAATTGTTCTTCAGAGAGTTCCAAATCAGCTGGATAATCCGGAAATTCACCAGGGGTAATGTAGATGACTTTTTTGAGATCTACCTCGTTCAATATTTTCGAAACGTGGATAGGGTCATAATTTGCAATTTTTTTGAAGATGAGCACCTTGGGGTGATCATAAACGGTAAAAGCCTCATCCGCATATTGGTCATTGATCACAAAATCACCAATTTTTGGATATGACTCAAACACTTGTATGAGTTCAAAACCCAAATTGCCCTCATACATGCCTGGCTTTGCCTGGCTGTAACATTTGTAAATCTCATCTTCATCTGGACACCCCATTAATTCCTGGTAAAAATGGGTAGTTAACGGATATCTTTCAGGAACTCTTGTGGTAGTACCCCATTGTCTGTTTGAAGAAATAAATATGTAATCACTTTGAAATAATGTTGAGGTAAACCGATCAAGTTTTTCCTGATTGTCATTCCAGTACATCTGAAATGTGAGATCTTTTTGATATATACCACCAAAAGCATCGTATCCATCAGTTCTTAATGGAAGACCATCATCCCAAACAGATTCATTGGCTGTTCCGCTACCTTGGAATGAAATCGCATCTGAACCAGTGAAATTAATGACTATTTGGTAGGTATGATCTGCCTGGAAGTTAACGGGAGGATCAATCTTTACTGAGTAATGATTTAATTTTCTCGAACCTTGAAGATTAAATGGTCCCTTCAACTCATATCTTTCTATTAGTTGTCCTGAATTACCTACATCAAAAATTGAAATGAGTAGATTCCCTTCTGAAAGATCAAGTTCTGCTTGCGGGATAATTCGTCCGAACGTAATTTCTTCCAGAAGACCACCTTTTTCAACACTGAAATGGGAAGAGTATGGATTCTCCTGATTAATGAAATAATTGTAGGGATAGGAGATAATTTTTTGATTAATTTCATCTCCTTGCCGAATCATCAAATTAATTGGACCGGGAACATTATCAAAAATCCAGTGAGAAGCTTCAATTCTGGTAATTGGTTCTACATAAATGGAGCTAAACATAAATGCCCAAATAAATGTTCCTGAAACTGAAATCAAAGTGAGAAAACCACCCATAATTTTCAATGGTTTTTTCCAACCAGAATGTATTGGTTTATACGTAAATAAAAAGTTAATCATCCAGGCAGCCATCAAAGCAAACATCGGATAAACCGGCATTTGATAACGCATCACCGAATTACCCAGCGAGGATTGCCATAGGAAATACCCCATTGTCCAGACCCAGAGAAGTAAATATTTTTTCCACTCACCCCGCAAAATCCGCCACCCCATTGTGAACACACCCAACCAGGCCACGGTACTAAGTGGTAATCCTAATCCCCATAAAGAGAGGTTTTTTCCTGAGAAGAAAAAGCTTCTTCTCGCCCATTGCAAGGCAGGTGGAAAATCCACTTTACCGCCAGATTGGGCACTTACTTCTCTTAAATTATTTAACCAAAGTTCATTAAGTTGAATATCAAAAAAACCAGGTCCTTCAAATGCATATGGTTGAAAAATCCGAAACGATATCAAGGCAAAAATTCCACCTATGACCAGGTCCCGAAGTATAATCTCACTTTTTATCCCAGAATCAGGGAATGGAAGTTTTCTCCATATGGTTAAATATGAAAGCGGAAGTAAAATGGCAATTGTTACTGTATTAATTTTTGAGGCTGCTGCCAAACCAACTACAATTCCAAAAATAATAGAATAAATGAATGTTTTCTGACTGGGAATCCAATTTTTCTTGATTTTCTGTGGCTCTTGATCTTCAGGAAGATCATTTCCTCCCGGGTTCTTATTAAATGAAAAATCCGTTTGTGAAATAATGACAGCGATATAAACCGCCAGAGTGGTAAAGAAGGTAGCGAATGTATCTACTGTAAAAAAATGCGATTGCTGGATCTGAAGCACCGCCATCCCTGAAAAAATCGAAGCCAATAAACCCACCCATTGATTAAATAATTTTTTTCCAATGAAAAAAATAAGGATGACACTCCCCAAGTCAAAAATGGTGGATAGAAACCTACCAACCTGAGTGATTTCATTCCAACCCGTAAATTCGAAAAAACCTTCAGTAATATAGCGAGTCAGTATGATTGGAAAATCACCGTAAACAAAAAAACCATGGCCACGGTTATGAGGATTTAAAGAAGAAAAGTGAGTATTGAAATAGCTTCCAATTGAATCAACTGATGCAATGTTAGACCCAACCTGGATTAAGAAGCGCTCATCTGGATGCAAATATAAGTATTCACCCCAAAATAGACCCCTTATTCGGAAAAAAATGCTCACAGCGAGAAAGGCTAGAAAAAGTATCGAGACAATAATTGTTGTGATTTTTTTCTTCATTGAATTTTGACTCATCTTCACAGATTCCTATGGAGCTATGCCGCTTCCTTCGCGAATAATGACAGGCGGTATATGGTAAATATAAAAATCCTTTCCTACAAATCCAGAATCATAGTTAAATAGCACCCCATTGGGAAACATTGCCTCTAACAAATCCAGCGCTTCCTTATTATCTGGCCTTAAGATAACCAATTTTTCACCCTCATCAACCTTTAGTTGTTCAAATTGATCCGGCCATAGTGCATAATCTTTAGTGGGATAGCCAGCATTGATCCCCACCAGGCGCGTATCCACCCAATGAGGAGATGGAACCACATAGGCCCGATCAGCATTTCCAGTGGATTTCACAAACCCCTGAATAATTCCACCGATCTGACTTGTATTCCACGCTCCAGCCATAAATTGTTTATCAAATTGGTTGAAAACCAAATCATGATTGATGGTGGCTGAGATAAAGAATAATCCAATCCCAACGACTAAATAGATGAACTTGTTTCGCTTCCGTCTGGTTGTACGCCATACACTGTAAAAAACCTTTTCAAAACCAATGGCAATAAGAATAAAAACTGGAATAATTGCGCCACCCGTCCGGTTTAAACTCGGATTCTCTTCTGGAAAAGCCAGTGATAGGATCGACGGCATCATTAATAATGGGACTGCCAGAAGTAGAAAAATATCTTCCCAGTGACGGTGTTTTAAATATTGAATGATTACGATCAAACTTCCCAATAAGTACAAACCTGCGCTGATCAGATCAAGGGCAGGGCGATTAGGAATAGAATGCACCCAGGTACCTCCATTGGAATAGAAAAACATTGTTTCAGCGTTCCATAAATTTTTTAGAAATATTTCCCCGGGAGGTTGGGTCATTTCTCTTTCACTAGAGGTTAAGCGAGTCATCATCCGGTAACTGACAATTTCCGGATTAACAAATGTAAATTTAAAGAGTGGTAGAAAAATAATGAAGCTAGCTATTACTAGCGTGATGAAAGCATTTATGGTTTGGTTGCGGAATCCCTTAGATTGTTTGTGGATCAAATATAGAATGATAGCAGCCACTACAACAATGGGAAGAAACCTGGTCGAACTATACCCATGCAACCCAAGCCCCAAAGCTATTCCTGAATAAATAAAATCATTCCGTCTTTTCTGACGGATCCCTCTGATCAGATAAAATAAAGTTGGTGCAGCAAACATTGGGTAGAATGGAAATCGCAAACCTACTCTGGATATTACATTCGGCCAATAGGCTATACCAGCGAATAAAAAGGCCAGAATGCCAACCCATTTATTTCTGAGTTCTTTGCCCAATAAATAAATATATGGCAATGTGACGAAACCCGCCAAAGCTGTGCCAATTTTCAAACTCATAAATGAAATACCAGTATTGAAAAGGATTGCCAGAAAAGCAGTCCAATAAAATTGAAAAAATTCCCGACCGGTATTGCGAACAAAAAACACGGGATATTTCCCATTCAATACATCATAGACATCTAATAATTTTTCTGCATGATCACTGAACATTTCCCCTAAAACTTCACTCAAGCGATAAAAGCGAAAATAAAACACCAAAACCGTTGCGACAACAAGAAGAACCATCCACGGAGTGATTTTGACAATCAAATACTTTACTTTGATATCTTGTTTAATTTGATTGATTTTTGTCTTAATTCGATCGAAATCCAGGAAAGCCAACAAAAAGAAAATCAGCGATAATGCCCATAGGCTTAAGTTTAAAGAATTAAAAAGAACTTCATTTGCACCGTTTTTTTGAAAAGCAAAAAAGGCCAATATAAGTGAAAGCCCACTGGCTACTAAAAGATTAAGCTTGCGGGAGGATAAATCAATTTCAAACTGTTTCGAAACATTGATATTTTGATCATCAAAAATCGGATCTTTTAGAATGGCAACCCAAACTACCAGGCCTATGCTGAGGAAAAAAAATATAATTGCAACCGGTACATTTCGATCTGGTGGTTCTAAAAAGAACTGGCCCACAAAAGCGAGTAGCAACGCCAATAGTAATTTAAATTTCCCCAATTTCGTAATAAAAACAACCGATTGATCATTCCCAAGGAAATCATCTTCTCCATCGATAACTGAAAAATTCTCTTCCTCCAAGGGGGTAGATTCAAGAAACTCCTCTGAAATAAAATACTTCCAGGGCATTATTTTTGCTTTGATGAAATCTAATAAACTTGGTTCATTCATATCTAAGAGGGTCAAAAATTTCTACAATTATATCCCATCCAACTTTCTTAAATTTACCCAATTTATTTTTCTAATGGGGTACAAAAATATTGGTTATTTCTTGTATGAAATATAGAAAGAATAAGACCCATTTTCTTGCTGCGGGTCTTCAATATAATATTTTCGTGCGAGTGCTTCAGTCAAAAATAAATTCCACCTTTGGGGGATAAGGATCCAGCGTTTGAAAAGAAAATGGCTGACCAGAGAAGGTACGCCGAAATAATGCCCCCATTCAAGCACATGAAGCGCTTTTGGTGAAAAATAATGCCACCACCGATCAATTATAAAACCTGAAGTTGATAAACGCTCTTCCCATGCTGCAGGAGAGTCGCAATGATGGTGTCTGGAAATCCAATTAAAAAAATCCCTGTATAGGTTTCCAACTGATTTTAAATAAATTCTGTCCAAAAAGCTGGAAATTGATAAATTGTTTAGAAAGAGGTGGTTCGGAACACAGAAAATAAACGTCCCATTTGGTTTAGTTACTCTCGCAATTTCCTTCACGACCGCATCCAGGTCTTCTATATGTTCCAAAACAGAATTGCTGATGACACTACCAAAATATTCGTTAGGAAATGGTAATTGGTTCCCTAATCCATTAATTACATGCTGATAACTTCCCTGCTTTTTCGCTAATTTAATAGGTCCAGCCCAAGGATCAATTCCCACATCAATCGGATGGTCAAAAGCAATCGAAGCAAAATGCCCATCACCGCAACCTAGATCCAGAATTGGTGCTGTGAGTTCGATATCCTGGTATACACGTGCTTCTACAGCTCGTAATAGTCCCCGAAAATAGGGCATTTCTTTTATCTGCAGCCACAAATAGTCTTTGTTCTCGGTTTTTTTGGTTTCTTTTCCTAATACATTCATGAGTGAGAGATATCCTTGCGAATGGATTCAAAGAATTTTTCATATTCCACCGCGACCTTATCAGGCAAATAATTCTGCTTAATTGATTCACCATCATATTGGTATCTGGTAGGATTGCGAAAAATCTTAATTAGAGAAGCTGCTAACGCATCCGAATCTCCAATTGAGATGATTTCACCCATTTTATGCATTTTCACTGGCTGCCTGACACCTGGTAGATCGGAAGCAATGCACGGGATGCCATTAATCATTGCTTCGATTTGTACCAAACCAAATGCTTCAGTGGAATTCAAACTTGGTAAAACCAATACATCCAAATTAGGGTAAAAAGCAGACATTTGGTCCGGATTTAAAATCCCAACAAATTTCCAATTCCCAGATTTTTGGTAGGCATTGATTTTTTCAGATAAACGTTGGAAATAGATTTCTTCACCAATAATGTTTTGATAAGGGCCAGCAAATTGGATTAATACATGTGGAAACTCATCAAGCAGCTTAGGCATGGCATTTAATAACACTTCCACACCTTTTTCAGTCGCGAAGCGGGCTGCCATGCCAATGACTGGCCATTGGTTTTCAGGATTATGTTCCAATCGAAAATCCTCAATCGCGTGGGAGGATATCACTGGTAATTCCACTGGTGGAAGAGCAATATCTAATTTTTTTAAGTATCGCCGGAGATACGTCGAATTTTCAGCATAATCTCTGGTATAGGTCACGATTTTATGGGCGAATAATGCTGCTAATTCATTCATCAGTAAGACTGCTTTATTGGCAGACCACGCCATAATACCGGATGGCATAATCAAATCACAATGATAAGTGATGATGGTTGGTTTTTTGAATAACCTACCCCTTAAAGCAACACCAGCAGCATCAAATTGTGGCAAATGTAGCATAATAACATCATGTTCCATTACCAATTTTGTAGCTAAATACCCAAATTTCGGCATGATGACGCCTTTACTGACTCTAAACAAAATGGGTACACGCACAATATTGACACCATCCAGGATTTCACGCTCCTGTAAAGATTTTTCAAATTGTGATGTCAGCACAGTTACAGTATGCCCACGATTCACCAGAGCTTTTGCCAATCTCTCTGCATAGATTGTGAGTCCACTAGTGTGTGGTCGATAATAAGTCAATACAATCAATATCTTCATAATTTATTGCCTATTTGGAAAAGAGGTTTACATTGTCCTGTGCCCAATCAAATAATTGCTGCAATCCATCTCTCACAGGTACTTTGGGTATCCATCCCAATTCATTTTGCGCTTTTCGAATATCAGAAACATATATTTTTTGATCACCAGGTCGCCACTCCCTCCATTCAACAGGAATCTTGTTTTTCAGCAAGTTCTCTAAAATGGGAGAAAACTCCTTCCAAACAGATATCATCTGTTCTGGTCCACCGCCGATGTTATATACCTGACCTGCAGCAATACCAATCTGATCAATACACGCATCATATGCGTCCATTAAATCATTCACAAACAAAACATCGCGAACCTGTTTTCCATTTCCATAAATCGAAATTTGTTTTCCTGTTAAAACAGCAATAATGAACCAGGCCAACCAGCCCTGATCCTCAACCCCAAATTGGCGCGGGCCATAGATACAGCTTTGACGCAAGACAACAGTTGGTAATCCATAAATTCGATGGTAGTCCCTCACGTACTGGTCACCACTACCTTTTGAGCAACCATAAGGAGAATGGAAATCCAATGAAAAGTCTTCAGAAATTCCGAAGGGGAAATCCAAATAACGATAATTGGTTTCGTTCTCAACGACTTGAATATCCTCCATCCCACCATACACTTTGTTAGTAGAAGAATAGATCACAATCGGATTTTTGTTAGAATTCCTGGCTGCTTCTAAAACATTGAAAGTACCCCGGGCATTAATTTCAAAGTCCTCGCGTGGATTCATAACCGAAGTGGTAACTGCCACTTGCCCAGCCAGGTGTACGACCACATCCATCTCGTTAACTGCCTTGTTAATTGCTTCTTGATCTCGAATATCAGCTTCAATTAACTTGAAGGTGTTTCCTTTCAAGGACTCTAACCAGATTAAGTTTAAAGTGGAACCTGGGCGAGAAAGATTATCATAAATGGTAACATCTTCCCCGCGTTGGATTAGTCGTGCCACATAGTTAGAGCCAATAAATCCAGCCCCACCGGTGATTAAAAATTTTTTATTCATGCGTTTCTCCGCTTATTTTTTGGCTTTTCATTTGATCTTTAAATTTGTCTAATTGTGAAAATAGATTTTTAAATGAGTATCCATCCCGGCTGATTGCAAATAGTCCAAGTATTCCAATCAAAATAAATTGTGATATATGCATGATCAGTGCATAAACCAACGCTACAGATTCATCAATATTGAATAATTTTAATCCTGCCACGATGGATGATTCATAAATACCCAGGCCGGCAGGAGCTGACGGTAAAGCAATTCCCAATGCTAAAGCTGTGTTTGCAAATGCCCCCCACCACCATTCAGAAGATCCAGTAAGAATATATAAAAATAAAGAAAATTGGACAAAACTAACCAACCATGATGCTAAAACCCCTAAAAACCCTACGACAAATTGTTTAGGATCCTTGAGTGCCTTGAAACCCGCTAATAACGATAACATAAAGGGAATAATCACTTTGATTACAACATTGGATTTTTTGCCAACATTTTGTAAGAAATTTTCGAATGGAGCGGAATTTTGAACTACTAAGAATACGAAAACCAACCCAATGACCATTACCCCTAAAATTAGCCAGGCGGTTGTTTTTATCCAAGTTAATCCTACTACAAAAGGTAACATGATTAGCAAAAAAAATGCCAGAATGATCAGGTCAAAAACACGTTCAATGAATATCGATGAAAGAATTTGACCCGGGTTCACTTTTAAAGATGCTCCCATAAAAACGGCACGGCTGATTTCACCTAGACGGAACGGAAAAATATTATTAATAAAATAGCCGAGACAAAGTTTTCTGAATGTATCCATGTACGTCGGTCGAAAAGAGAGCAGAGCTCGCCATCCAATCGTTCGAATTAATAAAAACACGAAAGTAAATAAGGCAGAAAATATGTAATACCAAAAAGGTATATTTTTTAAAAGATTTAAAGCCTGATCAAGAGGGACGAGTTTGATCAGTGCAATTATGGCGATAAAACTCAATAAAAAACCGGGAATCCATCGCCAAATGTTAATTAGATCACGAGAAGTTTGCGCTTGCTCTGATTTCAATCACCCTCCAAACGCAATACAGCCATGAATGCGTCCTGGGGGATTTCAACATTTCCCACCATTTTCATGCGCCGTTTTCCACGTTTTTGTTTCTCCAACAATTTCTTCTTGCGGGTGATATCACCACCGTAACATTTGGCTAAAACGTCTTTCCTCAATGCCTTTACATTTGCCCGAGAAATAATTCTTCCACCAGCGGAAGCCTGAATGGCAACATCAAACATTTGTCTGGGAATTAACTCTTTTAATTTGGTTACCAGTGCTTGGCCTTTGTGATAAGCATCTTCTTTGTGCACAATTGCTGCCAATGCATCAACCGGTTCACCACCGACAAGAACTTCCAGTTTTACCAGATTTTCAGGGCGATAATCAGCGAAGGAGTAATCCATCGATGCATAACCTCTGGTTTTGGATTTTAAGTCATCAAAAAAATTAATGATCAATTCTGCTAAGGGAATTTCAAACGACAGTTGAACGCGATTGGCAGCAGGGTATTCCTGATCCTTATAAGTACCCCTGCGCTTTCTAACCATTTCCATGACGGTACCGTAATAGTCTGTGGGTGTAATGACCTGTAAATTCATCCAGGGTTCCAAAATTTCGCTGATATCACCTTCATCTGGGAGCATGGCTGGGGAATCGATAAAAAATTTTTCTGAATCCTTCATAACAACTTGATATTCCACCGAAGGTGCAGTCACCACAATATCAAGATCATATTCCCGTTCCAACCGCTCTTGAATAATCTCCATATGGAACAAACCTAGAAACCCACAACGAAAACCAAAATTCAATGCCTGAGAAGTCTCGGGAACGAATTCCAATGCCGCGTCGTTTAATTGTAATTTTTCGATTGAATCTCTTAAATCCGGATAATCTTCCCCATCCACAGGATAAATACCTGCAAAAACCATTGGCTTAGGATGACGATAGCCAGGTAACGGAGAAGTTGCTGGTTTTTTTGCCAGGGTTATCGTATCCCCTACCCGGCATTCTATTACTGTTTTAAGTCCGGTAGCGATATAACCAACATCTCCATCGGACAAATCAGAAACACTTTTCATATCGGGTGCAAAGACACCTATTTCAACCGGCCTCAAATCCAGCCCGTTCGACATGATACGAATAACATCTGTATTTGTCATTTTTCCTTCCATGATTCGTATATAAGCTACCACGCCTTTATAAGAGTCATAATGGGAATCAAAAATGAGCGCACGCATTGGTGCTTCCGAATCACCCACTGGTGGTGGAACATTTTTCACAATACTTTCCAGGACTGAATCCACATTGATTCCGGATTTTGCTGAAATTTTGATGATCTCATCCGGATCAACGCCTAGCAGGTTTGAAATTTCCTGAACCACTTCGTCCGGTCTGGCAGAAGGTAAATCTATTTTGTTAACCACAGGAACAATCGTCAAATCTGATTCCAAAGCCAGATACAGATTTGCCAATGTCTGTGCTTCAATGCCTTGTGAAGCATCCACAACAAGCAACGCTCCTTCACAAGCTAATAAAGCCCGGCTGACTTCATAATTAAAATCCACATGTCCAGGGGTGTCAATTAAGTTCAATTCATAAATTTTTTGATCGTTTGCAGTATATTTCATACGCACAGCTGATGCTTTGATGGTGACACCTTTTTCACGCTCCAAATCCATACTATCCAAAACCTGTTCTTTCATATCTCGATCAGAAATAGTGTTGGTCAATTGGAGCATGCGATCTGCCAAAGTGGATTTACCATGATCGACATGAGCAATAATGCAAAAATTTCGAATGAATTCATTTTCCATAGGCGTAAGAAGTATACCGCAAATTGATTTTTTTCTAACTAATCAGTCAAATCTGTGTCAGGAATGATTGAATGAATGGCACCTTCAATATTCATTCCAGAATCTTCTTCCCCAGCTGATAAATAAGCCAGAAATTCAATATTTCCTTTGGGTCCTGTTAAAGGTGAGAGCATTAGTCCTTCAAAATGAAATCCGTTCGAGGTGGCAAAATTAAGCGTATCAAAAAGAATTTTACGGTGAATATTTGCGTCCCTAATCACTCCAGATCCCTTGGCTGCGTCTTTTCTTCCCGCCTCAAATTGAGGTTTTATCAACATGATGATTTTGCTTGAATCCTGTATCCAGGTTTTAATCACAGGCAGTAATACTTTAAGAGAAATAAAAGAGGCATCAATTGTCACGAAATCAATTTCGTCAGGAAATTCAAGGACATTCCTGGCATTGGTTCTTTCCATAACGACCACACGGGGATCATTTCTCAACTTCCAATGTAAGATCCCAAAACCTACATCAATTGCATAAACTTTTTTTGCCCCATACTGTAATAAACAATCAGTAAAACCACCAGTGGAAGAACCCACATCCACACATATTTTTCCGTTTAAGTCAACCAGTCCAAAGCTGACTACCGCCGCTTCCAATTTTTCTCCACCTCGGGAAACAAATTTCGGGCCTTTTTTGATTTCAACTTTTGACTGATCGTCAATTTGTTGGGATGGTTTTAAGGCTTTTTCGCCATTAACAGTCACTTCTCCTGCCATGATCAATCTTTGGGCCAGGCTGCGTGATTCCACCATCTTATGTTCAAATAAGTAAACATCAACTCGTATTTTTGCCATCCATTAGATTTTACCTTAGCTTCAGTAATAAATTCAGACTAAAGAGCATCACCAAATTAATATTTATATTTTTACACTTATGATAATATTGATACATGCTCAAATCGGTTCTAAAAGAAATGCGCATCCATCAATGGATCAAGAATACATTTGTTCTCATTCCATTGGTATTTGACCGCCAATTATTCCAAATAGAGCCATTATCCAGAACGATCATTGGTTTTTTCCTGTTTTGTTTTGTTTCTTCCAGTGTTTATCTGATCAACGATATTTTGGATGTCGACGCAGATCGAAAACATCCCAAAAAGAGATCCCGGCCAATCGCTTCTGGCGCATTACCCATTCCAATTGCGATTATTTCTGCTGTTGTCCTCGTATCGATTTCAATCATCGGTGGCTTCATTCTCTCAAAACCCTTTTTATTGATCTTAGTAATTTACTTCCTGATCAATTTAGCCTATTCATTAAAACTTAAACATGTTCCTTTACTGGATGTCATGATTATCGCAGCAGGTTTTGTCCTGAGGGTGGCAGCCGGTGTTTCCATTATTCAGGTGGAAAGATTTTCTCCTTGGTTATATGTTGTCACAACAGTGCTGGCTTTATTCTTCGCGTTGGGAAAAAGACGGGGTGAATTAGCAACAATTCAGCAAATTAACAATGAACAAAGAAAAGTGTTGGATGGATACACGATCCCGCTTTTGGATCAATTGATTACAATTATTTCTGCTACAACAATAATTTCTTACAGCTTATACACTTTTTCAGCCCCGAATTTACCTGATAATCATGCCATGATGCTGACGATTCCATTTGCGATATTCGGGATTTTCAGATATTTATATTTAATTCAGGTAAAAAAGGAAGGTGGTGCTCCCGATGAGTTGGTTTTATCCGATTTGCCACTACAAATCACTTTTCTTTCCTTCGCTGCCTCAGTGGTGATTATTTTTTACCTATTTTAATTATGCCAGCTACAATTTCAACCGCCCCCGGAAAAACGATCCTTTTTGGTGAACATGCTGTGGTGTATGGTCAACCAGCCATTGCTGTTCCTGTCAATGAAAGACAAGCCAAGGTAAAGATTTTTCCCTCGATTGGATCACAACCAGGCGAGATCCAATTTATCGCCCCGCAGATAGAATTCGAGAAAAAAAGCAATGATTTGGACAAACATCATCCCTTGCGCGTGGCGCTGGATGAAGTGCAAAAACAACTGGATCTTTCTCATTTCCCTGCCTGTAAAATACATCTGAGTTCAACCATATCAATCTCATCAGGATTGGGTTCAAGCGCTGCAATTTCGGTTGCTTTGATCAAAGGGTTGTTTAATTTCGTTGGCTATCAGGCATCAGAAAAAGTAATATCAGATCTGGCCTATAAGGTTGAAATTGAATTTCATGGAACACCATCCGGAATCGATAATACAGTTATTGCATTCAATAGACCAATTTTCTTTAAGAAGAATAAGGATTTTGAGTTTATTTCTCCTAGTGGAATGTTCACCATCATCATCGCTGATAGTGGCATTAAAGGTAATACAAAAGAAGCTGTTTCAGGGGTTAGAGATCGCTGGCACCTGAACCAGTCTCAATATAATGATTACTTTACCAAAATTGGTGAAATTGTCTACCAGGCAAAAACAGCCCTTGAAAATGGAGATCAAATACTCTTTGGTCATCTGATGAACGCCAATCAGGAGCTCCTTAGAAAAATTGGAGTTTCTCATCCAAAACTGGAGCAGTTGATCCAAATAGCGTTGGAGAATGACGGTCTGGGTGCAAAGCTTTGTGGTGGAGGACTGGGTGGAAATATCATTATTCTGGCCGAAAGCAGAAAATCAGAAGCGATCGCTGAAATATTATTGCAAAATGGCGCATCTCAGACAATCATCATGTCTTTATCGAAAGAAAATTAAGTATGAATGATTTAATTATGATCAAATGGGGAGGATCACTGATAACTGAAAAAGATAAACCTTTCACTCCTCGTTTTGAGATCATTCAATCATTAGCAAAACAGATAAAAAAAATTACGGAAATTAAACCTGATTTACAAATAATCATCGGACATGGCTCAGGTTCCTTCGGACACACAATCGCTTCTAAATATCAGACTCGTAAAGGGGTGAATACCAGAGCAGAATGGGTTGGTTTTTCACACGTCTGGCATGCAGCTCGAAGTTTAAATGTCATCGTCACGCAGGCACTCCATGAACAGGGTGTGCCTAGTGTTACATTTGCACCTTCGTCTTTTATCTCCTCAACAAACGGAAAAGGCACAGAATTTTTTCAATTTCCAATTGACAAGGCTTTGTCCTCAGGCATCATTCCGGTCGTTCATGGAGATGTTATATTCGATCATTTACTAGGTGGAACGATCTTATCAACAGAGGATATTTTTTCATACCTGGCCAATTATTACTCACCAAAAAAAATTCTGCTAGCTGGGATTGAAAATTATGTTTGGGCAGATTTTCCTGAAAATAAACATCCAATAAAATCCATCACCACCAGAAATTTCAATGAAATCAAAAATCAAATCGGTGAGTCCATAAGTGTTGATGTAACCGGCGGAATGATCGCAAAGGTAAAATTAATGATGGAGATAGTGAAGAAATCTCCACGAATGAAAATTAGTATTTTTTCCGGCTTATCATCGGATTGTTTAATCCAGGAAGTTCTCGATAAGCCAACGGGAACGATAATAGAAATGGAGTAAGGAATGACAATTAATTCATTGAGTGTGTTAGAAAGAAATGAAGAAAAATATTTAGCACCCTACGGATCAAAAAGCAAAGATTCCAAAGGTAGATTATATCCAGATAGTGAACCTTCCTATCGAACTCGTTTTCAAAGAGATCGTGATCGAATTATTCATACATCTGCATTTCGGAGATTGGAATACAAAACCCAGGTTTTCATCAATTATGAGGGCGACCATTACCGAACCAGATTAACACACACGCTGGAAGTCACTCAAATAGGCCGTTCTTTTGCCCGTGCATTGGGTGCCAATGAAGATCTTGTGGAAGCGATTTGTCTGGCGCATGACCTCGGACATCCACCGTTTGGACATTCAGGAGAGACAACTCTCAATAGACTACTGATGGATCAAGGTGGTTTCGATCATAATAAGCAATCATTTCGGGTTGTCACCAAGCTTGAAAACCGTTATCCAGATTTTCCGGGATTAAATCTCTCCTGGGAGGTGTTGGAAGGGATGGTGAAACATGAGTCAGAATATGATGTATCCGATGCAAAAGATTTCAACCCTGACTTGCGGGGAAATATCGAGACCCAAATAGCCAACGTAGCAGATGAATTAGCTTATACCGCGCACGATTTGGATGACGGCTTGAGATCGAGAATGATTTACCCACAAATGCTTGGGGGAATTGAATTATGGGAAATTTTATGCGCCAATGTAAATTGGAAAGGTGGAGAACTGGATGATTTACACCGACATTCAATGATTCGCCAATTAATCGGAATGGAAATTGATGACGTCTTGAATCACAGCAACACCCTGCTGAAAAACCACTCCATTCGATCAGTTGAAGAAGTTCAACAAATGCCATTTAATATTATTGGCTTCAGTGAAGAGATGCATAGAAGGAACCGGGTATTGAAAGATTTTCTTTACAATAATTTATACCGTCATTATCGTGTCCAAAGAATGTCGTTTAAAGCCGATCAAATTTTAACTGAATTGTTTAAAACATACATGCGAGAACCAAGTGTTTTACCAAACCATGTTCAGGATCGTTTGGAAGGAAGTGTTGCTGAAAGAGTCGTTTGCGATTACATCGCGGGAATGACCGACCGTTTTGCGATCGAAGAACATCAAAAGTTATTTGATCCAACCATGTTACCATGATAAAATTCACCCTCCTCGAAATTGAGGAAACAAAATAAAGCAAATTCAGATGAGATAATCAGGATGGTGAACTTATGGCAGAAACATCATATTTAACTGCAGAAGGTTTGGAAAAATTAAAAAAAGAACTTTCACATCTTAAAACCACTGTAAGAGATGAACTTTCGAAGAGATTACGTGCGGCTATTCAGATGGGAGATCTTTCAGAAAACGCAGATTACATTCAAGCAAAAGAAGAACAAGGATTTTTAGAAGGTAGAATTCTTGAATTAGAAAGTCTTCTGAGTAATGTTAAAGTGATTGAAGAAAAAGACCGTCGTGATGGAAAAGTTGATATCGGGTCCATTGTCACCGTGCAAGAAGCAAACTACCCGCAAGAAACGTATTATCTCGTTGGTCCGAAAGAAGCCGACCCAAACAACGGCAGAATCTCATATCAGTCTCCTATTGGTAAATCATTGTTAAACCACATCACTGGTGATGTAGTGATAATCGAAACACCAGGTGGAAAACTTAAATTAAAAATAACTAAAATCGAGTAATAACTAAAAAAACCGGAGGGATGCTCCGGTTTTTTTAGTTATTTTTTCTCTATTTTGGCCAAACTGCTAATTCCAGGGTCAAACGATCGAAGAAACTGTTTTCGGGAAGAGCACCTTGCCCATAATTCATATCCACAACCCGAGCTTCAAGCACTAATGTGGCAGTTTCCAAAATGACTTTTCCACCTGGTTCTAACAATATCGGTTCACCTTTTGAAGCCAACCGATTTGCAATCGCAGCATCGTCATAAGCATGTTGACTCATCAAAACTTTGGTAACTGTTTGAATGTCATTTTTATCAAACAACCAGACTTCAAAAGCAGTGATTTTCTTTGGTTCACCCACACCGATGGTTTCCGAAATGCCAACACCACACTCACCTAAGAATTCGCCTGTAGGAGAATCGATGCTGAATGAGTCATCAAACAGGTCATCGCCGGTCACGTAAGTACTCATGAATTGAGTTATCGGTACATCCTGATCTGGCGTGGTATATTCAGCTGGAATACCTTCATAAGCACCAAATTCCGATTCGGTTCCATCTGTGGTGGGTCTTTCAGGTAAATCATCGCCGCCATTCCTTTTCCGGATAAAGAAGATGTATACCAATGCACCACCAATTAATAAGGTGATTAAGCATAAAACACCGACAAGAACGAATGGATTAAATTTAGATTTTTCCTTCTCCACATCTTCTTGCTCGTCTACCGGCATTACTTCTGTATCTGTGTCTGTGGTGGTGTCCGGTGTCTGAATTTCCTCTGAAGGTTGTTCTTGTTCTGGCAAGGTTACCTGGGCTAGTCCTAAGGCAGTCCGAAATTGATCAACTTCAGTGATGGATAATCCACAATCACCAGGCATCAGACCCGCTAGTTTATCTTCACTTACTGAACCTAATCCTTCCAGACGCCCTTTTGCCTGAATGGAATCACCTGTTTTCATAAATGAATGAATAGCCATACAGAAGTAATCATCCTGTAGGTCTGCTCTCAAGTAAGAAGGATCTGCATCAGTCCATTTGACTGGCATTAGTCCCCAACCTAAAATTGGCAGTCCGATAATCAAACCAATCAGAAAACCAATTCCAGCTGTAATCAATGGTCTTTTTAAATATTCTTGAATCTTATCCATTTTTCTGCTCCTGGTGATTTGTCATAATTTTGGATTATTACAACTTGATTTTAGAACAAAGCGTCTAAAAAAGCAACAATTCCAATACATTTATCTAGTTGCAGTTTTTATGCCAGTTGTTTCTTTTATCCACTAAGAACATTAGATTGTAAAAATGTTTCCTCACATTTCAGGCACTGAAGGTCTCGTTTATTTAAGATCACAAGTGTACCTTTACAATTCGGACATACTTCTGCAACTGGTTGTTTCCAGGATGTAAATTGACATTCAGGATAATTCGAACACCCATAGAAAATTCGTCCTTTTCTGGTTCTGCGAATAACAACTTCGCCAGTAGAGCAATCAGGGCACTTAACTCCAATTTTTTCTAATATCGGTTCGGTATAACGGCAAGTTGGGAAATTACTACAACTAATAAATTTTCCGAATCTACCAAAACGAATAACTAATTCATGACCACACTTTGGGCAATCTCTCCCGATCTTTTCCAATTCGGTTTTAGTTTCGGGCATTTCTATTTTTGCCCGGTCTAAATGGACAGAAAAATCCTTATAAAAGTCAGTAATGACCGAATTCCAAATTTTATCGCCAGATGCAACCTGATCCAATGCTGTTTCCATTGACGCAGTGAAACCAGGGTCAACAACTTCATTGAAGTGCCCAACCAATAGGTCGTTTACGGTTATACCGGTTTCAGTGGGAAACAAACGTTTCTTTTCTCTCTCGACATATCCACGTTCTTGAATAGTAGAAAGAATAGGAGCATAAGTTGAAGGTCGCCCGATCCCATATTCTTCCAATAATTGGACTAAAGAAGCTTCTGTGAACCGTGGCGGAGGACTGGTAAAGTGTTGCTCAGGAATTAATCTCACCAACTCTTGTTTTTGTCCATCAGCTAAATTTGAAGGTAGTAACACCCCGGTGCCATTCCCGTTTTGTTTGTCTTCATCCTTAGCTTCTTCATAGATAACAAGAAAACCAGAAAACCTCAAAGTAGATCCCGAAGCTCGAAATTCATATTGATTATCGTTCCCATCTGCTTGAATTTCGACGGATACTGTATCGTATACGGCTGCTTCCATTTGAGAAGCAACAAATCGTTTCCAAATGAGTTGGTAGAGTTTAAATTGGTCACCCTTTAAATATTTTTTAATTTCCTCAGGTGATCGCATAACAGAAGTTGGCCTAATTGCTTCATGAGCTTCCTGTGCTTTGACCGCCCTGGTTTTGTGTTGGGGTAAAGCTGTTGGCAAATAAGTCTTTCCAAATTTGGACAGGATAAAACTGCGGGCTTCTTTTTGAGCAATTTCAGAAATGTTAGTAGAATCAGTTCGCATATATGTGATCAAACCGGTTGATCCACCTTCACCCAGATCCAGCCCCTCATAAAGTTGTTGGGCCAGGGCCATCGTTCGCCTCGCAGTAAAACCCAATCGACGAGAAGCCTCTTGCTGTAAAGAACTGGTAATAAATGGGGCAGGAGCTGTTCGTTTACGTTCCCCTTTTTTTACTTTTGTGATCCAAAATTTCGCTTGTTCCAAATCACCCAGGAAACTGGTCGTTTTCTCTTTGTCGTTTAAGGTTGGTTCTTCCCCATTAATCCGAAATAATTTTGCGATATAGGTTTTTTTCGCTTGATCAGGTTTAAGTTCAGCTTCAATAGACCAATATTCTTCCTGTATAAAATCCTCAATTTCTCTTTCACGCTCAACAATTAAGCGCAGAGCAACTGATTGAACCCGACCTGCGGATAAACGGCTGCGCACCTTCTGCCACAACAATGGGCTCAAGTTATAACCAACCAACCGGTCAAGAATTCTCCTGGCTTGTTGAGCATTAACCAGGTCCATGTTAATTGCTCTTGGATGCCCAAAAGCTTCTTCAATAGCTGGCTTCGTAATTTCATGAAAAACTACTCGTTTCGTACGGGTTTCATCGATTTCCGCAGACTCCATTAAGTGCCAGGCGATCGCTTCACCTTCGCGGTCAGGGTCAGTTGCCAGATAAATCTTCTCAGCCGTTTTTGCTAACTGTTTCAATTCTTTTACAACAGGTCTCTTTTCATTTGGAACGCGATATTTAGGGGTAAACTGATTCTCAACATCAACGGATAATTCCGACCGCAATAAATCGCGCACATGTCCAACAGAGGCTTTGACAATGTAATCTTTTCCAAGAAATCGCTGAACTGTCTTAGCTTTCGCAGGTGATTCAACAATCACCAGCTTTCCGCTCAATTTTGGTTGTTTTTTAACAATTGGTGGAGGGGTTAAATTTTTATGCCCTTCTGTTTTTCCAGTTCGATACAAAGTCGTACCACAAACAGAACATACTCCTTTTGTTACCGGAGCTCCAATTTTGTTATATGTTGCTTCCGTATTTTTTATTTCACGTTTCGTTCTGCATTTCACACAATAAGCTTCCAAAACAATTCCTCCTACAAATAATCATCCAAACCATTTTCGGTCAAATATTTTACAACATTTCTAATTTCTTGAGATTTTTTCCGTTCGCAAATTAAAATTGTGTTTCCACTCTCAACGAATACTAGATTTTCAACCCCAAGTGTCACAATTAGACGTTTTTCCACTTGAGAATATACCAAAGTATTCTTTGTATCAAACCCCAGGTGGCTTTCAGCTAAATTTACATTACCATTTTGATCAGTTTCCAGGACATCAAATAATGATTCCCAACTGCCAACATCATACCACCCCATATCTGCACCAGGAATAACAATCACATTCAAGGCATGTTCCATAATTCCAAAATCAATTGTTTGCGGAATGATTTTTTCCCAGAGTGATGGCAACATTTCTTCTAACGTATCATTTTCAAGTGTTTTATTAATCTCATCCAGGATCAGGTTTAATGCTGGCATTTGTCGTTTGAACTCTGCCAAAATCGCATCCACATGCCAAAGAAACATACCAGAATTCCAATCATATCCTCCTGAGGAAAACATGAGTTTTGCTTTTTCCATGTCAGGTTTTTCAACAAATTTATTCACGCTAAATGCCCAGCGATCCGCATAATTCTTAACAGGTTCACCTTTATGAATGTAGCCATAACCCGTTGCTGGAAAAGTTGGTTTGATACCCAATGTAATTAAATGTTTTTCTTTGGCTGCCTGATAACCAGATTTCAATAAATTGTGGAATTCAGGAATATTTCGAATAAAATGATCTGCAGTAAGAATTACTAAAATAGCTTCGGGATCGATTTTTTTTATGTACGTCGCCGCATATCCAACAACTGACGCTGTTCCCTTCGGAAATGGTTCAATCAAGAAATTCTTTTGGGGAACCAGGGGGGATTGGGATGATAGTAAATCAGCTTGATCCGCTACTGTGACGACAAATATTCTTTCTGGAGTAAATAATCCTTCCAGACGATTAACTGATATTTGAAAAAGGGTCTCTTCACCGAATATCTTGACCATCTGTTTAGGCGTTTTTTTTCTGGATAACGGCCACAGGCGGGTTCCGCCACCTCCAGCCATGATGACGGCATAAAAATGTTTATAATTATCCATTATATGTAATCACCTCTTTCTTCTCTGATTACTACGTACTTCATTCCCCCAACCTGTTTGGTTAACCCCTTCAATTCCATCATTGCCAAATACGAACTCACTTGAGAGATTGGTAATTCCGCCAAATTGGTGATCTCATCAACATGCAAAGGTTCATTAGATAAAACTCTGAGTATTTTTTCTTCAAAAAGATCAATCGGGTATTCTTTTCGAAATGTTTTTCTTTCCTGAATGAGCTCAACTTGAATATCCTGTAAAACCTCACGAATATCCAATAATGGTTTCGCACCTTTTTGAATTAATCTGTTTGTACCTTTGCTTTGAACATTGTAAATACTTCCCGGAACAGCGTATACATTTCTCCCCTGGTTGGCAGCAAATTCTGCTGTGATCAAAGCACCACTTGTCTGACCCGCTTCAATCACAATCGTTGCTCTGGATAATCCAGAAATGATTCGATTTCTTGGTGGAAAATTGTTTGCCTCTGGAGCAGTACCAGGTGGATAATCACTGATAACTGCACCACTTTTGCAAATATCATCTGCTAGTTTTTTGTGTTCTGCTGGATATATTCGATCTACCCCACTGCCGAGCACGGCAATAGTCCTTCCACCGGCATCCAGAGCACTCTTGTGAGCTATTCCATCTACACCGCGCGCTAATCCGCTCACAACGGTTATTTTGTGGTCTGCCAACATACGCGAGAATTCATCTGTAATCTGTTTGCCATAATGGGTAACTTTTCTTGTTCCTACAATAGCAACAGCCCATTCGTCTTCTAAGGTTAATTCGCCCTTTAAATATAAAATCGGTGGTGGTTGGTCTATTTCCTTTAAATATCTGGGATAGTCAGAATCGTCTCTGATTAATATTTTTATTCCTGCTGATTGAATCCTTTTAATATATTGGTTTAAATCTATTTCTTTGCGAATCTGTACCACACGTTCACAAATCTTTTCAGACAACCCAGATTCTTTTAATACTGTATGTGGCGCATTCCAGGCTGTTTCAAGATTACCAAAGTAATCTTCCAGAGCACGCATCCTAACGGCACCAATCCCCTTAATTAAGCTAAATCCAACCCAGTAATTAAGTGGATCCATTCTTAATCCTAATTATAGTATTCCAATGGTTTTACAACCATGAATTTGTTCTCAATATCAATTTTTTCGATTAAATTGAGTAAGGCAGGAAATAAAATTTCTTTTCTATCTTCTCCAATAATGACATACACATCATTGGCTCCAGTTTCAAGAATTTCAGTAAGAACACCGATTTTTGATCCCACGGTATCCAATACTTCTAAGCCAATCAATTGATGATGATAGTATTCCCCTTCTGGAAGGTCAGGTAATTCTTTGACAGAAACAAAAACAAAATCACTTATGAATTTTTCTACTTCTGCAATTTGATTAAACTCATCAAAATGAAAGATTAAACTTTTGGAGTGTTCTTTAATTGAGTGAATATGGGCGGATATGTGTTCTTCACCAATAAACACTTCTCTGCCTATTTTTAATCGTTCAGGAAAATCTGTTAATATGTAAAAAGCAATTCCCCCATCCAAACCATGCGGTTTTCCTAGCCTGCCAATTGCCAAATAGACAGGCTCGCCAATATTGAGCGAGCCTGTGCCATTCATATCAGGTTCAGACAGCCCCCGACGTTTTTTTTTCATCGAGGTTCCACCACATCCAATGAGGCTTGTTTTCCTTCTCGAGCGGCAGCTACACGAAGTAAAACACGCATTGAATTGGCTACTCGGCCACCTTTTCCAATGACCCGTCCCATATCTTCTTTCGCTACCCGTAACTCCACCCGCGTTTTACTCCCACCACGATCGCAATTAACATCAACCTGGGAGGGATCATCAACCAATGAACGGGCAATATATTCAATTAAATCTTTCACGGCTAATTCCTTTCTTAAAGCAAGTTTTTTTAACTTCGCTTAATAGGTAATTTTAATCAAGCCGGATTCGTTTTCTGGTTGGATGTATGCTTTACGTAAATCGGTTCGGCTTCCTCTTTTAGGACATCCAATGACTCGCCTTTCTTGAAACGGTCAAATCTCTCCAGAAGACCTACTTGCCTGAATATCTGGCTAACCGAGTCACTAGGTTGTGCGCCTTTACTCATCCAATCAAAAACACGATCTTCCTGAATGCTGATCGTTGAAGGTTCAGTCCTCGGATTATAGAATCCTAAAATCTCCAAGAATCTTCCGTCCCTTGGACTTTCCTTATCTGCTGCAATAATACGATATGTTGGTTGACCTTTTAATCCTTGTCTTCGTAATCGAATCCTTACCATCGATTTTTACTCCTGTTTTTTATTAGTTTTTAATTTTGATAATCGGATGTCAATTTGATTCTGAGAGGAAACGTTGAAGGGACGTTTTAAGAATCAGATTTTTCAACAGATTAACCGAATAAACGAGGTAACCCACGCCCTCCGGATTTTTGAAAAGTTTTCATTAATTTCTTTATATCACGATATTGCTTAATTAAGCGATTCACATCTTGTACTTGTGTGCCAGATCCAGTTGCAATTCTTCGCCTACGTGACGCGTTAAGTATATCCGGAAATCGTCTTTCTTGTGAAGTCATCGAATTAATGATGGCTTCAGTTTGTTTTAATTGTTTTTCTGCATCATTTGGATCAACTGCTTTGGCCATCTGGCCCATATTCCCAGGCATCATCTCCAATATTTGGGATATTGAGCCCATTTTTTTGATCTGTTTGAGTTGTTGGAGAAAATCATCCAAAGAAAATTCCCCACTGATCATTTTCTGAGCTTGCTTTTGTGCCTCTTTTTGATCAAAAGCCATTTCCGCTTTTTCAATTAATCCAATCACATCTCCCATACCTAGAATTCTGGAAGCGAGACGACCAGGATCATAAACTTCCATGGCATCTATTCCTTCACCAGTACGTAGGAACTTGATCGGGACGCCAGTCACACTGCGAATTGATATCGCTGCACCGCCTCGGGCGTCACCATCGATTTTCGTTAATGCCAACCCGGTGATAGATACGGTATCTCGAAATCCTTCGGCAATATGCAGGGCTTCCTGACCAATCATCGAGTCTACTACTAGTAAAATTTCCCCTGTTTTCACTCTTGATTGGATGGCACGCAGTTCATCCATCAAATCCTGATCTAATTGTGATCGTCCGGCTGTATCGATAATTACGACCGTATAACCACCTTTTCTGGCAAAATCAAGTGCATGGGAGGATACTTCCGGTGGCTTTTTCCCATCTTCAGTGAAAACCGGTACGTCGATTCGTTCGCCCAGGGTCTGTAGTTGTTTAATTGCTGCCGGTCGGTAAGGATCAGCAGCTACCATTAAAACCCGTTCGCCTTGAGATCTTAGCTTTTTCGCTAATTTTGCTGAAGCAGTTGTCTTGCCAGACCCCTGTAACCCAACCATCATGATCACATAAGGTTTTTCACCTGTCAGGTTGATTTTTGAAGGCTCGCCTAATGTCTTTATTAATTCTTCATTAACAATTTTTATTACTTGTTGTCCAGGATTAAGCGCTTTGGAAACCTCTGAACCAACTGCTCGTTCACGAACCTGGACAACAAACTTTTTTGCCACACTGAAATGGACGTCTGCTTCTAAAAGCGCCAAACGCACTTCCCGCATAACATTATCAACATCAGCCTCAGAGAGTTTTCCTCTCCGGCGTAATTCTTTAAATATTCCGTCTAATCTTCCAGTTAAATTCTCAAACATAAATTTTTGTTAAATTTTCCCAATCTTTAATTGCGTGCAAAATTTTAGCTTGTTCAACAATTTTGGTCAAGGAATTCTAACACAGGTGTTCTACCACGAGATATTAGAAAACCAAAATTGGATATTTTATTGATATGATTATTGTATTTGTGTAACAAAACGAAACTTATTACCCGTGTATGTGTTATCTAGATAGGTAACAAAAGTAGATTCCTGAGAAATCAGATCAATTAAAAATCGGAGATTAGAATGGCAAAAGTAGCAGTAGTAACTGATAGTACAGCTTACATTCCCAGAGAATTAGCATCTGAATATAAGATACAGATAGCACCTTTACAGGTTATTTGGGGAGATGAACAATTTCGTGATGGTGTTGATATTCAACCAGTTGAATTTTATGAGAAATTACAAAATGCTGAAGTAATGCCATCCACCTCACAAGCGACACCGGGGGCATTTAAAGAAATCTACAAAGAATTATCAAGTCAGGGGTATGATATTTTCTCCATTCATATCTCTTCAAAATTGTCAGGCACTATTGATTCTGCTGAACAAGCAAAAGCCATGCTAGAGGTGGACAATATTGAAATTTTTGATTCGGAAAACGCAGGAATGGCGTTAGGATTTCAAGTCCTGGCAGTCGCGCGTGCAGCAGCCAATGGTGCTTCCTTAAAAGATTGTATCAAAATTGCTCAAAAAGCTAGAGAAAACACAGGTGTTTTATTCGCTGTCAACACGCTCGAATTTTTACACCGAGGAGGCCGCATTGGTGGTGGTCAAGCCTTCCTCGGCACCATGTTAAAATTGAAACCAATCCTCGAAGTTCGAGATGGAAAAATTGAAGCTGCTGGAAAAGTTCGGACGATGAATAAAGCAGTTGATAAAGTAATTGAAATCATGAAATCAAAGGTTGGCAATCAAACGCCAGTTAGAATTGCGATCCAACACGCAAACGCCATTTCTGAGGCCAGGATACTCCTTGAAAAAGTTCTTAAATCCTTACCTGAAGGAGATATTGTTGAAGCGATAATTGCCGATGTTAGCCCAGCAATTGGAACTCACACTGGGCCAGGAGTGGTAGGGATCGCCTATATGGCAGGTATGTAAAATGAAGAACGTCCGCAAGGATGGTTTTTTTAGATAAGTGTCCTTGCTTATACTGACAGAGGTCACAAGTAACTGAATACTTATTCTAATAATATTCTTTTTCCGATACAATGAAATTGTCATATTTCATCGTTATGTGAAAGGAAAATATATTATGGATTCATTCGAAAAACTTGGTGTTCAAGTCCCTGAAATTCTCTTACCTGTAAATCAAATTGATTTCCATAAATGGGCAGTGATTGCTTGTGATCAATTTACCTCTCAACCAGAATATTGGAAAGATGTTGAAAATTTAGTCGGGAGCTCACCCTCCACATTAAAAATGATACTACCCGAAGTATATTTAGACTCTAACGATGAACATATTAGAATCGAAAATACAAAACAAACCATGACAGAATATCTGGAAAATGGAGTTTTCCGTTCTTTTGAGGGGTTTATCCTGGTAGAACGCAAGATCGGATCAAAAACTCGCTTTGGTTTGATGTTGGCATTGGACTTGGAAAAATATGATTTTTCTAAAGGCTCGCAAACCTTAATTCGAGCAACTGAAGGAACCATCATTGATCGGCTTCCACCTCGAATTCGCATTCGTGAGGGGGCAAAATTGGAGTTTCCACATATTTTGGTTCTGATAGATGATCCGGAAAGAACGGTAATTGAACCACTGGTGGAAAAACGCCAAGATTTAGAAAAATTGTATGATTTTGAATTAATGAAAAATAGTGGCCATTTATCGGGATATGGTATTGATCAGGCTCACCACCTGGACTCGGTTCAAAATGCCTTGAGTATTCTGGCAAATCCTGAACGATTTAGCGAATATTACCAGGTAGGTGGGGATTTTGGCGTATTACTTTTTGCTATGGGTGATGGGAATCATTCTCTTGCAACAGCGAAATCGATTTGGGAAAAAATAAAACCATCTGTAGGTTTGAATCACCCAGCCAGATATGCTCTGGTGGAAATTGAAAATATTCATGATATCGGATTAGAATTTGAACCGATTCACCGGGTTTTATTCAATCTGAAAAATGGTGTTGTAAAAAAAATGAATCAATTTTGGAATGGTGAAATTAAACTGGAAAATTACGATAACCCTCAAGAAATGATTGCAATTGTAGATCGTCAGTCAGGGCATATTCATAAATTTGGTCTTATCCTAAATAATCGCTATTATGTAGTTGAAATTTCGCAGACATCGTCAAATTTGCCGGTAGGAACATTACAGGCATTCCTTGATCAATTTTTACAAGATGGTGGTGCAGAAAAGATAGATTATGTTCATGGAAGTGAAATAACCTGTAATTTAGGGTCAAAACCAGGTAATTGTGGTTTTTACCTTCCAGCAATAGAAAAAGACCAGCTATTCAAAACCGTTATTATTGACGGTGCATTACCTCGAAAAACCTTCTCCATGGGAGAAGCATACGAGAAACGATTTTATATGGAAGGTCGAAAAATAACTAAGTAATGAGAAACTTCACCAATCCACTCCCCCCAAGCGAAGTTCATTTTATTGAATTGAAAGTTGACCCCTGGGAAGATAAACAGCGATTGAAGGTATTTTTGAAAATATCTGAATTTTCCCATCCTCCTAACTTGAATTTCTACATAAAAAATAGTGATTCTGAAATTATTTCAGAAGTCACTTTAATCGAAAATGTTGATACCGAGGTCGTTTTCACCATGCACTTGCGAAATTCAAATCCAGCAGATCAATTAACTTTATCAGGTGAAATTTACTATGCTGATGATATTGGGCAGGTAGATACCAAAACGATCAATTTTAATTTAAATGAATAAAAAAATAATATTTTGCAAAAGTACTGTGGTCATAATAATCACATTCTTATTGGTGGTAGTTTTACCTGGGTGTCAAACCAAAAATATTGAAGCAGTTCATAGTGAGAATAACATCGAATTGGCTGATAAATTAACTCCGACCTCAGTCCCCCAGCAGTCAACATCAACAAAAGCGCATGTTTTACCTACCGATAATTCTAAAGTAAACCTGCCCATTATGGAAAATGATGATGTAATTGACATCATTTTTACGCCTACACCCACGTCGACACAATTCTCCTCGCCATTGGCGGGGATTCCATTGGAAGACTTATCAATAATCGTATCAAATCCTTTTGATTATGCCGGAGATGGAAAAGATGAAGGTCATCATGGGGTTGATTTTTCGTTTTATCGCTATAAAACAATCAAGAACATAGAAAATTTACCAGTCCATTCTATTACTTCAGGCGTGGTGCGTTCAGTGATCGATAACCGTCCTCCTTATGGCAATATGGTGATCATCGAAACGTCATTTTCAACGCTACCAGCAATTGTTTCTGAGCACCTCCTTAGCCAATATCCAGGAATAAATGCACCATATCAGACTAATTTAAGTTGCCCTGAATTTCAATTTCATGAAAACGCAAACGAATCTGACCAGCTCTCGTTGTATATACTTTACGCCCATCTCTTCTCCCCATCGACAGTTGAAAATAATTCATTGATTTTAAGTGGTAAGGAAATTGGAGCGGTAGGTAATTCAGGTTACTCAGGAAACCCTCATTTACATTTGGAATTTCGAATTGGGCCATCCGGATACACTTTCAGTGAAATGGCTCATTACGACAATACTGCCTCACAGGGTGAAATTTATAATTATTGCTTGTGGCGTGTCTCTGGTCGCTTTTATCAAATTGATCCGATGAACGCCACCAAGTTTTATTTACAAAACCGTTAATTACGAAAATTGACGAAGTGAAATTATAAATGCTACAATCAGAAAAGAATTTCTTAGATTCTTTGTCGATTGAATAATCATGAACAATAATCAAAAATCAACCCAGGGGAATACCAATTATGTTTGGATCATTCTAGCCATAACAAATTTGGTATTAATGTTTTTGTTTGTTAATTATGTACTTTCAGAACGAAACAGCCCTTATTCAAATGAAGTTGTTTCTTCATTTACCCAGGAGTCTACCACTCCAACTTCTAATTCAATGGAGCAGAGCTCGATTAATCCGGTTTTTTCAGAAAATCCAACATCCTTAGATTTTCCTGCATCAGAAATACCTTTATTTATCTTTTCGATTTTTGTTGATCAAAAATCACAAATCTATGCATTTCATCCTGAAGGAATTCCCTTCACACGCTTAATTGATGAACCTTTCGAAGAAATACATCCCACAGTAAGCCATGATAGTAGCAAATTAGCTTATTCAGCCAAAAAAAATGGCTATTGGGATATTTATATAATGGATCTTCACGATGGAACTGAGTTGCGAGTAACTGATTCTCCTGAATATGATGGTGCTCCCACCTGGTCGTCCGATGATTTGTACATTGCTTATGAATCCTATGCCAATGGTAATTTGGATATATTTATTCAGGACCTTCAAAATCTTGATAGCGATCCGATACAACTTACCAATGGGGTTGAACCTCAATTTTCTCCTTCATGGAGTGCAGATGGCAGGAAAATTGCTTTTGTTTCAACCGTAGATGGCGATGAAGAAATCTGGTTAGCAAAACTGGATACGGTCGAAGACCGATTCATGAAAGTTGCCGACCGGCCTAAGCAGATTGATATCAATCCGCATTGGTCATCAGATGGGGAAAAATTACTTTGGACAAGCGAAAATTATGGTTCTCCTCGAATTATGCAGGCTGATTTTTCAGATTCAAGTGTAATGGTTTCAGAAGTAACGATGGGCGATTCAGCATTGTTGACAGCCAATTTGATCTCCTATATACAATTGGAGGCCAATCAAAATTTCTTAGTTTCTAAAAATCAATTTGGAAATTTAGTTTTTCCTGCAACAGAAATTCCTGGAAATGTAAATGGATTCACTTTATTACACGACTATGAAGGAAACAAATTTCTTTCATCACTGCTAGAAAAGAATCCCAAGCTCATACTGGATACAAAAAAGGTTCAACAAACTGGTTCACCTAACTTAGTGTTGTTGGATAATGTCGAGATGGAATATCCATTCTTATCCAGTTCAGTCATCCAATCTTTCAATGAACTTCGAAACTCGACAACAAAAATTACCGGCTGGGATTTCCTCACTCAGTTAAACAAAACTTTTATCCCGATTACTGATCCGTCAACCCCAGGGACTGCGGAGGAATGGCTATACACCGGACGAGCTTTTGAGTTCAATCCAATTTCGGTTCACGCTGGATTAACCACTACAATTAAAGAAGAAAGAAGCGGAGCGACATATTGGCGGATTTTTATTAAAGCCAGATATCAAGATGGCTCCCAGGGGTTACCCATAAAACAAATGCCTTTCGATCTTTCTGCCAGATATAACAACAATCCCGAAACATACGAAACCGGTGGCGTGAAAATATCCATCCCTGAAGGATATTGGGTTGATCTCACCGAGCTAGCGATGAGTCATGGTTGGGAGCGAGTGCCCGCCATGGCGAATTGGCGACAATATTTTAATTCAACACGATTTAATCAATTCATATATTTGAATGGATTGGATTGGTACGCTGCCATGAAAGAGTTATATCCCATCGAAGCGTTCAAATCTCCAACCCCAATCCCTACAAATCAATTAACACCCACGATCAGTCCAACTATTCGTTATTACCGTTCACCCACTACCACAATGACACCAACTGAAACTATCGTCCCCACTCGCCGACCTACCTGGACCCCGCAACCATAAATTGATGAGGAAGAATTATTTAATTTCCTTGTGGTTGCTAACATTCATCGGAATGGTGATTGTTTTTTTTATTGGGAAAAATGGTCTTCAAAATATATCAGAAAATCCAAATGCGTCAGATGCAGGTGTAAAGGATCCAATAATAAATAATATTCAAGTTATAAATTCTGACATCATAGAAAAATCCACTATCCTTCCAGCGGCAATTAGTTCCATAGCCAAAGAAGAACCAATTACATTGGTACTACCCAAACCAGATGAAGCACCTGTTTCTCTATGGCGTCCCCCTTTATATCCCACTCCTTGGGCAATTTCACCCAATGATCATTTTTATTTTTCCAGGCCTATTGCAGCCGATGAAATTAACTGGCCACTGGCCAATTATCGCTATGGATATTTTTTTCCAGATTCAGATATTATTCACACTGGTATAGATATTACTGCCAAACGTGGTACTCCCGTCATTGCTGCCGCTCCTGGCACGGTCGTTTGGGCTGGATATGGATTATATTACGGTTCTTACAATGAGGAAGATCCTTACGGAATGGCAGTATCAATTGAGCATGATTTTGGTTATAAAGATAAAAATCTATTAACGGTTTATGGACATATGGATCGGATTGACGTTGAAAAAGGTCAAAGAGTTGAAACCGGGACCCAATTAGGAATTGTCGGGAATACTGGCTTTACAACCGGCCCTCATCTACATTTTGAAGTCCGCTATGAGACCAACAGTTATTTTAGAACTAGAAATCCTGAATTATGGCTCTCTCCCCCTCAAGGTTGGGGTGTCCTGGTTGGTCAAGTAAAGACATTCGACGATTATTACATTCTTCTCAAAGAAGTATATATTCGTAATAAAGAAACAAACCAATCCTGGATGGTTCTTACTTATGCCAGCAATAACATTAATCGAGATGAGTATTACAAAGAAAACCTCGCTCTCAGCGATTTACCCGCAGGTGAATATACAATATCCTTTATAATTGATGGTATAACATATAAGCATGACATAAGCATTTATCCTGGTGCGATCACATTCTTTTCGTTTCGAGATAAAATTGGTTTCTCTTTCAAAACTCCAACTATACAAAAACCCAAAGATTGGGAAAACGTAGTACTATCTGATGATTTTCTTCCCTGATTAGTTTTTAAACCTTGACAGAATATAGCACTTCAATTGAAAATCAATACGAGAAGGATAAAAATAAAAGGAGCAATTAAAAATTGGAGGTATCAATGACCCAAAAAATTAAAAAGACCAGTTACTGGATCTTAGTTATGATATTTATGATTTCTGCACTGGGAGCATGTAAGCCATCTGAACCAGTGGAACCTACCCTGGACGCAAATGTGATTTTCACGCAAGCAGCTGAGACTGTCGCCGCACAATTGACCCGGACGGCACTCAGTTTACCAACAGCCACTAACACAGCTCAACCGTCACCGACCGTGACGGCTACAATTCAATTGCCAACAGCAGCCCCAACTTCTGATTTAACCAACACAACACCTCAAAGTACAACAGTCGCCGGTACAACACCCAATCCGAACAAGATGGCTTTTGTGACCGATGTGACTATTCCAGATGGGCAGGTGATTCCTCCCGGCTCAAAATTTATTAAAACCTGGAGAATTAAAAATACAGGCACAACAACCTGGACTGCGAATTACAGAGTCAGATTATGGGCAGGCAATAGTTATGGTGCCCCTTCATCATTTTTATTAGCTCAGGAAGTTAAACCAAATACAGAGGTTGATATTTCTATTGAGTTTACAGCACCCAGTCAGACCGGGGAATATATCTCACATTGGATTCTATCTGATGATCAGGAAGCAAATTTTGGGAACACATTTTATGTGAATTTTGTTGTTGGCGTCCCAGCTTCACCAACTGCCACACAAACTGAACCGACAGCAACTGTGGGAGTTTCTCCAACCCCATAATGGATCAGTTGTCAGATATAAATTTACAATCCATAAAAGAAGAAATTAAAACCGAAGCTTATCGCCTCGGTTTTTCTCATATTGGCTTTACCAAACCCAATATTCCACTTCATTTTCTTACATTTACAGAATGGATTGACCGAGGGTACGCTGGTAATATGGGCTACTTAAGTCGTGCGGATACTCTAGCAAAACGAAAAGATCCCACACTCATATTACCAAACTGCAAATCGATCATCGTCCTGGCTTTGCCATATACGCCTCCAGGCTTTGAAAAACGGAAAAATCATTTCCCAAAAATTGCGAATTATGCCATTGGGGATGATTATCATCTTGTGATCCCCAAGCTCTTAAAAAATCTGGTAGATTTCATCATAACCAAAGTCCATCCAATCCAAATTGAATATCGAATTTACACTGATACAGGCCCGATACTGGAAAAAGAAATCGCCCAAAACGCCGGTTTGGGATGGATTGGGAAGAACACTTGTCTGATTATTCCAGGGGCTGGGTCATATTTCTTTCTCGCTGAACTTCTTATTAATCTTTCATTTGAAACAGATACCATTCTTGAAAAGGATCTGTGTGGTAATTGCACCAGATGCCTGGATAGTTGCCCAACAAGTTGCATCCTGCCCAACCGGACAATTGATGCAAATCGATGTATTTCATATTTGACGATTGAACATCGAGGGATGATTCCAGAAGAATTATGCGCTAAAATCGATAATTGGATCTTTGGATGTGATGTATGCCAACAGGTTTGCCCATGGAATACCAAATTTGCCAAAGAACCTGAGCAAAATTTCTTTCAAACTTCCGAGAGTGTTCAAAATCTGGATATCGTTTCCGAATTACAGTTGACCAAATCAGAGTTTCAAAATAAATATTCACAATCACCGATTTCACGCGCAAAACACGACGGTTATAGACGTAATCTGCTAATTGCTGCGGGAAATCATTTCAGTAAAGATTTTATTAACCCAATTGATTCAATTATGCAAACTGATGAAAACCCTGAACTTCGTAAACTGGCTGCCTGGTTACTTAAAGGATCAAACTTGCCAAATGACGAATGAACACCAATTATGGTGTTGGTGTGATAGTTGCAGGTAATGTTGGAATTGGTGTTACCAAATTAACCCGAACTTCCAAGACCTGACCGGCAAAAATTTGGTTCGAATTTTCTAATTCGTTTAGTTCCATGATATCTTCAACTGTGCTCAGGAATTTATCAGCAATTGAGTCCAATGTATCTCCAAATTGAACAACATACGTCAATTTTGATCCCCTAGGTAAATTCGTCGGCCAGGGTGTGGCGGTAGGTAATTCTTGATTTGGCGATGGAATAATAATCTTGTCACCAGGCTGAATCGGGCAAGACCCCGGATCGAAATTATTAATTGCCAATAACACCATAATATCGATATCAAAGGTTACGGCAATATCATAACAGGTGTCACCTTCCACTACCGTATATTCAATTGGTCCTGACCGGGTTGGTGTAATTGTTGCAGTTGGGGTTTCAGTGACCGTGGCCGTCATTGTGAAAGTTGAAGTTGGAGGAACTTCCGTAGGAGTAAAAGTTGCTGTGGTAGTTGGTGTAGCAGACGAAAATAAACTTAATCTTGGTTTTGTGGGACCGACTAACCACACAATCAACATGACAATTCCTACGATGACTAAAATCAAAGCCAAACCCCAAATAATGAATGGCAACATTTGTTGTTTTCTTTTATATGAAGCAATTAATTTTCTTGGATCATCTCTTTTCATATTTGGTTCCTAAATCTTAATTAGAATCAATAAATATTGAATCATTGTATTCTGATTTCTTTATTTTTGCAATTACCACATGTTATAATGATTATTATTCAAAAATAAGGTTAAAAATCTAATCCAACCCCAGATGGAGGCTTAAATATGGAAATTTCGTCTACGCAATACAAACGCTGTGATGTTGTAAAAGTTGAAGGACGCATCGACAGCGCAAGCGCTCCCCAACTGCACGAAGAATTTAATAAATTGATGGAAGAAAATCACTATCATCTTGTTTTTGATATGACGGGTGTTAGTTTTATTTCCAGTGCCGGACTGAGAGTTCTGATTTCTACACAAAAAAATTGTAAAAGATTTAACCGTGGGGAATTAGTCCTGACGAATGTGCCTGAAAATATAAAAGCTGCATTGGATTTAGCCGGATTTACAGCATTATTTAAGATCTTTGACAGTGAAGTTGCTGCTGTAGGAAATTTCTAACTAAATTTTAATATCCATGAAAACATTGACTTTTCCTGGTAGCTATTCCAGTCTGGTGAAGATTGGCGAATTCGTGACTCAGGCTGCGCAATCAGTTGGTTTTGGGGGATTTGCACTTTACAAGATTGAAACTGCTGTCGATGAGGCTTGTTCCAACATCATTGAACACGCTTATGGAAACGAAAACTCAGGTGAAATTGTCGTTTCTGTTATCACAGATCCAGGAAAAATCACGATCACCTTAACTGATTTTGGAGAATCATTCAATCCAGAATATATTAAACAACCCAATTTAAATACTGATCTTGAGGATCGGGATGATCATGGATTGGGAATATACATGATGAAGCAATGGATGGATGTCGTAAATTTTACAACTCTCGATAATAAAAACATACTGACCTTGGTTAAACACTTAAAGGATTGACATTGTCCTCTTCACCCGAATTGCAAGCGATCCCGGAATGGAAACAATATCTTCTATTGGGGGAGCGTCTGCTGGATCAACCATCTGTTGATAAGCAATGTCATTTCATCCAGGAAATCATAAAGAATCTACTAGGAGCTGATGCCAATATCTGGCTATCGGAGCCGTATTTTCCATTACCTGGTGATCAGGAATTGCCGATCTTACCAGATGCGCGTGTTTCTGATTTGGTACGAAAAACCTTTGAACAACAGTTAAATAATTTTAATCAAGGTATCAATAACCCGATTATTGGTAACAATAATTTATCGAAACCCTCTCATTTAGCGATACCATTATTAAGCCAGGATAATATGCTCGGCATTCTGGAAGTCAAGAGAAACAATACACATCCGTTTGACCAACACGATATTAATTTTTTGGAGGGGTTTTCTGCTCATGCGGCTGTTTCCATGCAAATTATTCGGCAGGTTACCCTGAAAAATTGGCGCATGGAACAACTATCACTGGTTCGGATGGTTTCTGAACAAATTGCCAATGTTCATGACCTCAGGTTGTTATGTGAAAAGATTACCAATCTGATACAAAGTACTTTCGGGTATTATTTTGTATCTATTTTTCTCTTAAACGGAAAAACAAAAACCCTGGAATTAAAAGCTTCCTCTGGTGCAGTCGAACCAGATATGGAATTAACCCAGTCTGTTTTAAATATCAACGAAGGTATAGTTGGTTATGTGGCTCGCAATGGTAAGGAAGTTATTGCTCCTGATGTTTCAAAAGAATCTGAATTCAAGCCCTATGCTAAGCTGCCGAATACAAGAAGTGAAGCCACTTTTCCACTAAAAATTGATAAGAAAACACTTGGGGTACTCGACATTCAGAGTAATCAACTAGATGCGTTTAGTGAAAATGACATAATTGTACTGAGTGCTCTGGCGAATTCAATTGCCATCGCAGTGCAAGATGCAGAATTATATGGAGCATTATCGCTACGAGCTGAGCAAATTTCTATTATTTTTGAAGTTAGCCAGGCTATCAACTCATTTCTGGATTTGGACGAATTACTCGAAAAAGTCATTCAAATAATTATTAAGCGTTTCGGATTTACGTACATCCATATTTTTACTGTCCACAAAGGCCGTCGGAAAATCTTTTTTCAAGCTGGATCATTACCAGAGAGTAAGGAATTAGTTGAACAAGGTTTTGCTTTTGAATTGGATAAAGATGGAATTATTTCCTGGGTCGCCCAAAATGGAATCATTGCCATTTCCAACGACATCCATCAAGATGAAAGATTTGAAAGACAAACGATCCATGCAAATGACTACCAGTCGGAATTAGTCGTTCCTTTAATGTATGCTGGAGAAGTTCTTGGCGTTCTTGATATTCAAAGTGCAGAAAAAAATGCCATCGATGAGCATGATTTGTTTATTTTTGAGGCAATTGCATCTACAATCTCATCAGCACTTCGAAATGCCTTCCTTTTCCGCTCTGAGCAATGGCGGCATCGGGTTGCTGAATCATTTAGATCAGTGATCAGTATGATATCGGCCAACACAGCACTGGACGCGTTACTTTGCAATATCCTCGAAAAATTAAATCAAAATTTACCTTGTGATGCTTCCGCTATCTGGCTTGTGGACAACCGTGATAATGATATCGAAGAATTTACCCCAAAAACCCTCAGACTCGCTGCAACCTGGAATATATCGAAAGAAAAATTAATAGGAGCATTGAATAAAAATCCTGAAACATGGGAGCTGATGGAAATTGCTTTAAAGAATTCGGAACCAAGCATTCGGACTGCGGAAAATCCATATGGACCGTTAGGAATTGCGTCCGATTTCCCTTCTGATTATTCTTCGATAGCTACCCCTCTCAAAATCGGAGAGCGAATTTTCGGATTATTGTCATTGGCGCATCACACCTCCCGCAGATACGGGGACGAAGCCAAAGAAATGAGCATTACATTCGCAAATTACGCAGCTGTTGCTATTAATAACGCCCGGTTATACTCAGAATCTCAGGAACAAGCCTGGATGTCGACCGTTATGCTTCAGGTATCACAAACATGTCAAAATAGTGAAACAACTGAAGATTTGCTGGAATCCATGGTGCGTCTGACCCCCTTACTGGTTGGAGTAAAAAAATGTGCCTTCTACTTATGGAATCCATACGAGAACTATTTCTTTCTCAAATCTGATTATGGTTTTTCTACGCCGCCGAACCCTGTTTGGACAAAAGAAGTCCCAGCTGCTTTTCAAGTACTGAATGCATATAACCCGATTTATGTCCAAGATGTAGCCAAGGAACTGAACTTTGAGAATAGTGAAGATGTTTCACAAAATAGCACAGTCATGTTGCTCCCCTTGCGTGCGCGTGGAGATCTATTGGGGGCATTCCTGGTAATTCATGAGAATCAGAACCCTACCTTTGGTAACAACCTTTCCAGTGATACCCTTTCAATCCTGCAGGGAATTGTTCAGCAAACTGCAGTTTCACTTGATAACATGCGTTTGATTGAGGCTAGACAGGAGGAAGCATACATAACCGCAGTTCTCCTACAGGTTGCCCAGGCTGTTGTAACCCAACCAAATTTATCTGATACCTTCGATACGATCGTCAACCTTTTGCCAATTTTGATAGGTGTAAACGCTTGTATTATTTATATGCCAGAAGATGAAGATAATCAAACTTTCAAACCAGTCGGTATATATGCAGATAATGCTGCTCATGCTTCCATTTTCACGTCTCTGGATTTTTGTGAAAATAACCCACTTCTGCGTTTTGTATCAAAATTCAATCAAATAGCTTATTCGTTTATTAAAAACGATGAGATCGAACTTGATTGTATTAAAAATATTAAGCCATTACCATATATTCAAGAATTAAAAATTGATGTCTCTGATCACATGTTGATTGCCTTTCCAATCAACATCAAAGGCGAACTGTTAGGAATTTTATTAACAAAAGAAGATAATCTTTCCGTCCAATATTTCGAAAAGCGAGTTGAACTATTAAACGGTGTATCTCAGGAAATTTCTCTAGCCATTCAAAATTATTTCCTTCAAAAAGATATCGTAAAACGTGAAAAGCTGGAACAAGAAATTCAACTGGCCAGACAAATTCAAAAAACTTTCTTACCCGATTCCTTACCTGTTCTTCCTGGATGGCAAATACAAACCAGATGGGAACCAGCCCTCCAGGTTGGTGGTGATTTCTACGACGTCATCTTTCTTGGAAATCACAGAGTTGGGTTGGTGATCGCTGATGTAGCAGATAAAGGATTGGCTGCTTCGTTGTATATGACAGTCTCAAGAACACTTATTCGGGCTTTTGGTCAAACGATCGCTGACCCTGGTGGAATTCTCAGCGCGGTAAACAATTTGTTGGTTGGGGATTCCCCCAGTGGGATGTTTGTCACTGCTGTTTTTGCGATCCTTGACTTGAAAACCGGTAATTTAAACTTTGCAAACGCTGGACATAATCGCCCCATTGTGATTCGCTCTCAGAAATCCTTAACCGAGGAATTGCCTCAGGGAGACATGGCTTTAGGGGTAATGGAAGACGTCCAATATAGAAACATGGAGTTTTCGATCGAACCAGGGGATTTAATTTTATTTTATACAGATGGCCTGACCGAAACATTCTCTAACCAGGATGAGGAATTTGGGGTAACACGCACTATTGAATTTCTAAAACTCAATCATCAGCATAATATAAATGTCATTTTGGAAAAATTAGATCTGGAATTATTTAATTTTCGTGAAGGTGAACCATCCAGTGATGATTTAACATTAATTGGCCTAAAGCGCGATCCTCTGATTTAATTTTGATCAGAGAAAAACAACTCAAACCAGATTTCCCAGTTTGGTATTGTCCTGGATTCTATCGTAGGTTGGATGACAGGGGTTGGTGTCACTTCCGAGGAAGATAAAGGAACGATTAGCACCTCACCCGGCTTCACCATATAACCCTTTTCTCGCGCGTATTCTTCTACAGCCACTTCAGAGGTAGCAAATCCAATTTGAGTTTCTATATGACTATTGGTGATTCGCAAGGCGATGACTTCTGTCTGCATTAAATTATTTTGTTCGGTTAATTTGGTTAATTCGTTATACCGAGCACTTAGTCCCATTAATAGGAAAAAAATAACTACTAAAGCAATGTATATTGTAAATTTCCGGAAATCGATTTGTAGGTTTTTCATCATCTCTCGATATAAGTTTATTATTATTTTAGCAAAGATACAATTTCCATGCCAATAAAGTCTGATGGGGTTTAATCGGTATGTTTAAATAAAAAAGTGCCGAAGGAGGGATTTGAACCCTCACGAGCGTAAGCTCACTACGCCCTGAACGTAGCGCGTCTGCCAATTCCGCCACTTCGGCTCTTTCTGAACGCTTAGAATTTTATCGGATTACTGATTTTTGTCAACCTTTTCAAATGCGCCTTTACAAACCTTCCCTTTTTAGCCCCTGTACCCTTATTTATTACAACCTTTTTTAATAAAAATAAAAAATCCAATATCGAAATAACATCATCCGAATTAGTGGAACACCAAGAGGCTTTAATTCGCCTTTGAAAAATGGTTTTATTTAATTTTCAAATTAAAGAATATCAGTTTACAATAATATGATGTCAGGAAAATACTAACGATGAAAAAAAGAGCAATTTTTTTATTCTTTCTCATGATTTTATTGACCGCCTGTAATTTACCAGGTCTGGGTAGTGCCTTTCCATTTCCCTCAAAATCACAGGTGAATTGGATGAATTATGATCCAAATGCTGCACCAACAGCGACTCCATTCCTGCCGATCATGCAAGAAGTAACAACACCTGAACCGGGAAATAGTAAAACTGATGGGGGTCAGGTTATTCCGACCGAATCAAAACCTCAAAGGCCAGACAGCCAAGTCAACATTTTGGTTTTAGGATCTGATTATCGACCTGAGTCGGGTTATCGAACTGATGTCTTCATGTTGCTATCAATTTATCCCAAAGAAGGTACCGCCTCTATTCTCTCTTTTCCACGAGATTTGTATGTTCACTTGCCTGGTATTGGCAACCAAAGAATAAATGTAGCACAACCATTTGGAGGTTTTCCGTTAAGTAAAGCAACCCTGGAAGAAAATTTTGGTATTACAGCTGATCACTATATTATGACTAATTTTCAAGGATTCAAAGCGATCGTCAACAGCCTGGGTGGGATCACCATAAACGCAGGAGCTTATTTATATGATCATTGTGAATTGCCCCAGGGTGATGCGGCGAAGAATTGCACGATTTATGCTGGTCCAAATTATATGAATGGTGATACTGCTTTATGGTATGTTCGCTCAAGATATTCAAGTAGCGACTTTGACCGTACCAGACGAGCGCAGGAAGTCATTTTTGCACTCTTTGAAAAATTAATGTCACTGGATGCAATTTCCCGTGTTCCCGAATTATACAATCTGTATCAGAGTTCTGTCGAAACAGACCTGACTGTGGCAGACATAATCCCCTTGATGCCAGTGACAAGTCAAATACTATCTAACCCATCCAGGTTGCGTCGTTTTGCCATTGGGCTGGATCAAGTATCTCCCTATGTTCTACCCGATTCTGGCGCTAATGTTTTAATTCCAAATTATGAATTAATAGATAAAATAATTTTCGACTCGGCTTTTACGCCATAATTGAAAGATTAATCTTAAAGTCCGATTATCAATTGACAAAACCTTTAAAACCGTGTAAATTCATAATATCTATACGAAATTTGAGGTGATATGAAAACACAATCCGATTTAGAATCACATATCCAATCTTCCACACCCCTAAATCCGGCTATTCAAGCTTGGGAAATATTCCTTCAGGACCAGGATAAATCCCCTTTTACCGTCAAAGCCTTTATAAGCGATTTACAACTACTTGCCAGTTACATTCCTCCAGATAAATCAATCGGTTCAATAACTACCAATGACTTAAACCTTTTCCTGAAATGGATGGAAAAAGGACGTGGTGTTCCATGCAGCCCTAAAAGCTTATCCAGAAGAATCACGTCAATTAAAGCATTCTTTCGCTGGCTCCACAACAACGGGAGAATATCCATCAATCCAGCGGAAAAAGTTGTTCAAAAATCAGTCATCAGCCCTTTGCCGGAAGTATTAACACCCCTAGAAACAAATTTATTGCTCGAAATCGCCAATCGTTATCGTTATGCAACCAAACCGGACACCCGCTATTACACTTTATTAAAATTATTATTGGAAACTGGTATAAAAAAAGGTGAATGTCTGATGCTTGGTCTGAATCATATCGATTTGAGTTCAATATCCACAAATGGCCCATTTATTTTTGTTCGCTATAATAATCCAAATTATCGTTATAAAGAACGGAAAATTTCCATCTCATCAGAATGGGTGGAAACGTATCAGGAATACTTGGCTCAATTTGCTCCAAAAGACCAGGTTTTTCCTTGGTCACCCCGTCGTTTAGAATACATTCTGGAAGATTTAAGTAATGAAGCTGGCATCGATAAACATCTTTCGTTTGATATGTGTCGATGGACCTGTGCACTAAATGATTACAACTCGGAAATGGAAAAAGATGCAATTCGGCAAAAGTTGGGAATATCGAAAATCCAATGGCGAGAGATTGGACAGAAATTAGAAAGATTATCTCAAAAATACGCTTAACAATTTTTTCTCAAAACAGATAATTTAAGAATGTTTTTGGTTGTATCCGTAATTCGTAATCTGTGATGAAGCCGGATTCCAGGTATCCAAATGATTTCATCATCAGAATTTGTGATCAGTGGCCATTTTTTTCTGGCCGGCTGGATGAATTTTTCATTGATAAATAGATCACTAAGTTTTACAGTTCCTGTGACCATGCCGAGTGGTTGAAAACTATCCCCTTCGCGTTTAACTCTTATTCCAATTATCTTGCCAACTTTCTCAGCATCCAACAAAGCGCAATATTTATTTTCTTTCTCCTTCAAAATTTGATCTGAGCTTTTAATCATTTCAACCCCTAAAGACCAGTTTTCTGATAACTCAATGAAACTATCCGGGGTAATCTTAAGTTGAACTGAGGTATTTAGTTGTGGATATAAAAAATCTACCCATGCTTTCGATTTGGAACCAAAGATAATTTCTTGAAGAGTAAATAAAGCAATCAAATTATCCTGGAGATCAATTTCCCCGGTTTTGTTGGTATTCAAAAAATTCAAAACATTTTTAACATTTTTGAAGGATAGGTCACGCAAATCAGGTTTTAATGAAAAAACAGCTAATCGAATTATTCTTCTTTGGATTCCGAGAGAATGTTCTAACAATTTGGCCTTATTAAGGCGAATAAATTGTGAATGTTTTTCCAGACAAATTTGATTCCAAATGGCTGATACTTGTTCCAGGATGATTTCATCCTCGTATTGCATAACGTTCGTTAGATTTAATAATCTCTGGTTTAATCCGGGATATCGTTCATTCAAGTAGGGTATGATCTCATGTCTGATTCGATTTCTTTCGTATAAATCAGAAGCATTTGTTTCATCGACGACAAAATCAAGATTTTGTATCTTACAATATTCTTCAATTTCAGCGCGCCAAAAAGATAACAACGGACGAATTATTTTAATTTCTGGATCAAATTCTGGGATAATCGTGATTTCCTTCATGCCTGTCAATCCAGATAAACCACTGCCCCTCAGCAAGTGCATAAACATAGTCTCCACCTGGTCATCGGCATGATGTCCAACTGCGATCGCATTCGCTCCTTTCTCGCGGGCAACTCGAAATAGAAATTCGTACCTCTTTATTCTGGCAGCTTCTTCCAGTGACAAATGATTCTCCTTTGCGAACAAAGGCACATTGGCTCTTCCTGAAACAAATTCCAGGTCACTTTCATCAGAAACAATTTTTGTAAAACGCTCGTCCCGCTCAGCATTTTCTCGTATGCCATGATTAAAATGAGCAACAATGATAGGAACATTATTTTTTCTAAATAAATTCAACAGACAAACACTATCTATCCCACCGGAAAAGGCGATGACCACCCTTTGTGTTTTTGTTAATTTTAAGTTGTCCTTTATGATATTATGAAATTGTAAATCCATCTTCAATCCATAAAAAAAGAAGCCCAGTATTTTTCTTTATTTTTTTATTTTAAGCTATATTTATATTAGCACCATTAATAAATCCAAAACGAGGCAGATTAAATGGCAGAGAAAATTCTTATTATTGATGATGATTCAGAAACTCTACGCTTGATTAGCTTGATGCTCCAACGGCAAGGCTATCAAACTATTACCGGACACAATGGAGATGAAGGTGTGGTGTTTGCTAAACATGAATTACCAGATTTGATAATTCTTGATATTATGATGCCTGAAGTAAATGGTTATACAGTTGCAAAACATTTACGTGCTGAACCTGCAACATCAGAAATTCCGATATTAATGTTTACAGCCAAAAGTCAGATAGATGATAAAGTTGCGGGATTTGAAGCTGGTGCAGATGATTACCTGACAAAACCTGTCCATCCTGTGGAATTAGTTGCCCACATTAAAGCACTGTTAACCCGCAGAGCTTCTCGCCAGCCTGACAAAGCCATTCAGCCGAAACAAGGTTTCACAATCGGGGTAATCGGTGCAAAAGGTGGATTAGGAGTTTCATCCACTGTATTAAATTTAGGTATTGCCTTGAGTGAAAGAAGTGAATTGGATGTTGTTTGTGTTGAATTATTCCCAGGAAGGGGGATTTGGGGGCAGGAACTTGGTTTAGCAGATACGCAAGGACTTGAAAATATCCTGCGAAGTAAACCAGGCGATATAACAGTTGAGTTAATCGAAAAGAATTTGATTAATACATTATTCGGTGTTCGATTGTTGCTCTCTTCTTCTATGTTTTCAGCGGTTCATGTGACAGATAATTTGAAAAAACTTAGTTTATTGATAGATGAATTAACCAGGATCTCAAAAGTCACCATCTTCGATCTTGGTGTTCCTGATGAAGATTACTTGAATGAAATTATCGATAAGTGTGATCATTTGATTGTTGTTTCAGAACCTTATCCTATTTCAATTGAAAGAACCAAAAATATACTAGCTCAAATCTCAAATTATGGATTTGGAAAAAACAAAATAGTCAATGTTATAACCATCAATCGCGTTCGCGCTGATATCCAATTGACACAATCCCAAATCCAGGAAAAATTGAAGGTATTACCACTCCTATCAATACCTTCTGCACCTGAACAGGCATATCAGGCAGCCATTCATTTTCAACCCTTGATTAAGATTCAACCGGAAAGTTTGACAACCCAACAGTTCTATCGCCTAGCAGATCAAATATCAATCAACATTAAAAAATGATTTCGGATTTCGAACAAAAAATTAACTCTGCTGTCAACCAGATCAGAAAATCAAATTACATCGTTGCTTTTACGGGAGCTGGTATCTCTACTCCTTCTGGAATACCTGATTTTCGATCACAAAAAACAGGTTTATGGGAAAAGAATGACCCAATGCAAGTTGCATCCTTGAGTGCATTTTTATACCGGCCAAAAGTGTTCTTTAATTGGTTAAAACCCTTAACACAGGAAATATTCTATGCCGTGCCAAATGCCGCTCATGACTCGCTGGCTCAATTGGAAAAGGCTAATAAGCTGAAAGCAATCGTTACCCAGAACATCGATAGTTTGCATCAGAAAGCAGGGTCAAAAAATGTGATTGAGGTGCATGGATCCATTGCGGAATGGGAATGTCTCACCTGTAAAACCAGGATTTCCTTTGAAGAGAAAAAATTGATCAACTTCATTGAAAATTTTGAAATCCCCACCTGTGACCACTGTCAGCAATTTCTAAAACCTTGCATCACTCTATTTGAAGAAATGCTACCTTATGCAGCCTGGGATTCGGCCATACATCATTTTGAAAAAGCCGATCTGGTTATTGTCATCGGCTCCTCCCTTGAGGTATATCCCGCCAGTCAACTCCCCCAAATGGCTATTTCCAGAGGAGCAAAACTCATCATTAATACCTTATCAAAAACACCACTGGATCAAAAGGCAGAATTGTTATTACCATATGATGTAGTAGAGATTTGGCCTAACTTACTTCAAAATTTGGAATAACTCAATATAGACAACTCTCTACAAACCAGATGATCAAGTTGTTTTTAAAGACTTCCTTTACGACCAAATTGTTTTTCTAATAATTCCACCGATAAATAAATCATGGTTGGCCGGCCATGTGGGCAGGTCCTGGGAGCTTCACATTGTTCCAGATTTTCCAACAATGTCCTTTGCTCTTCCTTTGATAAAACTTGGCCTCCCTTGACTGCTGCCCGCTTACAAATCCTGGCTGCAATTATGGATTCCATCATGCCACCTAAAGGTTTTTCATCATCCTCAAAATCTTCAACGACAACTTTGATTCCTTCAATTGGATTTATCCCAACCAATATGGCCGGAATAGCCCGTACTTGAAATGTATTGGGTCCAAACTCGCTGATATCAAAACCTAATTTTTTTAGTATTTCTATTTTGTTTTGTAATATAACAGCTTGTTGGAGTGGGAGATGTATGATTTCTGGTGATAATAATGATTGCGATGGAATTACATCACTCAGTTGCCTCATCATTTTTTCAAATAGAATCCGTTCATGTGCTGCATGTTGGTCAATCAGGTATAGTCCATCAGGCCCTTCAGCAATAATGTAGGTAGCGCCGATTTGACCAATATGCCGTAATAGCGGTAAATGTCGAGGTTTATCATCGGCAGCAGGTCTCTTTTCCAAATCGACATCGCTATGAGTCTTTTGTGAAAATAAAGGGTATTCATCTGGGATGGGTAACATACTGGCTGGTGACCATTGCGATTGATCTTCACTTTGCACATTGTCATCACTTTTCCAATATGACTGAGAAATTTCAGGTACAGGGGAATATGCTAATAATGCTCTTCTGGCAGCCCGTTGCACCATATTGAAGACCAGGTCCGGTTTCGAAAATCTGACTTCCGCCTTGGTCGGATGAACATTCACATCCACAAAATCTGCTGGAAAATCAAGGAATAAAATCGAAACAGGATATCGTCCAACCATGATCATTGTGTGATAAGCCTTCAAAAGCGCAGAATTCAAAGCGACATCCTGTATCCAGCGTCCATTCACAAAAAAAGTAATATCTCTTCGATTAGAACGTGTAATCGCTATCGGACTGATGAATCCAATGATCCGGTATGGGAAATCTTCAAATTTAACTTCTAACATTTGCCTGGCAATTTCAACCCCATAAATTTGTGACAGGATTTCCCTACGATCTCCATTTCCACTCGTTTGAAGCAGCAATTGACGTTCATTAAATAATTGAAAGCGTACATCCGGATATGCAAGTGCAAATTTGGTAATGAGAGAGCTTATTTTTTGTTTTTCGGTGATATCTGATTTGAGAAATTTCAAACGTGCTGGAACATTGAAAAATAGATTCCGAACCATAACGATGGTGCCATCTGGTCCTCCATAATGACTTATTTGAAAGGCTTTGGCATCCTGGTTCTCAATTTTCCCACCAACTTCTTCATCCCTATGTTTAGATTGTAAGGAGAATTGTGAAACAGAAGCAATTGAGGCAAGTGCTTCTCCTCGAAAACCAAGTGTCTGTATTTTAAATAAATCACTGGAATTTTGTAGTTTACTGGTAGCATGTCGTGCTACAGCTAATTCTAGTTCTGCAAATAAAATACCGATCCCATTATCAGAAACTTCAATTAATTTTTTTCCTGCCTCACTGATACGAATGGTTATTTGACTGGCGCTTGCATCAATTGCATTTTCCACCAATTCCTTGACCACAGAACCGGGTCTTTCAATGACCTCTCCAGCAGCAATTTGTGAAGCAACTTCATCTGTTAGTACATTTATTAATCCCATAATTTTTTCTCTTTGTTCAATTTATTTTACATCTGATAGATGAAAGCGTCTATTTCGAGTAAAATGTAAAAATGACTATTGATTTGCTACTTTTTGATTTGGACGATACTCTTTACACTGGGTCATCTGGTATCTGGTCTTTGATTCGTGACAGAATTGATTTATTCATGATTTCAAAACTTGGATACACGCCTGAAAATGTACATCCATCTCGGGAAAAATTTTTTCGAGAATATGGAACCACCCTTCGTGGCTTGGAATCAGTTCACCACATTGATCCTCTTGATTATTTGAAATTTGTACATGATGTACCAATAACTGAATATCTGTTTCCTAATTCTAAACTTGATACGATGCTTGCGAATATTAACAAAAGAAAAGCGATTTTTACCAATGGTGACCGCTGGCATGCGAAAAGAGTAACTGATGCTTTGCAAATTTCAGATCATTTTGAAAAAACGGTTGATGTAATGGATGTGAGTCCATATTGCAAGCCAATGATTGAATCTTTCCAGATCGCATTTGAAAAACTTAAGGTATCAGAAACTTACAAGGTATTATTCATTGATGATAACTTGCGTAATATTCAAATGGCGGAGAATCTTGGTTTACAGACGGTTTGGGTGACAGAGAATGGTCACGCTCAAAATGATGAATACGTTCAGATTAAAAATATCGAAGATTTGCTAGATACTTATCCGGATCTCGCAATCAACGAGGTAACTTAAGTGAATTTATCTGCTTATAAAGAACTGATTGTCGCTGGGTTTATCATATTGGTTGTAGCAATTAATATCTGGTTATTTACCTCGCTGAGGAAAAATAAAACGCAAGGCTCATTTCACATCCTCAAAAAATCTGCTGAATCACTAAAAGATCCATTTAAACAAGAGAATAAGGATTTAGAAGAGCTTGCTTTGTTAGTCAACAAAATTAAAATTGAAAATAAAAAAGAGGAGAACTTATGAATTCCAGTCCCTGGAAATTTTTATTGCTGCTATTTGCCTTGGTCATCATCATTATTGGTTCGTTTTCAGGAGGTTTCCTGGTAGGACAGGCATTTCCGCTTTTGAATCCAACCAATGCCACAACCACCGCCATTACACAGACAAATCAATCCTTTTCCACTTCCAATTCAGAAGAATTAGATGTTCTTTTTGAACCATTTTGGGAAACCTGGAATTATGTGCTGGACCAATATGTGGACCAACCTGTTGATCAAACTTTAATGATGCGTGGTGCCATCGATGGCATGCTGGGATCTCTGGGAGATCCGCATACATCTTATATGGATCCGGAGATGTTCCGCCAACAAAATACCCCTCTCCAAGGTGAATACGAAGGTATTGGTGCCTGGGTCGATGTAACTGGTGAATATGTCATCATTATCAGCCCAATGCCTAACTCACCTGCCGAGGAAAAGGGTTTAAAACCTGATGATCAAGTGATTGCAGTAGATGGGGAGGATATGACGGGGATAGAAGGCAATCTGGTTCTACGAAGAATTTTAGGTGTAGCAGGAACGGATGTTACTTTAACCATTTTTCGCCCATCCACAAATGAAACAATTGATGTAACGATCACACGCCAAAAAATAGAGATTCCCAGCGTAACAGGTGAAATGCTCGAAGATAACATCGCGTACATCCAATTAATCACTTTTGGTGAAAATACACACCAGGATCTTAAAAAGATTTTAAAAGACCTGTTAAAAGAAAAACCTGATGGGTTGATTCTGGATCTGAGAAATAATGGTGGCGGATATTTGAATACAGCCATTGATGTTGCCTCGGAATTTGTGAGTCAGAGCCCCATCATGTACGAAGAGTTTGGTGATGGTGAACGCATTACATATAAAGCGAAACTGAATGGTTTAGCCACTGAAATCCCATTGGTTGTACTTATCAATGAGGGAACTGCCTCAGCCTCAGAAATCACTGCCGGCGCAATTCAGGATTTCGGTCGCGGGGTTCTGGTGGGGAAAACCAGTTACGGGAAAGGATCAGTCCAAAATTGGGTGACTCTTCAAAATGATCAGGGAGCAATTCGGGTTACAATAGCACGCTGGTTGACTCCGAATGAACGGCAAATCAATGAATTAGGCCTTGATCCTGATTACGAGATTGAGATTACTGAAGAAGATATTGAAAATGAAAGAGATACTCAATTAGAAAAAGCAATAGAATTACTCTTAAAAAAATGATTGTTTTTGATAAAATTTTACAATTTTACAACTGACATCGATTTAGATTGGTGTTTGACAGTTCTTACTGCGGGTATTATAATCAATCTCCGCTGAAAAAATAACTTGGGAGAGTGTTTAATGGAACAAAATGTAACAGCGGAAACGAACCGCATGCCGATTTCCGAAATAAAACAAAAGATGAAATTCACCGGTAAAGTGCTAAAAACCACATTAGCCGGTGCAGCCATCGATATAGGAGCGGAAAAACCGGCAATGCTTCATGTTTCCCAAATGGTCTCAAACTCAAATGAACCAATTCTTTCTGTATCAGATTACTTAAAAGAGGGCGAAGAAATTGAGATTTGGGTAAAAAGAGTCCGTGATCAACGCATCGAACTCACTATGATTAAGCCATTGGATTTAGAATGGCGAGAAATAAAGACCGGTTTAACCGTCAAAGGCAAAGTGGTCCGATTGGAAACCTTTGGCGCTTTTATTGAAATTGGTGCAGAACGACCTGGACTGATCCATATCAGTGAAATGGCTCATGGTTACGTGCGCACTCCAGCTGATGTGATGAACGAAGGCGATGATATTGAGGCAGAGATTATTGATTTCAATCGGAAAAAGAAACAAATCAAACTTTCCATTAAAGCCTTAACCCCTGAACCAGAAAAAGAAGAAAAAGTTGATCAACAAACACCGGTATTTTACGCAGATGATCAATTCAAAAAAGATAAGCCTGTTCGAAAGAAACGAGAAAAGAAAAATCGGAAGAAAGATTCGACAGAATTTTCCTCCTTGGAATTCGATCTGGCTAACGGTCAGGCAGAAGAAGAACCTACAGCCATGGAATTAGCAATTCGTGCCGCAATGGAAAAAGCCAACGCGAAAAAACATGAATCAAAAAAGAAAATTGCTAAAGCTTCAGCTGTTCAGGATGATTTACTGGCCCGAACCCTGGATCAAAAATCGAGCTAGTTTTTTTCTCCCAAGTAGATATGATAAAAAATAAACCACTCTTACGGGTGGTTTTTTCTTTCCTATTAGAATCAAGGTAGATGGTAAAATTTTGGTCAATGCATTTATTATTTTTTTATCGAAGATACCAAATCAGGATTCGAATAGTTATTTTAAGGGAGACTGCATGAATACCAAATATATTTTTTTTACTGGCGGTGTTGTAAGTTCAGTAGGTAAAGGTGTCACAGCGGCGGCAATTGGTCGACTCCTGAAAGAACGGGGAATTAAGGTCGGCGTTCAAAAATTAGACCCGTATATCAATGTCGATCCAGGCACGATGAGCCCATATCAGCATGGGGAGGTTTTTGTCACCGATGATGGTGCGGAAACCGATCTTGATCTGGGACACTATGAACGTTTCATTGATATTCATTTACATAAAGAGTGCAATGTAACCACAGGCCAGGTATATGCGGAAGTCATCAGCAAAGAAAGAAGGGGAGATTATCTTGGTGGTACGATTCAGGTGATTCCTCATATAACCAATGAAATCAAACGTCGCATTTCATTGGTTGGAAAAATTACCGATGCAGAAATTGTGCTGGTAGAGGTTGGAGGAACCGTTGGCGATATCGAGTCTCAGCCATTCTTAGAAACGATAAGACAATTGCGCAGTGACCTTGGTCGTGAAAACACCATGTTTGTCCATGTCACCTGGTTACCAACCATCGGTGCCACAGGTGAAATGAAAACAAAACCCACTCAACACTCTGTTAGAGAATTGCGGTCGATCGGTATTTCACCAGATATGATCATTGCTCGCTCGGATTACCCCATCCAGGATGATCTATGTGAAAAAATCGCATTATTCTGTGATGTCAACCGTGAGGCTGTCATTCCAATGGTGACAGCTAAAAATTTGTATCAAGTACCATTGATGTTGGAAAAAGCAAATGTTGGTGAATTGGTTGTAAAAAGGTTAGGGCTTCAACCAAGCCAGGTTCCTGACTGGTGCCAATGGGAAGAAATGATTGACAAAATTTTCAAGGAAAGACCAAAATTACGGATTGCATTGGTTGGAAAATATGTTGAATTACATGATGCGTATATGAGTGTGCGAGAAGCATTGAATCATGCTGCCGTTAACCTGAATCTTGATCTGGATATCGATTGGATTCACTCTTCTGATTTGGAAAAAGGCAAATCTCTTGATTTACTGGCCGAAGCAGATGGCATCATCGTTCCTGGGGGATTTGGCAGCAGAGGCGTTGAAGGGAAAATTGCTGCTGCCCGTTTTGCCCGCATCCATAATAAGCCATTTCTTGGTCTTTGTCTGGGAATGCAATTAATGGTTGTTGAATTTGGCAGGTTCATCTTCCATGATGAATCCGTGAATTCTTTTGAATTTGATCGCTCCACTCCCCATGCAGTGATTGATTTAATGCCCGACCAGCAACATATTACCAATTTAGGGGGGACAATGAGATTAGGACTCTATCCATGTCACATACAACCAGATACATTGGCAAAAGCAGCCTATCATTGCAATCATGTCGATGAAAGACATAGACATCGATTTGAATTCAATAATCGTTATCGTGAGATTTTCGAAGAGAATGGCATGGTTTTTTCTGGGTTATCCCCGGATGGTAAATTGGTAGAAATTGCTGAACTTAAGGATCACCCCTTTATGCTGGCAACCCAATTCCATCCAGAATTTTTATCAAGGCCAAATCGACCACACCCACTCTTTATAAAATTTATTCAGGCTGCCGCTGATTTTTCCAGGATAACAACTGAATAGAAATCTATTTTGATTCCTTAATAAGCCTAAAACGGTTATACTAAAGGGTTGAAGTTGGAATTATAAATAAACATTTATTTGAATGAGAGGTAAATATGGATACAACAATTGTTTCAATTTATGGGCAGGAAGTACTTGATTCACGTGGTAACCCAACCGTTGAAGTTGAAGTTGTTTTGGCGGATGGAAGTTGGGGACGTGCCGCGGTCCCATCTGGTGCATCCACTGGATCACATGAAGCATTAGAACTTCGTGATGGTGATAAAGAAAGATTTGGTGGAAAAGGTGTTCTCAAAGCGGTAGAGAATGTCAATTCAGAAATCGCAGATACTTTAATCGATTGGGATGCAACTGAACAGCGTGCAATTGATATGGCGTTATTAGCTCTGGATGGCACTGAAAACAAGGCTAAGTTAGGTGCCAATGCGATCCTGGGAACCTCCTTAGCCGTTGCAAAAGCAGCAGCTAATTCCATGGGATTACCCTTATACCGCTATCTTGGTGGCGTACATGCGCATGTTTTGCCAGTGCCTATGATGAATATTTTAAACGGTGGTGCACATACAGGTTGGCAATCGACCGATGCTCAAGAATTTATGGTGATGCCTTTAGGTGCACCAAATTTCTCTGAGGGCCTTCGTTGGGGTGCAGAAATCTATCACGCCTTGAAAAGTGTCCTAAAATCACGTGGGTATGCCACCCTGGTTGGTGATGAAGGTGGCTATGCTCCTGCTCTCAAAGCCAATGTTGAAGCAGTGGAAGTAATTCTCGAGGCAATTGAAAAAGCTGGTTATAAAGCAGGAGAACAAATTGCAATTGCTTTGGATCCAGCTGCAACTGAATTCTACGAATCTGAGGCAAAAGTTTACAATTTGCGTAAAGAAGGAAAGAAATTATCCTCGGAACAAATGGTAGCGTTCTGGAAGAACTGGGTCGACCAATATCCCATCGTATCGATTGAAGATGGTTTGGCCGAAGATGACTGGGACGGCTGGAAAATGCTGGTGGATCAAATTGGAGATAAAACCCAATTGGTCGGAGACGATCTTCTCGTTACCAATCCGGAACGAATTCGAAGAGCCATTAAAGAAAAAGCAGCTAACAGTGTTTTAATAAAGTTGAACCAAATTGGTAGTCTAACAGAAACGTTAGAGGCGATTGAAACTGCTCATCGCGCAGGTTGGACTGCGGTTACTTCACATCGGTCTGGTGAAACAGAAGATTCAACCATTGCAGATTTAGCGGTCGCCTTAAATACTGGTCAAATCAAGACTGGTGCGCCAGCTCGTTCAGACCGTGTTGCCAAATACAATCAACTTCTTCGTATTGAAGCAGAACTCGGTGAAACTGCCAATTATGCTGGGTGGGATGCCTTACACATCCGTAAATAAATAAAATTTAAGTTTGACGATAATAAAAAAGCTCTCAAAATTAAGGAAATTATATATTTTTAAACTCTCTATTTTCTGTCTCTGTCTTTTCCTCTTCTCTCCTTTCTTTCTTTTTCTAGCGCCAGGCGGGTGATCGAGGATGTGGGGTGGTGTGGTGGTTGGTGTTGTTGTTTGTTTTTTTATTTGTGTGTGGTGGTTTGTTTCCTTTTTTCGGTGTGTGTTATTTTGTGTTCTTCGTACTTTTTGTTTGTTGTTAGGGTATTTGAGCTTTTTTATTTTGGAAAAGTCAATTCCAGGGATTGAATAATAACCTTTTACTCACTAGGTTTAAATCTAAGGTAAATTCTTAATGTATGTATCAACCGCATTCAGAAATTCCTCCGGGCACTCCTCCTGTGGCACATGTCCACATTCCGGGATAACAACCAGAACAGCATTCTGAAGTTCGGATGCTACTCGTGTACTCTGTTCTACAGGGATGATCTGATCATCAAACCCTGAAATCACCAAAACCGGTATTTTTACCTCAGCAATTCGAGCAGCAATCGTATTCTCTCCGTTCGCTTTGGTAAATTCCCACAAACCGACATCCCATCGGTCAATTGAAAGTGGTTTTTGATAATTCCTTACATCATCCTCATTTAGCTTTTCTGGATCTGACCAGGCGATCTTAAGTAGTTCCAAACCTCGCTCACGTATAGACCGCACCAAAACAGGACCTAAGCGATCCATTTGTGGTAAATTGAGAAGTGGTTTGATCCATTTCGGAGCACCTGCGTCACCATAAACGGCGGGACTTATCAGAATCAAGCCATCAATTAGATTCGGATTATCTAATGCTGTTTGCAGTGCGACGGTCCCACCAGCAGAATTTCCAATCAGAATAACTTTTTCAATTTTTTTTGATTCAATTAGCTTTAATAAAATCTGAGGCTGGTAGGCCAATAAATAAGGATTGTTTGCTACTTCCTCGAAGGGAATGACACGTTCTGTTAATCCAAAAGCTGGCCGATCATAGGCAATCACTGAACCAATGGCTGATAGCTGTTCCATCACTTTACGCCAGCTATAGGTACTGGAACCAAACCCATGCAGCAGTACGAACAAAGTCTCGCTATTATTCTGAATCTCTTCATAATGGATATCTACCCCATTAATGTCCATAAACTGACTATCTGTAAATACCAACTCATCCAAAGGTTGAATGCCATCAAGAGGTGGCATGGGAATAATTAATGGTCCAAATACAATCACCAACAAAAGTAAGACGAGAAACAAAACAATTGGATTAATCTTTTTCATGGGTTCCTTTTGATCTTAATTTTATTCATTATTAAGACCTTAAGTTTATTTTAATAAATCTATAATGAAGAGATTAACTGGTTTACCTGTAACCAGATCCGATCAAACATCTCAATGGTCAACCTTCCAGTTTGTGTATTTTGCCGACTGGGATGATAAGAAGAAATTAAATAAGGCATATCCATTGGAAATTTGTCACACCTTCCATGACCAAAAGGGAATGGTTGTTTTTCTTGAATCAGATCCGAAAATATTCTTAGAACGTGATTTTGCGCAATAGCACCCAAAGCCACTACTACCTTGAGATTTTTCATTTGAGAAATCTCGAACCGCATGTAGGGAAGACAATTTTTAATTTCAACCGGTGTCGGCTTATTTTGAGGAGGAACGCATCTACACACCGCCGTAATAAATAAGTTGTTTAATGTCAAACCATCATCAACACTCAATGACTCTGGCTGAGATGCAAAACCTGCTCGGTAAAGCGCAGGATACAAAAAATCACCAGATGCATCACCGGTAAACATTCTTCCTGTTCGATTGGATCCATGTGCCCCCGGAGCAAGTCCCACCACCAGAACCTGACCATTTATATCGCCAAATCCAGGAATAGGTTTCCCCCAATAATTCCAATCCCGGTAGGCTCGTTTTTTCGTGATAGCAACTTCCTCTCGCCAGGTTACCAGCCGTTCACATAGGCGACATTGGATCAGTTTCTCATAATTTTCCACTGTCATTCACTCCTTTCACGTACGATAATTACAAAATCAGCATTGCATCCCCAAATGAGTAGAAACGATAGCCTTCGTCCATGGCTTGATGATACAAAGACAAAACATTTTCTCGGCCTGCAAATGCACTGACCAGCATAATCAAACTCGATTTGGGTAAGTGAAAGTTTGTAATCATCGCCTGAACCACTTTAAATTGATATCCAGGCAATATAAAAATATCTGTCGGTCCAGTAAAAGCACTAATTAATTCTTCGCCTTGAGCGTTAATGGCTCCGGTTTCAATTGTTCTCACACTGGTTGTCCCCACCGCAATAATACGGCCGCCATCCTTAGCTGTTCGATTAATTAAATTGGCTGAGTCTTCACTAATTTCACACCATTCTGTATGAATTTTATGTTTTTCAGGTTCATCTTCCGTTACTGGAGCGAATGTATCCAAACCAACGTGGAGTGTTATTTGACAAAATTGAACCCCATTTTCTGTCAACCGATCCATTAATGCCGCAGTGAAATGTAGTCCAGCTGTAGGTGCAGCCGCCGATCCTGTCTCTTTGGCAAAAACTGTCTGATATCGCCCCTGATCATTCAAAGGTTCATGAATATAGGGTGGGAGAGGCATCTGACCAATTTTTGGTAAATATTGATCGATCGAATCACTGAATAGAATAATTCTTTTTGACCCCTCCAGATTTTTTATGATTTTGATTTTAATATCCACCTCGGTAGTCAATTCCAAACCGGCATTTATTCTTTTACCACCCACCAAACATTCCCATTGATTAGTTTCGAGTTTTTTTAGCAGAAGTATTTCTACTTTTCCCCCACTAGGTTTTTTTGCAAATAAACGAGCTGGGATGACTTTTGTCTGATTGATGACCAGTAGATCACCTGGTCTAAGGAATTCTTCAATTTCATAGAATTTCCTATGCCATAGCTCTTCCTCACCCCGGTTCCAAACCATCAAACGAGAATGATCTCTCGGTTCTATGGGTGTTTGGGCAATTTTTTCTTCAGGTAGATGGTAATTAAAATCTTCTGTTTTCAAAAATACCTGTCATATCAAACGTGGTTGTTTATCATTATCTGGATAAATCAAACCCAGATGCTCATATGCGGTTCTGGTAGCCACCCTACCCTGACTAGTGCGATCTAAAAATCCAAGCTGCAAAAGGTAGGGTTCAACCACATCCATAATCGTATCAGGTTCTTCACTGATAGAAGCAGCAATTGTGCTTAATCCTACCGGACCACCGCTATATTTTTCTATGATGGTTCGAATAACCCGCCGGTCTATCTCATCCAGGCCAAGTGCATCTACTTTTAGCAATTCCAATGCATCAATGGCGGTTTGGAAAGACACCACCCCATTGGAACGCACCTGGGTAAAATCACGCACCCTCCGTAATAATCTTAAAGCAACTCGGGGTGTACCACGAGCCCTGCGAGCAATTTCCTTGATGCCATCCACCTCGTAAGGAACTGCCAGCATATTTGACGCCCGAAGGACTATTTTTTCCATCGATGTCTGGTCATAATAATCTAAGCGGTAAATCGCGCCAAATCTTGCTCTTAAGGGGGCTGTGACCAACGCCAGGCGAGTAGTGGCACCAACCACAGTAAACCTTGGTAGCTTAAGTCTGATCGATCGCGCACTGGGGCCTTTGCCAATGATAATATCCAATGCAAAATCCTCCATGCCAGGATAAAGAATTTCCTCAATAGCTCTCCCCAATCGATGGATTTCATCGATAAAAAGAATATCTCCAGCCCGTAAATTCGTTAAAATCGCAGCCAGATCCCCAGCTTTTTCAATGGCAGGACCTGAAGTGATGCGGATATTTACTCCCATTTCATTCGCCAAGACATGGGAAAGCGTGGTTTTTCCTAACCCGGGTGGACCGTAAAATAACACATGGTCCAATGACTCGTTGCGTTGTTTGGCTGCATCGATTAAAATGGAAATGTTCTCTCGCACTTGATCCTGGCCAATGACATCTGCCAGGGAAGTTGGTCGCAGTGTTTGGTCAAGACGATCATCAGGTTTTGCTTCAGGACTAACCATTCTATCTTCGCTCATGTGTTCGATTATACCTTCAAAATTTCAACCGATATGAAAATTTTATTTTTGATTTTTAGCAAATTACTCAAACAACCAATCAGGTATCTCCTTCCATTTGTAGTCGTTTTACTATTAACAGCCTGTTCCCCATCTTTGGATTTAACCAAACCGATTGGCTTTGGGTTATCCTCCACAGCTGATGCGGATTTTTGGGCTAATGAACTCGGCGCACAATGGTTTTTTGATTGGAGTACAAAAGAAACGCGTAAATCCAGAAAATTGGAATATTGGCAAACAATCCGTGTTAATCAGAATGGATATTCTCCCAATAAGGAAAAAATTGAATCCATTGCCTCAAAATTTAAAGGATATACCTGGATTATTGGGAACGAACCAGACAACACATTACAGGATAACACCTCACCAGAAAAATATGCCCAAATTTATCATGAACTTTACACCATGATTAAATCCAAGGATAGGCATGCCAGAATATCAATTGCCGCTGTCAGTCAGCCTACACCAGCAAGATTAGCTTATCTTAATGAGGTGTTGGCAAGTTATGAAAAATTATACAAAACACAATTGCCGGTTGATTGGTGGAATATCCATGCCTATGTTTTACGAGAGGAAATCGACTCATGGGGCGCAGGTTTACCTGTCGGAATTCCAATTGAACAGGGAGAACTGTACGAAATTACGCAACATGGCGATATTGAAATTTTTCAGCAAAATTTAATCAATTTTCGAAAATGGATGAAAGAAAATAATTACCAGAATGTTCCTCTGGTTGTCACGGAATATGGAATTCTTCTTCCTGAAGAGTTTGGTTTTTCTCAGGATTTCATAGCCAATTACTTATCACTCACGAGCGAATGGATGCTTTCTTATCAGGATCAAGTGATAGGGTATCCTGATGATAATTATCGTTTGGTACAAAAATTTGCCTGGTTTAGTTTAAGCGATCGTAATTTTCAAACTGCAGATCTTGTAGTTCTGGATCATGAGACCTTAACCCCCATCGGAGAATCATTCAAATTGTTAACCAAAGAATATAATTCAGCCAGGGAATAAATTCCTTTATCCACCATCACATGCTATAATGACGTCGATTAATTCATCAGGAGTTGTCCAATGACCAGTTTGATGATTTCAAAACACCCGTTATTAGCACATAAACTTACCAAACTACGAGATCGTAATACCGAACCAAAGAAATTCAGAGAGTTGGTACGAGAAATGGCCGGCTTGTTGGCATATGAAGCTACGGCTGATTTAAAAATAGATCCTATTGAAGTCCAAACACCCCTGAAAATTGCACCTGGCTTTGATTTAAAAGAAAAAATTGGTTTGGTACCAATACTACGAGCTGGACTTGGTATGGTGGAAGGCATTTGGGAACTCATGCCTTCTGCTGAAGTTTGGCATATTGGTATTTACCGTGACGAAAAAACACTCAAACCAGTTGAATATTACAATAAACTTCCAACAGAGCCCACAGTCAGTGTCTGTTTAGTTTTGGATCCTATGCTGGCAACCGGTGGATCAGCCGTTGCTACAGTGGATGTACTGAAAAGGTGGGGTGTAAAGAGAATAAAATTTGTGGGATTAATTGGCGCTCCAGAGGGAGTTGCGCAATTGCAACAACATCATCCGGATGTTCCCATATATCTCGCAGCGCTGGATGACCACCTCAATGAGGTTGGTTATATCGTGCCAGGGCTTGGTGATGCCGGAGATCGACAATTCGGAACAGGATAATACCTTTTCACACGCTAATTTCGAGCCAATCTTAATCCAACTAACTTAAAAATCCCCATTCGAAATATCCATATCGGGATTAATAAAAGAACATGCACTAGATTTGACACAATTAAAACAAAGGATATCGATAAGAGCCATTGATTGATCGTAGGATAGATATTTTCAGCCATCCATCCACCCAACCCAGAAATAATTACAATCGCCAGGATCAAAGAAACAGCTAGGATGACTATTTTCCAGGATTGCCTGTCTGACTCGGAGGGGATCATGGTTGTGCTGATTGCAAATGCTAAGTAAAACCAGAGACCGAAATCCGTCATCCTGGGCAAATTTTTTAATGAAGCAATAAATGCGGTCAGATACGATTCAAAATATCCACCAACCTGATTAGGAAAGCCTAATTTTTGAGTTCCGATAACAGCAACCAGAACCAGACCGACAATAAACGGGGCAAGGCCTATCAGTGAATCACGCATAAAATCACTTTTCAATGTTTGAACAAACCCCATTCTTATTCTTCCCTGTTTGGTGACTTCGGGTATTAGTGAAATCTTTTTGACAGGAACACCTAAGATTAGTGCCATGAATAGATGGCTAATTTCATGCAGGAAAACGCCAGGCAATAATAATATTGAAAATATGCCAATTGTCAGGCCTGGTTTTCGTGTAAGAAATAGTAAAATGGTCTGAATTTCCCGCTGCAATAAGCGTTGAGCGAAGATCAGAACCACAATGCTTATCGCAAAGAAAATAAAACCATCAAATTTCAAATGATCTCACCTGGCTGCTGCTTTAACAATTTCAATAAAGTCAGGCTTCAAGGCAGCACCACCAACCAACGCTCCATCAATTTCTGGTTGTGAAAAATAATCGTATGCATTACCACCGTTGACAGAGCCTCCGTACTGGACTCGTATCGTTTGAGCAATTTTTCCATCAAAAATAGTTTCGAGAGGTTTACGTATTGCTGATGATATCATGTCGTTTGCAGTCAGAGGATCACATGCCAGACCAGTACCAATCGCCCAGACAGGTTCATAAGCAATTACAATTTTTTCAGCAAACTCTTTACCAATATTTTGTAATCCAATCTCCATCTGGCGCTTGATCACTTCTAATGCCAAACCCTTTTGGTTTTCTTCCAGCGTTTCACCGACACACATAATTGGGATAATATCATTCGCCAAAGTGGCCATAATCCGTTTGTTGACCGTTTCGTCTGTTTCTCCGAAATAAGCTCTGCGCTCAGAATGACCAATAATCGCATATTTAGCAAATTCCTTGACCATAAGAGGGGATATTTCACCGGTGAACGCACCTTGTTTCTCCCAATGAATATTTTGTACACCAACGCCAACAGTACTTTTTCTTAACATTGAAGACACTTTGCTTAATGACGTATACGGAACACAAAAAACACTCTCAACAGATGTGATTTTTTCTAGATCATTTTTTAATAAATTTACCAACTCTTCCGCTTCAGCTACAGTTTTATGCATCTTCCAGTTTCCAGCAACAATTGGTTTTCGCATTTTTTCCCTTTCAATATTTGATTTAATTAATTATTTTACCGCATCCTGTTTTCTCAGATGAATTTTAATCACCTCAGGTTGATATTAATTATTTTTTGCCCTCAAAGTTACCCTAATTCCATTGACGATCTAATCAAGAACGATTATGATCAAATTACCAGGTTGACTAGATGATCGCGGCACTTTATGTGTCGAGGAAAGTCCGCACTCCACAGAGCGAGATGCCGGGTAATTCCCGGAGCGGGGATGCCTTTACAGGTAACCTGCTAGATCGGGCCACAGAAACAAACTGCCTTTTAGGCGATGGTGAAATGGTGGTGTAAGAGACCACCGGCGCTTGTAGTAATACAACGGCCAGGTAACCCTCATCTGGAGCAAGGCCAAGCAGGAACATAACCATTTGGTGGGAGGCTGCTCGTCTCCTCATAAGTTCCGGGTAGGCTGCAAGAGTGAATTGGTAACAATTCATCTAGAGAGATGATCATCCTTTTTATTGCCGTCCTTCGAGGATACCCAATGAAATGACAGAATGCGGCTTATCGGTTAGCCTGGTTTTTCATTTAATAAATTTCAGGCACAAATGATTGATCAGTAATCGGGGGTCTTACATACCCCTTATTCTTCTGTCTCGGTGGTAAATCAATTGGTTTTGGTGTCAGGTCATGGTACGGAATCATACTGAGCAGATGAGAGATACAATTCAACCTTGCACGTTTCTTTTCATCTGCATTCACAACGTACCAGGGAACTTGTTTGATGTCCGTATGCGCAAACATCTGATCTTTAGCTTTAGAGTATTCCATCCATTTTGACCTGGATTGTAAATCCATTGGACTTAATTTCCAGCGTTTGGTGGGATCTTTAATCCGATCTTCAAATCTTTTTTCCTGTTCTTCATCACTGACAGAAAACCAATATTTTATGAGAATAATTCCCGAACGAACTAACATTCTCTCGAATTCCGGAACGGATCGTAAAAATTCTCTGTATTCTTCATCAGAACAAAAACCCATTACCTTTTCAACACCTGCCCGGTTATACCAGGACCTGTCAAACAACACCATTTCTCCTGCCGCAGGCAAATGCGGAACATATACCTTTGAAAATACCATTGGGTTTTCTCTCGTTCGGTTGGTGCAGGTAAAGCAACTACACGCACATTTCTGGGATTTAGGCTTTCCGTGATTCTCTTAATCACACCACCCTTACCAGCAGCATCGCGGCCTTCAAAAATGATAACAACTTTTAAACCTTGATCTTTGATCCATTCCTGCAATTTTACAAGTTCTACCTGGAGCTTTCCCAATTCTTTTTCGTAAAACTTGGTTGTCAGCTTTGGACGTTTTTCGTTGTTTTCATTCTTCACTTCAGGTTGCGATACTTGCTCAACATCTTTCTGTGGTTTCTTGTTTTTATCTTTTTTTGTCATTTATTCCTCACCAATTTTTTTTATCTCTTCGATCAATATTCATTATACAAATGGTTTAATAAAATAGAAACCCTGTATCTTTGAAAAAAAGATATTTTCTCAAATAATCAATTTAGATCGGATATTTGCCAAAAAATATCTGAAAAAGTCAAAAGTTAAATTTCATTTGATGAATCGGAGTTTGTCCATTCAACAGTATGTATTGTGCGACTTTTTCTGTAGAAATGCCTAGCATTTTCAAATCACTTTCTGATTGAATGACCCTTTGGCGACGGTATTTGGCAATCAATTCTACACGCTTGAGTCCGATGCCAGGTATTCTTAAAAGTTCCTCTTTTGATGCACGATTAATTTCGATTGGGTTTTCTTTAAGGTGCTTTTCTGCCCAATTTTTTTTTGGATCACAATTTAATTCCAGGTTTCCACTCTGATTGAACAAAAAGTCTTCAAATGAATACCCATAATCACGTAAGAGAAATGATGCCTGATAAAGGCGGTGTCCCCTCATCGGATTTTCAGCAGGTAAATTTTCAAATGGGGTTCCTTGAACGGGCGAAAATGTCATGTAATATATCCTTGCCAGATGAAAATTCTTGATTAGATAATCACTTGTTTTCAGAATTTCAATATCATTTTCCCCTGAAGGACCCACCACCAGTTGGGTGGTCACAGAAGGCCATTTTTGTTTCCAATTTTTCCCTGGATCTTTATTTCTCCGAATGGCATCGACCCATTTTAATCTTGAAAACAACTCCTCGCCAAAATTTTTCAAAGGAGCCAAATTCCCCAGTCTCTCCGGAGTAGGAGCTTCCAGATTGATGGACACTCGATCAGCCAATTTCATTAAGTTTAGAATCTGATCATATTCTGCCCCAGGCATAATCTTCATGTGTAAATAACCTTTGAAATACTTTTTGGTTCTCAATATTGCAGCAGTGTCAATAATTTTGTCTTGAATCCGTACTCCTCCCCCAGCCAACCCTGAGCTCAGAAATAATCCCTGGGCGATATTTTTTTGATTTAAATCCAGAAAAGTATCCGCCATTTCATCTGGCGAGAAGGTTGCTCGGTGAAAATCACGTCCTGATCTGAAAGAACAATAATTACAATTACGTTCACATACCGAAGTAATCATACTTTTTAATAATGGCATGCTCTTTCTACCAGACATCTTAGCATAAGTCACCCACGGATGTTTCTCGATGCTTGTTTTTTCTGGACAACTCATCAAGGATGTTTCAAGATTCTCCCCATCCTCAACATCCATATTATCAGATAATAAGCTCAATTTCCGAAACCTATCCATACACCTATTATAGAACTATTGTTCTTTTAATTCAATAGCAAATCTTGTGAAGGATTACAATATGGTGTAAGATGAAAAAATCAGAACAAAAAGGAGATTTTTTATGCGGAGTGGGATTCACAAGTTATTGTCCATAATGATTGTAATTTCATTTTTTTTCCTCATCCCACCTGAAAATATTTTTGCTCAAACAGATGAGAAAAACAACAATTTGAGTTTTGTGGTAAATTCTCATAAAACCTATTATGGGTTTAATGCTGGCTCTAGCGACCAAGAATTAAGGTTTCGATTTAGTCAACAAAATCGACAAAATATATTATTTATTGATCTATTTGAAAACAACCAATTCTACACAATCGGGGCATATAACAGCAAGGGTGTTTTTGTTCTTTTACAAGATCATCCTGGCAGCCTTGGTCAAAATAGATTATCACCATCAGAATTTGAAAACCATTTTTTAGATTTTTTAATAAAGTCTGCAAGCCTTCCGGACGTAAATTCCGAATCATTTTCCATGAATAATTGGATCATACCCAATTCAAATATAATTTTTGCGGATAAAAATGGCAAAACGGTCATAATTTATGCCGAAAGTGAAGATTTTCAAATGATTGAAAATGATCTTCCCTATATCGGAATTACATATAACTACCCTTACAATGTGTTTAATAAAGATCCTGACACGATAGGTCAGGATTCCCTTCAAGAGCAGCTGATGGATAGTATAAACAAATCAGATGAAAATTTCTCCGAGGTATTCGGATTAGAAATTCTGACAGAATTTCAACCGTTGAGCAGTCGTCTCACAGCAGTTATGATCTCACCCAATGATAATCAGGTGTATGTATCACTGAATAAAAATTCTGATGAAGTTTGGAGATTTGATATTAATGGGGGAACTATTGAAACACACACAGGTTTTGACAAAAATCATAAAGCCAACATCCCAAAATTAGGAATTACATCCTCCGATTTGCAAATCCTAAATTTTTCGAATGAGGATCTCACCCGAGGAATTATCGCAATTGCCACCGCAATTTTATTAATCATAATCATTTCGATCGCAGTATATTTTCCGAGAAATAAAGAAATTCAGCAGGAGAATTTAAATTAGCAAAATCAAGAAAATTAAATTTAATTCAATTTTCTAAAAACAAAAAAGAGATCAAAAACCCACAAAGAACAAGGCTTGAACCTTTAATTATTATTTATTAAGAATCTAATGGTATTCTTCTTTAGGTAGTGTGTTGCTTGGCCTCTTTCTAAATAATACACCAACAGCTGAACTGATATGTGCTCCGAATAGAATCACATAGCTGGTAAAATAAATCCATAACATAAAAGCAATAATTCTTCCTAATGAGCCGTAAATTAATTCATAACGAACCCAATGACTGGATATATACCAATTCATCACCACTGTGATTAATTCAGTAAGAATGATTGCAAATGAAGCCCCCCAGAACGCTTCCGATGGTTTGACTGGAGCTTTCGGAATCCATTGATACATAACCCAAAATATGATGAATCTAGAAATTCTGGGTGTGAAATAGGCAAGTAATTCATATAATGTTGTCTGGAATATTGGAACCTGGAAATATGCCATTAAGTTTTTTACAATTTCTACATTTAAGAGTGTTTTAAACCCCCATAATATTAATATCAAAATGGATAAACCCCCGATAATAATGACGCCAATTAATCTTCTCTCTAGAAAATTATGAGATCTTTCATCTGACCAGGCACGATCAACATTTAAAGCAAATATATTAAACATAGAAGTTGCTGACCAAACCAGACCAATAATCGCCAACCAACCAACTGTTCCGCGGTTGGCAAGCACGTTTTCTATATTCGAAACGATAAAATCAGGGTTCACGGGGATCAAATCAATGATAAATTGGTACACTTGATCCTGAACAAATTGAGATTTCAAGATGAAACTGGCGAAAGAAATAATTACTAGAATAAGCGGGAATAAAGAGAAAAAAGTGAAGTATGCCATAGAAGCAGCAGCTTCAGGCGCTCTTTCCTTAGCAAAGGTCTTGCCGGCTAATCGAAATACATCAAGACTTCCATGTAAATTACGATTAATTCTTTGATAAATAGGTTTAGCGTAATTTTTAGCAGTTGAGGCATCAATCTTTTTCCAGAACATATTTCCATTTTACCTTTAAGACAACAAAAACAACACTATTTTAAAATTTTCACTCTTAATCCGAAAAAATTGTCTATTCTGATTACTTCTGTTCTTTCTTGACAGTATATGCTCACATGAATATAATCTTTTTCATTGATCTTTACTCAGCGGGCATAGTTTAGCGGTAAAACGAATGCTTCCCAAGCATTAATCACGGGTTCGATTCCCGTTGCCCGCTCCTTTAAAAACAAGGCTGTAAATTCAGCCTTATTTGTTTTTTACAATTAATTTTTAACTCCGTGCTAAAATCATCTTATATTAATTATTTTTTTATATGCTGGATATCCATAATGATTGATAATTATTCCTATACCATGCCAGGCTCTGATCAAGAAAAAGAATTGATCAGTACGGCTTCATTAAAAGGCCTCTCCGTTCTTGTGGTGGAGGATAACGTTTCGAATTTTGTCTTAATGGCAAGAATGCTGGGCTATTTAGGTATCCATTGTGAGTGGAAAACCTCTGGTTATGAAGTGGTTGAATTTGCCGATAGTTTGCCTAAATTAGATCTAATTCTAATGGATATCCGTTTACCTTATGAAGATGGATACAGCGCATTGAGAAAGATTCAAAAATCTGAAAAACTAAAAAATATCCCTGTTGTCGCTATCACTGCTGAGGCTGATCCTGTACAAATAGAAAAAGCACAAGCAGCGGGTTTTAATGGATTCCTCGGAAAACCATTAAATCTTGATCGATTTCCCGATCAAATGAGAAAAATACTTTCAGGCATCCCAGTTTGGGAGTTGTAGAGAAAAGACAGAATAGTGAAAACTGATAATAAAAGCAAAAGTTTGATCACAAGACTTCTTTCTTCTAAGGAAAAATCTGAGAATCAATCACAAACCAGAAATTTACCTAGTTGGGAATTTATCATCGATTCAAACGGGAATTATCTTAATATTAGCCCGGAAGTTACAGATTGTCTGGGAATACCAACAGCGGAATTTATCGATCAATCAATTTTTTCTTTTTCCATCAACCAGAACTCAGGGAATGAGTTAAATAAAAAATTTATGGATAAAAAATTTCCGGTCGATCTGGACGTTATATTTATCTCCAATAATGGTAATCTCCTTTTCAGTAATTTGAAATTAACATTATTTTCTGAAGAATATCATTCGAAACCAACTTATATCGGTATTGCCCAGACCCTTGAAGATTTGCATGGATCAATAAAAACCTCTGATCATCAAGCTACTGATAACATCGCAGGAGATATCCACACACAGGAACTTGAAGAAGAAATTGATGAAATCCTGGAGGATATAAAACCTGGTCCAAAAGCCGTGGAACAAACTCCCGTTGCTAAAATTTCCGACCCAGATTATACAGCTACTATTTTGGAAAACCTTCAACGCTATACAGTCGAGGTCAATCATCTAATTGAGCCAATTGATATTTATAAATTAACTTTTAAAGTTATTAATCAATTTGTTGCGAACAATAATCTTTCATTTGGTATTCGACAAAAAGAGTCCTCTAATTTAATATTCCCAATTCAAAAAATTAACAATGAAATCAAGTACTTCCCGGAACGTGATAATTTAGCTCCTGTGCTCAAATATATCATCCAAACCAATCAGACAATTTTCCAAATTGATCAGGTATCACCATCCGTAAAAAAAATGTTAACATCAAGAATGATCAAAATTCCAAACACCATGTTAGGAGTACCTGTCAGCACAGGGAATCGAGTGTTAGGTGCAATCCTTCTGCATGAAAAACAGGAATTAAATCGCTTTTCAGATATTGATTTGCAATACTTGTCTGCAATCGGTTCAAAGATGGCAGTAGCTTTGGAAAATGCGTTTTTGTTTCAGGAAATGCAATATGCATTATCAGTGATTGAAACGCGTGAACAATATCAAACACTTGTCTCTCAATCTGTAAAAATTTTAGCGAAGTCCGGTACCAATAATCTTCATGAAGCCTTAGGTTTGGTGGGAAATGCATCTAACGTAGATCGTGTCTTCTTTGCTAAATCAAATGCAGGCGAAGAAGCTCAGACCTGGTCTATACAATCGCATTGGTATGTTGATGAAAAATTTAATCCATCTCACTTGAATCAAGATATCTATTTTCATGTTTATCAAGAGTTCCTGACCTCTTTAATTGAAAAAGGGTACTTCCAGGCTAATTGTGAACATCTGGATCGCAAGATTGACGAATGGTTACTCAATCGAGGAGCAAAATCAATTCTTGTTTTGGCTGTTTATAGCGAAGAATCAATACCAGGGATCATCGTTTTGGAAGATTTACACCAAAATCATTTTTGGAATATAGACGAAATCCGGTTTCTTGGGTTGGTTTCAGAAACTTTATCTGGGGTTCTTTCCAATGAAGAAAAAATCCAACAATTAAATAGTAAATTACTGGAAACTGAAACGACCAACTTCATCAAAGACAAACTTTTTCATGCGCCATCATTTAAAGAAATTCTTCAAATTGTGATGAAATATATTTTTTCTGCAGATATGAATGAAAGTGCATTGTTTACGTTTGGAGATAAAGAATCCCATCAGCCAGATCAATTTTCTGTAATCGCAAATTGGTCAAAGGATTCACATTATTGCCATCCAATAGAAACACACACTTTCAATCGAAATACCGTACACACATTGTTTCAACAAGAATTTCCTACATATTATTCAAATATCAAAAATACAAATCTCTCTAAAAACATAATTCAAGAATTCTCTCAAATGAACATATCATCGCTCGGCATCATTCCCCTCAAGACACAAGGTAGAATAATTGGATCTGTCATTTTTACCTCGGAGCTAATCCATGAATTTACAAAGGAAGAACAAAATCTGACTGATTTATTATTGGATACATTAACAACATCAATTGAAAAATTATTGATGTATGAAAAATCAAAAATTATTGTGAATGATATGAACGACATAGACCAAATAAAAAGCCAATTTCTCTCAAATATGAGCCATGAATTCAGAACACCGTTAAATTCGATTATTGGATTTTCGAAAGTTATCTTAACCGGCATTGATGGACCTATCAACGAGACTCAAAAACAAGACTTGTCTGCCATACACAATGCAGGTCAATATTTATTACGTCTGGTTAATGATATTTTGGATATTACCAAAATTGAAGCTGGCGAATTAAAATTGAATTTGACCAGAACTAATATTCCCGAACTCGTCAATTCTTTACTGCCTGGTGCAGAAAATCTCGTTAAAGACAAAGTAATAAAAATTGAAGTGGTTACTTCAGAACAGATTCCAGAAATTGCTGTTGATCGAGATCGAATTATACAGGCATTGATGAACATTCTTTCGAATGCGGTCAAGTTTACTGATTATGGGAAAATCACAATCTCTACAACAGTAGCCGATGGATCAGCTAAAACCCAGGAAGTTATCATAATGATTTCTGATACAGGTATAGGGATAAACAAGACCGATCAGACAAAACTATTCAGACCATTTGGTCAGGCTAAATCCAGCGAGAATAGCAGGGCAATTGGTTCCGGGCTTGGATTGGCAATCAGCAAGTCTTTGATTCAATTACACAATGGAAGAATCGGTTTACTGAATAGTACGCCAGGTCAGGGATCCACTTTTTATATCGCTTTACCAGTCAATTGATCAAGCTTAAAAATAAAAATCCATGACATGCATCATGAATTTTTTGGGGTGCCTGGACGGTTTCGAACCCTCAACCTCTTCATCCACAGTGAAGCGCTCTGCCGTTGAGCTACAGGCACCGTAGTGACCAGAATTCTATCACACAGCAAAGCCTTTCGCAAGCTGATCTTTTATAAATGAGACAAGTTTTTCAACGGGCACATTATCCTGCTGGCGAGTGATAAGATTCTTTACAGTAACCTCCTGGTTATTTTTTTCTTCAGGACCCAACACCACAACAATCGGTACGTTTATTCGATCTGCAAATTTAAATTGTTTCTGAAGTTTTTGTTTCTCGTTTACCAATATTGTTGGAATATCGGATTTTCTCAACAAATTTGATATATCCAAAGAGTCCATATAAAGAGATTCATCAAAGACTGTCACCAATACTTTCGCTGATGAATCGAAAGTTTCAGGCATACATTGATACTTTTCCAATACCAAGCGCAACATCACATCCCCCATCGCAAAACCTACACCAGGCAGGATTTCTCCCCCAACATCTCCAACCAGATTGCCATAATGACCACCGCCAAGAATTGCACGGCCTTCTTTGTCCATATCTCTCGCCTCAAAAACGACACCGGTGTAATAATCCAAACCCCGAATAATTTGGGGGTCAAATGATATATATTCACCGACGCCCATCCTTTCAAGAATCCCAATGATCAATTTTAAGCTTTCGGACTCTTTCCAAAGGTTTTTATCATTGAGTGCGTCAATCAATCCATCGAATTGTGTTTGTGTCAGTCCAGTTGAAATTGCAAATTTCTGCCATTCCGGAAAAGATAATTTGTCCTTTCGATCTATCAACCGAAATACTTGTATTTTAAAATCCGGACTGATTCCCAATTTTTTAAAAACCAAATCCATCAACTCCCGGCTGTTGATCAATATCTGCACCTGGTCAGGTTTTAATCCGACCTTCTTGAAAAAGGTTGCACAGACTGCAATCAATTCAGCATCACTTTCTGCCGCATCCGAACCAAGCATGTCGACATTCCATTGAAAAAACTCACGGGTTCTACCTTTTTGCGGTCTTTCATATCGCCAGAATGGGCCAAAAGACCACCATCTTTGCGGAAAAACAAATTGTTTTTGTTTTTGAGCAATCATTCTAGCTAAAGAAGGTGTCAATTCTGGTCGCAATGTAATCATGTCCCCGCCCCGATCAGGGAAAACAAATGCCTGTTCTTTTACCAGTTCTTCACCGGATTTGGCTGCATATAAATCGATTCTCTCCAAAAATGGACCGTCATATTCAACATAACCAAATAATTTTGAAACTTCCGCCATTTTCTCGTATACCCAGTTCCGTTTCGCCATATCTTCTGGATAAAAATCACGCGTGCCTTTTACTGATGAAATTATCTGTGCCATATCTTCCCTCATCGATTATTTTCAGGTTCAAATCATATCATAAACTATTTTTTCAACCTAATCATCCTTTAATAATCGTCACAATTGAATAGTGCCATAGCTCATACCTATTATGTGTATTTATCAAAACAAACGTTATTAATGAAATTTTTCACAAAGCATATTCTGGTGTAAAATAGGTAGGTAGGTTTCGAATATTTATGGATTGCAGGTGAAAATGAATTTAGGCGATTTGGTTAATATAGTTCAAGGAAATGTCTTAACGGATTTGTTCCATCAAAATGAAGAAATTTTAGGAGGCTGTGGCGCTGATTTGATGAGCGATGTCTTAGCATCCATTGAACCTGGGGCAGTTTTACTGACTGGATTGTGTAATCCTCAGGTGATTCGGACTGCTCAAATGGCCGATGTTGCCGCTGTGGTACTTGTCAGAGGAAAGATTCCTCCCGAGTCAACTATTGATCTTGCAAACAGTGAAGAAATTCCTTTGATTACCTCACCCTTTGGTATGTTTGAACTATGTGGCCGATTGTACGCTGCCGGTTTACCAAGTTTGGAAAAATCAGTATCTGATCACTCTGAATGCGGTTGTGAATCATAGAGTAAAGGTGTAATGGCAACGAATCCCCCACAACGAAAACGAATAATTTCAGATCAGGAAGCTGAAAACATCTCCCGTGTAGAGGAATTGGCTTATGAAATAAAAGTCAGCGAGGTGATGACCAGCAAATTGATATGCTTTGCTCCTGAAATAAGAATGAGTGAAGTTCTGGAAGTATTTCGTCAGAAAAGAATTTCTGGTGCACCAATCGTTTCTCCACAAGGAGATTTAATTGGCATCATTTCTATGGAAGACCTAATTCGTTGTTTGATCGATGCAGACTTAAACGCCAAAATCGATAAATATATGACCACCGGATTGATCACTATCCTTCCTACAGATCCATTGATCGAAGCGTCTAAGAAATTTGTTTCCACAAATTTTGGGCGACTTCCGGTTATTGATAAAGACCAGAAACTGGTTGGCATGATCACGAAAGGTGATATCAATCGAGGTCTGTTGCGCGCGCTAGAAACGGATTACCACGAAGAAGAAATCCGCAAATATCGTGCGAGCCATTTATTTGAGGATATCGAATCAGATCGTACCAGCCTCATTCTGCGATATCAGATACAACAAGGCGATTTTGAGGTCGGTGGACAAGCCTCGTCCAATATCAAACGAGCCCTTATACGCCTGGGAGCATCCAAACAAATTGCTCGCCGCTGTGGAATTGCCATATACGAAGCAGAAATGAATCTAATTATCCATACCACGGAAGGTGGTGTATTACGTGTTGAAATTGAACCGCATCAGATCTCTATAGATGCCTATGATTATGGACCTGGCATTAAAGATATTGAATTGGCGATGAAACCTGGTTATTCCACTGCTTCCGATGCGGTAAGAGAAATGGGATTTGGAGCGGGTATGGGACTTGTCAATATATCTCGTTGTGTAGACCAGATGAAATTGGAATCTGTCTGGGGAAAAGGATCCCGCTTAAAAATGCGATTGTTCTTGGACTCAGAACATATTAAAGATAGATCGGAGAAATAAAAATCATGGTTAATTTATCTACTATCATTGAAAATTTAGAATTAGTGGTGCTGACTGAAAAGAAAGATTTTTCACAAATTCCTGTAAATAATGGATACGTATCTGATCTCCTGAGTTGTGTGATGGCAGGGGCACTTAATCAATCTGTATGGGTCACCTTACAGGCGCATAATAATATCGTTGCAGTGGCTGCCCTGCTGGATTTAAGTGCCATCATTATTAGCGAAGGTGCCATGCCAGACTCTGCTACCATTGATAAAGCCAACGAAGAAGGCATCACATTATTACAGACGAAAAATAATTCATTTCATGCAGTTGGAAAACTATGGGAATTAGGAATTAGAGCAGAATAATAGAGAAGATTTTGAAAGAGTTCAGAGCTGATTTACACGTGCATACGGTTCTATCTCCTTGTGCCGAAATAGAAATGTTGCCACCCCTGATTATTTCCGAAGCTAAGAGCTGCGGAATTGATTTAATTGCGATTACTGACCATAATTCTTCTGCAAATATTCTAGCAGTCCAAAAAGCAGCACTGGATATGGGAATAACTGTCCTTCCCGGAATGGAATTACAAACAAAAGAAGAGGTGCACGTTCTTTGCCTTTTTGATAGTATAGATCAAATTCAAGAATTTCAGGATATTGTCGATCAAAAGCTTCCTGCAATAAAAAATCGCCCAGATTTCTTTGGGGAACAATTGGTCGTCGACGAATTTGGAGATTTTATCCGCAAGGAAGAACGCCTCCTCATTTCGTCAACGTCTCTCAGTATCACTGAGGCATTTAAACTGGTTGATGGTATTGGTGGCATCCTCATACCAGCTCATGTAAACCGAAAAGCTTATGGATTATTGGAAATTCTCGGGTTCGTACCGGGTGATATCCCTTTTCCAGCATTGGAAATCTCCCGTCACCTTTCTCCAGTGGCAGCAAAGGATAAGTTTCCTCAAATCAGTTCTTATGAACTCATTCAAAATGGAGATGTCCATCGGTTATCAGAATTTATTGGTTCAACAATCTTTAGAATGGAAAATCCTTCAATCAATGAGATCAAACTTGCATTGAGAAATGAAAGAAATCGATCATATTTTGTCCAATCTAAATCGTAAAAGAGTGATAATATTATTTTTTTGTATTGATTAGTGAAAATTTTAACAAATCAAGCTTTTTTTCTAAAGGAATTATGACTTTCAGCAATGTCGAAAAAACTATATCTTAGGTAAACTTAATAAAGGATTAGCATACAAATTTAATCCTAACTTAATAACGGAGCAATTTATGGCGAAATATTTAAAGAACATCCCAGCGAACGACCCCTTGATTATTCCCGAACAAAGAGCAGTCATTGATCAAATCATTGAGGATTATCGCGATAAACCTGGAGCTGCGATGGTTGTTCTGGGCGAAGTACAAAGCAAAATTGGCTGGGTATCAGAAGCGACGCAAGCATATCTAGCAGACCAATTGGAGGTACCCGCCTCAACCATTCATGGTGTTGTCACATTCTATTCGTTTTTCACAACCAATCCAAAAGGAAAACACACGATTAAATTCTGTATGGGTACTGCTTGTTACGTCGGTGGAATCCCTCAACTAATTGAAAAAGCAAAACAAATACTGGGTATTGATGTTGGTGAAACCACCCCCGATGGATTAATTACCCTCGAAATTTGTCGCTGTGTTGGCGCCTGTAGTCAGGCTCCCGTCGTGGTTGTCGATGAAGAAGTTTTAGGCAGAGTAAAACCGAATAAACTTCCTCAGGCAATCAAGCAATTACAAAATGCATAGCCTGGAAATATAAATGAAAGAATTATCGTTACATTTATTAGATATTGCAGAAAATAGCATCAATGCAGGTGCAACACATGTAACGATTTCTGTTGATGAAAATACAAATGAAGATCGATTGACAATGGCAGTAAAAGATAATGGAAAGGGTATGACACCAGAAATGGCTCACAGGATCATAGACCCATTCACTACCAGCCGCACAACCCGAAAAGTTGGTCTTGGTATTCCTTTGCTGAAAGCCGCTGCAGAAATGTGCAATGGATTTTTAACGATTTCTTCTCAACCAGGCATTGGAACTGAATTGATTGTCCAATTTCAACACAGCCACATTGACCGTATGCCGATCGGAGATGTTGCCGGCACCTTTCTTCATCTGGTAGTCGGGTCACCTGAAACCCATTGGACGTTTAAGTATAAAGTTAATGATGATTGTTTTGAGTTTGATGATCAATTTCTAAAAAAGGAACTGGATGGCATCCCCCTTTCAGAACCTGATGTTATATCGTTCATCCGAAACGAATTGACAAGTGGAATTAAATCTTTAATAAAATGAATATAAATTCTCAAGATAAACAGGAGTAATAACATGCCCACAATTAAAAGTATTGATGATTTGAAAAGAATACGCGATGAAGCACTCAAAAAACAGGAAATGAAAAGTGCTTCGGGTCAAAAACAAATAATCGTAGGAATGGGAACATGTGGAATTGCTGCAGGTGCCCGAGACACCATGAAAGCAATTCTTGAAAAAATTGAAAAAGATAATTTAAGTGGAATCATTGTCACACAGACTGGTTGCATTGGCATTTGTGAAATGGAACCTATCGTTCAGGTACAAATTGGTGATGCACCAAAAATCACTTATGGAAAAGTTACCAAAGATATTGCTGCGCGAATTATTAATGAACATATCCTAGCAGGAAATATCGTCAAAGAGCATATGGTCAACATTTAGGTATTAAAGTTTACAGGTAAAGAAAAGCAGGTGTAATGATGAAATACTTTCGAACTCACATCTTAGTATGCGTAGATCCTGAATGTCTCTCGAAAGGCGCGCATGACATTGTAGACGCTCTCAATGACGAACTGGTAGCCACAGGCTTGATTGACGAAGTTCAGGTCCTGGAAACCTCCAGAATAGGTGCCTGTGCCCAAGGTCCAGAGATGATGGTTTACCCGGAAAGTGTACACTATGCCGGCATGACTGTTGATGACATACCTTACATCGTGGAAGAGCATTTTCTAAAAGGGCGTGTTGCCCAAAAATTTATCCTCCCCATTAAATCAATCAAAGATGAAGAACTGACTGCCCCTACATCGAAAGAAATTCGAATTGTCTTAAGAAACTGCGGTGAAATTGATCCGGAAAATATAGAAGACTATATCGCTAAAGATGGTTATATGGCTCTGGCGAAAGTCATTACCGAGATGTCATCGGATGATGTTATCAATGAGATTAAAAATTCTGGATTAAGAGGACGCGGAGGCGCAGGATTCCCTACCCATTTAAAATGGAAATTTACCAGACAACCACAAAGTGACCAAAAATTTGTTGTTTGCAATGCGGATGAGGGCGATCCAGGTGCCTTCATGAATCGACGTGTCCTTGAATCTGATCCTCATTCAGTCATTGAAGGCATGACCATCGCCGCTTTCGCCATTGGTGCACAGCACGGATATATTTATTGTAGAGCGGAATATCCAATTGCAGTAAGAACATTGAACATTGCCATTCAACAGGCAAAAGGGCTGGGTCTATTAGGTGAAAATATCCTGGGAACTGATTTCACCTTTGACCTGGAGGTGAGAATGGGTGCAGGAGCTTTTGTCTGTGGTGAGGAAACAGCCTTGATGAATTCAGTCGAGGGAAAACGGGGGGAACCCCGACCAAGACCACCTTTCCCATCTGTTAAAGGTTTATGGGGAAAACCAACCAATATTAATAATGTCGAAACCTATGCAAATGTCCCTCAAATTATTCTTAATGGTGCAGATTGGTTTGCCAGTATGGGTACTGAAAAAAGCAAGGGTACAAAGACATTTGCTATGGCTGGAGATATAAATCATACTGGCTTAATCGAAGTACCAATGGGCATCACGTTACGAGAAATCATTTATGACATCGGAAACGGCATTCGAGACGATAAAGATTTTAAAGCCATCCAAACCGGTGGACCAATGGGTGGTTGTTTGCCCAAAGAATACCTGGATCTCCCAGTAGATTATGAATCACTTATGCAAGCCGGGTCTATGATGGGTTCCGGTGGGATGATCGTCATGGATGAAGATACTTGTATGGTCGATATTGCCCGGTTTTTTATGGAATTCACGCAAGACGAGAGTTGTGGAAAATGTACGCCATGTCGGGTAGGCACAAGAAGAATTCTCGATATTCTAGAAAGAATCTGTGAAGGACATGGTCAGCCAGGTGATATTGAACGTCTTGAAATGCTCTGTAAAGAAATTAAACAAGATTCGCTCTGTGGTTTAGGACAAGGTGCACCCAATCCCGTAGAAAGCACACTGAAGCATTTTCGAGATGAATATGAGGCTCATATTCATGAAAAACGTTGTCCTGCAAAAGTCTGCAAAGCTTTAATTCGTTTTGAAATCATTGAGGATGCCTGTACGGGTTGTACAGTCTGTGCTCGCAATTGCCCTGTAAATGCAATTAGTGGAGAACGCCGCCAAACACATTTTATTGATCCAGATATTTGTATTCGTTGTGGTATTTGTGCTCAGGTTTGTAATTTCAATGCCATAGAAATTGTTTAAACAAAAAAGAACCGGGTTTTCATTCATATTTCATCCCAAATTCAAGGAGTAATGCATGACTAGTAAAAATGGAAAAGATCGCCTAATACTCGAAGCAGTCGATTCAGCGATAGATCATTTCGGGGATAGTCGCGAAGAATTGATTCCAATTCTTAATCACGTGAATCGAATACTTGGATTTCTTCCATCAGAAGCATTGGAAGAAATCAGCACGCGACTCAAATCTCCCCGCTCTCAATTGTTTTCGGTAGCCACCTTCTATCATATGCTCTCGACCAAACCTCGCGGAAAACATGTCATCCAATTCTGTGAGAGTGCTCCCTGTCATGTTGTTGGCGGACGAGAAGTATGGCAGTCATTAAAAGACACATTGAATATCGAAAATGGCGAAACAACGCCTGATGGCGAGTGGACACTGATCACAACCAGTTGTTTAGGTCTTTGTGGAGTTGGTCCGGTTATTGTTATTGATGATGACGCTTATGGAAATGTTACCCCAACCCAAGTGAAAGACATATTGGCTCGATACAACAACTCGGAGGCACAATGAAATCAGTAAGATCAATGGTGTTGGTTTCCAGCGATCCAATAAGTTTGGAACGAGGATCCGATTTAGTTTACGAAAATTTGCAAAAAGAAATTGACTCTTTTGAACTAAGTGAGGAAATTTCATTAACCAAAGTGGGCGATGTAGGACGTCACGATGCTCTTCCTATTGTTATTATTTATCCTGAAGCAATAATTTATGGACCCGTAAAACCTGAAGATGTCCATTTTTTGGTTGAAGAGCACCTATACAAAGGCAGAATTGCTCATGAATTACAGGCGTCATCCAAAGAATTAACCGGAAAAATCGCCTGGGTCAATGCTAGAAAAGGCACATTGCCAGCTGAACAACGGATAGTATTGCAACGAGCTGGAATAATCGATCCTGAGAATATTGAAGAATATATTGTTCACGATGGCTACCAGGCTTTGGGGAAAGTACTCTCTGAAATGAGCCCTAAAGATGTCATGGATGAAATCAAAGCATCCGGTTTACGCGGGCGTGGAGGAGCTGGTTTTCCCACAGGGTTAAAATGGGGATTCGTAGCTGGGACACCAGGTATGAAGAAATACGTAATTTGTAACGCAGATGAATCTGAACCTGGCACTTTTAAAGACCGTCTGATCCTGGAAGGCGATCCACACAGCATTATTGAAGCAATGTCAATTGCTGCATATTCAGTCGGTTCCGACGAAGGTATTATATATATTCGTGGTGAATATCTTCTAGCTCAGGACCGCCTCAAGAAAGCAATTCAGAAAGCACATGAATATGGGATGCTGGGAAAGAATATTTTTGGAACAGATTTTAATTTTGATATCCATGTTCACGCTGGAGCTGGTGCATATATCTGTGGTGAGGAAACAGCTTTAATCGAATCAATTGAAGGCAAACGTGGAGAACCAAGGTCAAGACCACCATATCCTACTACACACGGTCTCTGGGGAAAACCGACCTTGGTGAATAATGTTGAAACCCTTGCGAATATTCCTGCAATCATCCGAAATGGCGCAAAGTGGTATCGTAGCTTTGGTACCCCTTCCAGTCCTGGTACAAAAGTGTACACAATTTTAGGGAATGTAAATGTAACCGGGTTAATTGAAGTCCCCATGGGCATCACGCTACGGGAAGTCATTGCCATTTATGCTAAAGGTATGAAGAAAAATATAAGCTTTAAAGTGGCACAAACGGGTGGCTCCAGTGGTTCAATCATTCCTGCCAGTTTGCAGGATACCCCAATGGATTTCGACTCATTTCTAAATGCTGGTGTTTCTTTAGGTTCCGGCGCATTACTGATTTGTGATGAAAATACCTGTGTAGTAGATCTGGCAAAAGTCCTTCAGAATTTCTTCCGCAAAGAAAGTTGCAGTAAGTGCAATCCCTGCAGAATTGGCAATGAAAGAGCTTATCAAATCTTAGAGAATATTTCTCAAGGCACAGGTACAATGACGGATCTGGATGATTTAGCCCTTATTAGCAAAAATATGAATGAAATGTCCAACTGTGGTCTTGGACAAACAGCTGGTACGCCAGTACGAGATATTCTAAACCACTTCAGAGCAGAAGTGGAAGCTCATGTTAGATTAAAAGTTTGTCCTTCCGGCGTGTGTCCGATGAGTGGCAAAAGAATATAAGTGTTGAATTTTCAATTAGGAACGAAGGAGAAGCGCTATGTACCAACTCAAAATCGATGATAAAGAAATTGAAGTGCCGGAAGGAACAACAGTGTTAAACGCTGCCAAGATGGCTGGAATCGAAATTCCAACCTTATGTAACCATCCAGCATTGGAACCTTATGGAGGATGTCGTTTATGTCTGGTAGAGATCGAAGGTGCTCGCACTTTACAACCATCTTGTACTTTGCCAGTTTCTAACAATATGGTCATCCGAACCGATACAGAAAAGGTTAAGGATGCCAGAAAATTTGTGTTATCCATGCTCTTTAGTGAAAGAAACCACTTCTGTCCCTATTGCCAGGTAAGTGGTAGTGATTGTGAATTACAAAATGCTGCCTATGGAGAGGGTATGACCCATTGGCCAATCCAACCTAATTGGCAACCCTATCCGGTAGATGCTTCTCACCCCTATTTTGTTTTGGAACACAATCGTTGTATTCTTTGCCGACGGTGTGTGCGGGCCTGTGCAGAACTGGTTGGAAATTTCACACTTGGAATGGAAGAACGCGGAGCCAAAACCATTTTAGTGGCCGATTTAGGGGTACCTCTCGGTTCAAGCTCTTGCATTTCTTGTGGAGTCTGTGTTCAAATTTGCCCGACCGGTGCGCTGATTGATCGTTGGAGCGCGTATCGTGGACAGGAAAAAGATGTGGATTCCACCAAAACGATTTGTGTAGGTTGTTCTATCGGTTGTGGCATTGAGGTTTTACATCGTGATAATAACCTGATCAAAATCAATGGCGATTGGGATGCTGAAATCAACGGTGGTGTATTGTGTGAAGTCGGTCGTTTTGTGCCCATGGATGAAAAACGTAACCGTGTGGTTACCCCAATGATTCGGAAAGATGGAACTTTGAAAGCAGCTACATGGGATGAAGCCTTGAATACAATCATTGACAAATTCAAACCACTCATTAACAAAAAAGATGATGGGGTAGCTGCAATTGCTTCAACCCGCTTACCAGCCGATGTTTTGTACTACTTCAAACAAATTTTTGCTGAGAAATTTGACGCTGATATGGTAACCAGCACTGAAGAGGGACGATTCACCAGTGTTTTATCTGAATTAGCCGAAGAAAATGGTACATTTGAATCAAAATTAGCTGATATCCATAAAGCTGATACGGTCATGACCATCGGTTTGGATTTGACAAAGGATCATCAGGTGGCTGGTTTCTTTATTAAACGGTTGATCCCTAAAGGAGTACAACTTATTCCTGTCAGCTACGAAGCCAGCGGAATGGATGCATTTACGTCACATTCAACAATTATCAATCGCTCCAAGGATCTTAATTTCATCCAATCAATTGAGGAAGCACTTGCAGGCAATGATTTTTCTGGTTCTGCCGCAAAATCAGGTTTAACAATAGAAGCTGTGTCTGAATTATCCGAACTGTTGAAGAACGCTGAAAATCTGGTCATCGTATACGGCACAGACTTCGATGCAAAACTGAAAAAAGAGACTACAGGTGCTTTGATAAGATTGGCTAAAAAATTAAACGCAAAATTAATCAGCCCGAAAGGTAAAGCAAACAGTCTGGTAGCGGAACAATTACGATTAAATAAACCTTTTGAAGTCAATGGCCACCAAACAGCCTTCGTTGCCATTGGTGATGAGGAACCATCGCAGTCTCTGATTAAAAAACTTGAAGATATCCCATACCTGGTCGTGCAAGCCAGTTACCAATCTGCACTGACAGCCAAAGCAGATGTGATATTGCCTGTGACTACCTGGTTGGAGCAAAGTGGTTATTATGTTACCTGTGATGGTCAGGTACAATTAGCAAACAAATCCTTACAACCCCCTATTGATGTGAAATCAAACAAGGAAGTTGTGCTTGCAATCGCTGATCGATTAAAAATGATTGTCAACCCCGTTTGGGATAAAGCAGTCAAATTAGAATCAAGCGTTGTTGAAATTGAATGATCTCTATTGGTAGAAATGAGGAAATGAAATTATGAGTAAACCAAAAGTTGCAACCGATTGGATGGCAGGCTGTGCTGGATGTCATATGTCCCTGCTCGATATTGATGAAAGAATTCTTGAATTGTTAGATCTGATTGATTTACGTGCGTCACCAATAACCGACCTAAAAGAGGCTGATGAATCTGGCGTTGTTGTTGGTGTGTTAGAAGGTGGAATAAATAATACAGCCAACGAGCATCAAGCGAAATTAATGCGCTCTCGCTGTAAAATTCTGGTTGCGCTAGGAGATTGTGCAGTATTCGGTGGTGTACCTGCCATGCGGAACTTCTTTACGTTGGAGGAATCACTGAGAAGAGCTTATATCGAAACCGAAAGCACGGTAGATGGTTTTATTCCTACAGATCCTGAACTGGCAGTGCCTACCCGCGTGCGGGCAGTTTCAGAGGTTGTTCCAGTGGATATTCATGTACCAGGCTGTCCCCCCAGCGCAGATGTGATATTCCATGTATTATCAGAATTAGCCCAGGGTAGAATCCCAGAAATTAAAGATGAAAATCTGCACTGGCATTAGGAGATAAAAATAATGGTAGCTCAAAAAATAACAATTGAACCAGTAACCCGTATTGAAGGACATGCAAAAATTACGATTCATATGAAAGAAGATAACCTGTCTGTGGATCATGCTTATTTGCACATTAATGAATTTCGTGGTTTCGAAAAGTTCTGTGAAGGCAGAATGGTATTTGAAATGCCGCTGATCACCCCACGAATTTGTGGAATCTGCCCGGTTTCACATCATCTCGCAGCTGCCAAAGCTGGTGATGCCGTCCTCGGTGCCCCGCCTCCACGACCGGCTTCTCTCTTGCGCGAATTAATGCATATGGGGCAGATCATTCAATCCCACGGAATGCATTTCTTCGAATTAGCCGGTCCTGATCTGTTATTAGGATTTGATGCAAATCCTGTCACCCGAAATGTGATCGGATTAATACAAAATGCTCCGGATATAACCGTTAAAGCTGTTCAACTAAGGAAATATGGACAGGAAATTATCCGTTTATTGGGTGGCCGCCGCATTCACCCAACGTTTGCAGTACCAGGCGGTGTCAATAAAGCCTTAAGTGCAGCGGATCGTGAATTGATTCTGGCTGGATTTGATCAGTCGATCGAAACAACTTTATTGGGAATCTCCATCATGAAAGATTGGGCAGCCAAGAATATGGAAGATATCCAAAAGTTTGCTGTCTTCCCGACTGGATACTTCGGTTTGATCACTGAGGAAAATGGACTTGAGCTGTATGAAGGAAATTTAAGATTACTGGATCGTGATGGTGAACAATTGGAACGCTTCTCAGCTTCCAACTACCTCGATTACATTGGTGAACATGTTGAAAATTGGTCATATCTGAAATTTCCTTTTTATAGGAAATTAGGATGGCCGGATGGAGTCTACCGGGTAGGTCCTTTGGGGCGTTTAAATATTGCCGATAAGATTGATACTCCACTTGCCAACGAAGAATTCAAAGCCTATAGGCAAATCAACGCTGGAAAACCGATTGAGAATACGTTGTATTACCATTATGCCAGATTGATCGAAACTTTATTTGCAGTTGAACGTGTAAAAGTCTTGCTGGATGATCCTGATATCTTGTCCAATGAAATATTAAATACACGGCACAATTTCCAGGGTGAAGGTGTTGGTGTCATTGAAGCTCCTCGTGGAACATTGCTCCACCACTACTGGGCAAATGAAAACGGTCAAATCGAGAAATTAAACCTGATCGTCTCAACCGGACATAATAATTATGCAATGAGCAAAGCGGTCGATATGGTTGCCAAGACATACGTGAAGGGACCTGATATTCACGAAGGATTGTTAAATCGTGTGGAGGCAGCCGTGCGAGCGCACGACCCATGTCTATCCTGTTCCACTCACGCTGTCGGGCAAATGCCAATGATCGTTGACATTCTGGATGCTGGTGGAAACACAATAAAGACGTTAAAACGCGAATAGGTTATGAATCTAAAAAATCACCCTTCAAAGCATTCTCAAAATGAGAATGCTTTGAAGGGTATTACCAAAACATTACTCATCGGTTACGGGAACCCTGATCGTGAAGATGATGGCGTAGCCTGGCACGTCTTGCGAGGGGTCGCTGATTTTTTCGGTTTAGAAATTCCGGATTCTTTGGATGAAGATCTGATTGTGGTAGATGAAAAATTACATTTCCTATTCAATCTGCAATTATTGCCAGAAATGACTTATGATATGGCGGATTATTCTAGAATATGTTTTGTGGATGCCCATACAGGTGCCTTGGAAAACGACCTTAATATTCAGAACCTGGAACGAAAATTCCAAAATTCCCCTCTCACCCATCACATGACACCCCAAACAATTCTTTCCATTCTTGAAAAAGCTTTCCACCATAAACCAGAAGCAATCCTGGTCTCAATCCGCGGTTATCAATTCGGCTTTGAAAATTTTCTATCTTCGAAAACTAAAAATCTGGCTTTATTGGCGATTGAAGAAATTACTCGGTGGATAGTAAGCTGAACTATTGTTTTTTTAAACAATCAAAACTTAAAAAAACAAAACTTCCATTCTCATAAATGGGAGTTTTGTCTTTCTAGTTCTGAATAATTTTTATTAGGATGATAAAAAATATGTTATATTATCTCCTATAGAGTTTCTCTTATTTGTCCAAATAGATGAGCAATTAAAACAAGATACTTGATCTTGTCTGAACACAATATTATCTCTGAATATTTCGCAACATAAATTTATCAAGCAAAGGAAATAATTATGGAAGATCAGTCATCCAACCAGGTATATGGTTTAAGTGCACCATCAAAGCATCAATTATTGAATGAATTTCCACTGAATCAAGCTGAATCCAGGGAAGTTATTGATAAGATTTTATTGTCATTCAAGGATGTACCTGGAGGATTAATGGTTATCCTCAATGAGATACAAAGCCAGGTTGGATACATTTCTCAACCCATTCAGGAATACGTTTCTTTAGTATTAAATGTGCCTGTCAGTACTATCACCGGTGTCGTCAGTTTCTATTCATTTTTCACCACAAAGCCAAGAGGGGATCACACAATCAAATTTTGTATGGGAACTGCCTGCTACGTTGGTGGTACTCCTCAGTTAATTCAAAAAGCGCAACAATTACTGGAGATTGAGCCAGGTGAAACCTCTCCTGACAACAAAATAACAATGGAAGTATGTCGGTGTGTAGGCTCATGCAGCCAGGCTCCAGTCGTTGTGGTTGATGAACAACTTTATGGTCGTTTGAGACCCAGTAAGATTCCTCCCTTGATTCGTGACATTATGAAATCATACGAAGATGCAAAGGAGTAACTCTAAATGACAAAAATAATCAGTCTCAAACAACTAATTAATCTTCAAGACCAGATAATTGATAAAAAGCGTGATGAAATCACCACTCAACCATTGAAAGGATGGGGGCAGGAAAAATTCGCTCCTCAGGCACTCAAAGAAGATCAAGAATTAGATGCTCCACGAGGAAAAGAAATCCGGGTTGTTTTGCGAAACTGCACATTAATCGACCCCGAAAGCCTGGATGACTATATTACTGAAGACGGTTACCAGGCATTAGCGACGATTTTAGAACAAAATACCCCAGAAGAAGTGATCGAGTTGATTGCTAAATCCGGTTTACGAGGTCGTGGTGGAGCGGGTTTCCCGACTGCTAAAAAATGGAAACTGACCCGGAATAATCCAGGCAGCCCTAAATATATCATTTGTAATGCCGATGAAGGGGATCCAGGTGCATTTATGAACCGTAGGGTGCTGGAAGGTGACCCTCATTCAGTATTGGAAGGCATGGCAATAGCAGCCTACGCCATTGGTGCTGAACAAGGTTATGTGTATTGCCGGGCTGAGTATCCAATTGCTGTTCGTACACTCGTTCATGCCATCCAGCAAGCTCAGGATTATGGAATTCTAGGAAAAAATATTTTTGGTAGTGGATTTTCGTTCAACATCGAATTGCGGATGGGGGCAGGAGCCTTTGTCTGTGGTGAGGAAACAGCTCTGATCGCATCCATTGAAGGTAAACGCGGTGAACCACGTCCACGCCCACCCTTTCCTGCTGTTTCAGGCCTCTGGGGAAAACCAACATCCATTAACAATGTCGAAACCTTTGCAAATATCCCTCAAATCATACTCACAGGTCCAGAATGGTTCGCCAGCATGGGTACCGAAAAAAGTAAGGGCACGAAGACCTTCGCACTGGCTGGTGATGTCAACCACACTGGTTTGATTGAAGTCCCATTGGGCATCACGCTAAGAGAAATTGTTTATGATGTCGGTGAGGGAATTAAAAAGAACAAGGCGTTAAAAGCCATTCAAACAGGTGGCCCAATGGGTGGTTGTATTCCTGCCAGTATGATCGACCTCCCTGTAGATTATGAATCTTTGGCTGCTGCCGGCTCGATCATGGGATCCGGTGGAATGATTGTAATGGATGAAGATACATGTATGGTTGATATTGCCCGTTTCTTCATGGAATTCAACAAGGAAGAAAGTTGTGGTAAATGTACTCCTTGCCGTGTTGGAACTCACAGTATGCTTGAAATACTTAATCGCATCTGTCAAGGTGAAGGAGTCGATGGTGACATTGAGGAGTTGGAACGATTAAGTAAAGTAACCAGAGTGCATAGTCTCTGCGGTTTGGGTCAAGGTGCTCCTAACCCAGTCATCAGTACGATTAAACATTTTCGAGATGAGTACGAAGCGCATATTTATGAAAAACGGTGTCCGGCAAAAGTTTGTAGTGCATTGATACGCTATGAAATCATCATAGACAAATGTACCGGATGTACCTTCTGTGCCAAGAATTGTCCAACAGGTGCTATCACTGGCGAAAGGCGAAAACCACATGAGATCGATCAGACAACTTGCATACAATGTGGAATTTGTTTCCAAACATGTAACTTCAATGCAATCGAAATATTACCTGGTAAAACTCAATTGGTAGGAGAACATTCATGATTCAAATCACAATTAATGGACATCAATACGAAGTAGCGGAAGGGAAAACTCTATTAACCATCGCCAAGGATAAAGGAATTACTATTCCGAGTCTTTGTGATCATCCAGACCTGTCACCACATGGTGGATGCCGTTTATGTGATGTAGAAGTAAAAGGTCTTCGCAATCCTGTCGCAGCCTGCACACTCCCAGTTTCCGCAAATATGGAAGTTTTTACTGAAACTGAAGACCTTAAGGAAGCCAGAAAAACAATTCTGGAGTTATTGTTGGTGACCTACAACGGACCTGTAACAAGTGAGAATGGTAAAACTAATTATTTTCTAAAATTGTGTCAGCAATACAATGTGAATGTTCTGCAAAAAATGCGAAAAGAGCCAAAGTATATGGTGGATAGCGATCCGAACCCGTTTATTCGGGTAGATCTCAATCAATGCATTTTATGCACGCGATGCATTCGGGCCTGTGCTGAAATTCAAGGTCGCTTTGTATGGGGACTCGCAAACCGTGGAATCGAGAATCAAATTATAGCTGGATCAGGTGTGCCATTACTACAAGCCAGATGCGAGTCTTGCGGTGCATGTGTGGATTATTGCCCCACTGGCGCACTAACTCATAAGCCTTCGTTTGGTGTGCCCACATCAGAAACAAAAGTCCAGACCACCTGTTCTTATTGCGGGGTGGGATGTAATTTTGATTTGAACATTATTGATGATGAAGTCGTTAAAATCACCCCCAATCCGCAAGCCGCTGTCAATGGAAAACATTTATGTGTAAAGGGTAGATATGGTTATAAATTTATCAATCATCCTGATCGGCTCAAACGTCCGAGGGTTAGAGAATATTTACTAAACCAGGATAAGCAAAACTCTAAAGAAAACAGCCCCTGGGTAGAGGTTGATTGGGATACTGCATTGACGATTGTCGCCAGAAAGCTTACCCAGATTAAAAAAGAATCAGGGCCTGATTCGATCGGGTTATTGTCTTCCGCGAAATGTACCAATGAAGAAAATTACCTGATGAACAAGCTATCCCGTCAGGTCATTGGAACCCACAATATTGACCATTGTGCAAGACTCTGCCATTCATCCACCGTTTCTGGTCTGGCGATGAGTTATGGGTCTGGAGCCATGTCGAACACAGTTGCGGATATTGTAGAACACGCAGAGTCAATTTTCATCATTGGGTCAAACACCACCGAACAGCACCCCGTGATTGGTTCAAAAATACGTCAGGCAGTAATAACCCGAGACGTTAAATTAATCGTTGCTGATCCACGAAAAATAGATATTGCTGATTTTTCATCCATTTACCTTCGCCATAAACCAGGTACTGATGTAGCCCTGATCAATGGATTGATGCACATCATCCTTGAAAATAATTGGCAGGACCAGCAATTTATTGATGAACGCTGTGAGAATTTTGAAGAATTCAAAGCAGCACTTATAGGATACACACCAAAAATTGTAACCACAATTACCGGAATATCAGAGGAAGATTTATTCAAAACTGCTGAAATGATGGCAACTCAAAAACCAATGGCCGTCTTTTGGGCAATGGGTATTACACAACACTCAACCGGGGTTCTGAATGTGCTTACATTGGCCAACCTGCAAATGTTGTTAGGAAATATGGGCATCAAAGGTGGTGGTGTTAATCCTTTACGTGGTCAGAATAATGTCCAGGGAGCCTGCGATATGGGCGGGTTACCCAACGTCTTTCCAGGATACCAATCTGTTACGAATCAGGAAATCATCAATAAATTTAATACTGCCTGGCAAACGGAATATAGTGACGGCCGTCAGGAAGAAATACTGACAACTAAACCAGGATTAACATCAACAGAAATGGTTCCCATGGCAGGTGAAGGAAAAGTGAGAGCCCTATATATTATGGGTGAGAATCCCATTGCCACTGATCCGGATGTAAACCATACCAGAAAATGTTTGCAAGCCTGTGAATTTATCGTGTTACAGGAGATATTTCCATCCGAGACCTCTGAATATGCCGATGTACTCCTCCCAGGCGTATCTTTTGCCGAAAAAGATGGCACGTTTACCAACACAGAAAGACGAGTGCAGTTGGTAAGGCAGGCAATTACACCAAAGGGTGAAGCCAAACCTGATTGGAAAATCCTATCAGAATTGGCAAATATATTATTGAATGAAGAACAAAGAATTATTACCGGACCCTTTGCAGGTTGGGATTATGAAAACGCCTCCCAAATCATGCAGGAAGTTGGAGCTTTGACACCCAGCTATGCAGGTATCACTCATGAACGTCTGATGAATGGTGAATCGCTTCATTGGCCGGTAATAGACACCCAACATCCTGGTACGCCTATTCTGCACATTGGTTCGTTCACCCGAGGAAAGGGCAAGTTCCATCCAACCGAGCATATCGACCCCAAAGAATTACCAGATAAGGAATATCCACTTTTGCTAACAACTGGACGGGTACTTTACCACTGGCATGCCGGAGAGATGACACGCCGTGCGACAGAGTTATTAGAAGTCTATCCAGCAGCATATATTGAAGTTCATCCTGAAGATGCAATCAAATATAATATCAGACCTAACCAACAAATTACACTGAATTCTCGTAGAGGAACAACCAAAGGGAAAGCGTTAATTACCGATCGCGTTTCGCCAGGGTTGGTTTTTGCCAACTTCCATTTTCCTGGTGAACAGAATACCAATAATTTTAACGTTAGCAGCATTGGATCCGATCGCAAAAATTCCGGAATTTAAGGTCTGTGCTGTAAAATTGAGTAGTGATTAGAACAAATTGACTCTTTGCCACAACCTGCCAAAATCGCTTCTGGCAGGTTTTTATCTTAAAAACCATCTCATCGCCATCATGATGGAATATATTTTGATAGTACCCTATGTGACAATATACGGTTCGAACGAGGAGGTTATCCACTTATTTATCGAACCTTTCAATGATAAAACCAATAGACAGATTAAAGTCTCACTTCCACAGGTAAAGTTATGATCGACAAAGCAGACATCCGCCCAACATTACAAAGTATTCCATGGTTAATGGATTTATCACAAGATCAACTTAAAAAAATTAGAAAAGATCTCGGGATTTCGCTTTTTAGAAGAAGGGGAAACACTTTTTAACGAAGGCGGGAAAGATAACCTGCTCTATATCGTTTCTGAAGGTTTGTTAGGAATCGAAATTTATGTGCCTGGGCATGGCCAGGTGCGTTTATACAATGCAGAACCTCTGGATGTAATTGGCTGGGATAGTATGACCCCTGTTGCCAGACATCGTATCACTACCATCACCGCGCAAAAAAAGAGCAACTTAATATTTTTTGATGGCTCTGCCTTAAATGAATTGTGTGAAGAAGATAAAGAACTCGGGTATGTCATCATGCGTAGATTATCAAACGTGATTGCTACACGCATGCTGACAATGCGTTTAAAATTAATTGATCTATTTATGCAAAAATAGGTCAAACCTCATAAAAAGTTTGAAAAAATAGTTTTATAGAGCTTATAATTATGAAATGCATGAATTGGCTATAACTGAAAGTATTTTACAAATCGCAGAGAAACATGCGCTTCAGGCGAATGCAAAAAAAGTCACGGATATTTCTCTTGTCATTGGCAACTTATCAAGTATTGTTGATGACAGTGTGGTCTTTTATTGGGATATGATCTCCAAAGGTACTATTTGTGAGGATTCTGTTATTCATTTTAATAGAATGCCAGCTACGATGTTATGCCTGGCTTGCAATCATACATTCGAGATCCCGGGAGAATTAATTCCTTGTCCCAATTGCGGTTCTTATCAACTAAAAATTAAGTCCGGAGAAGAGTTCTGGCTTGAAAGTATTGAAATTGAAAGGTAATCACATGGCAACAGAAAAAGTACAGGTAGTAGAAAAAATTCTTGATGCAAACGATCAATTGGCATCCCAAGTTCAAACCCTTTTAACCGAAGCAGGTGTTTTTTCCATCAATATCATGGCATCTCCTGGTGCAGGGAAAACGAGTGTAATCCTGAAAACAATTGAAAAATTAGCCGGGAAGATGCGCATTGGCGTGATAGAAGGAGATACTGCACCGGTGACGATCGATTCCGATAAAGTAATGGCTTTGGGTATGCCGGTCGTTCAGATTAACACCGGTGGGCAATGCCATTTGGATGCAGTCATGATTGATCGCTCACTGAAACACATTGACTACAAAGGTCTGGATCTGATAATCGTTGAAAATGTTGGTAATTTAATTTGCCCTGCAGCTTTTAAGATTGGTACCCATGTCAATGTGGTTATTTCCAGTATTCCCGAAGGTGATGACAAACCTTACAAGTACACGAATATTTATCGGGGAATTGATGTCTTGTTAATCAATAAGATTGATTTGCTACCTTATCTCGATTTTCGCATGGATTATTTTCAACAAGGTGTCGAGATCCTTAATCCTGGTTTAACCACCTTTAAGGTTTCGTGCAAAACGGAAGAAGGTTTTGACCAGTGGATAACCTGGATATCACGGCGGGTGGAAGAGTTCAAAAATCGAGTCAATGTTTGAAATTAAAGGAAATAAAATTATTATTAAAGGAATTGTTCAGGGTGTTGGATTTCGCCCGTTTGTCTATTCTTTAGCTTTAAAAAATAACCTGACAGGCTGGGTACGAAATTCATCCAATGGTGTGGAGATTGAAATCAATGGGACACCTCCCAAACTGGAAAATTTCCTTACAGAATTAAGAAACAGCTCCCCTCCTCTCAGTCGCATCGATTCCTTTTATGTGACTGAAACGAAAAATAATAATTTCCAGGAATTTACCATTCTTGAAAGCAATTCAGTGGAGGGTGAGTTTCTCCCTGTGTCTCCTGATTACAGTATCTGTAATGACTGTCTGCAGGAATTATTTGACCTAAATGATCGTCGATATCGCTATCCATTCATTAATTGCACCAATTGCGGTCCACGCTTCACCATCATAAAAGATATACCGTATGATCGTCCTAAAACAACGATGTTACCATTTGAGATGTGTAACGAGTGTCTCGCAGAGTATAAAAATCCACTTGATCGTCGGTATCATGCTCAGCCAACTGCCTGCCCGGTTTGTGGCCCTCAGGTAAGTCTGGTAATTGATCATCAAATGATCGCTCAAGGTGATGAAGCCATTCAGATTTCACGCAAAATGATCCAGGATGGGCAAATCTTGGCCGTGAAAGGATTGGGTGGTTATCATCTGGCTTGTGATGCTACCAATTATGAAGCAGTAGAAAATCTTCGCACTCGAAAGAAACGGAGTGAAAAACCTTTTGCTTTAATGGCTTATTCCGTAGACACAATATCAGAATATTGTGTCATTTCCCCCTTAGTAACTGCCCAATTGGAATCGAAAGAAAGACCAATTGTCTTACTGCCATCCAAATCCAATATTGACCTTTCTCCATTGGTTGCTCCTTCACAAAACCATCTTGGTTTTATGTTGCCATACACACCACTGCACTATCTTCTATTAGATCCGACTGAAGAGATTCCAGCAGTATGGGTGATGACCAGTGGAAATATAAGTGACGAACCAATTGCATATCAGGATGAAGAAGCTTTCAAACGATTAGAGAAAATTGCAGATGGCTTTCTTATCCACAATCGTGAGATCCATATGCGGATTGATGACTCAGTAACTAGGATCGTTGCTGACAAGACTTATCCCCTTCGTCGCTCACGTGGGTTCGCTCCAAACCCAATCTTGACACCGTTTAAACTCCCTCAGATTTTGGCAACCGGCGCAGAACTTAAAAACACATTCTGTCTGACCAGAGATCATTACGCTTTTATCAGTCATCATGTAGGCGATCTGGAAAATTTTGAAACGTTGCAGTCCTTCGAAGAGGCAATCCATCACTATCAAAAATTGTTTCGAATTAATCCTGAATTGGTAGCCAGTGATTTGCACCCGGATTATCTGGCAAGCCGATATGCGAATCAGTTAGCCGAAAATACGAATGTTCCTAACATCAAAATTCAACATCATCATGCTCATTTGGCATCTTGTCTGGCTGATAACCAATATGATCGAGAGGATCCAGTCATCGGCCTCTGTTTTGATGGCACTGGATATGGGACAGACGGAGCAATCTGGGGTGGAGAGATTCTTGTAGGGAATTATGCCCAATACGAACGCAAATTCCATTTGAGATATGTCCCCCTACCTGGCGGCGATATCTCCATACGTATTCCAGCTAGAATGGCTCTGGCACATTTATGGGCTTATCAAATTGATTGGAATTATTCACTGCCTGCTGTGTCTGCCCTCTGTATGGAGGACAAAACTGTTTTACAAGTCCAGCTTGATCGACAAATTAATACACCGAAAACATCAAGCATGGGTCGCTTATTTGATGCCGTGGCCGCTTTAATCGGGGTGCGTTCCAGAGTCAGTTACGAAGGTCAGGCAGCCATTGAAATGGAAGCACTGGTTGATCCTGATGAATCAGGTTCTTACCCGCTAATCATAGATAATGGGATTATTGATCCCCAGCCACTGTTTGAATCCCTTATCATTGATATTCACAAAAATATTCCCATCAACAAATTATCGGCCCGCTATCATAATAGTATCGTTCAGGTATCCATAGACATTTGTAAATCGATTCGTCGTGAAAATAAAATCAATACTGTGGCTTTAAGTGGAGGAGTCTGGCAAAACAAAGTATTATTGGAAAATACGATAAAAAAGCTAAAAAATGAACAATTTGATGTTATGATTCATCATACGATACCCACCAATGATGGGGGTTTATCGTTAGGACAAGCTTTGATAGCATCAAAATACATAAAATAATTGTGAGGAAAATATGTGCCTCGGCATACCTGGAAAAATAATTGAAATTGAAGATACCATTGGAATGAAAATGGCAAAGATCGATTTTGGAGGCGTAATCCGCTCAGCTTGTATTGAAGCAATACCGGAAGCGAAAATTGGTGATTACACCATCATTCACGCTGGCTTTGCGTTAAATGTATTGAGCGAAGCAGAGGCAATGGAAACATTAAATTTACTTCAGGATATTGCAGATTTAAACCAAGAATTAAACATTGATGAACAAGGCAGCTGATTTTTCCAAATCCTTTCGGGATTCACATCTGGTCCAGGGAGTGGTTGAGGAAATCAAACGTATCACCACTCGCGATTGGGTTTTGATGGAAATTTGTGGTGGGCAAACTCATGCCATCATGCAATATGGATTGGATCAATTATTACCCGAACAGATTGAATTGGTTCATGGACCCGGATGTCCGGTTTGTGTTACACCTCTGGACCAAATTGATCGGGCGCATGCCATTGCGCGCCTTCCAGAGGTAATTTTTTGCTCATTTGGCGATATGTTACGTGTTCCAGGGTCAGAAGTTGATCTTTTCACTTTAAAAGCCCGTGGAGCCCAAATTCGGGTGGTGTATTCTCCCCTGGATGCTGTTAAAATAGCCCAGGATAATCCGGATAAGCAAGTTGTCTTTTTTGCAATCGGTTTTGAAACCACCGTCCCGGCAAATGCTTCCAGTGTTTTACAGGCAAAAGCTATGGATGTGAAAAATTTTTCCATACTTGTTTCCCAGGTTGCTGTTCCACCGGCCATGCACGCTATCTTAAGCGCTCCCCAAAATCGTGTACAGGCTTTTCTTGCAGCCGGGCATGTTTGTGCTGTCATGGGTTATTGGGAATATCACCCCATTGCCAGCCAGTACAAAATTCCTATTGTAGTAACAGGTTTTGAACCACTGGATTTGCTGCAAGGAATATTGTTATCCGTGCGGCAATTAGAGAAAAATGAACATATTGTTGAAAATGCTTATACCAGAGCCGTGACGGAAAGTGGGAACCAGGTTGCGCAAAAGATTATTCAGCAGGTCTTTCAACCATGTGATCGAAATTGGCGAGGTATCGGTCGAATTCTTCAAAGTGGCTTATGTTTACAGGAAGACTTCGCATTTTTTGACGCGGAGAAGCGTTTCCAGGTGGAGCACATTCAAACCCGCGAACATGAAGTATGTATCGCCGGAGAAATTTTGCAGGGTTTGAAAAAACCGTTTGACTGCCCCGCCTTCGGGACTCAATGCACACCTACCAACCCTCTGGGAGCACCCATGGTAAGCTCTGAGGGAGCCTGTAACGCTTACTTTCGTTTTTCAAGGTCTTCAATAGAATAGCAAGGAAATTTTTAATGGATGATCGAATTCCTACATTTGAAGGGCCAGTTTGCCCTTTGCCACTAAAGAATGACACGACCATTGTAATAGGCCACGGAAGCGGTGGTCTCATGACACACAATCTAATTCAAGATGTCTTCCAAACACATTTCCGGAATCGTTTTATAAAGGCAGGAAATGATTTTGCCAATACACCGCTTCCTGAGTCATTCAAGAACGGCAGGTTGTCAATCAGCACAGATGGGCATATTATTTCTCCCATTTTTTATCCAGGCGGAGATATTGGGAGATTAGCGATCAGTGGTACGGTAAACGACATCAGCATGTCTGGGTCAATTCCCCTTTATATCACCGCCAGTTTCATTCTTGAGGAAGGGTTGTCCGTCGCTGATCTTGAAAAAATAGTCATTTCCATGCAAAAAACCGCTGAAGAAGCGGGTGTTGAAATCGTTGCTGGTGATACGAAAGTAGTTGAAAAAGGCAAAGGGGATGGTGTTTTTATTTCTACCACCGGTATTGGCTGGCTGCCTGATCCGATTGATATACGCGGTGACCTTGCCCGACCAGGGGACGTAATTCTCATTTCTGGAACCATCGGCGATCATGGCATTGCTGTGCTTTCCGCCAGAGGTGATCTTGGATTTGAGACCGACCTTCAATCAGACGTGGCACCACTCAATTATTTAATTCAATCACTTGTGGAGGATATTCCTGAAATTCATGTACTGCGAGACCCCACCCGTGGAGGATTGGCCACCACCCTGAATGAAATAGCCAGGCAAAGTAAGGTCGGATTAACTATTTATGATGACCTGATTCCTATCCATCCAACTGTTCAAAGTGCTTGTGAGATGCTGGGGTTTGACCCATTGTATGTTGCCAATGAGGGGAAAGTTGTGGTTATACTTCCAGAAGAGTACAAAGACAAAGCTCTTGAATTGATGAAACTCAATCCATATGGTAAGAACGCCACCTTCATCGGAGAAGTTGTGACAGAACATCCAACCCATGTTGTGTTAAAGACCAGTTTTGGTACAACACGCATGCTGGAAATGATGTCTGGAGAAATGCTGCCACGGATATGTTAAAATATTAGCATGGGATTAAACCTTCTTATCTTGACAGAGGGATTTTCTCTTTTATACTTACAAAAAAAAGCAATGGAGAAATATGAAAATAGATTATCGTGAAACCACAAATGATTTATTAAAGCGAATTGATATTCACTCACAATATGGGTCAAAAAATATTGATGAATGGATGTTGGATATTATCGATATCAAGAAAGGAATGAAAATTCTTGATGTCGGTTGTGGGGCCGGAAAGCAATGCTTTTCATACCACCAATTCCTAGGTGGAGAAGCAGACATTACCGGTGGTGATGTAAACCTTGAATTACTAACCCAAGCGAAGTTGGAAAATGAAAAGCATGGGACAGGAATGGAGTTTATCGAACTAGATTTCAATAAAAAATTCCCAATGGCAGATAATCAGTTTGATTTTGAGTCGTGTTGCTTTGCCATTTATTACGCTGAGGATATCCCCTACACCATTCGAGAAATGCATCGTGTTTTGAAACCCGGTGGTCGTTTATTTTCCAGCGGACCAATGCCTGAAAACAAACAGTTCTTTTATGAGATCATTCGTGAAGCAACCGGGAAAAAAATACCACCCATGCCCGGCAGTTCACGCTACTCTACTGAAATCTTGGCAGCGATGCAATCCACTTTCAGCAAGGTGGATGTTAATATCTTTGAGAATCCATTGGTTTTTGACAGTGTCGATCCTTTCCTGGCTTACACCCGCGCTTCACTATCCGAGGATCGCAAATTATGGGGCAGTTTCTTCGAAACCAAAGATGATTTCGAAAAAATCATGCAAGCAATCACGCAGGTATCTGAGAAAAAACTTGAGCAGAACGGCAAATTAATCATGACAAAGGTTGTTGGTGGTTTCATCGCGACAAAATAAAAATATGAATCAAAATCTTATTCTGTACGGAAAACGTGTTTGTTTCATCGGAGCTCATCCGGATGATATTGAATTGGGCTGTGGTGCATTAATTTCTAATATCGGTAATCGTGCAGAAATACTTTGTCTGACCCTCTCCGACAATAAAAAAAATCCGGATCTCCAAAACCTGGTCACTGAACATAAAGCTAGTATGGCCGTGTTAGGTGTGACCGGCGAACATGATATTGTCAAAGATTTTGAAACACGCCGGTTTCCAGAGGTGCGCCAGGAAATTCTGGAGACAATGCTGGATATTAAACGAACTTTTCAGCCAGAAATCGTGTTTGTGCACACAACCAATGACATCCATCAGGATCATTCCACTGTCACCGATGAAGCTCTACGTGCTTTTCGGGGAACAACGGTTCTTGGCTTTGACGTCTTACGCAGCAGCTATGGCTTCTTCCCGCATTTCTTGTTTGAAGTCACTGAGCAGGATGTCGAAAAGAAACTAGCCGCCTTGGCCGAATATAAAACCTATACCAGTCGTTATTATTTTGATTCTCAAATTACCCGGGCAACGATGATACGACATGGTGCTCTGGCAGAACGACCATTTGCAGAAGGATTTGATTTAATACGGGTTGTAGCTCAATTTGGTGAAAATAATTTATTTTAAATAGTATTCAGAAAGGACAATCCTATACAAGGTATTTGATTGTCCTATTTATTTAACCTGGTTTATTATTTATTCCTTCGGAATACCAATCTCAATTTGATTTTCAATTATTCGCGTGGGAAAATATCTGGTTGGCTCAACCGCCGGCAAGGTTAATGCTTGTCCATCGCGCACATCAAATCTAGCGCCGTGTCTGGGACAAATAATTTCGAATCCCTCTATTTCACCCTCTCCTAATGGACCATCGTCATGTGTACAACGATCTTCCAGCGCATACACATCTCCAGCGATGTTGAAAATTACAATTGAAATATCATCCACTTCGATAAAAATACGTTCTCCTGAGGGTAATACATCCTGTGAGACAACCGGATAAAATTCGTACATTTCTTCCTGCCCCATTATTTTATATCTCCAATAATTCTTCTTCTATATTCCCAATCCCATACAGACCTGCTTTCAACACTTTTAACGAGAGCAATGCACACTTCAGGCGTACAGGTCCTAATTCAATCCCCAACAGGTCCAGAACCGTCTCTTTGGTCATGCTCTTGACATCTTCGAGTGGTTTCCCAATGACCGTTTCCATCAATAAATCAGCACTTGCCTGTGAAATTGCACAACCATGACCACTGAAAACTGCTTCTGTGATCACATTCTTTTCATTTACACGCAAATCAACCCGAATATGATCTCCACATAATGGATTTTCATCTTCATATGTAAAATCATTCGGTTCCAGAGTGCCCTTATAGGCAGGATTTTTGTAGTGTTCAACTATTAATTCTCGGTAAAAATCATCCATTGTTATTCCTAATTATGCAAACATTTCATTAACATGTTGTAACCCGATCACCAACAGGTCAACCTCTTCAAAGTCATTGTAAAGATAAAAACTCGCCCTGCTGGTGGCTGGGATTCCAAATTTTTCATGCAGCGGCATCGCGCAGTGATGTCCAGCGCGGACAGCAATTCCATAATGGTCAAGCACTTGGGCTACATCATGTGGATGAATAAACCCCAATTCGAAAGAAATCACTCCGCCTCTCTCAGGTACAGTCGGACAAAAAACTTTTAAATTCTCAACCTCTTGCAATTTCTTTAAAGCATATTGGGTGATCGCTCTTTCATGTGCAGCGATATTGTCCATCCCTATCGTAGATAAATAATCGGCTGCTTTTCCAAACCCGACCGCTTCAGCAATTGCAGGTGTGCCGGCTTCAAATTTATGAGGTAAGTCATTCGCTTTGAATGACCTCAATTGGACTTTTTTGATCATGTCACCACCCCCCAAAAAAGGTGGCATTTCAGCCAATAATTTCTCTTTACCGTAAAGTGCACCAATTCCAGTCGGGCCTACCATTTTATGCGCTGAAAAAACATAAAAGTCTGCATCCAAATCTGTTACATCCACAGAAAAATGAGGAACCGATTGTGCACCATCAATTAAGACCAACGCACCAGCATCATGAGCTTTTTGAACGATCTCTTTCGCAGGGTTCACTGTTCCCAGTACATTCGACATGTGTGTAAAGGCTACCAATTTCGGATTTTTTTCGAGTAATTGATCATAAATAGATAAATCCAATTCACCGTTTTCAGTGACTGGGATAAACTCCAATTCCAGATTCTTTTCTTCCGCCAACATTTGCCACGGAACCAGGTTGGAGTGGTGTTCCATCTCAGACAATATTATTATATCGCCCGGTTGCAGGGATTTTCTTCCCCATGTATGTGCTACCAGGTTAATTGATTCGGTTGCGTTACGGGTGAATATGATTTCTTTGGTACTGCGTGCATGAATAAATCTTGCTATCTTTTCTCGGGCTGATTCATACATCGCAGTGGCTTCTTCTGCCAATTGATGGATCCCACGATGAATATTTGCATTATTCATCTCATAATATTGTTGCATTGAGTCAATCACAACACCTGGCTTTTGCGCTGTAGCCGTCGAATCCAGATAAACCAGCTGTACGCCAGGTCTCACTTCTCGATTTAAAATTGGAAAATCAGCCTTAATTTTTTTAATATCGTAATGCATTTAAGACCTTTCTTGAATTAAGGTTATTCTTCGCTCGGAACAGGCCTTTTTCTAGGTTTTCGAATTTGACCTGAGGTTTGTGGGAACCAGAGGATATGATCAGGGACCATCCACCCATCGGTAAGGTAAACATTGGCTCTAAATTGAACGGCTACCATTTTTGGATCTGTTTGTACAACAATTCCACGCAACCACCCCCGTACGCGATCACCCTTACGATCATGATCGCATAACACTTCAACAATATCACCAACTTCAAACACATACTCCGGGTCAGGCGGTCGCATAAAAGGAGCTGTCATTATTTTCCTCCGAATTTTTGATTAACCAGTTAATTTTAGCATAAAGTGGAATCAATTCGATGGATCTCCGTCGAATTGAGATTCCTATGAATGATTAACCTGAATAAGATCCCATTTTATCTGCAATTGCTTTTTGAAAACGATGTTTAACTCCCTCAAAGGGAATTCGCTGCATAATGGGATCAAAGAATCCTTCAACAATTAATTTTTCTGCATCCTGCCTGGAGATGCCCCGCGCCATTAAATAAAAGATCTGTTCTGCATCAATTTTTCCAACAGTCGCTCCGTGTGTACAACGCACATCATTTGCCAAAATTTCCAGACCTGGAATAGAATCCGCACGAGCCTGTTTACTCAACAAAAGGTTTCGGTTCGCCTGATATCCGTCAGTTTTATCCGCGCCAGGAGCAACATAAATCATTCCTTGCCATACCGAGCGGCTTTCATCGACCAGCGCACCTTTGAATAAAAGATCGCTGGTAGTGTTGGCAGCCAAATGATTCTGCTGTGAATCATAATCCAGATGTTGATCTTTGTCAGTAAAATAGAAACCTGACATTTTTCCGACTGCTCCAGAGGATATTAAGTCAATTTCTGCGAAATTCTTGGTTAAATTGCCACCAATCGCCCCAAAAATCCAATCAAGATGGCCATCACGATCAACTAGTACGCGTTCATGAGTAAAATTCCAGACATGTCTGCCTAATGATTGCAATTCCACAAACCTGAAATTAGCCTGTTGACCCACATAGATTTCAATATTATTGGTTACCAAGCTTTGACCTATTAACTCGGTTTCCGAAGCAAACTCAAGTACGTACGTCGCTGAAGCTCCATTTTCAAGATAAACCACAATATGTGAAATTTGAGCGCTATCAAGTTCAGCCCCCCAAATCAGGCTATGGAGTGGTGTATCGATGACCACATTCCTGGGCACATACAAAAATACACCATTCTGAGCCAATGCCCCGGTCATAGCAGAAAACTTTCCTTCTTCAGGTTTTACAATCTTGCCGATTGCTTTGGCCAATAATTCTGGGTATTCTTTTTCAGCAGACCGTAAATCACAAAAAACAACACCTTTCTTGCTCAAATCTTCATCCAGACGATATTGATATTCCTGACCATAAAGAATTATTTGCCCACCATGATCACCATCTGCAACTGGCTCTAATAATTTTTCCGGAATTTCTGAAATTGATGAAGTATGATTTGCGTTCGACAAAGTAAAAGAATTTAATTTTAAACTGCGAATATCAGTGCGTCGCCAGGCTTCATCCCGCGTGGTTGGAATGTTTGTTTCCTGATAAATCTTCCATGCGTGTTCTCGAAAAGAATCGATCTTTTGATTGCCGGTAACACGAACTTGATCTTTTGAAAACACAAAATCTGAAGTCTGAGATCTTTTCTTTGAAGTTGATATAACAACAGGTTTTTTAATTGCCATGTTATGTATTGATCCTTCCTAACCCGATTAACCTACCGAGCCTTCCATCTGCAATTGGATAAGACGGTTCATTTCGACTGCGTACTCCATCGGTAATTCTTTTACCAGGGGTTCAATAAAACCAGATACTACCATCGTAGTAGCTTCTTCTTCACTCAATCCTCTACTCATCAAATAAAAGAGTTGCTCTTCACCCACTTTAGACACTGATGCTTCATGCCCAATACTGACATCTTCCTCATCTATTTCAATATAAGGGTAGGTATCCGAACGACTCTTGGGATTTAATAATAAGGCATCGCAAACCACATTGGAGCGTGAATTGGTTGCCCCCTTATGCACTTTCAATAAACCACGGTAAGATGAACGGCCAGTACCTCGGCTGATGGATTTAGAAATTACCTTGCTACTCGTATTGGGTGCCATATGAACGATTTTTCCACCTGCATCCTGATGTTGACCGTCAGTCGCAAAAGCAACTGATAATATCTCTCCATGAGCTCCATCGCCCATCAGGTAGCAAGAAGGATATTTCATGGTTACTTTTGAACCAAGATTACAATCAACCCATTCCATTGTGCCGCCTTCTGCCACCTTTGATCTCTGGGTTACCAGATTATAAACATTTGTAGACCAGTTCTGGATGGTGCTGTACCGCACTCTGGCATTTTTCTTGACAACAATTTCAATCACACCACTATGAAGGGAGTCTGTGGTGTAGGTAGGAGCGGTACAACCTTCTACATAATGAAGTTGTGCACCTTCATCAGCAATAATCAATGTGCGTTCAAATTGACCTATATTGGCTACATTCAATCGGAAATAAGCTTGTAAAGGTAAATCTACTTTCACACCTTTCGGCACATATACAAATGACCCGCCTGACCAAACTGCGCTGTTCAGAGCAGCAAATTTATTATCTTCAATAGGAATGATTGTTCCAAAATACTCTTTAAAAAGATCTGGGTGTTGCCGCAATCCGTCTTCAATACTGAGGAAAATTACACCTTGTTTTTCAAGATGTTCCTGGATACTGTGATAAACCATTTCCGATTCATATTGAGCTCCAACACCTGCCAGGAATTTTTGTTCTGCTTCGGGAATACCTAATTTGTCAAATGTTTCTTTTATATCAGCGGGTACATCGTCCCATGATTTACTTGCCAATTCTGATGGCTTTACATAATAAATAATATTTTCCAAATCCAAATTTGAAAGATCAGGCCCCCAATTGGGCATGGGGCGTTGGATATAATGTTTCAAGGCTTTTAATCGAAATTCCAGCATCCAGTCCGGCTCTTTTTTCATTTCTGAAATCTGGTGGACTACCCTTTCATTCAATCCTTTTTCTGTTTTAAAAACGGATTTATCAGGATCACTAAATCCGTATTGGTAATCTCCTAGTTGCTCAAGGAATGCATCTTGAACTTTTTCACTCATGCTAAACCTCCTAATTCAATTGTCATGACTTTGAATCAGCTGTATTAATTACCATTCACTTTTTCGCGAATCCAGTCATAACCTTGGTCCTCGAGGTGTAATGCAAGATCACTTCCACCTGACTCAACAATTCTGCCATCCAACATGACATGCACATAATCAGGCTTGATGTAATTTAATATCCTTTGATAGTGAGTGATTATGACTACCCCAAGATCTGGTCCGCCCAATGTATTGACGCCATCAGCAACAATCTTCAATGCGTCAATGTCAAGCCCGGAATCTGTCTCATCAAGAATAGCAATTTCTGGCTTGAGCATAGCCATTTGTAAAATCTCAGCTCTTTTCTTCTCACCGCCAGAAAAACCATCATTCAAATAACGACCGGCAAAAGAGGAATCCATTTTTAGCAATTCCATTTTTTGTTTGACTTCCTTACGAAATTCCAACAATGGAACTCCTTTATCTTCAGTATTGACAGCCCGTCGGCGAGAATTCACCGCAGACCGTATAAAATTCGCAACTGTTACACCAGGGATGGCAACTGGATATTGAAATGCTAAAAATAAGCCTAAAATGGATCGTTCGTTCGGTTCTAATTCAAGGACATTAACACCTTTAAAGAACACTTCACCAGACGTCACCTCATAAGCAGGATGCCCCATCAAGGTATAAGCTAGCGTCGATTTACCCGTTCCATTTGGACCCATTATGGCATGCACTTCCCCTTTGGGTAAAGTGAAATCCAAACCCTTTAATATCTCTTTACCATCAATGTTTACATGTAAATTTTTTATGACCAATTCTGACATGAACCTGTAAACTCCTTATAAAAATCGAATTTCGTTGATGAATACTCATCCCCGAACTTGCAAGGATTATATCACGCAAGAATATTTGGGTCAATATTTAATATAATAATCATAAATATTGACAATTTCTTTTTATTTATGATATACTGCCAAAAAAAACTAAAGAAATTACGGTAGAGAGTATGAAAAGCACCAGGGAAAAAATTTTATTATTTTTACTTAAAAAACCGAAATCAACCATCAATGATTTAGCAGAGGCTGTAACCATTAACGCGATTTCTGTCAGGCATCATCTCAATAATTTGCTTGCCGATGGTTTGGTTTTATCAGAGGAAGAAAGACATGGTGTGGGACGCCCCCGCCTGGTTTATTCGCTATCTGATGAAGGTTTAGAAAGATTTCCATCTCGTTACTATCGCTTGACAAACCGAATTTTGGACAGATTTAAAGACACCTTGTCTCCAGATGATCTAAATAGCATTTTTTCAGAAATCGCCAAGGACATTGCATCTTCCCACCATCAAACAATAAAAAACCTTTCACTGGAAGATCGTTTAAACTTCCTACAGAATTTACTAAATGAAGAGGGTTTTAATGTTGAGTGGGAAAAGAAAGAAGATCATTATCTGATTCACGAAATCAGTTGTCCATATTTTCAGGTTGCGCAATCGCATCCTGAGGTTTGTACCCTTGATCAAACACTTATTACAGAAATATTAGATCTCCCTGCCACCAAGATGCGCTGTATTATACGCGGGGATCAACATTGCAGTTTTATTATTCCACTTGAAAATAAATCGGAGATAATCGCATGAGTGAAACACCTGGTTCCAACCGGCCTATATGGCTTTCAGAAACAACACACCCAGAATTAAGTGAAAAACTTAAAAAAGGATTGGAAGAGATTATTGATCCTGAAATCGGTTTCAATATTATTCAATTAGGAATGGTTCGCAATGTAACCATTGAAGAAAATAGAGCCATTGTAAGAATGATCCTGACGACACCTTTTTGCCCATATGGTCCAGCAATGCTGGAATCTACGCGAAAAAAAGCAGAAGAGATTTTAGAACGTGAAACGTCCATTGACTTTGGCATGGATCCCTGGGATTTTTCAATGGTTGAAGAAGGATTGATGGATGATTGGGGTCTTTATTAACTCTTCAAGATCATCGCTTCAATTTTGGATTTATCCGTTGAAAATAATTCTGTAAGCTCCAATGCATGTTTTATGCGTCCTTCAAATTGAATTTTACCCTGCATATAGGCTCTCAAGGGATCTAATTCCCCCAAAAATATTTTTATTATATCCATACTACTAGCGCTGAGAGAAAAATCCGAATTTTCGATTTTACCTTCCACCACGTTACATATTTGATCCTGTATTCGTATCCCCCATTCACCACCCCCCAATCCGGTTGCAATTATTTGGATATTCGCTCGGGTGTTTTGCGCATTTTCAGGAATAAAAACCTGTGGAAGTACATCAATTAACTTTTTTACCGTGATCTCGAACATTAAACACTCCAAATTTTACTGCGCCAATCATACCATATTTCATTTTGGAGTTCCTGATCATTTCCTTTTGATAACAAAGAAATAATTATTTTCCTCCTCTAGCAACTTGACATCAAAGTCATTCTTGTCAATCCAACAAATTACTTCTTCGGGTTTCAGAAAATGACTACGCATGAACAATAATTTTTCCATTAAAGCAATTAACTTTACCGGGAACTTTCGAATATCCGGTTCTTCCAAAATGAATGTACCACCCTGTTTAAGGCTCTTGAGAATTGCCAAAACCGCTTTTTTATGATCTTCAACATGGTGTAATGTGTCCACCATGATAACTGCATCGAAATAATTCTCTTTGAGAGCTAAATTCTCAATTTTCCCGCAAACACGATCAATTTTTCCTTTTTTATTCTTCGTCTCTTTCAACATAGGTAGAGACACATCATAAATGATGATTTTTTTAAAACAATTCTCCATCGCATCAGCTATTCTACCCGTGCCTCCTCCGACGTCCAGTAAAGTAGAGTTTGCGGATAAATCACAAATGAATTTTTGCCACGAAATTTCATCTTTCGGTTTTATAATGCGATCATAAATTCTGGCTACTAATCGAAAATCGTCCCTCATTTATTTACCTCGACCTAATTTTATCTTATTCTACGAATTAAATATTCCCTCTTGACAATTTAGATATTTTGTTCTATTATATTTATTAGAATATATTTTCTAATCAGGAGATTAATATGATTAACACAAATTCTTTCACCTCAAACATTAAATCTAACTTAAGTGATTGGTTCGCCAATAATCGTTTATCCATAACCACAATGATTTTATTGATCGGTTTAATTGCGTTTGAAATGTTTAATTATAGTACGACTGATTTTGCCCTTAGGGATCTCTTAGGAGATCTGAAATTTGCGGGATTCTTTTGGTCTACAATTTTAGCAGTTGCATTTTGTTTGATAGATTTCGCTGGCATTGCGCGTCTGTTCATGCCTGGAAATAAAATTTCTGACCTTAAAGAGGATTGGTTCCTGTTTGGAGCATGGTTCCTGGCTGCCACGATGAATGCAATTCTTACCTGGTGGGGTGTATCCATGTCCATCGTTAACCATTCAGTGGTAAGTTCAACTTTTATTGAAGCAGAAACAATCCACCTGGTGGTTCCCATTTTTGTTTCCATTATGGTATGGGTCACGAGAATCCTTTTGATCGGCAGTCTTACACTCGCTGATCAAAGATCTGCCACAAAGAACACGAACCGAGTTCGCCGTGCACCAATTCAATCGCCTGTTTCAAACAGACAAATTTCTTCTGTTTCACCATTGGCCGCGAGAAGTACCAGCATGCAATCGAAAAATCTAGCACAACCATTTCCAAAAAAATCAAGATCCCCAAATCGTCCTGATCCTGAATACATATCCGATCCAACTAGCTCAATCCAGCAACCAGCCTTTCAAGGTCGTAATCAGAACAACACTCAAGTTAGACGGTTCTAGATATTCAATAAATCGACACAAGCAGAAAATGCCTCATTTATTGTGGGAAAAATGATGGCATTTTCATTTTTAAGTGTAGTTATTTTATTTTGATTGGTAGAAATACCAAAGGGGTACATTTTTACTTCCAGACCATCACTTTCTAATAGTCTGCATAACTTTTTCAGGGATTGAAGGCCGATTGGAGTATCTTCAAAAATGAAAATGTTGATAGGAGAATTTAACTGGAAAAAATAGTTTACAATTTCTGTGTGCCGTCCTAAAACAATATAGGCATATGATGAATCTAGAGCATCTCTAAGATCCATCCCCAGTGAACAAAGAATCGCAGCTAAAGCATGAACCGGGGATGGTTTCACGAATTTATCACCGCTTTGTTTTTTCGTAATCCCTAAATATTCCAAAGCACCAAAACCAACACAGGGTATATTTTCAAGTCCCAGACATTTCAACGCCAATTCAGCCTCAGGAAAATTAAGTTGAGACGGATGTTTAGATGCACCTATTGGGAAGGATGAGGGTCTGGCAGTGATAATAGCTGGGAATATGATATTTTTTGAATTCAAAATTTGAATCTTATCTCTATGCTCAGTTGTGATCAATGGGAAATCATATTTGGTCAGGTAAGGTTCAGATTCAAGAAAAGGATTTAACCCGGTTATTTGCTGAAATAGATTGCTCCCCAAACTCAAGTTTTGGAAATATTGTAATATTTCCGATTTCTGAATGTTTCTGGATTGGTTTAGCCAATTATCGAATAGCCAGGGTAATTTTTCTCTTCCACAATTGAAAATTTCTTGCCCTTCATTTTGAAATTTTCGCAGAAGTATTGATTCGCACACAGAATATCCGTCCTGGAGAAATTCGTTGAGAAATTGTATTTGACCAATAATTTCGTCCTGAGCGGGGTATTCATCTAAGTGGCTAAAAAAACGATAACAATCCATCGAATTTTCAAATCCCTGACCTCTATCCTGACCATTACTATCTCGTTTAAGAGACAGCTCAAGAATGCTCAAAATATACAATGGAATCATATCCCATTCAGAAGTAATACCCATCGATTCAAATGTAGTAATGATTTCATCATTTATCGCTAATTTTGAAAATCCAAATATATCCAGAAAATGCCTGGTGGTGTCATATACCGCTTTCCGATATCCAATCGGATTAATTAAGACACCATCAATATCAAATAACAGAAAATTGGTTTCCAATGATAACTCTCAATATTCTCAACATTTTTAGCTGGGCTGCAGATGAATTGAGCCCTGATTTTTACTCAGATCAAACCTACTTGCTTACCAATTCGACTAAAAATCTCCAGAACGGCGTCCAATTGTGCATCAGTGTGAGTCGCCATATAACTGGTCCTTAATAATTGGCGTCCTGGTGATACGGCAGGGCTGATAACAGGATTAACAAAAACACCGGCATCAAATAATAATTTCCAGGTTAAAAATGTCTTTTCATCTGATCCAATCAGAATTGGTACGACTGGTGTCTCTGAACTTCCTATATCAAAGCCCAGATCCTTGAAACCCTTGCGCATTCTCTCACCAACTTGATTGACCCGTGCGATTCTCTCAGGTTCTTCCCGCATCACCTGTAAAGCTGCCAATGCTGCTGCAGCATTCCCTGGCGGGATACTCGCTGAAAAAATCAACGATCTGGCAAAATGTTTTATGTAATGAACGACGTCCGAATCACCAGCGATAAATCCACCCAAAGAAGCAAATGATTTACTGAACGTAGACATAATCAAATCCACATCTTTTGTAACGCCAAAATGTTCTGAGGTTCCATGGCCCCCACCTGTAACACCCATACCATGGGCATCATCAACCATGAGGCGGGCACCATATTTCTTAGCCAATGGAATGATTTCAGGTAGAGGGGCTAAATCCCCTTCCATACTGAATAATCCGTCCACAATAATAATCTTGCCTGCTTCCTCTGGGATTGACTTTAAAACACGTTCCAGGTGGTTCATATCATTATGACGGTAACGTTCAATTTTCCCAAAGCTTAGGCGTGCACCGTCAACAATCGATGCATGGTCATCCTTATCCAGAACGACGATATCTTTACTCCCTACAATCGCAGAAACCGTGCCCAAATTTACCTGCATGCCTGTACTGAACACGAGCGCTGCTTCTTTTCCAACCCACTCCGCTAGTTCCCGTTCTAATTGTTCATGGAACTCCAGAGTACCATTCAAAAATCTGGAACCTGTACAACTGGTGCCAAAATGTTCGGTTGCCCTGCAAGCTGCTTCTTTCACTTTCGGATGTGTTGTCAATCCCAGGTAATTATTTGAACCACACATAATCAATTTATGCCCCTGATATTCAACGACAGTTCCTTCATTTTCTGATAATGGAATAAAATAAGGATAAATTCCATGTTTTATAGCATCTTTTGCTGTGGTGTAAGAAAAGCATTTTTCAAAAATATCCATCATATCCTCATAGATAAAAGTTTGGTGGAATTAATTGCGACCTACATTATACCTGATTCGAAAATAGATTGGTTACACGTAGATAGAAATATACTACTAAGGAGAATATAATGAAAAATTATTACGGTGGCATCGAAGCTGGTGGAACTAAATTTGTTTGTGTGATCGCAAATGACCCGAATGATATTTTGGAAGAAATCAGGTTTCCAACCACAAATCCTCAGGAAACTATTGAAAAAGTGGTTTCTTTTTTTCAAAATTCTATTCAAAAACATAAAATTAATCTGATCTCGCTCGGCATTGGTTGTTTCGGCCCGATCGATTTGCACCCTGAAAGTCAAACCTTCGGTTATATTTCAACAACCCCTAAACCGGGATGGAACAACACAAATTTGCTACAACCTATCAAAGAAGGTTTAAATATACCCATTTCATTTGATACCGATGTAAATGTGGCCGCCCTTGGTGAAGGGAAATGGGGAGCTGCCCAAAATCTGGATGATTTTTTGTATTTTACGATTGGTACTGGAGTCGGGGGAGGTGCTATTATTAATAATAGACCTTTGCATGGTTTGGTTCATCCAGAAATGGGTCATATTCTCTTGAATCAAAATATTTCGGATAATTACTCCGGAAAATGCCCTTATCACCAAAATTGCTTTGAAGGACTTGCTAGTGGTCCGGCGATAAAAGAACGCTGGGGGATCTCTGCTGAAGACCTGAATGATGAGCATCTGGCCTGGAATCTAGAAGTTGATTACATTGCACAAGCGATGAGTGCCTTTATTTGTTCATTTTCTCCGAAACGAATCATCTTGGGGGGAGGCGTCATGCAAAAGAAATTCCTTTTCCCGATGATATGGAATAAAACCCAGGAATACCTGAATGGTTATGTTCAATCAGAGATGGTTTCATCGCGTATGGATGAGTATATTGTTCCACCTGGTTTGGGAAATAAGGCAGGCATGTTAGGTGCAATCGCTCTAGCAACTAGTATTCAAAAATAAAATTTACAAAAATCTATTTCCACATTTCTTCTACGTTGGATTGCTTCAATTCTATGCGAATTATTCTTCTATTGCGATTCACCAGCGCTTCATAATCACCCAGGGCTTGCGCATATAACAATGTTCCAAATGTTAAATCCCAACCAAGTATTTCGATGTCCTGGTCAGATCTATCCACAATTTGAATGAACAAACCAATATTAGGCCCCCCTTTATGCAATTGACCACTTGAGTGTAAAAATCTCGGACCAAAACCCAAGGTTGTTGCTTGATTTGTCTGGGTTAGCACAAATTTACGAAACTCCTGTAAATTGTTTTCAATTTTCTGTGTGCGAGGCAAATAGGCATTGATAGCAATATAATCTCCACCATTACGCAACTTGAGAAATCTTTTAATTATTTCTTTCAGATCATTTCCAGCGATATTGATATCGTTTTGATTGCTAAAAATTTTAGCAATTTCGTTCTCAAACGCAGGTTTGCCTAGGGAGAATTTCCCTGATACTGAATATTCAGAAATTTTCTTTTTTGTACGGTTTTTGTTATCCTGAACATCTGGTTGGTCAAATGCATTGACCTCTAAGATGGCACAAGCCACTGCTGTAGCCAATTCCCAACGAAAGAATTCTGATCCTAATTCATAAGGATTCTTCATTTCATACGTGATCAATGGATGACCAGCGGTTGCAATTTCATTAATTCTTTGTTCAAATATCCCATCATTTTTGAAGTATACAAAAATGCGATCTTTGGAATAAAGTTCAACATCAGCGAAAGGCTCATTATCAATTGGAACAATCCCTTTCCCGTGTTTACCGCTTGATTCAGCAATTAATTGTTCCAACCATGACCCCAAGGAACGAAAAGGCTCTTCAGCAATGATAGTTAACTTATCCATTCCTTGTATACTTGCCTCGGCTATTATTGCACCCAGGACTAGCCCAGGATTTCTGCCAGAGGGTACCCCTGGACGGCAAAATTTCGCAAAATTTCGTGTATTTTGCAATAATGTTTCAATTTCCACACCGAATAATGCAGCTGGAACCAAACCAAACACCGTTAATGCTGAAAATCTGCCACCAACATTCGGATCAGCAAAAAAAATTTTCCTGAAACCTAACTCACTTGCTTGCCTTGATAACCCAGTATCAGGATCAGTGATGGCTATGAAATATTTCCCAGCTTCATTGCCGGCATATTTTTCCATTTGATGATAAAAATACGCTAGAAATGCCTGCACCTCAGTCGTACCCCCAGACTTACTCGAAACTATATAAATCGTCTTCCCTTTAGGATGATTTTCCACCGCCATTTTAACCTGGCGAGGATCCGTTGAATCTAAAATGGAAACCTGAAGACCCTCAGCATAACCTCTAAAGAATAAACTCATCACTTCTGCAGCTAAAGAGGACCCCCCCATTCCAAGAAGAAGCGCATGCGTAAATCCTTCCTGGACGAGTTCATCCCGAAATAAATTTATTTCCTCCACAATCTTCGGACAAATAAATGGAGCATCTAACCAACCTAAGCGATCCTGAATCTCTTTTGAATTTTGTGAGTTTTTGACCCATACCGACGTATCTTTTTCATAAATTCGAGTAACGATTTGTTCATTGTCTAGATCCTCAATTCTATTCTTGATTGAATTGTTTAATCCGTTTAATTGATTTAGTAGAGTCGTTTTTCTCTCTTCGATGGTTTCCAGCAACGCAATAAATGCTTTTCCAAATGCTTTTATACCTTCATCTTCTAATTCTTGAGTGACGGAATTCATTTCAATGCCAATACTGCTCAATGACTCAACTATTATTTTTGCACTTTCAACATTGTTTCTAATTTTTGTTTCCGCTTTTCCGTGATCTCTGAATGCATCTAAGGTTTGTGGCGGCATGGTATTCACAGTATTTTCACCTACCAACTCTTCGACATAAATTACGTCGTAATATTCAGGGTTCTTCGTGGAAGTTGAAGCCCATAATGGTCGCTGAATATTTGCTCCATATTCTGATAATATCCTGAAGCGGTTTGTGGAAAATATTTCTTCAAATAATTCATATGCAAGCCTGGAGTTAGCAATTGCTGCCCTTCCTCTCAAATCAAAAAATTGTTGCTGATCTATCTTATTTTCACTAACTAAAATTTCTAGAATTGAATCAACTTTTGTATCTACTCGTGATACAAAAAAAGAAGCAACAGAAGCAATGTTTTTGATGGGTAAATTATGTTTAACCCGATCTTCAAGCCCCGAGAGGTATGCATTGATTACTTCCGCATATCTTGTTACCGAAAATATCAAGGTTATATTTATATTCAATCCAGCGGCAATAGCTTGTCGAATCGCAGGTAAGCCTTCTTTTGTGGCTGGAATTTTTATCATCAAATTATTACGATTTACCCTTGACCAAAGCTCTTTCGCCTGTTTTATCGTTCCTTCAGTGTCATAAGCCAGTTTTGGGTTTACCTCTAAACTGACAAAACCATCACTGCCATTGGTTTCTAAATAAAGTGGGAGGAATAAATCAGCGGTTTCCTGAATATCTTCGATTGCAAGTTGGAAGAAAATATCTTCAGCATCCCAATCAGACCATGCCATGGGTTGTAAGGCTGAATCATAATCAGTAGATTTTGCGATCGCATTTTGGAAAATGGATGGATTGGAGGTCACACCACGGATTTCTCCGGCTTTGATCATTCTTTCAATTTCACCATTTTTTAATAAACTTCTTTCGATGTTGTCATACCATATGGATTGCCCCAATTGATGTAACTTTTCTATTTGATTCATTTCTACCTCAATTTTTATAAATGACCGAATTCTTCCAATTTTTTTACTTTTTCCATACGTCGCACAAATCTTTCATTGTGATCCTCATGCGCAGATATAAATGCTTTTGTTAGCTCTTCAGCAATGGCTGGTCCAATGACCCGAGCCCCCATACATAGGACATTCATGTGGTCATGTTCTACGCCTTGATGTGCTGAATAATGATCATGGCAAAGTCCGGCAATGATTCCTTTCATTTTATTGGCGGCTACACTGGCTCCCACTCCTGATCCACATAGGATGATGCCACGCTCGGCAACAGTACGTTGAATAGCATCACATACCTTATAGACATAATCTGGAAAATCCACACTAATTTCTCCATTGTCCGTTCCGAAATCTACTACTTCATGACCAAGTGAAGTAATTGCCTCAATAATTATAAACTTTAACGGATATCCGCCATGATCACACCCTATAGCTATGCGCATTTTTGCTCCTTATTTGAGAAGTTCTAAAGCAGTTTTTACAATATTTTCAACAGAAAATCCAAGATACGGATAAATCTCCTCAAACTTGCCGGATTCTCCAAATTGAGTCATACCAATTATTCTGCCTGCATCACCTACCCATTTCTCCCAACCAAATTCAGATCCAGCTTCAACTGCTATCCTTTTTCTGACATCCGGCAATAATACACTATCTTTGTAAGCCTGGTCTTGCTGTTCAAATAAATACCAACTCGGCATTGATACCACACGGATGTTCCACCCCCGTTCTTTCAATTCTTCAGCAGCATTTACGACCAATACCACCTCTGATCCGGTCGCTATGATGATAAGATCGGGTTTTTCGAACCCATAATCCTTAAGAATATAAGCTCCTTTGATAAGACCTTCTGCTGGATTGAAATATTGGCGGTCTAACGTGGTAAGATTTTGTCTCGATAACGCCATTAATACCGGTTTATTTTGTGTCTGAATCGCAACTTTCCAGGCAACAGCCACCTCATTCGCGTCTGCTGGTCTCAGGTCAATCAAACCAGGCATCGCGCGTAAAGAAGCAAGATGTTCCACCGGCTGGTGGGTGGGACCATCTTCTCCCACACCAATTGAATCATGCGTGAAAATCCATTTAACCGGAATATGTGACAAAGCAGATAAGCGAATAGCGGGTCGCGCATAATCTGTAAACACCAGAAAGGATGCTCCGTACGGTATGAAACCTTTATGTAAAGCAATTCCATTTAATATGGCACCCATTGCATGCTCCCGCACACCAAAATGCAAGTATCTCCCGGCAGGTGTATCCGCTTGAAAATCTATTGCACCATCAATCCAGGTATTATTGGAAGGGGTCAGGTCAGCTGATCCACCGATCAATTCAGGCAGTTTCAGTGCGAGTGCATTAATTACTTTCCCGGATGCTACCCTGGATCCCATCCCTTTTTGATCAGCAGGAAATTCTGGAATATTTACTTGCCAGTCATCAGGTAATACTCCGGACATTCTTCTCAGAAATTCTTCAGTTTGTTCCGGTTGTTCCTGTTTGTATTTTAATAAAATTGTATTCCATGCTGAATCGTTTTGTTCGCCTTTTTTAACCGCTAACCTATAGAATTCTAGAACCTCTTCAGGCACAAAAAATTTTGGCTCAACCGGCCAGCCTGCATTCTCTTTGGCTGTTTTTAACTCCGATTCGCCAGGTGGTTTTCCATGCGCGTCAGCTGTATTTTCCATGGTTGGCAGCCCGTAACCGATAACAGTCCGGCAAATGATCAAAGATGGTCGTGCATCATTTTTTGCTGAAATGATCGCCTGATCAATTTTTTCTACATCATTGCCATCATCTACATATAAAACCTGCCAACCATAAGCATTAAAGCGCATCCCTCGATCTTCTGTGAAAGACAAATCAGTGGAACCATCGATTGAAATACGGTTATCATCATATAGATAAATTAATTTTCCTAATTTCAGATGACCAGCTAAAGACGCTGCCTCAGAGGCGACACCTTCCATCAAATCACCATCCGTGACAATCGCATATACATAATGATCCACTAACTTTTCCTGGTCGGGTGAATTGTAGTTGGCAGCTAAATGCGCCTCTGCGATACCAAATCCAACCCCATTCGCAAATCCTTGCCCTAAAGGTCCTGTAGTTGTTTCCACACCTGGTGTGACCCCCACTTCAGGGTGTCCAGGCGTCTTACTGCCAAGTTGTCGGAATTTTTTTAACTGATCCAAAGGTAAATCATACCCAGTGAGATACAACAGAGAATACAACAGCATGGATCCATGTCCGCCTGATAACACAAACCGATCTCGATCAACCCAATTTGGATTCCTGGGGTTATGCTTCAAGTGTTTTGTCCAAACCGTATATGCAATCGTCGCAGTCCCCATCGGCAATCCGGGATGACCTGAATTCGCGGTTTGTACGCCATCAGCTGAGAGAAACCGAATCGTTTTAATTGCTTGCTGTTCAAGAGATGAATTTTTTTCCATGTTGTTTTCCTTCAATATTATTTTCTTCTTTTATTATAACCTCTGACTATTTCTACACTTATTGTTGGAATATGGCAGAATATATCCTACCCCTTTATGATGCTACTAAAATGTTTGACTTACCTAAATTTCATATTATGATTGAGGCAATGAAAAAATCTAGCAAAAAAAATATTATCTTTTCCATTTCCCTGATGGTTATCGCATCACTTTGGGTAGTTTTCACATTCTTAACCAATAAAGAAATTTCAGAGGATATTTTTGAAGCTCCTCAAAAAGGATTTCTCGCCCCCGATTTCATCTTGAATGATTTGGAAGGCAAACAATATAAAATGTCATCCTTAAAAGGAAAAATTATTATCGTCAATGTCTGGGCAAGTTGGTGTAAGCCCTGCCAAATTGAAATGCCTGCACTGCAAAAAATCCATGAAAAATACATGGAACAAGATTTGATTTTATTAGCAATCAATAATACCTATCAGGATAATTTTTCAGATGTAGTTAATTTTGTAAACGAAAACAATCTCACTTTTCCAATACTTATGGATTTGGATGGCAATGTTTCTCAAATGTACCAGGTTCAGGCTTTACCTTCCACTTTTTTTATCGACAAGACAGGGAAAGTATCTGAGATTATTATCGGTGGACCCATGTCTGAGGCATTAATTGAATCCAAAATCAAGGAGTTAATGAGATAAATGTTCCCTGTATTAAATATTGGACCTCTGGCAATCCAAACACCTGGTTTGTTAATTATCATTGGAATTTATATTGCGATTTTAGTAGTTGAAAAACAATCTATCAGGTACTTATTAAAATCAAATGATGTATCCAATTTAATTTTCATTTATCTGTTATCAACAATCATTATTGGCAGATTGTCGTATTTAATTCAATATCCTTCAATTTTCTTAGAAAATCCATTATCGATATTTTCAATCAGTCCTTCCTTTATTGATTTTCCCTCTGGTTTGGTTCTCTCTCTTCTGGTTGCATTGGTTTTTATTCAAAAGAAAAAATTTCCTTTTTTAAAGATCTTGGATGCAATTTCTCTACCTTTGTTGATATTTCTGGTCTTTTTCTTCTTCTCATTATTGGCATCAGGCGATTTTTATGGTAAACCCTCTGCTCTTCCCTGGGCAATTTATCTGTGGGGTACAACTAGACATCCATTGCAAATCTATTACATCATAGGATTGATACTATTCATTGGTATCAACATTTATTATTCCAGGCAAAATTTGGTTCCAGGTGGTTTAATTTCACAATCTGCCTTCAATTTGTCAATTTTAGTGGTATTTCTGGATTACTTTAATGGAAACCCAAACAACATAATCTTAAAAATCAACGTACTTCAAATCATCGCCTGGATAACAATGTTTATTCTCCTTTTATTGAAAGTAAAAGCTAAGAATCAAACGGTTCCTATGAATTGAATTCTTGCTCTATGACTAGTGATTTCTCTTAATTAACAGCTCAGTCAATTCCTGTAGTGACTGAAAGGCATTTTCATCCACCACTTTTAATTTATCAAGGGATTTCAAAGCATTATCCGTAAGTTGTTTAGCAATATTTTCTGTGAATTCTTTTGCCCCTTCTTTTTCTAACAAAATCAGTAATTCTTGAAAATTTACGTCGGTTGCACCTACAGAATGATAAATTTTTGTGAATTCCCCCTCTTTTGCTAACGAAAATAAAATCGGTAAAGTCTTCTTCCCGGAAAATAAGTCAGAGGAGGCAGATTTCCCCATCTGTTCCTCTTTTCCCCAAATACCTAGCCAATCATCCCAGGCCTGAAATGCTAATCCTAAAGCTTTTCCAAAATCACGTAATGCTTTTCGATTGGTTTTGGTTGTTCGAGCAGTGATTCCGCCTATTTCTGCAGCAGCAGACAATAAAGCTGCTGTCTTTCCTTCAACCATAACTAAATAGCGATCCTGCGAGACACAGATTTCTTTTTCGAAGGAGATGTCCAGATTTTGACCACCTGTTAAAATCAAACAAGTTTCGTTCAATCTTTTCAGGGCATCAAACCCGGTTGGTTTAGTAATTGCATTTCCTAATTTGAGCATGTTAATTTGAGCCAGGGAAAACATCGCGTCACCTGTATTAATCGCCTGGGCAATACCATAAATTTTCCACAACGTCTCTCTACCACGACGAAGGTCAGATTGATCTTCTATATCATCGTGTATTAATGAGAAGTTATGAATCAGTTCTATGGAAATAGCAGCAGGTATGGCTTGTTTCCAATCTCCACCACAAATGAGATTGCTCAATAAAAGGATGATTGGTCTGATGCGTTTGCCCTGTGATTGTTGAGCTGTGCCACTTTCGATCCAGCCAAAGTGATAATCCATCATTTCTCTTAAACCTGGAAATGATTCGGGGATATCAGATTGAATTGTTGATTTGAGCCCTTTTTCAATTTCAGGAACCAATAAATGAATATAATCTACCAGCTTCATTTAATTTCACCCGATTTGATAATTTTCCCCTTTGCAAATGAATTTAAACCTCTCGACCCGGTAGCGAACATACTAATACGAATAATTCTTTCAATGGAGGATATCGTTTCTGTTAGATGTTCAATTGATACGTCTGCCGCACGCAAGAAAACGCCAGCCATTCCTGCTAAATTTGCACCTAATGCTAACGTTTTAGCAACTTCCATGCCTGTTTTTAGTCCTCCACTGGCAAATATTGGGATATCAGGAAGAGATCTTCTGACTTCTACCAAGGCGTCCGCAGTCGGGATTCCCCAATCCAGAAATGCTTCTGCAACGCAAATTTCATCGGGCTTCCTTAACCGAAACCGTTCCACTTGTGACCATGAAGTTCCACCGGCTCCAGAGATATCAATAGCAGCAACTCCAACATCGGTTAGCTTTTTTGCTACATCATCTGAAATGCCCCAGCCTACTTCTTTAATAACCACAGGAACAGGTAATTTTTTACAAATTTCCGCAATTTTCTTAATTAATCCAGTAAAATTGGTGTCCCCTTCGGGTTGAATAGCTTCTTGAAGCGGATTGAGATGCAATATCAAAGCATCCGCTTCAATCATCCTCACTGCACGTAAGCATTCATCTATTCCATAACAATAATTTAACTGAATTGCACCTAAGTTAGCGAAAAGTAAACTGTTTGGAGCAAACTTCCGAATATTAAACGTCTCAGCTAAAGAATTGTCTTCAATGGCTGCCCGTTGAGAACCAACACCCATCGCTAGACCAAATTTTTCCGCCACAATTGCCAATGTTTGATTGATTTGGTAAGCCTGTGCAGTCCCACCAGTCATGGAAGAAATTAAAACCGGGATTGATACAATCTTATTAAATATCCGTTGCGAAAGATCTATTTCCTTGAGATCAATTTCGGGTAATGCATTGTGAATAAATCTGTATTTTTCAAGACCATTACACAATGTTGACCTGACATCTTCTTCCAGATTAATTCGAATGTGGTCATTCTTTCTGGAACCAATTAATTCTTCTGTCATAACTTATCCTGATTATTAGTGTTTGTTCCTAGTATAGCAGAGCGAATTAAGAATATGATAAAAATCTGGCAATAAAAATCTGAGCACTTGACAATCTGATAAGGAAAGATACAATTTTGAAATAGAATAATGATCTATTCAGGAGGAATGAATGAGTGATGTTTTCAACCAGGTAAAAGCAATTATTGTGGATGTATTGAAAGTAGACGAAAATGAAGTTTCTATGGAAACTCGTTTTATTGAAGACCTAAAAGCCGATTCAATGGATCAATTTTTCCTCATTGATGGGTTTAGCGAAAAATTTGATTTGGAAATTCCTGATGATAACGCCAGACAAATCAAAACTGTAGGAGACGCAGTTACTTACATCGAATCGAATAAAAAATAGATAAAACAAAGCACCCTCGGGTGCTTTGTTTTATCTATTAAGTAATACAGAAATTTCCTCAGGATGTTTAGCGACCTGAACTCCCACTTCTTGTAATGCTTTAATTTTTTCCTCTGCTGTACCAGAGCCACTCTCGATAATCGCACCCGCATGCCCCATCCTTTTACCAGGAGGGGCGGATTGTCCAGCAATAAAGGCTACAACTGGTTTTGTCATGAATCTGGATATATATTCCGCAGCCTTTTGCTCATCAGTTCCACCAATTTCACCAATTAATACAACCTGATCCGTCAAGGGGTCCATTTCATACATTTCCAAAAGATCCGTATAACTTAACCCACTAATTGGGTCGCCACCGATTCCAACACAAGTACTTGTGCCAATCCCCGATAGCATCATGGCATTTAAAACTTCATAGGTTAGCGTTCCTGAACGCGAAATAACACCCACATTACCTGGCATTGTGATATTACCAGGGATAATTCCAACTTTTGCTTCAGATGGCGTGATTAAACCCGGGCAATTGGGGCCAATCAACATACTCCCTTTTTGATCCAGGTATTTGCGTACGCGCATCATATCTCGCACAGGCACACCTTCGGTAATACACACAATTAACTTGATGCCTGCATCGGCAGCTTCCAACATAGCATCTGCAGCAAAATGAGCAGGAACAAAGATAACCGTGACATTTGCCCCGGTAGCTTCTCTGCCAACTTTCACCGAATCAAATACTGGAACTTTACCCTCAAAAACCCATTCACCACCTTTTCCAGGTGTTACACCAGCAACGACATTATTTCCGTATTCGTACATTTGCCAGGCGTGAAAATTGCCTTCATTTCCTGTGATACCTTGAACCATTATCCGACTATTTTTATTGACCAGAATGCTCATTAATCACCACCCGAAGAGAGAAGAACAGAAGTTTTAGCGGCTTCTACCAATGTATTTGCGGTTTGGATATTTTCATTCGCCAGTAATTTCCGCCCTTCCTCAGCATTGGTACCAACTAACCTCACAACAACCGGAACTTTGGTTTTTATATCAGCCAATGCTGTTAATAATCCTTTTGCTACTTCATCACAGCGAGTAATACCACCAAATATGTTTATCAAAATAACCTTAACGTTTGTATCTGATAGGATTATTTTGAGTGCAGCAGCGACTTTTGTAGCACTTGCGCCACCACCAATATCCAGAAAATTTGCAGGTTTTCCCCCAAATTGACTGATAATATCCATTGTAGCCATAGCCAGACCGGCACCATTCACCATACAACCGATATCACCTTCCAATTTTATGTATGATAATCCATATTTCTTTGCCTCAGTTTCTGCGGGGGCTTCCACATCCAAATCTCTTAATTCCATCATTTCAGGATGGCGAAACAGAGCATTATCATCAATTATCATTTTCGCATCTAAAGCAATCAAGCGTTTGTCCTTTGTGATGACTAGTGGATTTATCTCAGCTAAAGTAGCATCTGTCTCAAGATATGCCCGGTACAAACCACGCAGAATCTTTATAAATTGCTTCCAATACTCACGTTTAAGGTCAATACCCAGAGCAATATCGCGTACCTGGAAATCTTGTAAACCTAATAACGGATCAATTGATAACTTAATTATTTCTTCAGGAGAGATTTGGGCAACTTCCTCAATATCAACTCCCCCAGAAGATGATGCAATTACCACAGGTTGTCTGCAGTTTCTGTCATTGGTAATCCCCAGATATATTTCCTGATCAATATCTACTGTTTCATCAACCAAGATTTTTCGAACCGGTAATCCCTTTATTTCCATTCCTAATATTTCGGTGGCCAGTTCTTTCGCCTGTTTTGGATCTTTAGCAAGCTTGATACCCCCAGCTTTTCCTCTTCCCCCTACTAGAACTTGAGATTTAATGACAACTCTTCCGCCTAATTCTTCAGCGATTTGTTTAGCTTCTGAAGCAAAATTTGCGACACGCCCCTTTGGAATTGGAACATCATATCGATTGAAAATATTTTTTGATTGGTACTCGTGAAGTTTCATAAAAGCTCCCCTGACTTAAATCAAAAATTTGGATTATCTAAAATAATTAAGCCATGAAAAAAATAAAAGAACCGGGAATTTCCCGGTTCTTTATCAGTATTATCCTTTTAGAAATTCTTCCAGCGCATCTTTACTAATCCTGTATGCAGACCCAATTTTCCTGGCTTTTAAATCTCCTGCTGAAATGGCTGCCATAACATCTTCTTCGGAGACCTTTAATGCATTGGCTGCTTCAGATGGGGTCATAACATCCGGTAACCCAGCCTGAGGGGTAGATGCTTGCCCTGATCCGGATGACGAACCTGTCATTCCCTGTAAAGATTGTGAAATTACTCCCCCTAATCCAACCCCAGCGCCTATGCCTGCTGTTAATCCAGCCCCACCACTTTCATTACGTGCAGCATCCCTTAATGCGTCGGCTGCTTGTAACTGTGTATATGTTTGCATATCCAGCATACCCATGGCACGTAATTCTTCAGCGGATTTTTCGCTGGGTTTCAAATTTGAAATATAGAATGACTTAAGCAATAACCCTAGTGCAGCAAAATCGTCTTGCGCTTTTGCCCTTACAGCAGCACCAATTTCTTCTGTCAATCCAATTAATTCAGCCACGCTTTTTGCAGCAGCAGTTTCCCCTAATAAATCCTGTAATTTTGAAAGCAGCATTGATCGTAATCGCCCCTCTATGTCTGCCATTCGATAAACACCATTTGCACCAACTACTTGTGTGACAAATTGTTGAGGGTCTTTTACCTGAAAACTGTAGCTTCCGAATCCTTGCATCAACGCAACACCCAACCCCATACCTGGATTTCTTACCAGGATTGGCTGAGGAGTACCCCATTTTCTATCAACGAATTCTCGCATCGAGACAAAATATACTTCAGCAGTGAAAGGGGTTCGATCATTAAATGCTTTTCCAATCAGATCGATGACTTTGGGAATGTTGGCTGTAATAATCGTGTGGCGACCAGGTCCAAATTCATCTAAAGCCTTACCATCACGATAAAAAATAACCCGCTGTGACTCTCTTACGATGACTTGGGAACCAATTCGCAAATCAGCAACACCGGTTTCCGGGAAACGACGTACTAATTCATCTTTCATTTCACTTGCATATTCAACAACATCAAAAATTCTAGCCATATTAATTCTCCATCTCGTTTATGTGAAATTAATTATTATCAGCGGATTCGATTCCACCCATCAATACTTCTGATCGTTGGTTAAACATATCAACAACCTGTTGTGATAGATTCGTCAAATGGCGTATTGCTGCTGGCAATCCATCCGTTCCAATTGATGTTTCTACATTATCTACTCCTCTGCCGACGATATCAACATTTTCAAGTAATGCTAAGTCAAACTCATAGACTGCAGTTAATTCTTCCTCCTTGACTTTGGTCGCATTAAAGAATGGAGAATATCCATAAGACGCATGACGTATCCGATCAATGAATTGGCGTATCTTAATCGCTGCACGTTCCATATCGTCAATATATTCGAGACCACCAGCACTGATTAAATCCGTTTGAATGCTGGATACTCTCTGCCATAACTCCTCAAATCGATCAGCAACAGCATCGCGAAGAACTTTATCAGCAGCTCTTCGGTTTTCTCTTTCAACATAACCACTGAAACCAGGGATTTTACTAAATAATTTCCTAATAATATCTTGATCGTCAGTTATTCGATTAAACAAGTCGCTCATCTTACCTCCTGAATATATATTGCTCATTTATATTAAATATTATAGCTTAATCTAATTTAATTCAATATTTACTGATGAGTTTATTTTTTTTATTGAGAACAATAATTGTTAGGTAATTGTAATTAATCCAACTTGATTATTGATAAATATTGGGTACAATATATAAAGTAGTACAAAAATACTTATCACTGAGGAAAGGAGAAAATTCATATGTTGTTTTCACCGAAAGAAAAAGGACAGGGCCTCGTCGAATACGCTTTAATTCTTGTTTTAGTAGCTGTTGTTGTTATTGTTATTCTTGCTTTGCTCGGCCCAGCAATCGGAAATATCTTCAGTAACATTGTTTCTCAAATTTAATTAAAAATTTTTTTATTTCACAAAGGACCTCAATGAGGTCCTTTGTGGTTTAAAAAATATTGATTGGATTAAATGATTAAAAATATTAATAAAAAATTCTTATGTAAGTTATTTTCGCCGATTCCATCATGAATATCTTACTTTCCTCCCCGTATTGTTGTTTTGGAGCAAAAGCTGAATAATAAAGCTGTGATTACTATAATAATTGATAAGTAGCTGTAATTTTATTCCCTTGAATTCATCACACATTATTGTATAATTAGTTCATCTTTATTCCTTATTAGATTAGAAAGGAGGAAATTCATATGTTGTTTTCACCGAAAGAAAAAGGACAGGGCCTTGTCGAATACGCTTTAATTCTTGTTTTAGTAGCTGTTGTTGTTATTGTTATTCTTGCTTTGCTTGGCCCAGCAATCGGAAATATCTTCAGTAACATTGTTTCTCAAATTTAATTAAAAATTTTTTTATTTCACAAAGGACCTCAATGAGGTCCTTTGTGGTTTAAAAAATATTGATTGGATTAAATGATTAAAAATATTATTAAAAATTCATAAGTAAGTTATTTTCGCCGATTCCATCATGAATATCTTACTTTCCTCCCCGTATTGTTGTTTTGGAGCAAAAGCTGAATAATAAAGCTGTAATTACTATAATAATTGATAAGTAACTGTAAATTTATTCCCTTGAATTCATCACACATTCTTGTATAATTAGCTCATATTTATTCCTTATTAGATTAGAAAGGAGGAAATTCATATGTTGTTTTCACCGAAAGAAAAAGGACAGGGCCTTGTCGAATACGCTTTAATTCTTGTTTTAGTAGCTGTTGTTGTTATTGTTATTCTTGCTTTGCTTGGCCCAGCAATCGGAAATATCTTCAGTAACATTGTTTCAGCAATATAAAATCTGTGAACAAACATAAAACAAAAGATCTCGATCGAGGTCTTTTGTTTTAATTCAACATAATTAATTCGAATATTAGTTTGACGGTAAGATATTAAGTGGCATAATTATTGCAAGTATTTATCATTATTTTATACTGTCAAATGGCTTGGGAAATCGTTAAAGACCTAACAACTTAATTCATTTTCCTGTAAAATCCAATTGCCGTATAATATAGTATCAGGTTAGTTGTCCTATCAAATCTAAGGAGACGTAAATATGGCTAACAGTGGAAGTAAAAGTGGAAGAGTTTTAATTATTATTGCTTTATTATTGATTGTTCTCGTAGGTGCCGCCGCAGTAGTGTTTTTCAGGCTTAGGCCTTTATTACAACCCGCGGAAACCACCGTAGGGGAATCGCCGCAAATTCAAATTGAAGAAATGGTCGATATTGTAATCACCACTCAATTTGTCAATCGTGGGGAAGTGATTGCAGAAAATGTAATTACCATGATTCCATTTCCCAAAGACGAACTGGTTGGAGGAACCTTTTTTACCACCATCGAATCAGTTGTGGGTAAAAGAGCGATTTACCCTTTAGAAGCTAGAATTCCTCTCACGCCAGGAATGATTATTGATGGTGCAGGTGGTGGATCGATTGCTGCTTTTGATATTCCGGTGGATAAAACTGCTTTATCTGTATTAATTGACAGGGTCTCAATGATAGCGTATGCCCCACAAGCTGGTGACCATGTCATGATCATCGGTTGTATGGAACTGGTTGATGTAGACCCTGAGTACCAAACCTTGTTGCCAAACTTCACCGGATCTGTTTCCAAACAAATCCTTACAGCTGAAAGTAGCGCTGAATCATTGACGGTTATCATCTCAAGTGGTGGAGAAGGTTCAACCCAAGGCAGAACTGAGTTAGATCCAACACTAAATGAGCCAATCTACGTTGTTCCTTCTGAACTTCAAAGACCCCGGTTGGTTTGCCAAAATATAGTCCAGGATGCCATTATTCTTCGATTGGGTGATTTCCCCATAACTGGTGCTGAAACAACAGCTGTTGCGGAAGAAGTTGCACCTGAACCCGTTGAAGGAGAACAACCAATAGAACCTGAAATTATTGCTCCGGATATTGTCACTTTGGTAGTATCCCCTCAGGATGCTGTAGTCCTCACGTATATGAGAAAAGCGAACATAAATCTTACACTTGCGCTTCGCAACCCCAATAATACCCAGACGATTCTGACCGACGCAGTCACTCAGCAATATTTAATGGATCAAAAGAACATTCCATTGCCTGCTAAACTACCGTTTGCTCTTGAACCACGTGTTGGGTTATATGCACCGATAACCACAGGACCATAAAATATTGAACGTTATCAGAGATTTTTCAAATGGGAATTAGAGGAAAGATATGGCGAATCCAGAAAAAATTCGGGTAGTTATTGCCGATGACATCACAGAAACTCGAGAAAATATTCGCAGGATGTTGCAATTCGATCCGAAAATTGAGATCATTGGTGAAGCCAGAACAGGTAAAGAAGCCATTGAGCTTGCGACTAAAAAATTACCTGAAGTAATCGTCATGGATATCAATATGCCGGATATGGATGGTTTGGTGGCAACCGAAAATATCCGGCGAAAACATCCCCATATCCAAATTATCATCCTTTCGGTTCAGTATGAATCAAGTTACATGCGACAAGCAATGCTTGCTGGTGCTAGAGATTTTCTTTCTAAACCACCGCTAATTGATGAGTTAACCAATGCAATTCGCCTCGCTGGAAAATTAGCAATTGAGGAAAAAGAAAAAGCACAATTCGTATCTGAAAATGTTGAAACAGCTGCTGCTCGCTCAGGAAAATTAGGGAAAATTATTGTTGTTTATAGTCCCAAAGGTGGAGTTGGATGCACAACAATTGCAACAAACCTGGCTATTGCCTTACAAAGTGAATCCACTCCATCTGTCATTGTAGATGGGAACCTGCTTTTTGGAGATATCGCCATCTTCTTAAATGAGCAAGGCAGAAATACGATTCTTGATCTCTCTCCCAGAGTTGACGAATTAGATCCTGATATCATCGACGAAGTTTTAATTACACATTCACTATCAAATATTAAATTTTTGGCTTCCCCTCCCAGACCTGAATATGCAGATCAAGTATCTGCTTACCAATTTCAAAAAATAATTCAATATTTACAAAGAATATTTGAGTATATTATTATCGATACAACCCCGTATCTCACGGATGTTGTTCAATCAGCTCTGGATATTGCAAATATTACTATTTTAGTTGCCACACAAGATATTCCATCGATAAAAAGCGCAAATTCATTTCTCAGTTTGTCCGATCAATCCGGAATTAATCGGAAACGAATTTTATTCGTATTAAATCGTTATGATAAAAGAATCGCTCTTTCACCCGAAAGAATTAGCGAAAGTTTGAAACAAAGCATTGAAGGTGTAATTCCACTGGAAGAAAGAATTGTGACAACTTCCATCAATAGGGGTGTCCCGTTAATCATTGAAAACAAAAATACGCCGATTAGTAAAAGTATTTATGCCATAAGTGAAAAAGTGAAGGAAAGAATTAAAATTCAGAGTGAAGATTTGGTTTAATCTGTATTAGATTAAGGAAAAATTATGTCGATATTACGACGAATTCAAAATGAAAATTCCAATAATCCTCCCCAAAAACCTGGTGGATCTGAGCCATTAAGAAATCCAGTTCTTCAATCGAGACGTGTATCTGCACCATCTCCTACAACGACAAGCGATACTTATCAGGATCTAAAAAACAGGGTACAAACAAAATTGCTCAGCACACTTGATCCGAGTATGGATGTAAGTCAAACTTCGGAAGTAAAGAAGACAATTCAAGAACTCTTTGAACAAATTTTAAACGAAGAGAATATCATTCTCTCGAGACCCGAACGCTCAAGGATGTTTGAGCAAATATCTGCTGAAATTCTTGGTTTTGGACCATTACAACGATTACTTGAGGATGAATCAATTACTGAAATCATGGTAAACGGTTCAAAAAATATATACATTGAACGTTTTGGCAAGATCATACGTGAACCAATGACGTTTGAAAATAATGAACATGTGATGAGAATTATCGAAAGGATTGTTTCCCCTCTTGGTCGAAGAATCGATGAATCAAGTCCGTATGTAGATGCGCGGTTGCCTGATGGTTCGCGTGTAAATGCCATTATCCCCCCACTTTCACTAGTCGGTCCTGTTTTAACGATCCGTAAATTTGCCAAAACGCCAATTACCGTCGAGAATCTTATTGATTTTGGTTCAATCACCCCCGAAGCAGTTCAGTTTCTCGATGCTTGCGTAAGATCACGCGTCAACGTGGTTATCTCTGGAGGTACCGGTTCTGGAAAAACAACTTTATTAAATATTTTATCAGGATTTATTCCAGCAGATGAGCGCATCATAACGGTGGAAAATGCGGCAGAGCTTCAACTACGCCAGGAACATGTTGTGACTTTAGAATCAAGGCCGCAGAATATTGAAGGCAAAGGTGAGGTCACAATTCGCAATTTGGTAATAAATACATTGCGTATGAGACCAGATCGTATCATCGTAGGTGAAATTCGCGATGAAGCCGCGCTGGACATGTTGCAGGCAATGAATACTGGTCACGATGGCTCAATGACTACTTTGCACTCTAATAGTCCAAGGGATACATTAGCTAGGTTGGAAACGATGACATTAATGGCTGGTATGGATTTACCAGTGCGCGCGATTCGAGAACAAGTGGCTTCAGCGATTGACCTGATCGTTCACCAATCCCGCATGCGTGATGGGTCAAGAAAAGTGACCCACGTCACAGAAGTCTCAGGTATGGAAGGTGAAATCATCACCATGACTGATATTTTCACCTTCGAACAAGCAGGCTATGAGAATGGCAAAGTTGTCGGACGCTTGAGACCAACCGGGCTTCGGCCAAGATTTATTGATAATATAGAACAATCAGGAATTCATCTTTCACCTTCAATATTTGGAATTGGTGAAAGACGCAGATAATTTTTTGAAAGCAGGTATCAATGGATATCGCCCAATTTCTTAATCAAATAAACCCAATATTAATTTTATCTGTCGTTGGTGGCTTTGCAGTTCTCCTTCTCGTCACTGGCGTGGTGGTGTCAATTCTCTCTGACCGGCGAGCTGCTGAAATGACCAGATTGGGGAAATACTTAGAAGATGATGATCTTTTATCAGAAAGAGAAAGAGCCCGACCATTAACTGATTGGATAAATAGTCGAGTCGATCGATCATCTATTGGGGATAAAATCTCAAACAATCTATCCAGAGCTGATCTAAAATTCAAACCTGGTGAATTTATATTCTTTGTCATCTTCTTTGCAATATTGATAGGTTTCTTCCTTTGGTATGTTGGAGGGCAAAACATAATTGTTGGAATAATTGGTGTAGCCATTGGTTTATACCTTCCAAATATGTATGTAAAATCTCAACAAAGGAAGCGGTTAATCAAATTTGATCAACAACTACCTGATATGTTAAATTTGATGGTGAATGGATTGCGAGCAGGTTTTTCAACAATGCAGGCGATGGAGGCGGTTTCAAAGGAATTGCCTGCACCTATCTGTGACGAGTTCCGCAGAGTTATTCAGGAAATGCAACTCGGTGTTAATATGGAAAAATCATTGGATAATTTATTGATTAGGATCCCAAGTGACGATTTGGATCTAACCATTACGGCAATAAATGTTCAACGGGAAGTTGGCGGTAATCTCGCCGAAATATTAGATTCAATCTCCTATACTATTCGCGAACGTATCCGGATTAAAGGTGAAATCAGAGTTTTAACCACACAGGTTATGTACTCTGGTCGTTTCTTGGCATTATTACCGATATTTGTCGTTGGAATTTTGTATTTACTTAACAGAGAATACATTATGGAATTTTTTAAGCCTGAAACTGGTATTTGTGGAATTATCGCATTAGGTTCAGCAGGCCTATTGATCGTCGCTGGTTACTTTGCAATGAACAAATTGGGTGATATTGAAGTCTAAGAAAAACCTGGAGGTCCGATAATGGAAATATTGATAGTAGTTTTAGGCTCAGTTTTGGTAATTGCAGTCATTCTAACAGTGATTGGGATAAGAAGCCCACAGTTTGATGAAAACCGCATTCTTAATGATCGATTGGATGAACTTAACCTGGATGAAGGTCCAATCGAATTAAGAAAATTGGAACTTTCTCTACCATTCCAGGAAAGAGTCATTTATCCCATAGCCAGAAAAATGGGAGAAATAGCAATTCGCTTCACCCCACAAAACGCGATGCGCTCCATTGAGAGAAAATTGGAATTGGCAGGAGTTTCATCTTCAATTGACCCAACAATTATTCTTGCTACACAATTCATAGGCCTGGTTATCTTTGGAGGATTAATTTTGTTCGTTCTTTCCATTGGATCAACCGGTTGGCCATTAGGTAGAAAATTATTGTTATCTTTGCTATTTGGACTGCTTGGTTTTTATTTTCCAACCATGTTGTTATCATCAAGAATTTCTAGAAGGCAGAAAGAAATTCGAAAAGCGATGCCGGATGCTTTAGATTTATTAACCATCTGTGTTGAAGCCGGTTTGGGATTTGATGCTGCCATGCATAAAGTCAGTGAAAAATGGGAAAGCCAACTATCTATGGCCTTCGCCAGAGTAATTCAGGAAATTCAATTAGGCAAAGTTCGCCGGGAGGCATTAAGAGATATGTCAAATCGAGTGGGTTTGCCTGAGATGACTAGTTTTGTGGCAGCTGTTATCCAAAGTGAACAATTAGGTGTCTCTTTATCAAAAGTTCTCCGCATTCAATCAGATCAAATGCGTATGCGCAGGAGACAGATAGCTGAGGAAGAAGCACATAAAGCACCGATAAAAATGCTCGTCCCGATGGGACTATTAATATTTCCATCGTTAATGATTGTTCTATTAACACCAGCAGCCATAAAATTAATGCATTCAGCGCTAGGCGGAATGTTTAATTAATAAACGGAGACATATGTCATTCTGGGTGGAATTCCCATCTATTAGCATACCTCTTTACAAATCAATATGGAAAATATTGGACTACGTTTTTCCCCCCCGTTGTGCTGGATGCGGATTGGTTGGGGAGAGGTTTTGTCCAATTTGTTCATCACAGGTCCTTTTGATAGTAGGAAATATTTGTGATAAATGTGGAGAACCAACCACTTATTTACAACACAATATTCAGGATTGTATTGATCGTTTACCAAATCTGAAATGGATTAGATCGTATTCCTATTATCAGCCCCCTCTATCGCTAGCGATTCAAAGGCTAAAATATCATCGCGATCTTGGTATAGCCGAAGTGCTGGCAAATTTCCTGGTTGAACTGTACAATAAAAATAAAGTGGATATTGATATGGTTATACCAGTACCATTAAGTCAAAAAAGGTTACATGAGCGGGGTTATAATCAGTCCTTTTTACTCGCCTTACCATTTTCAATGATGATCAATAAACCGATTAATAAGCAGTCGCTGCGTCGATTCAAAGAAACCAGATCTCAAGTAGGACTTGATCGACACGAGCGTTTCAATAACGTATCCGAAGCCTTTCTAGCAGATTCTACTGTGGTACGTGGTAAAAATATAATTCTCATCGACGATGTTTCAACAACTGGTTCAACATTAGAAGCTTGTGCATCGGCGTTGAAAATTGCTGGGGCTGGGGATATAGTTGCATTAACATTGGCTCGTGCTGTTCATACTCATAATGGTTTTAGTGATCACTTAAACGATGCAGTCACTGTAAAAAAAATTTGAATCCAGGAGGAATAAAATGGCAACGAAGATCGATATCTTTACCAAAAATATTAAAATGACTGAACGATTGGAAGAATATGTGAACAAAAAAGTCACAAAACTTTATCGATATTTGAATGATATTGATGAAACCAGAGTTGATCTTTCTTATCTAAAATCTGCCAGAAATGCTTCCGATCGCCAGGTAGCTCAAATTACAATTCGCGGGAAAGGTTTTATTCTTCGCACGGAAGAACGGGCAGACGATATCTTCGCTGCAATTGATGAATCGGTTGAAAAAATGCAACGACAAATCGCCCGACTGAAAGGCAAACGTCAACGCGGCCGAGGTGATGGCACCCCACTTTCAGAATTGGCTGCAGAACTACCTGAATATGAAGAGAAAGAGGATGTTCCCGAAATAACCCGTAGAAAAACTTTCTCTTTGATCCCAATGGATGAATTAGAAGCAATTGAACAGATGAAAATGCTAGGCCATGAGGATTTCTTCGTATTCTATAATATGAACACCGAGAGCATTAATATTTTGTATCATCGTCGGGATGGTAGATACGGAATTATCGAACCGAAGTTAGGATAATCTACAAAATACTTCTGGGCTGCTAATGCAGCCCATTTTTTTTATTAAATTTATCCAAATTTTCAGTATTTAAAAAAATCTATGGATTCAATAGGTTTATAAAAGTACTTCGCCCTTGAGAAAAATCACAGAGCAATAATCCAACCTTGTCACCCAAGAGTGCCTGGACTATAATTTATTTAATAATTTTAGTTGTAGAAGGTGTTTTATGATTGATGTCAATGAACTTCGCAAAAGTGTAACCTTTGAATTAGATGGAAATCTGTACAAAGTATTGGATTATGGCCACAACAAGTCTGGTCGTGGATCAGCAACCATCAGAATCAAAGCAAGAAATATGATTACAGGCTCAACGATCGAGAAAACTTTTAACTCCGGCCAACAAGTCCAGGATGTGAGACTCGATTACCATAATGCTCAGTATTTGTACAATGATGGAGAATTTTATTATTTTATGGATAACGATACTTTTGATCAATATCCTTTGCAAGCCGAAGTTCTTGCTGATTCAACTAATTTCCTTAAAGAAAATATGGAAGTCAAAATCACTTTCTATAATGCGAAAGCGATTGATGTTGAATTACCCATCTCAGTAGATCTAGAAGTAACTTATGCTGAGATTGCCGTAAAAGGTGACACTGCCACCGGTCAAACCAAAAAAGTTGAGGTAGAAACTGGGACCACGATTAATACTCCTTACTTCATCTCTACCGGGGATATTATTCGGGTAGATACAAGAACTGGTGAATACTTAACGCGTGTGACTCAATAGTCATGCGTACACCTTACGGTCAGGATTGTAGCTTTTTTTTCGGTGACTATTACCGTGGTCGCCACTTTGAAGAGTGTCGGTTGCTCACAGATTCTAACTCCAAAGAAAACTGGTCAACGAAAATATGTAAGTCTTGCCCAGTACCAAATATATTACAGGCAAATGCCTGCCAACACATGCAATTATCTGGTGTGGTTAAAAGGGATTTTGGCTTTATAAAACGCATGCATGTAACTGCTTATTGTGAGAAAAGCAAAACGAATGTAAAGGAACCCCATGTCGGTTGTGGACAATGTCATCCTTTACCCGAAATTTTTCTAGAGGAAAAATAATTGATTATTTTATTTGATCTGGATGATACCCTCCTTGGAAATCCAATGGAGAGTTTCTTGCCAGCCTATCTTCAATGTCTCGGACAACATTTATCTGCCTACATCCTGCCTGCAGAGATTGCTGCTGCAATTTTTACTGGAACCGATCTCATGGTAGACAATGTTAATCCTTCCAGAACACTGGAAGAATGTTTCGATGATTACTTCTATCCTTTTATCGGAACTGACAAGGTAATTCTCAATCAGAAAATTAATAATTTTTATGAGTATGAATTTCCAAAATTAGCCCCGTTGACGAGTGAGGTGCCTCATGCTGCAACGGTCATTAAACACTTATCTGAACAAGGCCACAAAATCGTAATCGCAACCAATCCCCTATTCCCAAAAATGGCTATTGAACATCGAATTAAGTGGGCAAATCTTGGAATGGATTTAAACAATTTTGGATATATAACTAATTTTGAAGAACTTCATTTTACAAAACCTCGTCCGGAATTTATCGCGGAGATTTTAGGAAAAATGGGTTGGCAGAATGAGCCGGTTGTCATGATTGGAAATGAATGGGATATGGATATTGTTCCCGCTGAAATTTTAGGGATCCCAACCTATTTAATTGGTCGAGCACCTGACCAGACCGAAATATCACTACATCCGCTTAGTTCTTCAGGGACAATGGAAAATCTTCTGGACTGGATTAATCATCTACATTTCAATAAGCATGAACTTGAATTAAGTGATTCAAAAAACACCCTCATTGCAATTTTACGAGCCACTGCGGCAAATATGGATTCTTTCCGCAGAATGCATATCTCGAAAGATCAATACACCAAACGGACAAAATCTGATGATTGGTCATTAATTGAAATCATCGCACACATGGCAGATGTAGACGAAGAGGTTAATCTCCCGCGTATGCAAACAATTACTATTGAGGATTTCCCTTTCATTGAAGCAGCCTTAACGGATCAATGGGCAGAAGAAAGGAGATATATCAACAGAAATGCAACCAATGAATTAACGCGTTTTATTGCCAATAGAATTTCGTTGGTCAATGTGATCGAAAATTTATCTCCTCAGCAATGGAATAAATCAATTAACCATGCTATTTTTGGTCCAACACCAATATCAGAGTTGATAAAATTCATTGCACACCACGATCGAATCCATATAAATCAAATGGTAAACACCTTAAGTGTAATTACAAGATAAAATTATCTTTGGCAATTTTTGAGAAATATTTTTTTGTTGCCAGAAAAATCCGATAAATTATCTACAATAAAGTTAAATTTAGTTTGTTTTATTAGAAATTCATAAGATGTACCAAAAAACATTAACAAAAATTAGCTATAACAGGGCTAGATTGGTATAATCTTCTAAAACAAAAGAGACTTTCCTTGTCGGGAGGCATTAGTGAATTCAAGAAATCAATCGTACGTAATCTACTTGCTGCTGTTTGTGGCCATTATTGTGATGGCTTTTTATAGTTTCAGCCAGCGGAGTAGTGCAGAAACCCTCACGATCAATCAGATTGCTGCTGATATTAGAGCTGGAAAAATTTCAGAAATTGAAGAAAGCGAAAATCGGCTGAGAGTTAAATATCTGGAAGATGCCCGTGAAGGTGTTTCAACCAAAGAATCTACCGCCACTTTGGTTGAACAATTATTAAATCTTGGCGTAACTCAGCAAGATTTGAATCCTGATAATATTCGCATTGTAATCAAAGCTCCCAGTACTTGGGTCGGTGTTTTAACTGCTCTTGGGTATATTCTTCCCTTCCTATTTTTGGGAGGCGCATTCTTTTTCATTTTCCGTCAGGCACAGGGGAGTAATAATGCTGCCATGTCATTTGGAAAATCGAAAGCAAGAATGTTCACTGGGGATCATCCTACGGTAACATTTGCAGATGTTGCAGGTGTGGAAGAAGCAAAAGAAGAATTAAATGAAGTTGTTGAATTTTTAAGAGAACCACAAAAATTCATCGCTTTAGGGGCTAGAATACCAAAAGGTGTCTTATTAGTAGGACCTCCAGGGACAGGAAAAACTTTATTAGCAAAAGCAGTCTCTGGAGAAGCAGGTGTGCCGTTCTTTTCAATATCCGGATCAGAGTTTGTTGAAATGTTCGTCGGTGTTGGCGCAAGTCGTGTGCGCGATTTGTTTGAACAAGCCAAACGTCACTCTCCTTGTATCGTATTTGTTGACGAAATTGATGCTGTTGGACGCCAGCGCGGTGCCGGACTAGGTGGAAGTCATGATGAACGGGAACAAACACTAAACCAAATGTTAGTTGAAATGGATGGCTTTGATACAGATACCAATATCATCATCATGGCAGCCACCAATAGACCTGATATTCTTGACCCTGCATTGCTACGTCCAGGTCGTTTTGATCGCCGTGTCGTATTGGATAGACCTGATGTCCGCGGGCGAGAGGCTATTCTTAAGGTGCATGCAAGAGGCAAGCCGTTAGAAGATAACGTTGATTTGAGTGTGGTAGCTCGATCAACCCCCGGCTTTGTAGGTGCCGATCTGGAAAACTTAATCAACGAAGCTGCCATTTTGGCTGCCAGACGCAATAAAACTTTGATTGGACAGAGTGAATTTGAAGAATCAATTGAAAGAGTCATAGCAGGTCCAGAGCGAAAGAGCCGTCTCATCAGCCAGGAAGAAAAACGTATTGTTGCATACCATGAAGCTGGACATGCGGTTGTTATGCATGCTTTACCACAAGCAGATCCAGTGCAGAAAGTATCAATTATTTCACGTGGCATGGCAGCTGGATATACGCTTGCATTACCGCAAGAAGACAGATTGTTAATGGCCAAAAAGAAAATGTTCGCAGATATGGTTGGTTTGCTGGGTGGTCGCGCAGCTGAGGAATTAGTGTTTGATGATATTACTTCAGGCGCTTCCAATGATATTGAACGGGTCAGTAAATTAGCCAGAACAATGGTTATGCGCATGGGTATGAGCGAAAAACTTGGACCAATGGTTTATGGTCAAAAAGAAGAATTGATTTTCTTAGGTCGCGAAATATCTGAGCAACGTGACTATTCAGAAACAGTTGCAGAAAAAATTGATACGGAAGTCCGGTCAATCGTAAACGAAGCTTACCTTGAAGCTAAGAAAATATTGACAAATTATCGTGAAAAATTGGATGCCGTTGCCACCAAATTGTTGGAAGTTGAAACTCTCTCCAAGGATGAGTTTGAAAAAATATTTCCCGCCCCTACTCCCAAGAAGAGTGGCGTACCGGAATTACTGAGTGCATAATCACAAAAAGCACTGGCTTCCACCAGTGCTTTTTTTTATTCTTGTTTGATCCACCCAACATCGGCCTTAATATAATTAACTACCTTGCTGATAACCAGGTCATTTCCTTCAAACCACCTGATATTTGGATCATTATCCTTAAACCAATTAGCCTGTCGGCGAACATAAGTGCGTGAATTGCGTTTCATTAACAAAATCGCTTCATCAAGTGTAATATCTCCTTGAATGAAACCAGCTATTTCACGGTAACCAATTGCAGACATTGATGGTAAAGTAGGTGAATATCCCAGATTTTGCAATTTTTTTACTTCTTCAATAATTCCGTTTTCGATCATTTTTTCGATGCGATCATCAATTCTTTTATATAAAATGGATCGATCCCAGCGGATTCCAATTATTTTATGGCTAAAAATGGGGGGCAATTTTCTGCGTTGATTTGAAAACCTCTCTCCGGTTTTTAACATTACTTCTATGGCTCTTATTGTTCTGCGTAAATTTCTATAATCGATCAGTTTTGCTGCCTGTGGATCAATCTTTTGTAGAAATTCATACAATTTTAATTTTCCCAAGTTTTCCGCATATTTTTCAAGTTGGGATCTCAATCGGTGATCCGCTTCAACTTCTGGCATTTCCCAGTTGTGCAGCACAGCATGAACATATTGGCCTGTTCCCCCAACAACAATCGGAATTTTATGTTCTTGATGCATTTGACCTATCAATTTGGTGATATCTTGCTTGAAAACAGCCACACTGATAGTTTCATCAGGATCCGCGATATTTATCATGTGATGCTTAATATTCCCCATTTCAGCTAACCCAGGTTTGGCTGTCCCAATATTCATCATGCGATAGAAATATCTGGAATCTGCAGATATTATTTCAGAACCTAGAGCCTTGGCGATTTGGATGGAAAGGCGTGTCTTTCCAGAAGCAGTTGGTCCGACAATAAAAATGACAGGTTTCAATAGATCAAGCTTCCACATTTTTAAACCACTTGATTTGATACTTCAGGTTATGTGGATTGCGAATAATCGCGATGGTATCTATTCGCCAATTAAGATTAGTATTTGAGAGATTGTCCAAATATTCATTGGCAACAGTTTCAATTTTTTCAATTTTTTTTGAATTCACTGCTTCCTCAGGATATCCAAATTTAGTAGAAGATCTGGTTTTTACTTCGAAAAAGACCAAATCATCATTTTCAAATCCGATGATATCTACCTCTCCTGATCGGGTTCTAAAATTTTTTTCAACAATCTGAATACCTCTTATCTCGAGATATTGTACTGCGATTTCTTCACCCCAACGGGCTAATTCTTGTCTATTCATCATTAATTTAAAAATTCTATCATGGATGAACTGATTCCAATTTAAATTCGTGCTAAACTTGAATAACTGCGTCGTGATCTACTTAAATTAATATCTGGGATGTCATACTTGGAGGGATTTTGCCGTCAGCCGAAATTATCACAATAGGTACAGAACTTCTTTTAGGTGAAATTCAGGATACAAATACTCGCTTCATTGCCCGGTTCTTCCGTAATGAAGGAATTGATCTTTATCGAACCACCATGATCGGTGATAATGAAAATCGAATCACTACAACCGTGTTAGAGTCATTATCGCGCTGTGAAATTGTCATAACCACCGGTGGGCTAGGTCCTACTGTAGATGATCCAACCAGGAACGCAATTGCCAGGGCAGTCGGTACTGAATTAGAATTTCGACCGGAACTTTGGGACCAAATCAACAAAAGATTTGAGCGATTTGGAAGAATTCCGACTGAAAATAACAAAAAACAAGCTTTTATTCCTATGGGAGCAATTGCAATCGAGAATGCAGTCGGGACAGCGCCAGCTTTTTATTGTCGCATCGATAATGGTCTGATCATATCCTTACCTGGCGTACCGATGGAGTTGGAATACTTATTGGAAAACGAAGTCAAAGGAATTCTTCGCCGCCAATTTAATAAAAAATATGTAATCCAGACGTTTGTGATTCACACCTCCGGTATTGGGGAATCCGTCATCGATGAGAAAATAGCCGATTTAGAAACTCAATCCAATCCAACAGTAGGTATTGTTGCGTACCCCGGTCAAACAGATATCAGGATTACTGCGAAAGCGCTCAATAAAACCAAAGCCACTAAAATGATTACGAATATCCAGGAAATAATCACTCACAGATTAGGAGGATTTATTTTTGGATTTAACGATGACACTCTTGATGCAGTCATTGCCAAATTATTACTCAATTTGAATCTAAAGATCTGTTTGCTGGAATATGGGACCGATCAGATCCTGAAACAGTTGTTAGAAAAATATAATATCCTGATTGCGCAATCGCGAAATGGTGACCTGGCAGATATGGATAACTCTAAAAATCAACTGGAAAATTTTTACAGACAAGTCAACCCAAATATTTTGTTAGTTGTAAAGCTTTCACAAACAAATGATAAAAGTGCATCACTCTCTATCCAGCTTTTTCACAAGGAAGAAATTATAACGAAATTCTTCCAATTTGGTGGACATGATAATCTCGCTTTCACCTGGGCAGCCAATACAACATTGCATTTTCTCAGGTCACACCTTATCTAAAAATAATCGGAGGTATAAATGGAAAAAGTATCATTGATAATAAAAAACGCAAATGTGTTAACAATCGATGAAGATTTCAACCAATTTAGTCCTGGAGCTGTCGCGATTGATAATGACGTTATTAAAGCTGTTGGATCCCAAGCTGATATTCTCAATTCTTTTTCGGCAGATGAAATTTTTGATGCAGATGGAAAAATCTTATTGCCTGGGCTGATTAATGCCCACACTCATGTGCCCATGACCCTTTTACGAGGTTTAGCAGATGACTTAAGACTGGATGTATGGTTGTTAGGGTACATGATGCCTGTTGAACGTGAATACGTTACACCAGAATTTGTTCAATTAGGAACAAAATTGGCTTGCGCAGAAATGATTCGGTCTGGAATTACGTGTTTTGCAGATATGTATTATTTTGAGGATGACGTGGCGGAAGCAACCTCTCAGGTAGGTTTACGGGCTATATGTTCTGAAAGTATTCTCAAATTTCCAACACCGGATGCACAATCTTATGAAGAATCTCTGGCATATTCGATTCAATTCATAGAAAAATGGAAGGATCATGCCCTCATCATTCCCGCAATTGCCCCACATGCTCCTTATACCTGTACTCCTGAAATTATTGAAAAGTCAAAAGAAATTGCCATTAAATATGATATTCCATTGCATATCCATCTGGCAGAAACACAAACTGAAGTTGAAAATATGGTTGCTGAAAATGGAATGCCTGTGATCCCCTATGTGGATCAATTACATTTATTTGATGCGAAAGTGATTGCTGCACATTGTGTTCATATTGATGCTAGTGAAATTCGAATGCTTAAAAACAAGAATGCTGGCGTTGCTCATAACCCCTCCTCCAATCTGAAATTAGCCTCTGGGATCGCCCCGGTGAAACAAATGATGGATATCGGTATCAATGTGGGTATCGGCACAGATGGGCCTGCTTCTAATAACGATCTAGATATGTTCGAAGAAATTCGATTAACCACCTTTTTAGCGAAAGGATCGTCAGGTGATCCGACTGCCCTACCCGCGAAAACAACCCTTGCTATGGCTACACGTATTGGTGCAAAAGCTTTACACATCGAAGAGATTACCGGATCTATCTCTCCAGGCAAACGGGCGGACCTAATATTAATCGACATCAAGAAAGTTCATAATTCTCCCTGGTTTAGACATCTTCAAGAAAGTCTTTATAGCCAGGTTGTCTATGCTGCAAAAGGCAATGATGTTACCGATTTGATGGTGAACGGCAAATGGTTGATGAAAGACCACCAATTATTAACTGTTGATGAAGAGTCGCTGATGGAACAAGGCCAAGAATATGCGCAGAAAATTGATTCTTTTTTGTTCCATCGTGAATCATCCATTCTCTCAAAGCTCGTTGCCATCGGTGGCACGATGGAAGGAGAAAGTTTTGAAGTCCAGGTCAAAGTTCAAATCGATGACCCGGTAGAGATTATCAATTCAATACTTGCCAGTGGTTTAGCCATTCAACGAAAACGGCATTACCACGAATACGACACCTATTTCTCTTTTAATGATCCTGACCAGGGACGCTTAAGATATCGAGAAGACCATTTTATTTCAGAAAAGAAAGAAGTCATCAATGTTCGCTCCCGATTAACATTGATTGGCGAACGCAGCGAAAAACAAATCCCTCGTGAAGTGTTATTATCCCGATCAAGGTTCTATGCCCCCGCAACTCAAAGTTTGCGATTTTATAAAGAATATTTCAATCCTGAAAACACCATAGAAGTCGAAAAAGACAGAAAACGCTTTCTGGTAAGCTATAAAGATATTGAGATCTTTATTAATGTAGACACCTTTATTGTACCGAAATTGGGGTCGTATCTGGAAATAAAAAGTAGAACTTGGAGTAGATTGGATGCAGAAAACAAATCCAAATTAGTACTTGAATTGATCGAAATGCTCGGCTTAAAGGATCAATCTACAATATCAAAAGACTATATAGAATTAATATAAATTCATTTTTCGGTTTGGGAGAGATCATTGAAAAAAATTCGTCCAATCAATGTTTTGTACGTTGCTTCTGAAGCAGCCCCATTAATCAAAGTGGGAGGGTTGGGAGACGTAGCTGGCTCTTTGCCAAAAGCCTTAAAAAAATTACTCCCGCATCAATTATCAGGCAATGAATTGGATATTCGATTGGTTATTCCTTTTCATTCTATGATCAACCAGAAACTGGAAAACATGCAACTGGTTTCTTCTTTTTTTGTGATGCATAGTCATGGAAATATCCCGGCAAGAGTGTTTCAGACTGAAATAGAAGGGGTAGTTGTTTACCTGATTGAGGGAGGGTCCATCCTATCTGATCTGAATGTATACTCCTCAAACCCTGATTATGACGCTAATAAATTTGTCTTTTTTTCCATCGCAACTCTGGATATGGTCAAAAATTTAAATTGGCATGTGGATATTATTCATGCCAATGATTGGCACACAGCTATTACTTGTTATGACCTATTACAAAGAAAATTGTCAGACCCATTCTTTAGAAAAACAAAATCTGTTCTTTCGATGCATAATATGCCCTATATGGGTTCCAGCTCTGAAAGAATCTTGAATGAATTTGGATTACCAAATTGCCCCTGTACTGACCTCCCTGATTGGGCTCATTCAATTCCATTGCCAATTGGGATGTATGCAGCAGATTATTTATTAACCGTCTCTCCAAATTATGCTGATGAAATACTTACACCTGATTATGGATGTGGATTACAGGATTTTTTAAATACACGCAAAGACACACTTGCTGGCATTTTAAATGGGTTGGATGAATCAAAATGGGATCCAAAGACCGATCAAACCCTTCACTACAATTATGCCCCAACTCAATTGGAGGTTCGTCTCAAAAATAAAGTTGCGCTTCAGACTGAGTTTGGTCTGGATAAAGACGAAAAAATACCGCTTTTCATCATGATTACCCGGATGGACCAACAAAAAGGTGTCGATCTCGCCATCAGGGCACTGAGAATGATTGCGGATACTTCCTGGCAAGCCATTTTATTAGGAACCGGGGATCCCGTTATTGAAACTGCAAGCCGCAGTCTGGAAGTAGAAATGCCGGTAAAAGTTAGATCTGTGATTCGCTTTGATTTAAATCTATCAAAACGTATGTATGCTGGGGGAGATATGATTCTAATCCCTTCCAGGTATGAGCCATGCGGTCTGACCCAAATGATAGCTATGCGCTACGGTTGTGTTCCACTGGCAAGGGCTACCGGCGGGCTAAAAGATACAATTACCGACGAGAATTTATCAACCCAAAATAATGGATATTTGTTCTCTGAACCAATTCCAGAGGATATGTCTCAAACATTAAGCAGAGCGATTTTGGACTATGCAGATCAAAAAAAATGGCATGCTCTACAATCCAATGGGTTGAACACTGATTTTTCCTGGGAAAAATCAGCAATTGAGTATGCAAAAATTTATATCAAATTGGTCGAGGGAGAAAAATGAAAATTAGAGCAGTAATTCTGGCGGGTGGAGAAGGTACCAGGCTGAAAGTTCTAACCGCAAGACGTGCAAAGCCAGCGGTTGTTTTTGCTGGAAAATACCGAATTATTGACTTCCCACTATCAAATTGTGTCAACTCACAAATTAATGACGTCATGGTTCTTGCGCAATATCGCCCCCAATCACTGATAGAACATATCGGGTCAGGTGCACCTTGGGATTTAAATCGCGATATTGCAGGAGGTATTCGAATCCTCACTCCATATAAAGCTCAAGTTTCTGATTGGTTTATCGGCACTGCCGATGCTCTTCAACAGAATTTTACTTTTATCAAACGTGGCAATCCAGATCATATATTGGTGTTATCCGGAGATCACGTCTATGCGATGGATTACACAAAAATGATCAATTTTCATCTCGAGCATGATGCAGATTTGACCATCGCGACCAATTCTGTACCTTACGAAGAAGCATCACGATATGGCATCATGCATTATGACGAAAATTTCAAAGTAGTCGAATTTCTTGAAAAACCAGAAAATCCACCGGCGAATACAATTAATATGGGAATTTATTTATTTAAACACGATATCCTCAATCAGGAACTATGGAATGATCATTTTCGACCTGGATCTTTTCATGATTTTGGGAAAGACATAATCCCAAACATGATCAATAATAATGCCAGGGTTTTTGCGTATCCATACGAAGGTTATTGGGTTGATGTAGGCACATTGGAAGCATATTGGCAAGCCAATATGGATCTTCTATCTGACGAACCCCCTTTTCAGGTGTATAACCATGATTGGGTCATCCATACCAGAACTGAAGAACGCCCTCCTGCCATCATCAAGAAAGGCGCAGTTGTGGAAAACAGCATGATTTCCGATGGTTGTGTGATCGAGGCTGGAGCTATAGTTAGAAATTGTGTTTTTTCGCCAGGCGTTCGAATTATGAACAATGTTGAAATTAATCAATCCATTTTATTCACGGATTGCAAGGTGGGTAAGGATTCTGTGATTAATTGCAGCATTCTTGATCGACGAGTAAATATTGGGGAAAACTGCCTGATAGGTGAACATAATTTAATTTTCGAGATCACTGTGATTGGCAAGGATTCGGTTATTCCGAGTGGTTCGACGCTTGAATCGAGTGCAATCATTGGTCCTGATGTAATTCCAAACGACTTTAATTCAAATCTGGTAAAATCGGGTGAATTTGTTCAAACCAGGAGATTGCCTTATGAGATCTGATCGAATGTCAGGAATTTTGCTACACCCAAGCAGCTTACCCGGTCCAGATGGTATTGGTGACATTGGTCCAGAAGCGTATGATTGGGTAAACTTTCTTGTTCAATCGGGATGTGACTTATGGCAGTTACTCCCCCTGGGGCCTACTGGTTATGGGGATTCCCCCTATCAGTGTTTTTCCGCCTTTGCAGGCAATCCATATTTAATAAATTCCACCTTATTAATCGACGAAGAATTGCTCACTTTGGAGGATTTGAAAGATCGACCTGAGTTCCCATCTGAAATGGTTGATTTTGGACCTGTGATTGAATGGAAACTAAAAATCCTTAATCGTGCTTATAAAAATTTCAAATTGTCACATCCTAAGGAAATGACCTTCGAGTTTCAGCAATTTATGCTAGAGGAACAAGATTGGTTAGTTGATTTTGCTTTGTTCATGGCAATTAAAGAAGTAAATGGTGGATTAAGTTGGGATCATTGGTCAGATGATCTAAAGAAACGAGACCACAAAGCACTTGAATTTTTTCAAGAGAAAAATAAAACACTGGTCGAATCACATATGTTTAAACAATTTTTATTTTTCAGGCAGTGGACTAACTTGAAAAAATATGCCAATGACCAGGGAATAAAAATCATTGGCGACATCCCCATATTTATTTCTTTTGACTCCTCAGATGCCTGGTCTCATCCAGAATTATTTTATTTTGATGAACATTTACAACCAACAGTCGTAGCAGGGGTTCCACCAGATTATTTTTCAACAACCGGACAATTATGGGGTAATCCGCTATATCGCTGGGATGTTCATAAAAAAAACCATTACAAATGGTGGTTAAAAAGAATTACAGCTACATTGAGATTATTTGATTTTATTAGGCTGGATCATTTTCGAGGTTTTGTAAATTACTGGGAAGTTCCCGCTGGAAACAAAACAGCCGAAATTGGTAGATGGTTACCAGGCCCAGGTGCAGATTTCTTCGAAGTCATGCAAAAAGAATTGGGTGATTTGCCTATCATCGCAGAAGATTTAGGGGAAATATCTGCAAATGTTTACGCCTTACGTGATCAATTTGATCTCCCAGGCATGAAAATTTTACAATTTGCATTTTCAGGAGATCCTGATGATACCTTTCTGCCACATAATTATCCGGTGAATTGTGTTGCCTACACAGGAACACATGATAATGATACAACGCTTGGCTGGTATCTTTCTGCTCCTGAAGATGAAAAGGATTTTTGTAGACGCTACCTATCCCGATCAGGGGAAAACATCTCTTGGAATATGATCAGATCTGTCTGGTCGTCAGTCGCAAGAATTTCTATTGCCCCGTTACAGGACTTTCTCAATCTGGGTTCAGAAGCCAGATTGAACTATCCGGGACGAGCAAGTGGAAATTGGAGTTGGAGAGCGCTCCCCTTTCAAGTAAATTCTCAGTTAGCAGAAAAAATACACAAAATTAATTTTCTTTACAGTCGCTTATCCAAAACTGAGGGGTAGAGGTTTCAATCTTTTTATTACCTGATCCATTTCTCAGCTCTTTTTGGTGTTAAGAAAGGAGACTACAAATATCCCGCTGAGAATGAAAAAGCCTCCGAGGGTCTCCAAACTATTAGGTATCTCCTGTAAAAAGAGGAAAGCCAACAAAATGGTACCTATCGGTTCACCAATCAAAGCAATCGAAACGAATGCTGCCGGTAAATAACCCAATGCCCAATTAAAAATGGAGTGACCGAACAACTGGGGAATTAATCCTAACAGCAGCATCCATAGATAAGTTTGTCCTGAATATCCAACCAGTGTCTGTCTCGTGACAAGTACAATCAACAGTAAGAAAATCGCTGAAAAAGCATACACAAAGAAAATATATTTTATGAGTGGTAGTGTTGACCTAACTCTTCTTCCAACCATCATATAACCTGCTGCTGCCCAAGCGCCCACTAACGCCAATGAATTGCCTAAAAGAGAAGTCTGGTTAAAATGCAAGCTGAGAACCTCGCACGAGATGAGATTTTCTAAGGATAAGGAGCATCGATTGCTGAATGCCACCAGGCAACTGCCTAGGATGGCTAAAAATAAACCAATCCAAATAGTCGCGTTATTTTTTTCTTTCAAAAATATGGGGGAAAGAAGAGCTACCCACAAAGGTGTTGTGGAAACCAGAACAATGGAACTAGCTATGCTGGTGTATTCCAAAGACGTAATCCAGGCAGCAAAATGAATCGAAAGGAAAAACCCGGACAAAAGCAGGAATATAAATTCTTTCTTTGAAATATCAAATAATTTTTTTCTATACTGAATATACGCAATCGGTGCGAGCAATATGGCAGCAGTAGATAAACGGATGGCTGCAATAACGATAGATGGAGCGCTATTCTGTGCCAACCGAATAAATATAGCGGCCGTAGAAACTGTAAGAATTCCAATCAACAAGCCACTTAACGAAAAAAGTTTTTCTTTATGCATGATTTAATGCGTCTCATTGCTTGACAAAAAGATTATGATTGATAAAATCAGATTGAGAAAGATTTGTCAAATTTTATCATCTTTATCAGATGAAGTTTACATTCCATAAAACATTTTATCGATACAAAGTATTAATTGGAGGAAAATATGACCCATGTAATAACAAGTTTATGTCTGCGTGATGGTGGTTGTGCAACCGTTTGTCCTGTTGAATGTATCGTTCCTGGAAAACCGGAAGATCAATATCCATTGTATTACATTGATCCTGATACATGCATTGATTGCGGAGCATGTGTGCCCGAGTGCCCTTGGGAGGCCATTTTCCCAGAAGATGAGGTTCCAGCCCCCTATGTTGCCAAGGGTGGAGAAAAACTCTCCATGCCGGTTGGTACCCCCGGATTCACTGAAGTATATGATGGCTCAAACCATGATGGCGAAGATGTTCACCTTGAAGGCACCAAAACATTGGAAGCCGGAGAAGAAGTTGATTTAACCCCTGATACCGAAGTAAATGCCAAATACTTTGCCGATGGTCCAGGTTATAGTACCGCTGGATAAATTATAATTTTTGGTTATGATAGAGGAAGTCGTGTGACTTCCTCTTTTGATTTAACGATTTGCAGAAAAGGAAAATTATGCAAGAATTTCGGATGGAAAAAGACTCTTTAGGGTCACTGGAAGTGCCAAAATCTGCTTTATTCGGAGTACAGACGCAGAGGGCAGTGTTGAACTTTCCCATATCGGGAATGAAACCATATACTGCCTTCATCTGGTCTATGGCAGCCATTAAAACCTCTGCCGCCAAAGTTCACAAGGATCTGGGTTTATTGCCAAAAGACTACGCAGATGCGATCATCCAGGCTGGCTATGAAGTAATGCAGGGTTCCTGGAATGAGCAGTTTGTTGTCGATCCCTTTCAAGCTGGCGCGGGTACCAGCCATAACATGAATACGAATGAGGTGATGGCAAACCGGGCCACCCAATTGATGGGAGGACAATTAGGAGAATACCTGATCAACCCGAACGACCATGTGAATATGGGGCAATCAACCAATGACACAATTCCTACTGCCATTCGGTTGGGATGTTTATGGAGAGTAGATGAGCTAATTCATACAATCCATCAATTGGTAGCAGCGTTAAGAGAAAAAGCAATCGAATTTGATCATATTGTAAAATCAGGACGCACCCACTTACAGGATGCAGTCCCTGTACGTCTAGGTCAGGAGTTCGCTGCCTACGCCCGTGCAGTTGAAAGAGATATGGACAGAATACAAAGGTCATCAGAAGGGCTTAGGAGACTCGGTATCGGCGGTACCGCCACTGGTTCAGGTTTGAATGCACATCCGGAGTATCATTTCCGCATGGTAGAAGAATTGCATCGAATAACAGAATTGAAATTAAATACATCCGATGATTTGTTTGAGTCAATGCAATCCATGGCAGATATGGTTGATTTTTCCTCATCACTCAGAGTTTTAGCAGTGACCTTAACCAGAATTGCCAATGATTTCCGATTATTATCGTCAGGGCCAGCTACCGGATTGGACGAAATCAGACTACAACCGGTGCAACCCGGCTCAAGCATTATGCCTGGCAAAGTCAATCCTGTTCTGGCTGAGATGCTTAACATGGCGATGTATCATATTCTCGGAAATGACACAACTGTCAGCCTGGCAGCACAGGCTGGCCAGCTCGAATTAAATGTTATGATGCCAATCATTGCTCATAATTTGTTTGAAATGATGCATGTGATGATCGGAAGCATATCTGCATTTACCACCAAATGCGTCGTGGATATTACCGCGAATGTGGAAAAAGCTGAAGGTTGGCTAGAGAAGAATTCGATTCTGGTAACAGCTCTCAACCCATTAATTGGTTATCAGATGGGCGCAGAATTGGTAAAAGAATCGATTTCACGAAATATGACCATCCGGGAACTTGCGCTAGAAAAAGTGAAAAAAGATTTGTTAATAAATAAAAATACTAACCAACCACTACAAGAGTCAGATATCAGTCATGTTTTCAGTGATCTCAGAAAATTCACTGAAGGCGGAATCTTATCCTGATTTTTCGGATTGCTCTTTTGCGTACATAGCAGCCCCTACAATGCCAGCCTGGTTTAACAACATTGCTGGCATTATTTTTGTCTGGATTGTGAAATATTTACCATATTTTTCAAATTTCTTGCTTATCCCACCCCCAATCACAAATAAATCAGGTGAGAATAACTCATCCAAAATAATCAGAATTTCATTAAAACGTTCCCCCCATTTTTTCCAGGACAAATCTTGCAACCGGCGAACAGCGTCTGAAGCCCGGTGTTCTGCATCTTTACCTCTGATTTTCATGTGACCAAGCTCAGTATTGGGTACAAGCACCCCATTCGAAAAAATGGCTGACCCGATTCCGGTACCAATCGTTAGTAGAATGACAACACCTTTTTGATATTCTTGCCCAATTCCAAACCTCATTTCAGCAATCCCGGCAGCATCCGCATCATTCAAACCGAAAATGCGGTTTCCAGTTTCCTGTGAAAATAAAACGTTTATATTTTGACTTAACCAATTTTTGGAAATATTTGCTGCCGAAAGCACGATGCCATGTTGAACTATGGATGGAAATCCAACACCCACTGGCCCTGCATATTGAAAATATTGGCAAATTTGATGAACCGTTTTTGATATATCGGATGGTTCTGCGCCTTCCGGTGTGTCAATCCGGTATCTGTCTGTCAATAATTCACCTGAAGTGGTATCGACGATCGCGCCTTTTATACCCGAACCACCAATATCAAGACCTAAAACTTCCATATTCCCTCCTCAAGGGCAACCATTTCCCAAATGTTCTTCATACGTTTCCGCAAAATTATGAAGCCCAGATCTATCACATTTTGCTCGAAAATAATAATATGGTGATTTAACAGAAAATGCAATGGCTTCGATTGCACTCGAACTCGGATTGCATATTGCACTTGGGGGTAATCCATTATAAAGATATGTATTGAAAGCTGAGTCAATTTGTAGATCTTTCAGAGATAATGGATTTGTCCACCAGGTTGCCTGATCTATGTTATATCCAAGTGCATATTGGACCGTAGGATCGCTATCAAATTTCATACCAATATTTAAACGGTTAAGAAATACAGATGCAATCATTGGCATTTCTTCCGTTATAACCGCTTCTCTTTCAACCATCGAGGCCAAGATAATCGCCTGATTCAATGACAAACCCTGGGTGGATAGAGCATTTAGGTATTCATCATTCATATTTTCCAGGAAGCCAATCAGGAAACCTCTTATGAAATCAATTGTCGTAATTTCTCTGTCAATCAGATATTCACCTGGAAACAAGTATCCTTCCAATGAAGCAACGCCATCTAATTCATCAGGTAGCCACTCATTTGCCGGATTGGACACCAAATACAAGAATTCCTCCGGATCAAAATCTAAACCTGAACCTGGTAAAATACCAGCGATTTCTTCAGCCCGCCAACCCGGTAAAATAATAAAACGAACCTTATCTGGAATTGGATTCGTTATTTTCTCAGCAATTTCAATTCCATTCATTTCAGGTTCAATTCGGAAATAACCAGATTGTACTTTTCGATCATAACCTTTGTAGATCAGGAAATCATTGAACGTTTCAGAGGAATTAATCAGTTCATTCATATTTAATCGATAGGCTATTTGACCGACCGTTTCACCAGGCAAGATTTCAAAGTAATAATCTTCAATCAAATTGTTTTGATCTGTCAATAAACTCTCTTCAGAAAAATATAATTTGCTTGTATATACGAAACGTTTGTAATAATTCAAAGATGGATCCGGATGTCCATAGACAGATGCGACATCCCTTGAAACAGCCATATTCAGCCAGAGGATGCCGGCAACTAACGCGACTGTACTAATGAGGAAAAAGCTTACCAAACAACTTTGTAGTCGATTCTTTTTTTGTTTAACCATCAAGACTCCGGTACTTGGTTGGATGAATTATCATTTCGCGACTTTTCATCAAGATAGGACTGTAAAATGACCGTCGCTGCCAGATCATCCATGTGTGTCATTTGATTCTTCTTCTTTACACCCAATTCCTTGCGCGCTTTTTTAGCGCGTTGAGTACTTTCAAATTCATCCCATAAAATGATCGGTATTTCTGTCATTTGTTGAATTACCTCTGCCAGGCGTGCAGATCTCCTACCCGATGGATTTGGTTCACCATTCGAATAAAACGATTGCCCAACAACGATTAGTTTCACAGAATATTCCATCGCTATTGAGACAATTTTCTCCGCATCTTTGATTCTTTGAATATGTTTTATTACAGTTAAAGGATTTGCTATCGTCGCCGTCATATCGCTGATAGCCACCCCAATTCTATTTTCACCAGGGTCAATTGCCATGACTCGGTTTGATTCAATTTCCATCAATCACCATATTAATTCTAAACGAAAGAAATGGCAAATATTTCCAAAAAGATGGCGATATTTCTATGTGCGGTTCTCTGATTAAGTTCACATCATTCATAATCAATGATTTTGCTATTTCATTTTCTTTTCCAAGGATATCTCGAATCAATTGGTCTTCATCAATTATCGTTGTAATATTTCGTGATGATTGAACAGCCCAGAAAAGCTCATTTCCTTTGAATTTTACGGAATCAGTAATAACCTCTATCTCAATTTCAGCTTCATTTGATAAATATTGAGCCGACAAATCGGAATCCATCGCCAGTTTAACAGATTTTTCTATTTCTTCCAACTCAATCATCCAACCAGATACGATTGCAGTTATTCGCAATATATGTCTTTCTGCAGGTGCACCAATCTCTGGAACTCTTTCTTCAGAAATAATTTCCTTTATTTTTATTGTTTCTTCGGAAATCAAAAATGCTTGTGGATATTTCTCTTGAAATTCCGCTAGAGATTTCGTGATGATTAAATTCAGCAAATCTTTTTTTAATTCATCAAAATCATTTTCTGTTGGCGCTAATGTTTTGATGTCTACACCACCAGAAGTAGCGTATTGATTAATCACAGCGATATTGCCACCTAATTCATTTTCAATGGATGTGATGCTTCCATTTGGCACATTACCATTGGTTCCTCCGATTGTACATTTGACTGGAACGTCAATTTGTGATTCGATACCTGGTTCTAAGATCACTTCCTTCGTCGTTTCAAACCTGATGAATGGGTCGTCGTTCGTGCGTACAATTGATCCGATAGGAATTAATAGCTCTTGGTCTGTTAAATTTCTAAATGTCACAACCCCTGAAGCTTTTTTATCTGGTATACGAATGATTCCACTACTTTCGCCTTCTATTTGCTCCTCAATTTCAATTTCAACCAAAGAAAATGGAATCGCTCCCGTCAAGTTGATTTCTTTAATAGATGGATCAGATCGAAAATTCATTCGTAAGGTCTGCTCTTCAACCTTGGGGAAAAGGGTTATTTTTGCAGACGGTACAAAAATAAGGACAATCAGCACAGATGAGAGTATCCCGATCAGAAATACTACCCATTGCACAGGTCTAGATAAAAACAGTTTTTTGGTTTGCCGATTATTCTCTAGGTCAGTCAGATCCATACGATTATCCGAATTAACTGTAAACAAGGATCGATTCCTGATTTTTGGCTTTCTCCAGGGTTTCTTTTGCGCTTCCGGGATACTTGAAAAAATGGAAATTCCCAGTTCCCTCAATTGGTTTACGATCACCGGTTCATCCGTTACAACTGATATTTGTGCTCCCAAACTCTCAGCGGATCTTAATATTAGGATAATATCCATTAAATCTAACTTAATTTTTCCCTTATTTGGCCAAACCAATAAAATTCGCTGGGTCTTACTCCAGGAAATTTTCTCCCTGATGGAAATCACATTGTCAAATGCATCCAGTTGCACAATAGCTGTTTTCATATTATGGTTGATTATAAGGTATGACGTAATCCCAAATGAGTAAGTTCGTCTATGAAATCAATTCGATTGGCATTATTATACACAAAGCATAGACAGAACAATTGTGCACTATAATTAATCATAGGTTAATACCCTTGGAGATGTATATGTCGAAGCGTTTTCTTATTTTGTCAGTGATGATATTTTTAGCAAGCTTGACCGGCTGTAATTTACCGAATTCTGGACAAATTACTCCTGATTTGGTAGCCTCGCAAGTCGCACAGCTATTGACAACAACTCCTGTAATTGAAGATCCAATCGATCCTCCCTCTTCAGTCCCCACGATTACAGTTCAATTCACTGAGGAAACAATTCCACCTACAGAATCTCCAAGCCCTACTCAAGAGCCATCTTTAACGCCAACCAACCTGCCACAGGGAATTCCCACCGGTTCACCCGATTGGTCAGATCCCCTCACGGATGGGTCACGTTTTGGGATAAATCCGGAAGGCTACGATGATGGTCAGACCAAGATAAATGTCTCGGATGGATCACTTACAATGACCAGTGTTTCTGCCTTGGGTTGGAGAGGATGGCGTTTGACCAGCCAAAAACCAGAAAATTATTTTTTACAAGCAGTTTTTCAAACAAATGATTGTTCCGGAAGTGATCAATACGGGTTGGTAGTCCAATCACCTGATTTTGAAAGTGGCTTTGGTTATTATTTTGGATTAACTTGTGATGGGAGATACGCATTTCAAAAGTGGGAAGAAAATGGTCTGGCAAACTTGCAGGGTTGGATCAATGATGTCAATATTATTGCTGGTCCTAATCAAACCAATACAATCGGGATTCTTAAATCCGGGAGTCAATATAATCTCTACATAAATAATATCTTAATTGTGTCTGTCAAAGATGAAAAATTTCCATCGCCTGGATATTTTGGTCCCTATATTGCTGGTGTAAACACACCAAATTTTTCCTTTCAGTTAGATGAAATTTCATATTGGAATCTACCTTAACGGTTTTGTTATTATATGTATCCTTCCTTTTCTAACCAACAATTAGTAACCAGACAACAGGTTATTGATTATGCCAAAAACAAAATTAAAGAGGACCCGGTTTATCTCGATACTGAGACCACCGGCCTTGAAAGCAATGATGAGATCATTGAACTTGCAATTGTTGATTCCTCTGGCAAGGTCATCTTTGAATCCTTTGTAAGACCTCAAAAACCAATTCCTGCTTCTGCTACTGCAATTAACAATATAACAAACATAATGGTCGCCAATTCGCCCTCATGGGCTGAAATTTGGCCTACCATCAGAAGCCATCTCAGCAATCACCCAATTGGAATGTACAACGCTGAATTTGATGTCCGCATGATTATACAATCAATGAAAATTAATCATATCCCAGCCATCACCCGCTTGAACGCATTTGATGTGATGAAAATATATTCGGATTACATGCGCTCAAATCGTAGGTATCGACTGGAACAAGCTGGAAGAAATCTTGGTATCGTTATTCCTAATTCTCATCGAGCAGCGGATGACACCTTATTAACGCGGGCTATCCTTCATTCAATCGCCGGTTTACCATATTAAAGCTTCCAAGGAAAACAATGCAAAAAATACCATCTTCTGAAATAACACCAGAATATCTATATTTTTCTAGAAGAGAATTTATAAAGAACACAACGATTTATCCAAGCAGTCTATCACTTTTTTCTGCCTGTAACTTTATGAATGTGCCTGGAAATCAAATTATTGATTTATTTTAGGTCGACAACTTTTTTGTTTCAGATTTGCTATAAAATCAAATAAATACTTACTGTTTGATCGAAAGATGTAGAGACTCATTTGCATGATAGATTCACAAGCTCAAATGTTAATTGCCAATCGAGCACTAGAAAATAAACTATTCCTCACAGGACCAGCCGGGAGTGGAAAGACCACTGTTGCAAAGATTTTTATAAATTTATTACTGGAAAAGGATATTCCCGGGAATAAGATCCTTGTTTTGGTTCCTCAAAAGTCATTGGGATTCACATATTCAGAAATATTAGAAGGCATTGCAAGTTACAACGGCAATTTGCCGGTCATACAAACAATGAGTGGAATTAGTCAGAAAATTATTCGATTATTTTGGCCGATTATTGCTCCCCAATTTAAATTTCAAAATCCCAGTCAGCCACCTACCTTTTTAAACATTGAATCAGCGCAATATTTTATGGCAAAAGTATGTGAACCATTCTTTGAAAATAATTATTTTGCAACCATAAAATCAGAAAAACCGAGAATTTTATCTCAAATTTTGGATAATCTCAATAAATCCGCACTGGTTGGTTTTCCACATGAAGAAATAGCGGTCAGGTTGAAAACAGCCTGGAATAAAGACAGCAAACATTTGATTGCGTACGATGAGGCTCAGGATTGCGCAAATGCATTCAGGGATTATTGTTTGGCATTCAACCTCATTGATTATTCCTTGCAATTTGAAGTTTTCAACACAATAATTCACGATTCATTCTTGATTCAACAATATTTATTTAATAGTTATGATTATCTGGTTTTTGACAATTGTGAGGAAGATACCCCAATCTCCCATGATCTCATACTGGATTGGTTGCCATCTTTTAAGAGTGCCCTGATCATCCATGATGAGAATGGAGGGCTGCGGTCCTTTTTGGGGCTGATCCGATCAGTGCTTCCCGGCTAGCCAAAATTTGTCAGGAGACCGTAAAAGTCCAGAACTCTTTTATTTCTGATCCACCAATTCAGGAAATTAATACTATTTATAAAAAAGCATTATCTCACCAACCAATTAAAGTCATTCCTGAAATTGCGTTTAAAAGGTTATCATTCCACCACCATAAGTTTTATCCAGATATGATAAACCTTGTGGTGGAACAAATTGACGATTTTATTGATCAGGGTATCGAACCAGGAAAAATCGCGATTTTGGCTCCATTTGTCAGTAATGCCTTACGCTTTCAAATTCAACAGCGAATGAGTGAAAAAAACATAAATTTGGTAACTCATCGCCCTTCTCGAAGCTTGCGAGAAGAATCAATCACGCACAGTCTTCTTTCATGGGCGAAATTGGCGTATCCGGAATGGGGCTTATCTCCATCTCTTTACCAATTCCGAACAGCCATTACGCATGCGATCGGAAATATGGATCCCATAAGAGCAGATTTACTCTCCCGCATTATTTTATCAAAAAACAAATCATTCCTTCTGCGACCGATTGACGATGTTCGTCCAGAAATGTTGGAAAGAATCACGATCCAGGCAGTTTTTCAATATCAACAAATTTATGCCTGGTTACAGGGATATCAGAAAAATAAATCCGAGGTGGATGTTTTTCTAGCAAGGTTCTTCGGTGAAGTTTTGTCACAACCAGGCTTTGGTTTTCATCAGAATTATGAAGGGGCTGAGATTACCGGCCGATTAATCGAATCAATGCAAAATTTCAGAAAAAACACTGCCTCTCATTTTCAGACAACAGGTGAAAATTGGGCTTTGGACTATATTTCGATGCTGGAAAATGGACTAATTTCTGCATTATATTTACAAACCTGGGATACCCCACCTCAAGATGCCGCATATCTCGCTCCTGCTCATACCTTTTTGATGCAAAACAGACCTGTTCAAATTCAGTTTTGGTTGGATATCGGCAGTATGGGTTGGTGGCAACGGTTAATGCAGCCCCTCACCCAACCTTATGTTCTCTCCAGAAATTGGGTTGCAGGTACAAAATGGACCGATATCCATGAATATGAAAATAATCAAATAAATTTGCAGAAATTAGTCAGTGGATTATTACTACGCTGTTCTGGCAACATCATTCTTCACACAGCAGGATATAGTGAAAATGGCGATGAACAAGCCGGACCCCTCCTGAAAGCCACGCAAAGAATTTTGCGAACATATCATCGCCAGGAAGAACAACATGTTTAAACCGAGACCAAAACAACTGGAAATTCTCCAATACACCTCCGGGAAAATGGGCATTTCTGCCGTGCCTGGTAGCGGCAAAACTCAAACTTTATCTTACCTTGCATCCCATTTATTGTATGAGGGCAAATTAGACGATGATCAGGAAATCCTAGTTGTTACCCTGGTCAATTCGGCTGTGAATAATTTCTCCAATCGTATTTCAGGATTCATGGAAGCCTTTGGAATGCTTCCGGGTGTAGGATATCGGGTCAGAACGTTGCATGGCTTGGCTCATGATATCGTCAGAGAACGGCCGGATTTGGTGGGACTAGGCAATGAATTTGAAATTATTGATGATCGCGAAACCAACCAAATTCTGGGATCATCAGTCGAAAGTTGGTTAAAACGAAACCCAAATTTCATCGATCGATGGGGGAAACCCGATTATCAGGCGAACACCCGGCAAAACCAAATATCAGACTGGCAATCAGCTATTTCCTCGGTTTGCTCCAATTTCATACGTACCGCCAAAGACATGCAAATCTCCCCTCAAGAGATCCACATCAGATTATCCGATCTAAATATCGATGATTCGCTGCTAAGCCTGGGGGTGGAAATTTATGAAGATTATCAGCGTGCACTCAATTATCGCTCTGCGGTAGATTTTGATGACTTAATTCGTCTCGCCCTAATGTCACTACAAATTGATCCCGATTATTTAAATCGTTTACACCATCAATGGCCATATATACTTGAAGATGAAGCGCAGGATAGCAGCCGACTACAGGAATTGATCCTTAGGACACTTGCTGGGGTGAATGGCAATTGGGTGCGGGTTGGTGATCCAAACCAGGCGATATTTGAGTCCTTCACCACAGCCAGTCCGGAATATTTAAAAACATTCCTGCTTCAACCCGATGTAGTATCTAAAACATTGCCTAATTCAGGTCGTTCGACCATGTCCATCATCAAACTTGCCAATGAATTAATTCGCTGGTCGAATCAAGCTCACCCAATTTATGCGCTGCGAAATTCTTTGACCCGCCCCTATATTGAACCCACACCAAGATATGATCCCCAACCCAACCCAGAAGACCAACCTGAGAAAATTTACATTTTTAATGAACCTCAATCATCCGAACAGGAAATTAAAAGTTTGGTTCATTCTTTACACAGATGGTTACCGGAAAATCCCGAATCAACAGTAGCAGTTCTTGTACCTAGAAATTTCAGAGGTGGCAAAATTGCAGAGGCTCTCCAAAGAGAAAAGATTCCCTATGTTGAAATTTTACAAACCAGCCAATCTACCCGTAATACCGCTTCAATACTTGCAGCAATTCTGAATTTTCTTGAAAACCCAAATCAGACAACACGAATATTAAAGATACTTGACTTTCTGATGCGATTTAAATTTCCAGGTTCCAGAATATTGAAAGAGGAAATCGATCAACTCATAAAATCATGTACCTATCTGGAAGATTTTTTATTCCCGATTCCAGATCATGATTGGGTTCAAAGCTTGTTAGGACAGGAACTACCCCCAAAAGATGAAATCATACATATTTTGATTACTTTCAAAACTCAATTATCCAGATGGTTACGAGCAGCCGATTTACCGATCCATCAAATTATCATCACCATTGGACAGGAAATCTTTGAAAAACCCGCCGATTTAGCCCTGGCTCATAAATTAGCGCTCATCCTCGAACAATATTCAAAAAATCATCCCGATTGGTTATTACCTCAATTTGCTGCAGAATTGTCGTTGATCGCCGCGAACCGGCGGAAATTACAAGGGTTTTCTGATGAAGAATCCAGTTTTAATCCAGAAATGCATAAAGGGAAGGTGGTCGTCACAACTTACCACAAGGCCAAAGGGCTGGAATGGGACCGGGTATACTTGATGTCGGTAAACGATTATGATTTCCCTTCAGCATCCATGGGAGATCATTTCATCTCAGAGAAACACATCTATAAAGATGAACTCAATCTTGATGCAGAAACCAACCATAAACTCAAAGCTCTGGTGGAAAACAATCTTGAAGAGTTGTATTTGGAATACGGGCATGCAACCGAAAAAGCGCGCATAGAGTATGCTGCCGAGAGAATTCGATTATTTTTTGTGGGGATTACCCGAGCCAAAAAGGAACTGATCATTACATGGAATACGGGCGACACGCATCATAAGAACAAAAAAAATGCTAACCCATCTATTCCATTTTTAGCGCTATCTGCTTTTTGGGAGAAACACAATGAAATTTGATTATTCTCAGAATAAGTTGCATGATTATTTAGAATGTCAACGTCGTTACGAATTACGCTACCTTCTGCAAAGAATTTGGCCAGCAGTTCAATCTGAACCAGTCCTGGCATTGGAAGAGCAAATCAAGAATGGAAAAATATTTCACCTGATGGCACAGCAATTCTTTTGTGGCATCAATCAGGAGAATATTAGTCTTCAGATTGAAAATGAGAAGATTTCTTCCTGGTGGAAAGCGTTTCTTGCATTTGCTGAACCGTATAAAAAGTTACCCTGCCAACCAGAAGTATTAATCTCTTCAAAATTCAATCATGCAAGTTTTGTCGGTGTATTCGATTTGTTGGTCTACTCCCCCAATAAAAAAATGACAATTATTGATTGGAAGACAAATCAAGTCAAACCGACCCGAAAATTGCTGGAACAACATATACAAACTCGTTTATATCCGCTGTTACTGACATTGGGAGGAAAACAATGGAACAACGGCCATAAAATTTCACCGGATCAAATTGAGATGATATACTGGTTCGCCAATGATCCGGATGAACCCGAATCATTCTTATATTCCGAACAAAGCTATCAAGCAGATTTATTTTTCATTCAGAATTTAGTGGATCGGATCGAAAAAACAAAGCCCGGAGAATTTCCATTAACTGAACACCATAATAAATGTAAATTCTGCAATTACCGATCTCTTTGTGACCGTGGGTCAGCTCCTGGTTCTAATGCTGAGAATTTATCCTTGGATTTTGAATATCTATACGAAGAAATCGAAGAGATTGATATGAATCAGATCGGAGAAATTTCCTTTTAATCATGCCAACATTTAAGTGGGTCGAGAAGAAGAAAATACCAATCCCCGAGGAGATCAGCAACGAATTTACAAATCCATGGTTGCAACAGATCTTAGCGCGGAATAAAATCTTCGACCTTGAAACTGCTCGAAGATTTATTAACCCAGCCTTGTATACACCAACTCCCTCATCCGAATTACCTGATCTCGAAATTGCCGCTCAGCGATTATTAAAAGCGATTGAAAATCAGGAAAAAATTGGGATATGGGGTGATTTTGATGTAGACGGTCAGACAGCTACTACCCTTTTGTACGAAGGTCTCAAGGATCTGGGTGCGAATGTCATTTATTACATTCCAGTTCGTTCTAAAGAGTCACATGGCATAAAATTGAGTTCGCTCAAAGAATTTCTTAAGAATGAAATTGATATCCTCCTTACCTGCGACACAGGGATCAGTGAAAACGAATCGGTTCATTATGCCAATGAACAGGGTATTGATGTTCTGATTACAGATCATCACACCTTACCAACTGTTCTTCCCGATGCCCTTGCGAAAGTTAACCCGCAAAGACTGCCCGAAACGCATCCATTACGAACTTTATCTGGTGTTGGGGTTGCGTATAAATTGATCGAATGGATATACCACCTACATGGCAATCCAGACGGATCAAAGAGACTGTTGGATTTGGTTGCCCTGGGAACCGTGGCTGATGTGGCTATTTTGACGGGGGATAATCGTTATCTTGTCCAATCTGGATTAGCTCTCTTGCAATACCCAGAAAGAATCGGATTACAGGAGGTGTATAAGAATCGAAAACTCCAAAATGGGGAGATAACCGAAACCCATATCGGTTTTTATTTGGCCCCACTTTTGAACGCATTGGGCAGATTATCCGATGCCAATCCTATTGTTGAATTCCTAACCACCAAAGATTTGCAAAAAGCGAAGGTTTTTGCAGCCCAATTAGAAAATATTAACGAACGCAGAAAATTGATTACAGAACAAATTACCCAAGCAATATTTTCTAAATTTGACCAAAGCAAAGAATTACAGAATCAACCCTCGATAATTATGCATCATCCTGATTGGGAAGCTGGTGTGCTTGGGATTGTAGCCAATCGCCTGGTAGAGACTTATCAAAAACCTACTATTTTATTGACAGGCAATGAAGGGATAGGATATTTTGGCTCTGCCCGTTCCATTGAGGGTCTGAATATCATCCAGGCAATCCAGTCGAATGCTGCCTTTCTCAAACATTTTGGAGGGCATGCAATGGCTGCTGGGCTCTCCATGGATCCAGAACAATTAACTATATTCCAGGATAGTTTTAATAAGACCGTTCTAAAAACCTTGGGCGAATCCATATTACAAAAAGAATTGGCCATTGATGGGTTTATTAATTTTAATTTGATCACTTTAGATTTTGTAAAAGATTTAGAAAAAATGGCTCCCTTTGGTCCCGGCAACCCTGCGCCAATTTTCGTCAGTAAAAATGTGGTAGTCGAACGAATTCGGAAAATGGGTAGGAAATCTGAACATTTAAAAATTACTGCATCGGATACTCTTGAAAATATTCAGGATTTTATTTGGTGGCGGGCAAATCAGGAAAATCTTCCCGAGGAAAATATTGACATTGCCTTTCATCTCCATAGTTCAAACTACCAGGGAAAACCAGGTGTCCAGGTTGAAATTGTAGCGATACAACCAGGGGAAACAACCTTGGTTGCGATGAAAACCACAAATAAAGATCTGGAAGTAATCGATTATCGTAAAAATCCGCCCGCCAATCAAAAATGGCTGGAGAAATATCAGGATGTCCTTTGGTATCAGGAAAGTTTGCGGCATGATTTTTCCCCAGTTCATAATCGTCAGAATTTACACCCAGCAGATACACTAATCCTCTTCACTATCCCACCGAATTTAACACAATTTCTGAAAATCTTTATAACAGTTCGTCCAAAGCACCTGGTTATTTTCGGAAATGAACCCTCCGACAAATCTGTGAACCAGATGATTAAAACCATTGCCGGCATGCTAAACCATGTCATCCAATTTAAAAATGGTCTCTTTCACCCCATTGATATCGCAACCGCCACAGGACATCGAACGACCACCATAGAGTTTGTGTGTCGATATTTACATTCTATTGGGCAAATAACTTTATCCGAACATCCTGATACGCAATGGTTTGTCAAAGCAGGTGGATCCAGAGATTCGATTAAAGCGGAGTTATACAAGCAAAATATCGAATTTTTACACAGGGAAACCCTGGCATTTCATAAATGGTTTCAAGAAGTTGATCTGGAAAAATTGAAAAATTCAATTCTTGTTTTGTAATATTCAATCAAAGTCAATGTTCGAGAATATTTTGTAGATAAATTTTCCACGGATAATTTACCCTCCCTGTTTCATACAAATTATGATAGACTTGGGTCAACATGGGCGGCAACGTTGTTGTCACCTTTCCGCTTCTGGCTCTTCACTGGAAGAGAACAGCAGCAAACCCGAGGAAAGGAGGAATTTTTAAATGCGTAATTATGAGTTAATGGTTTTGGTTCAACCAGATCTGGATGAAACAGCTTTTGGTGATGTTACATCTAAAATTGCAGGTTGGGTAACTGATAGTGGCGGAACAGTTGAAAAAACTGTTGATTGGGGAAATCGCCGAATGGCTTATCAAATTCGAAAACAACGTGAAAGTCATTATGTGCTTTTTCATATTAACATCGAGCCATCAGATACCAAAGAATTAGAGCGCAATATCCGGTTCTTGGAACCAGTGATGCGTCACATGCTTTCAGTTACTGAATAGCATTTGTTGTTATGATGTAGGAAGAATAACTGGTTGATTCGTTACAATCGGAGCTGTAAATGAGTAGAGGTTTGAATAAAGTCATGATCATAGGATTTCTGGGACGCGATCCTGAGATGCGTTTAACGCCCTCAGGGCGTGCAGTGACCACATTTGTCATTGCCTGCAACCGCTCCTGGAATTCTTCAGATGGTGAACGCCACCTTGAAACCGAATGGTTCAACGTTGTGACGTGGGGAAACCTCGCAGAAATTTGTAAACAATATTTGTTTAAGGGTTTACAGGTATATATTGAAGGACGACTCCAATCCAGACACTGGGAAGATTCTGATGGCTGCAAACACACTAGTGTAGAAATTGTGGCTTCCGAGATGATGATCCTCGGTGACAGGAAAGATATCAATCAACAAATCACTCCATCAACACTTGAAAATAACGATAATTATTCCGTATAGGAGAAAATGAAATGACAAACGAAGGTGGTCAATTTCGAAGGGGTCCTGGAAATCGTCGTGGTTTTACTCCCCGTCCAAAAATTTGCCAATTTTGCTCAGACAAAGAAGCAAAAATCAATTACAAAGATACTGACTTATTACGTCGGTATGTAATGGAAGATGGGAAAATCCGACCACGCCGTCAAACAGGCACTTGTGCAAAACATCAACGTGAAATCGCAGCTGCGGTGAAAAAAGCACGTTTTGTTGCACTTTTACCTTTCGTAGCATCAATGGAAGATTAATATCTTCAATAGTTAATAAAAATAAATTAAGGGCATGGGGTGGGTATACCTTCTATGCCCTTTTTAAAAACCGAGGTTTAAAATATGGCACGTTCCCCATCTAGTAAAGTGGTATCCAAGAAACATAAAGCACGCTTACAACAAGAACAACAACAGCGTAGAATGTTAATTACTGCTGCACTAATTGTTGTTGGTATTATCCTGGTTGTGCTCGTTTATGGTGTTTTGGATCAAACCTTAATAAAAAATCGAAAACCGGTTGCAAAAGTTGGTGATTCGATCATCAGATCCGAAGAATTCATCAAAATGGTAAAACTAGAACGGCAGCAAATGAACGGTCAGGCTTTCCAGTACGAATCTTATAAACAGTTCTTTGCTTTTGATGAACAAAATGTGGCTTATTTTGATAATCTGATACAGCAAATACAATCTCAAATGGCCATTCCAGAAAGCATCGGTGCAACTGTTTTAACCAAAATGATTGACACGGAAGTAATCGGATTTTATGCTGATGAACAGGGAATAGAAGTCAGTGAACAAGAAATTCAGGAAGCTATCCAGAAAGATTTTGGATATTTTCCCAATGGCACACCGACCCCTGAAAATACTTCGACACCATTTGCAACTGCAACAATGAATCCAACGCAATATGCTTTGGTAACGGCTACCCCCTCAGCCACACCTGTGGAGGAGTTGACTGAATCCGAAGCTGAAACACCATCTGAAGAAGAAGTGGTAGAACCCGAAGTCACTGATGAATCTGTAGCAGCTCCAACCACCGTTCCATCTCCAACACCTTACACAGAAGATTTATTTCAGGAGAATTACGATAATTTTGTTCAAAATTTTGGGAAGATTGGCATGAGTGAAAAAGATATCCTTAACTTATATCGCACCCAGCTAATCAGCCAAAAAGTATATGAGCTTATCACCGCTGATCTCCCCACACAGGAAGATCAGGTATGGGCACGCCACATTTTGGTAGCAACGTTGGAAGAAGCTCAGGATGTTCTCAACCGCCTAGAAAATGGCGAGGATTGGTCCACAATTGCTGCTGAAGTTTCAACTGATCCAGGCAGTAAAGATACAGGTGGTGATTTGGGTTGGTTTGGAAAAAATATGATGGTTCCAGAGTTTGAAGCAGCTGCCTATGAATTGGAAGTTGGTGAAATCAGCGATCCAATTGAGACAATTCATGGTTTCCACATTATCCAGCTTTTAGGCAAAGAAATTCGCCCAATTGAAAGCAGCCGGGTGGATCAAAATAAGCAGACTTTCTTCGCCGAATGGTTAACCGCACAAAAAGAGAAGTACACCATCGAACAATATGACGATATCTGGACGAAAATTGTTCCGGATACTCCTGTATTCGGGGATAATCAATAGGCTCCATTGTATGTCATAATAGCTAAAGGCTGTCCGACAAGAAAGGACAGCCTTTTTTTTACTTTACTAAATCATCACTGACTTCATCCAACCTTAAAGAAATTATCTGGCTGGAAGAATCTCTACCCATCGTTATTCCATAAATAACATCAGCTGCCTGAACTGTATTGCGATTATGAGTAATGACGATAAATTGTATCGTTTTTCCTAATTCGCTCAATAAGTCACAAAACCTACCTACATTTGACTCATCTAATGCTGCGTCCACTTCATCCAATACACAGAAAGGCGGTGGGGATACTTTTAACAAAGAGAAGATTAAGGCGACGGCCGTAAGGCTTCGTTCCCCGCCAGATAATAGCGATAATCCAACTTCACGTCTACCTGGCAATCGGGCTTCGATCTCAATACCGGTGTTGTTGAAATTTTCTTCATCGGTGAGATACAATTTTGCCGATCCACCACCAAACAATCGTGTAAATAAGTCTTTGAATTCCAATGCAACAGCATCAAACGTCTTTCTGAACTCCCGCTGCATCAGTTCATCTAATTCTGCAATAACTTGCCGTAGGTCCTGGTCTGCTTTTTTCAAATCTTCAACCTGCACTGACAAGAATTCAAACCTTTCTTTAACAGAGAGAAATTCCTCTTCAGCCTCAGGATTAATCGGACCGATCCTGCGCAATTGGGCTCGTTGGCGATTGATATTTTCTTCCAGATTGGGTTCAATTTCCGTCACAATTGGTAATTGTTCCACCAATCCATCAAAAGGCAGTGGATTGGGACCAGAAACAGACGATGAATATTCAAAGGAAACCAATCCGAAATCTTCTTCTATCCGCCTCCGCAAGTTCTCCAATACATCTTTATTTCGAGAATTATCTAGTTGCCCCTGGGTTACATAACGCTCACCGATAGTGACAGTTTGTTGCGCATTACTGATTTCTTCTTGCAATACATTAAAAGATTTTTCAAGAATTTCTAATTCATTTTCAACAGGAAGGATATTATTTCTGATTTTTTCAATTTCGCCTTTAAACTCAACTTCCATGGATTTTTTAATCGAGCGCTCGTCATCAATATCAAGTAATGCATTCTTGAAATCTTCTATACGCCTGTGGATGGAAGTGTATCTCTGTTTATTCTGATCGTTGTTTAATCGGTTTTCCTGGAGTCGTTTTTGGGCCTCATTGCTAGCCCTTTCCACAACTGCCAAATTTGTTTTCCAATGACCAACACTGGATTGAAAATCATCAAGTGGAATATCATTTAATTTCGACCTGAGAACTTCAACTTCTTTTCGCTGTTCATCAATTTTTTTGACAATTTCCTCTAACAAATTCTGTGTTGCTGCTTCCGATTCATGGCTGGTAGATAGCTGTCGTTCAAAAGTTTTTATTTGATTCTCAACCCATTGTTTTCTTTGTTTCAATTTTTCAAAGTCTAGATTTTGTTGATTTACCAACTTCTGGTTTTGTTGTAAGGCCAAATTACCTTTTTGATCGTCTTGCGATATTTTTATATGATCTAGATCTAACTTTTGGAAATCTGCTTCAAGTCTGTTGATGTCCGCATCGATTGTTGTGAATTTTTCCTGAGTTTCCTCAATTAAACTAAGTAATTCTTGTTTCTGTCGGGGGCGGGCGATCATTGCCGATCTTGTTTCTTTTCCTGCAAAAACAATTCCATTACCTCGAAAAACCTCACCATTTAAGGTAACAATCCTTGCCTGTGAGGGTAATGTACCTAATGCTTTAATAGCGTTTTCCTGGTGGTCAACTACGATTGTATTTCCTAATAAACTTCGCACGATAGGAAGATACTGATTATCAAATTTTACAAGTTCGTTCGCTTTCCCAATAAAGCCATCAATAGAGGGCGCATTTACAATCTGATCATTTTTCAACCATTGCAAAGGTAGTAGTATTGCTCGACCCTGGTCCCCCTTTGCCAAATATTGAATGGCATATGTTGGATCAGACTCGTCTAACAAGACAATTGAATCTAGATATTCTCCTAACGCTGCCGCGACCGCTACTTCTAAATCCTTGGGAACATTCAATACCTCGCTGAGAGGTTTGTATTGTCCAGAAAATTTACCACTTCTATGAGCATTCATCAGGTTTTTAGCACCCTGATTAAAACCACTTAGTGTCTTTTCTGCCTCATTCAACGCGTCATATTGAGCATTAAGTTTGATAACTTCTAACTGGATTTTATTGAGAATATTCCTTTTCTCCTGAATTACCCGATTAATTTCTTGTTTTTTGCTTTCAGAGTCACGGGATTTTTTCTTGATTATTTCATTCAATTTCTCGGTATCCATTAATACTTTCTTAGATTTTTCCAGATCATTTTCTTTTTTGGAAAATTCCTTTTGGATATCCAACTCTTCTTGATGGATTTTTTCCAGAGAAAGATTAATGGTATTGATACGTTCATTTAATTCATTTAATTTTGCTTTGGCTTCAACTGCCTTGGTTTCATTTTCAATCAGCAATCTCCTGATTTTTTGAAGCTCAGCTTCAAACTGCCCCCTTATAACTAATCTTTCATTCAATGATTTTTGAGCTTCATCCAGATTATTTTTAGCTTCAGTCACCTCTTGGGACAATTTTTGGCATTCAGATTCTAAACTTTCAAGGTTTGTTTCTTTTGATTTAATCTCTTCATCTAATCGAACAAGATCGTAATTTTGATTGTATTCCTGATCATTTAAGGAACGATGACGCTCTTCTAAAACTGCCAGATCCCTGATAATTTTTTCGAGCTCCAAGTGTTGTGACGAGGACTGTGAATGCAATTCATTAAGCACACTTCTTTTTGCAGAAATTTGGTTTCGAATATCAGTAATTTGTTTTTCAACTTTTTCATAATTGTTCTTGACATCATTTAAATGTAATTCGCGTTCCTGCAGAACCCGTTTTGATTGAGATAAGTCATTTTGGGCATTGTTCCAATGAAAACCATACCAGATTCTTAACAAAACCTGTAGGTCAGCCTGTAAAGTCTTGTAATCCCGGAACCTCCTGGTTTGGCGTTCCAAACTTCTCAATCTGGGTTCCAATTCACTCAAAATGTCCGTAACTCTTTCTAAATTATGACGTGTCTGATCAAGACGATTTAATGAATCTTCCCTTCGTGATCGGTACAAACCGATTCCAGCTGCTTCTTCAAAAAATTTTCTTCGCTCTTCCGGCCGGATAGACAAAGCAGAATCAACCAGACCCTGACCAATTAATGTGTATGTGCGTTCAGCCAGACCTGATTGTGCCAGTAATTCCTGGATATCTCTCAAACGGATTCTTTGCCCATTTAACAAATATTCATTTTGTCCATCACGGTAAGCGCGACGGGTGACAGACACTTCGGAAAAATCGATAGGAAGCCAGCCATCTTCGTTATTGAATGTAATTGTCGATGAAGCCATTCCTGCACGTGAACGCCCATCACTTCCACCAAATATCATATCTTCGGTTTTTCTACCTCGCAGCAATCGATATGATTGTTCCCCTAAAACCCAACGAACCGCATCAGCAATGTTCGATTTTCCCGATCCATTTGGTCCTACAATTACAGTAATTTTTCCGGGAAACGCAAAATTGGTTTTTGTAGCAAAGGTTTTATATCCCTGCAGTTCTAACGACTTTAAGCGTGAATTCATTTGATTATTCATCAAGTTTTCTTTGTTTATGGACAAATCCTAAGCGAATGAGAGCCTGTTGGGCTGCTATTTTTGCTGCGGCTTGTTTACTCGGACCTTCTCCGCTTCCATAACACTCTCCGTTTAACATAACTTCCACCTGAAATACTTTTGAGTGGTCTGGACCAAAAGAATTTTTAGTAACATAGGAAGGTGCAAAATATCCTTGGGATTGCGCCCATTCCTGGAAAAGACTTTTAGGATCTTCATTTTTGTTATTTAACAAAATATCTTCGGAGGCATCAATCAATAACTGTTCAAGAAAGTCATTAATCGCAGGTATGCCACCATCCAGGTATATAGCTCCAACGACAGCCTCAAAAGTATCACATAACAAGGCGGGACGCGACCTACCCCCTGCTTGCGCTTCACCACGACCTAGCCTCATCGCTTTCCCTAAGCCAATTTGATCAGCAAACTCGGCTAATTGTTCTGTATGAACCAGGGCAGATCTCATTCTGGTAAGATCTCCTTCCGGCATTTCTGGAAAATGGTGATACAACCAAGACCCGACCACAAAATCCAAGACAGCATCGCCAAGGAATTCCAAGCGCTCATTATCTTCTAATGCTTCGGGATGCTCATTTAGAAATGAGCGATGGGTCAACGCTCTGCTTAGTAACAACCAATCTTTTATCTTTAGCCCCAATCTTCGTGCCAATTCTTGCGGGCTCTCCATCTTAGGAGTGTGATCATCATTCTTCATATTCTGTCTCCTAAGAACTTATGCAGCGAAAGCCACCTCACTTTTCCGAATCAAGTAGCTTACGCACCAGAAGTTCATCTTCAAATTCACATCTATTATATTGTGCATTTGGTGATGTATCAATGGTACATTATTTAATTTCTGATTAGCTTAATCCCCTTTCTCGGGTATGTAATTCCCTTTGATCCAGGTTTCTCCATTCGGTCCGATTTCTTTCTTCCAAATTGGTACTATTTCTTTCACCCGATCAATCCCATATCTGGTTGCTTCAAATACCCCGGTATGTCGATGGGGAGCAGAACAGAGAACCACCACTGTTGGTGTTCCAGCATCGATGTATCCAATTCTCTGAATGATAACGATTTTTTCGACAGTTGGCCACTGAGCACGGATTTCTTCTGCAACCTGTTTCATTTTTGCTTCCGCCATAGGAATATAAGCTTCATACTCCAATCCACTGGTCTTTGGATGATCAGAATTGGTTGTCTCCCCGCGAATAACACCTGTAAACATGACCAAGGCACCGGTACTTTTTTGAATAGATTGAGAAATCAATGCATTGAAATCAAATTCATTGGTGGAGACTGCAATCGTAATATTGTTGTCAATTTGACCTCCACTGACAGGCGGGAAGAATGCCACTTCAGCATTTTCAAGTATCAAATCAGAATCAAAGGCGAAATTCTGATTAATCGAAACTAGAATAATGGGTAAATAATCTTTCAATTGTGGATATTCCAGAACCAATCGGTTCTTCAGTTCAGAAATTGTTTTTCCTTTTTCAAACTCAATTTTAATTTCAGGTGAACCAACGACTTCTTTTAATGTTGCAAAAAATAATATTTTTAGATTGACAAATTCATCATTTCTCTGATCTCTTTCATTCATTGAAAACATCTCCACTCGTGCCACCACTTTTTTCAACCAGACGAATATTATCAATTCTGGCAGATTTTTCGACCGCTTTGATCATGTCATAAATCGTTAAACCAGCGACGGATACGGCGGTTAATGCCTCCATTTCAACGCCTGTTTTTCCATCGGTAATGACCGATGCTTCTATCTTAATCCCAGGTAAGGTTTCATCAATATGCAACTGAAGATCAATTTTGTTAATGATCAATGGGTGACATAAAGGTATTAATTCTGATGTCCTTTTGGCTGCTTGAATACCAGCAATTTTCGCTACTGTCAGAACATCCCCCTTTTTCATCAGACCCTTTTTAATCATTTCGACAGTGGCTGGCAAGAGCACTACCTGTCCCCTGGCTTTGGCCATACGATGGCTGATTGGTTTATCCCCCACATCGACCATATTGGCATTCCCATCTGCATCTAAGTGTGTAAGTTTATTGTTTTCCATAAATCTATTTTATCTCACGATTTCAGATTCTGATATTTTTAACTCATCGAAATAGCAGATGCTTCTGCTATAATTGCTCTCGTGATGCAAGAGACCGGTAATTATTATAACCAGAATTATCGAGTTGAGACGGATCTTTATCAAGGACCACTCGATATATTATTACAATTAATCGAAAGCGCTGAATTGGATATTACCAAACTTGCGCTGGCAAAAGTTACCGACCAATATTTGGAATATTTAAAGAAAATAGAAACGGAGAACCCATCAGAAGTTTCTTCATTTTTAGTCATTGCTTCCAAACTGGTGCAAATAAAATCACAGGCGTTACTCCCCAAACAAACATTGGAAATCTTTGGAGAGGAAGAAGATATAGGAGAAGCATTAGCCCAACAACTTATCGTTTATAAAAAGTTCAAAGAAATATCTAAATGGCTTTTAGAACGGGAAGAAGAAGGGTTACGTACCTATTTGCGGATTGCGCCACCCCCAAAAATAAACTTCCAACCCAAATTAGACCTGACTGGAATTACTTTAGAAGATTTGGTGCAGGTAGCCCAGGAAGTTTTCATCAATGAGGTTCCCCTTCAAAAACTGGATTCTGTTATCAATTTTCCACGCATTACGATTAAGGAACGAATAACGACAATCCTGGATCACCTACGAGAATTTAACAAAACCACGTTCAAAAATTTACTCATTCAAAAAAATTCACGAATTGAGTTGGTAGTAACTTTTTTGGCCTTATTGGAACTTGTTAAAAGACATATCATTGAGGCCAATCAAAACGAGCTTTTCGGAGAAATTAACTTGAATTCCGAAAAGCCCTTGGAAGAAAATTTGGAACTTGAAATTGAATTTACAGAATAACGAAACTTCATTCCATTTCTTTAGTGAATAAACCTTCAACTGGTTCATAAGGGAGTCGGCCACTCAACCAGACAACCATCAGACTGATGTCATCATCACTGAGCGAATAATCGGGATATTTTTCCCGGAAAGAATCAATCAGAATTTCAAATGAGTCTTCTTTCGGCCATTCAATCATAAATCCCGGTAATAAGCTTCTGTCAGCATCAATAGGTAATAGTTTCCAGGACCTCTCCTCCAGAAAGCTAAATATCACTTTTTTTGTCTCTAAATTTATTTCTGACCAGGCACACAAAATCTGAGCAACAAATTCATGAGATTTTTTATAGGTATCAATGCAACCATTGATTTTTAAAGGTAGTGGCGCGACAGAACTATTTCTGAATCCCTGTACCCGAACATGATTTTTGATAAGCAAATTGATTTTCCTCTGCCGATCCTCCGAGAGTTTATTGAATTTTCCCAAAACCGATTGGATCACCAGCTGACGGTAATCGTCCAACATGTATTCATTGATGGTATGAAACGGTAAGAATCTAGCTTTTTTATCCATAATCCCTTTTAATTACCTTCCTCGCATTATTCTCGAAAGGATAATTTTACCTGATAAAAACTTGATTTTTTAATCATATTACTTTTTCCTTAGGTTGTCTGATATTTTCAACTTGCAGAAAAGCAAATGTGAACATAGAATCAATCTCTATGAGCGAAAAAGAAATCACCCCAATTCGTAGACAATATTTAAATATCAAAAAAGAGTATCCCGATGCGATTGTGTTTTTTCGATTGGGTGATTTTTATGAAACGTTTGATCATGATGCGGAAATAACTTCCAGAGAACTGGATATTGTACTGACATCCAGAAATGTAGCCAAAGGTATTCGCATACCGATGGCAGGAATTCCGTATCATGCTGTTGATAATTATCTTTCCAGATTGATTAGCAAAGGTTATCACGTTGCCATCGCTGAACAATTAAGCCAACCAGACGGGCGGGGAATTGTGGATCGTGATGTGGTTCGGGTTGTAACACCTGGAACTATTATTGAACCTAACCTGCTGAAAATGGATAAAAACAATTATCTCACCTGCGCCATAATTAATGAAAATAGAGTCGGGATCGCTTATGTTGACATAACCACCGGAGAATTTAAAGCCACCGAATTAGTGGCTTCCGATCCATTAAACGAATTAAGATCCGAGTTATTGCGTTTAAACCCTGCGGAAATATTAATCCCAGAATTTTTAAAAATTCCGAATGAACTCCCCGGTCACATTACACAATATGCAAACTGGCATTTCGAACCCATCCGCTGCGAAGAAAAACTCAAAGATCACTTCAAAGTAAGTACGTTGGATGCGTTCGGGATCAAAGGTTTATCGCTGGCTTTGCAGGCGTCTGGAGCGATCCTTGACTATCTCAATGACACACAACCATCTGCATTAAAAATTTTGAGCAATCTATCTAATTACTCAACCTCAACTTTTATGACACTGGATGCTGCCACTAGGAGAAATCTGGAAATAACAGAAACACTGCGAAAAAATGAGGTGAAGGGTTCCCTTTTGCACATATTGGACTATGCAGTCACTGCCATGGGGAAACGCTTATTAAGAAAATGGGTTTCCCAACCGCTATTGGATATCACTGAAATTAATCTCAGACAGGATTGTGTAGGATATCTTAAGAGCAACGGTTTATTGCGAGCTGAGTTATTTGCGCAATTGAAAAAAATTAATGATCTGGAAAGATTAACCAGTCGGGTCATTGCCGGGCATGCCATCCCCCGAGATTTGGTTGCCATTCGATCAACCTTAGAAAATCTACCGGACTTATTACAGATTTTGACCAAAATTGAATCATCCTCTTTTAAGAAAAATATCAACAACGTTCACGCTTGTCGTGAGGAATTGCATCTTTTAGAATTATCCATTGCGGAAGATACCCCTGCGACATTGCAAACCACCGGCATTATTCGCGCTGGTTATTCATCGGAATTAGATCAAATCATCGAAGCCTCACAACACGCCAGAGATTGGATTAATAATCTCGAGAATATTGAACGTGAGAAATCTGGCATTAAAACCCTCAAAGTTGGTTATAACAAGGTATTTGGGTACTACATTGAGGTAACCCGGGCGAACAGTTCCTCTGTGCCATCTGATTACATTCGGAAACAAACATTAGTCAATGCAGAGCGATTCATTACGCCAGAATTAAAGGAATATGAAACTTTAGTGTTAAATGCAGAAGATCGCATCAAAGATATCGAACTGCGCTTATTCAAGCAAATCTGCGAACAATTAACTACATCCAGTAAACGTTTATTAGAGACATCCGCAGGAATTGCAGAGCTCGATGTGATCTCATCCTTTGCGGAAGCTGCTTCCTTGGGTAACTATTGCCAGCCAGAATTACAGGATTCCCAAATTCTTTCCATTATCGATGGTCGCCACCCCGTTGTGGAGAAATCCCTGGAAGGTAAACGGTTTGTTGCAAACGATTCTGTATTTGAAGATGGTGAGATAATCCGCATTATCACCGGTCCAAATATGAGCGGAAAAAGCACCTTTTTACGGCAGGTGGCATTAATAGTGTTAATGGCACAAATTGGCAGCTTTGTGCCCGCCAGCACCGCCATTATTGGGATTACAGATCGAATTTTCACCAGGATCGGTGCGCAGGATGAAATTCATGCTGGTCAATCGACCTTTATGGTTGAGATGATTGAAACCGCCAACATCCTGAATCATGCAACCCCGAAAAGCCTACTTATATTGGATGAAATTGGACGAGGGACTTCTACGTATGATGGATTATCGATTGCGTGGGCCGTCATTGAACACATTCATAACCATCCGAGCATTCGAGCCAGAACCTTATTCGCGACTCATTATCATGAATTAACTCAATTGAGTGATTTGTTACCCGGGGTCAGAAATTATAACGTTGCTGTTTCTGAAGCTGATAATAATGTTGTTTTCCTTCACAAAATAATACCAGGTGGAGCTGATCGATCGTACGGAATTCATGTCGGTCAACTGGCAGGTTTGCCACAGTCTGTTATACAAAGATCTGCGGAGATTTTGAGACAATTAGAAATTAGCTCAGGCAAAGCCATCACTATTCAACCCGATCTTCCGCAACAACTCACCCTATTCCCGGAGAATAATCCAATGATCAGTGCGCTGAAAGCGGTGGATATAAACACTCTATCACCTATTGAAGCCTTGAATAAGCTGTATGAGTGGAAGAAAAAATTTACTGGATAAGATTAATATCAGGTATTCTGAGAAGCGAGATTGGTGCGTTCAAAAAATCTCCGAAAAACATCTTCACCATTTAATTGCTGATTTTGTGAGTTAATTTTCCGCAAAAGCGGTATCAGGTCAGCCAAATAATTTTTCCCGGTCACCATCTCAGTCCAATGAAGTGCTTGAGCAGCATAGGCGATAACATTTTGTGGTTCAATCCTATCAAAATCTTCAAAAAACCAGCCACAGGATGTGTACATGCGTTGACGTTCATATTGTGCTGATAATAAAAATCCTATTTTTTGTTCTTCACTGACAGAGTGGTTTGACCCCAGCACCTGTTGAATTAATTCAGCTTGATCAATTTTATGCAGGATTACATCAATATAAGAGTGCCTGATTGCCCAGGGATCTTGGGTGAATTTCGACATCTCAATTTGGTAAACTTCATTGACAATTACACCTACTCGATCAATGAATTTTCTGAGTGCATTTTTCCATGCACTTTGTGGAGTACAATCACAACCAGTTGACCATCTATTCACGCCATGGTGACAACTCCAGGATGTTTTCTCCCAAATTTTAATGTACTGTGTAGGTTGATTTTCTTTTAACCACAATCCTGGATAAAGTTGCTGAATATTATTATTTTTCAATGAGCCATTCATCAATTGCGCCAAAAATTTATCCCGGAATGGTTGATGATGGCCATATAATTCTCCATCAGATGCTAATAAAAGGTACTTAGACCCTTTGGATTGTGCGTTCAGAACCAGGTTTGGCATTACCAAGTTATTGGCAAAAACATCTGCGTTGATGGTTGTCAAGGGATTGAAACTAATTTGAGTGCTCAAATCCCGGTGGTAAAAAAATACAGCAATTCTTTTTTGGTCTGTTACTTTTACCCAATAAGGTTGTGTAATGTCCAAGTTTTCTGTAACCGCCTGCCATGGAGCTAGAATGGTGAACTCAATGCCAAAGTCAACCAAGATTTCCAGCGTCTCCATATCCACGGCTGTTTCCGGCAACCACATTCCCGCAGGCGGATGATCAAACCGAAATATATAATCCTCAATACCCCATTTAATTTGGGTTATCTTGTCTTCTTTACTGGCCAATGGCAAAATCGTATGATGATAAGGTTGAGCAAGGCCATTCCCGACACCATGTATTTCGAAATTTTCTCTTTCCTGAGAGATAATTCTTGAGAGCACGTCTGGATGTTCCTTTTCCATCCAATTCAATAAAGTAGGGCCAAAATTAAAGCTTAATTTCTTGAAATTTTCCAATTCTGTGTTGGGTAAATAACAATGGCTGAAGATCAATTCATTCCAATTTTTGTAAGGGAAGGCCCCGCGCTCCTCAGGAATATCACCGGTTATCGGGTCTTCTCTTGAGGGTTGATAAAAATGACCATGAACACAAAAACCGATATCACTCATATTTTTTCTTGTTCCTTCAAGTTCCTAGAAAGTCTAATGATTGTGTGAATCTTGCTGGTAAAATGCCAAATTGCCTGGGGATTGTATCCAGGGCAGTTGTTCGATCTTCTGCCAAACTATCTAGCCAATATAATGAAATTGGAAATTTGGGAAATATTTGATCAATGTAAACAACTAACATCCTGAGATAAGCCGGTGAAATATTAATCACATAACGACGAATATTTAATTTTTTCATGATTATGTCAATAATCTCTCTAAAGGTAAAGACCTCTCCGCCACCCAACTCAAGGATTTTATTTTCTAATTCAGAATTCATAATCGTCAGATTCAGGCAAGCTACCAAATCATCAACACTTAATGGTTGTAAAGCACTATCCCCTTTTCCTGGGACAAGAAAGAAACCCGGCGATAGGCGCAATAGTTTGGCAAAGGCATCAACAAACTGATCACCTTTTCCATAAATATGTGAAGTCCTAAAAATTGTGTAAGGAACACCACTGTTGATAATTTCTTTTTCTGCCAAAGCTTTTGCTTTCAGAACGGGAAATGCTGAATTTTGATCTGCGCCTAAATGACTTAAGTAAATCAGGCGAGATAGCTTACTTTTCCGTGCAGCCTGTAGGAGAGTCTTTGTTCCATTTACATCAACCTCCATCAAGTCTGAGCGCAAAGACAATCTTTCTGATCCGGCTAAATGGAAAACGATATCAATTCCCTTTAGCGCTGCTCTTAATCCCCGCTCATCATTCATACTACAAACGACTGCTTCAACTGGTATGCCTTTAGGAAGGTCAGGGCTTTTTTGAGACGGTTTCAGTAAAGTCCGTACCTCAAAACCGTTGTCAATTAATAATTTAACCAAATTTCTTCCAATAAATCCGGTTCCGCCAGCGACTAAAATCATATCCTCAAATTATATCAGAGCTTCAACTTGCTTAATACTTTTTGTGAATTATTCTGTAAATAATTTCGATTACTAGTTTATTCAGTGATTTTGGCATAAGTCTTGCTACATATAGTTCAAATCCAATATTAATTAAGAGGATTAAATGGATAAAACCGAAGATAAATCAATCATCAACCAGTTCGGAATTCACTATTTTGTGGATACACTTCATTATCGGCAGGAAGATTTAAAAATCTGGTTGCCAAAATTATTAGATTTAAGGATTGGATGGATTGTGCTGAAATCCGAAAAAAATCGCGCAATACCTGAAGATTTCCTAAAACCATTAATAAATGCAGGCATAACCCCCATCATTGAGTTCAATTTGCCACTGAGGTCAAATTTCGGCACACGGGATTTAAAGTTATTATTACAGGTTTATGCAAAGTGGGGAGTTAAGTATTGCGTATTTTTTGATCGTCCTAACCAAAAAGATTCCTGGTCTGATAACAATTGGACACAAAATGATCTAGTGGATCGCTTCTTAGATCAATACATTCCTTTAGCAAAATTCGCCCTGGAAGAAGGTCTCCTGCCTATATTTCCTCCTCTTGAACCTGGTGGAAGTTATTGGGATACAGCATTTTTACGATCCTGCCTAAAAAGTCTTGTCAGACGGGAACAAAACCAAATTTTAGACAACCTGGTAATCTCAGCCTATGCATACACGCATGATCAAGATTTGAATTGGGGTAAAGGTGGTCCTGAATTATGGCCACTATCAAAACCTTACATTACCCCTCAGGGTTCACAGGACCAAAAAGGGTTCAGAATTTTTGATTGGTATGAGGCAATCAGCAATGCATTACTCCAAAGAGAAGTTCCTATTATTTTATTCGATTCAGGGTTACCAAATAACCCCTTTTCAAACAAAATGTCCACGGAAGAAATAAAAAAAAGTTGGTTCGATCAAAAAATAATATCTCTATTGCTTCATTCTCAACAAAGTATTGATATGGGAAATGATACTTCCATCGACGCTATTCCTCCTACAGTGCTCGCTTGTAATTTCTGGTTATTGGCTTCTGAAAAAGGTCAACCCGGTGCAAAACAAGCCTGGTTTGTAGATTCAAAGCATCAAAATCCACTCATACATGAGATGCTCGATGCTTTTAAACAAGAGCAAAAACAAGCCCAGGTAGCTATTGAAAAAGAAAAAAAATCAAGACGGTCTGATCCTAAACAATGCTTAATCAAAAAATATCTTTTATTACCTGACCAGGAACACGGAGTTTCTGATTGGGATTTTGATCAGATCAAGCCATTGATCAATAAATACAAAGTTACCGTGGGTTTCTCAATTGATGAGGCAATCCTCGCCAAAAAAGTTCTACTCTTACCAGATCAAAATTATTATTCGAATGAAAAAATTAGAATTCTTAAGAAATTTGGCTGCGAAATTGAGCAACTTCAAAAAGATGGCACGAGTATTGCAACATAGTTATTCAAGAGGTGATGCATGAACAATAATTTTTCCAAACCCGTTTCTAAAAATTCAGGATTTTCTGCGATAAAACCCATATTAAAAGTAGTCGGTATGGGTGGCGGCGGATCAAATGCGATTAATCGCATGATTGAATTAGGCCTCAAAGGTGTTGATTTTATTGCTGTGAATACTGACGCTCAAGCCTTAAAAACCAGTCTGGCTCCAACGAAGATCCAGATCGGCCCACTGATCACACGTGGATTAGGTGCAGGGGGAAATCCTCAGGTTGGTTTTGATGCTGCGAAAGAAAGTATTGAGGATCTTTCCTATGCTTTACAGGGTGCCGATATGGTTTTCCTGACTGCTGGCATGGGCGGTGGCACTGGAACTGGTTCCATAGCCATAGCAGCAAAAGCCGCTCGTAACATCGGCGCTGTTACTGTGGCAATTGTTACCACGCCATTCAGTTTTGAAATGGGTAGAAGGCAACGAAATGCACAGGAAGGTTTATCCCGATTGCGCCAACATGTGGATACCTTGATCACCATTCCAAATGACCGCTTGTTGAAGATTGCACCTCGTGATTTACCCCTGGACATGGCCTTCAGATTGGCAGATGATGTGCTCAGGCAGGGAATTCAGGGTATATCCGAATTGATCAATCAAACCGGCTATATTAATGTTGATTTTTCTCATATTCGCCAATTGATGAAAGCTGGTGGTGGTTCGCTGTTATCCATCGGGATTGGAAAAGGCAAAGACAAAGCAAAACAAGCTATCCACAACGCCTTAAATCACCCCTTGCTAGAGTCGGTGAACATTCAAAATGCCAGCGGAATAATCGCCAATTTTACTGCTGGGGAAGATCTTTCTTTCTACGAAGTAACCGATGCCTTAACCCATTTAGGAGAACAGACCAATTCCAATGCAGATATTATCCCTGGTTTAATCATGGATTCCAAATTGAACGACCGTTGTGAAGTCATTCTCGTAATTACTGGCTTAGGAGCTACCCCACTGGAAAGCAGTATGAATCAGGTAGTCAAACCTAACCAGCGTGAGCAGTCTCAGATGCGCACCCCCCAGAAAGCCGTTCAAAACCAATTTAGAGAACCTGCAGAAGCCTTGTTATCTGATGAAAACCTTGATATTCCTGCATTCCTACGCCGTCGTAGATATCAATAAGCGAGGTTATGTTGAACGAAATCTACCAGAAGGTTTATCAAAAATTCCCTGAAGTGGCTGGTAAAAAACCAGTTCGTCACAGCCAGCCAAATGGTAAAATCTTGTTAATTTTCAAGGGAGAAGGCAACGCAGCGAATGGAATCAAAATCCCAAGAGTTGTCAGGGTTCTGCTTGATCAGAATGGAAAAATCCTGAAAATGACGACATCCAGATAATTATTGGAGCTGAAATGAAAGAATTAATGCTAACAACAGAATTGCTTTTTTGGGATACAATCATCCCGCTCATGAAACAATCCAAAATTATCCAGTGGTTCATCCGGGTTTCATATCCATTTGTAGAGGGACTAAATTTTAGCCAGATCACTAAAACATTAACTATTACCTGTGTCAGTGGTTTTCTTTTAGGCTGGTTGGCTTTTTATACATATTATTTGACAAATTAATCAAGATAATTCAACTTAAACGACAGCTCCTACTTTTTTTCATGTAGGAGTTTTTTTCGTTCAATTCAAAGGAGCTAAAAATTCTTTCCATGCTAAAATAACTTAATACTAAAATCTTAACCTAACCCAATTATGCAGAAATTTTTAAGAATCCTCATCATCCTTTTTTTATTCATCATGTGCCTGTTGATTGGTGCAAAGTTAGCGAACATATCCTTGTCCACTGATGAGAACATTGTTACCAATCCTGATACTCAGGAACAAAACCAAATCCGGTTGTTGGTATTTGTAGTGGATGAATTAAATCAAAAAAATCCGCGGTTATCCGCCGTCTGGTCAGTCATTATCTATTATCAGGATACAAAAGGGATCATGTTCATTCCTCTTACAGATAAAAACGAGGATGAATTCAAAGATTTTAATCGGAATTTTGTCTTAACTTCAGAAAAAGAATCTCATGAAAAAACAATAAAATTTTTTAACACAAAATTTAAGACCAAATGGGATGCAAATATCGTACTGGATCGATATGCTGTTGAATATTTATTGAAATGGATTACGTATGAGTCATTAGATATAAATACTTGGGTTGATGTCTCAAATTCAGCCTTGATTGTGAATATGTGCGAATCAATAACATCCAGAGAATTGAATTCTCTGGAAACGCTAGAGTGGTCTCTCATTCTTCCTGATCACTTCAAAACGAACCTGTCTTTTGACCGCATCATGGAGGGATGGCAAAAAATGAGTGAATCCAATCCAATTTTATGCGAAATGATCGCTCGTGAATGATGTCATTGAATCATTGGTGGGATGAATATTAATTAGCACAATTCACAATATCCACATGATATAATTTGTTCACCTGAGACAGGTAAATTTTACATATATGGAGAAACATGAATACAGAAAACAAACCAAACATGGTTGAAGACAATTTAGTAATTACAATGGATTATTCCCTTAGCATTGACGGTGAAGTGATTGATTCTTCTGAAGGTGAAGACACTGACCCCATTATTTTTTTACAGGGTGCTGGACAAATCATCCCAGGGTTAGAAAAATCCATAAATGGTTTAAAAATTGGTGATAAGAAATCAATCACCGTTAACCCAAAAGATGGTTATGGAGAAATTGATCCCGAATCGATCGTGGAAGTACCAAAAGAGGAGTTCCCGGCAGACTTTCCACTTGAATTAGGTGTTGAAATAACCGTGAATGCAGATGATGAAGATGAAGATGGCGATGACGAGATGGAAGCGACCATTATTGCTGTTGATGATAAAACTGTCACCTTAGATTTTAATCATCCTCTGGCTGGTAAAACATTAAACTTCGATGTCCACATTATTGACATTCGCGAAGCTACACCTGAAGAAATTGAACATGGCCATGTTCATGGTGATGATTCCGAATTCTATTTTGAAGACGAAGATTTTGATGAATTAGATGAGGAAGAATAATCCAATCAACATCAAAAAGACCAAACCCTCTTCGGAGGGTTTTTTCATAAATATTTTTTAAGCTGATCCAGATCCAGGTCAACGATTATTTTTTCACCGACTTTAAATGTTGGTGTTACCAAATTTCCATTTGCCCTCTGCCGAACAAGCTGGGCAGCTTCGGGGTACTGATTGACGTCTACTTCAACGTATTCCACATGGTTTGATTTAAGCCACTCTCTGGCTTTCTTGCAATCCGGGCACCAATTGTTACAGAACATTACAACTGGTGAATCTGGCATCTCAAATTTTGGTTTTTCTTCATGATCTGGCATTACAACAGAACCATCCATTTTTTTTATTAATTTTAAGAGGGTTTCATTTTTTGGTTGGTCATCGATGTCATGAACGTCAATATATTGAACTATTCCGTCCTTATCAAGAAGAAAAATAGCTCTTTCAGTGAATCCTTCATCTGTTAAGACACCATATTGTTTAGCAACTTTCCCATGAATCCAGAAATCACTGAGTAACGGAAAACTGATACCCCCTAAATGCTCTGCCCAGGCTTCTAGACAAGGAACATGATCAATACTTATACCCAGAACCTGAGTATTCAATCCCTCAAACTTAGCTAGGTCAGCTTGGTATGCAGGGATTTGATGCGATCATATCTCCGTCCAGGCACGTGGGAAAAAAGCGAGCACAACATTTTTTCCTCGAAAATCTGATAAACATACATTTCGATTTTGAGTTGCTGGCAAACAAAAATCTGGTGCTTTATCTCCAATTGAAAATTTCATTATAAAACCTCTTTGTATTATTTAAGTTACATCACGCACTGCCCCATTCTACTTTATAATTGGGAGATAGTAATTTTAGAATAGAATATCATAAACTTACAAGTCATTAACTCATGAAAATGAAAAACACATCTAAACTCGGACAACTCTGCCTGATTACCTTAATTTCTTTTTTGCTGGTCAGTTGTTCAAATTCTGCTGTTCAAGAAATGCCCACACTTGCGCCACTGCTACCAACAGCTCCTGATACGATTAACCAGGTACAAGAAACCAAAACGGTGGCAATGGCTATCACACCAGAATCAGCAATCGTAAATATTCCAGTAATCCCTGAATATAATTTACAGGTGAAGTTTGACTATTCAAAACAAACCGTACTTGTCAATGAAACCATAGTATATGTTAATAATTCAAATCAAAAATTGCCTGATATCCGCTTAGCCAATGACACTTTCAGATATCCGGGATCATTTTCCCTGGAGAATATCACGATTAACGGGTCTTCCGAAGAAACAATAGAAGAGGGTAAATATTTTTTTACAATCATCCTCAATGAAGCGCTCGAGCCCAGAGATAAAATAGAGATAAAAATCAATTATCGACTTTCAATCCCACCACTTCCTCCCCCAGCAGATGACCGCAAACCAGGCATTTTTGGCTATTCTACTGTCCAAACCAATCTTGTTGATTGGTACCCTTTCATTCCTCCATTAACTGAAAGTGGTGAATGGCTATTACATGATCCATGGTTCTATGGCGAGTACCTTGTGTATGATCTGGCAAATTTTCAGGTAGAAATTGAGTTGATAAACACCCCAACAAATACTCAAATTGCAGCTTCGACCGTACCAGTTTCTCTACAAGAAAACCGCTATTTTTACTCATCTTTGAAAGCAAGAAATTTTGTTTGGTCATTAAGTCCATCTTATATTGTTGAGATAAAAGATTTAAATGGTATTGCTATCACCACCCATACGTTCCCTTTTCATCAACAAGCTGGCAACCATGTTCTGCAAGAAGCGACAAAAGCCATTGAATTATACTCAAGGTTATTTTCACCTTATCCCAGAAAAAATTTGACAATCGTAGAAGCAGATTTTCTGGATGGTATGGAATATGATGGCCTTTTTTTTCTTAGCCGTGGTTTCTACAATCTTTTTGATTACTCACCTCAAAATTACCTGACAACAATCGCAGTTCATGAAACCGCGCACCAGTGGTGGTATGCTGCAGTTGCTAATGATCAGGCCTTGGAACCGTGGCTGGATGAAGCACTTTGCACGTATAGCGAATTATTATTCTACGAAGAATATTACCCAGAGTTGGTTGATTGGTGGTGGGAATACCGGGTAAATTATTATCAACCAGAAGGATATATCAATCAAGCAATTTATGATTATCAGGGTTTTGTCCCTTATCGAAATGCAACTTATCTTCAAGGTGCTAAATTTCTGCAGTCATTACGAGAAGAACTTGGTGATGAGAAATTTTTCACGTTTATAAAAGAATATGCGACCAGTCAAAATGACAAAATCTCCTCCCAGACAAGTTTTTTCGATTTACTTAGTAAATTTACAGATCAGGATATTTATTACTCATCTGAGTATTTCATTAAAAGAAATCAATAATTAATTATCTGCGATATAGGGTTTCTTTTTTGGTGTGTTAGTATATAATTATTACGTAAAAGACAATGTTTTAAAACAAGTTAATTGGGAGGTCTAATGGCAAAAATAATAGATATTGAAGGTATCGGTCCAAAATATGCAGAATTATTAGCAAAAGAAGGGATCAAAACAGTAGAGGGTTTACTGAAAGTAGGTGCTAAATCGAAAGACAGAAAAAAATTATCCGAGGTGCTCCAAATCTCAGAAAAATTAATACTTGAGTGGGTTAATCTTGCTGATTTATTTAGAGTAAAAGGTGTCGGAGAGGAATATTCTGATTTATTGGAAGAAGCTGGTGTAGATACAATCCCTGAACTTGCGCAAAGAAACCCAGAAAATCTTCTGAAAAAATTAGTTGAAATCAATGAAGAAAAAAAACTGGTTCGCAGACTTCCCGTTTTATCACAGGTCGAATATTGGGTAAAACAAGCAAAAGATTTACCACGAATAATAGAATATTAGTATATTAATAAACCGGGATCTTGATGATCTCGGTTTTATTTTTAAGGTTAACATGAAAAACCAAAATAAATCCAAGTTATTTTTATGGTTGGGAATATTTGTTGGTGTGACTAGTACACTTATCGTAATCCTTTACCAATTAACCAACAAAAATAAAACAAGTGTTTCTACAATCATCAATAAGTATATAAAAATTCCATTCGAGGAAAAACAATCTGAGGCAGAAGCAGTTGGAGAAAAACTGTTGAAACCAAAGAGCAAGAAGGATAATTTGAAAACCATTAAGGGTATCGGTCCAGCGATTGAAACCTTATTGAATGAAAACATGATTTTTACATATTCAGGTTTGAGTTCAACCAGTGTGGCTGATTTACAAAAAATGCTGGAGGATAAAAATCTGCGTTTGGCCAACCCGCAAACCTGGCCTTCTCAGGCACAAGAATTTTTAAAATAACTTTTTAAATCATTAAATTTAAACTCTTTCTGGAAAAAGCAGTTAATCTTAAAATTTTCCCGGTCATATTGACTCGTCTATACAAATTCCTTATAATGGAATTGCAGGGAGCTCTGAGAAATTGAATTAGCCCTCTTACCTTAAAAACTAAATCACAAGTTTGTAGTACCGTGAGAGAAATTCTCCGAAAAGGTGAAACAAACGATTTAGGAAAAGTTTCTAAGATGTAGGATGTTAGTCTTTCAAGAAATTGGAGAAAGCGGTTACTTAGAAAAGGGTAAAGGAAAGCTAAAATTAGGTTACTTAGAGCCCCTGTTTCAATTTAAATACTATTCCCTTGCTGAAAAATTTCAGCATTTAGAATACCAACATAAGGCAGATTACGATAACGTTCGTTGTAATCCAGGCCATAGCCTACAATGAATTTATCCGGTAAATCAAATCCTTTATACTGAATTGGTAATTCGATTAATCTTCGCGATGATTTATTAAACAGGGTGCATACATTTAGACTGGCTGGATTGCGTTCCTGTAAATTTCGTAGAAGATAATTGAGAGTTAATCCGGTATCAATAACATCTTCAATAAATAATACTTGTCTTCCTTCAATCGGAATATCCAGATCCTTAACCAATCGGACAACACCCCGATTACGGGCATCATTACTGTAATTACTGATCGCCAAAAAATCAACATCACAATCAATTTCAATTTTTCTTAATAAATCAGCCATAAAAATAAACACCCCTTTTAAAACACCTACTAAGACTGGATATTTATTTTTATAATCCACATTGATTTGTTTCGCAATTTCACCAATCCGAATTTTTATTTGTTCCTCATTAAACAATATCTGACTGACCGCAGGATTGATTTTTTCTACCAAATCATTCACCTCTTACCTCATTGTGCTTTTGTACCATGAAAATTTTGTGCTTCATCATATAAACCATAATTAATTAACAAATCCCGAATATCGCGCCGTTTCATCAATTTGATTTTTATCTCTGGATAAAGTTCATTCATTAATCTTAGTTTCTTGTTTTTAATGGTTGCCAGTTGTGGTCTTAAGGTTGTTAATTCCACAAAAAGATCCTGATCTGGCAAGTAAAAATCAGGTGTGAAAGCTAATTTAACTTTTCCATGCTCATTCCATTCTAATTCGAAGGTACGTGGCTCATATTGCCAATCAACTCCATAAAATTTCAGTATACGCGCAAACATTTCTTCTGACTCATGGGAGAATTTCACCAATTTAATTTCTACTTTTGAAGACATAAAAAATCCTATAAATTGATCATCCACTGTGCTATGGAATTCAAATCAAAATGATCTGTATTAATCGTTAAATCGTATAACGCAGGATCATTCCAATCTACCCCGTAAAATTTTTTGATGAAATCCTGGCGGTTTCGATCACTCCCCAAGATTTGCGCTTTGGCTGCTTTTTCATTCACCCTTTTCGTTTCCTGGACATTTTTGATTCTAGTATATGGACTGGCAATCACCTTGATGCGGAGACAGCTCGAGAAATCCTTTAAGATTAATTGGCTTGCTCGGCCAACAATGACAACATTTCCTTGCTTTGCTTTCGAAATGACTGCCTGCCGAATGGCATCCCGATATTTTGCACAAGTCTCATCGTCTGGGCAAATTCCCAATAACCCTAGTTCATCAATGACCGCCAATGCCATGTCTGGAGAACCAATCTGGATAGCTGCTTGATTAATGACCTCTCGCCATACCAGTTGATATCCGCTCAATTCAGCTAGTTTGATGGCTAACTTGCTACCCCCACTTCCATATTGTCTTGAAATCGTATAAACAGAAAACATAGGCTCTCCTATCCTCCCGATAAATTGATTATAGCATTCAACATCCGATGGCAAGGATAATCCATTTTCTGTTTCCCTTTCTTTGACAAATGATATAGTTAAGTTGCTGAATGGTGTTAACAAATTAATGAACGCTAGATTCGGTAATCATTCAATCAAAACGAGGAGATTGCTATGGCAGGGAAAATTGGAATTCTAACTGCGGGAAATGACGTACCTGGGCTAAATTCTGCAATACGTGCAATTGGAAAGTCAGCCCAAAGTATACATAAAATGGAAATCATTGCCTTTTTGGATGGATTTAAAGGGCTTTCTGAGGATCATTTCATCAATTTAAAAGGATCGGAATTTTCCGGAATATTGACAACAGGTGGAACAATTCTGGGAACCAGCCAGGAATTGCCCGGTCAATCCACAGAGAATTCTGATTTTTTGGACCAAGCAGTTGCAACCTACAAACACCATCAATTAGATGCGCTTGTTTGTTTAGGTGGTGCTGAGATGCAGATGGGAACCCTGACTTTATCTCAGGCTGGATTAAATGTAATTGGGATTCCTAAGTCGATCGATAATGATGTTTTTGGTACCGACTATTCGATCGGTTTCGACACTGCTTTGTCTGTCGCCACAGAAGCTATAGATCGCCTGCATAGCACCGCACATAGTCACCATCGCGTCATCGTTGTCGAGATCTTAGGAAGACAAACTGGCTGGCTGACATTGGGAGCAGGGATGGCAGGTGGCGCGGATGTGGTTCTCATTCCTGAAATTCCATATAATCTCAATAAAATTTCTCAAGCTATTCTGGATAGAAACCGGGCAGGCAAACGCTTCAGCATCATTGCTGTCTCAGATGGAGCTTTGACTCAGGAAAGCGTCGATTTCTTCCGTAGAAATCGGGAATCAAATATTCGTCTTCGAAAAGGCGATGAAAGAAAAAAAATAGAAGCAAGATTAGATGCAATTGAAAATGAATACGCGGACAATACCAATTTACTTTCCCATTTCCTACATCAAAAAACAGGTCTTGAAACCAGAATTACGATTCTGGGTTTTCTCCTACGCGGTGGTGTACCTTCCTCCGTCGATAGGATGCGTGCCACACAATTAGGTGCCAGTTGTGTGAATTTCATCCATCAAGGTCAATTTGGGATCCTTTTAGGAATCAACAATTATCAGATTGTCCCCATGCCATTAATCGATGTAGCGGGTAAACACAAAACGATTCCACTCGACCATGAATGGCTACAAGCAGCCAGAAATGTAGGAACTTGTTTCGGAGATTGACCCAAACGCTGATAAAATTACTCACTTATGTATATACCAACAACAAAAGAAGAAGCTCTTAATTTAGGTTGGGACGAATTCGATGTGATCCTTGTTTCAGGCGATAGTTACATCGATAGTCCTTATATGGGTATTTCGGTGATTGGCCACATCCTCATGGATGCAGGTTATCAAGTTGGGATCATTGCCCAACCTGATTATTTATCAGGGATTGATATTACTCGTCTTGGAGAACCGCGGCTCTTTTGGGGCGTTTCTGCGGGGAGTATTGATTCAATGGTCTCGAACTACACAGCATCCTTGAAGAAACGCAAAAGTGATGATTACACACCCGGCGGGCAAAATACCAGACGGCCAGATCGAGCCACCATCGTATACAGCAACTTAATCAGAAAGTTTTTCAAGCAAACCAAACCAATTGTGCTCGGTGGCATGGAAGCCAGTCTCCGTCGCATTGCCCATTATGATTACTGGAGCAATAAAATCAGGCGTTCAGTGTTGTTCGATGCAAAGGCTGATTTTTTGTTGTATGGAATGGCAGATCGATCCATCGTTGAACTGGCCCATGCACTTAGCCAAGAGAGTGACCCCAGGTCAATCAGGGGACTGAGCTATATCAACAAAGAACCCTTACAGGATTATTTGCCATTAGCTTCTTTCGAAGAATGCAATACAAATAAACTTGCCTATATAGATAGTTTTGACATTTTTTATAAAAATAACGATCCGCTCACAGCGGAAGGTCTCATTCAAGCTCATGGAGACCGTTACTTGGTGCAAAATCCCCCGGCGTATTCCCTTAACCAAAATGAATTGGATAAAATTTATGCTTTGCCGTATGAGAGGTCTCAGCATCCATATTATGAAAAAAATGGAAAAGTGAAAGCGCTGGAGACGATCAGGTTTTCCATCAGCACTCATCGTGGTTGCTATGGGGAATGTAATTTCTGTGCCATCGCTGTACACGAAGGTCGCACCATCCAATGGCGCAGCAAAGAATCGATCCTAAACGAAGTGGATGCCTTATCGGAAATCCCAGAATTTAAAGGGATTATCCAGGACCTGGGTGGACCAACCGCAAATATGTATGGGTTTGAATGTAAAAAGAAAATTTCTCGTGGTGTATGTCAGGATAGAAGATGTATTTCACCGGAGGTTTGTACGGCATTGCGTGTCAATCACAGCCCCCAAATGGATTTGTTGAAAGCAGTACGTTCCCACCCACAAGTTCGTAAGGTCTTCGTAGCATCAGGTTTGCGCTATGATCTCATTCTCGATGATCGACAATATGGGAATAAATATCTCGAAGAACTTTTAGCTCATCACGTATCAGGTCAATTAAAAATTGCGCCTGAACACACAGAAAAACGGACTTTGGAATTAATGGGCAAACCTGGCTCAGAAAAACTTCTTGCGTTCAAGAATCGTGTAGATAAAATCAATCATAAATTAAATAAAAAACAATATCTCACTTATTATTTCATCGCTGCCTATCCAGGCTGTTCTGATCGGGAAATGCAACAGTTGAAGATGTTCACATCCGAAAAATTGAGAACAAATCCAGAGCAAGTTCAAATCTTCACCCCCACTCCTTCTACGTATGCCAGTGTCATGTATTACACTGAGATGAATCCATTTACAAAAAAACCAATTTTTGTAGAAAAGTCAATCACGAAAAAAAATAGACAAAAAGAAATCCTGGTAAAGAAACCTTATGTATAAAACCTATCTAGTTGTACCTCCCGGTGTTGATCAAGTAGCCAAAGCAGAAGTTGAACAAATCTTCCCAAAAATTCGACCTATTCCAGCGTCTGATGGTTTGGAATATGAATGCAATTTGGAAACGATTTACAAAATGAATTTATTTTTACGGGTTCCGAATCGAATTCTGGTGCGAATTGCTGAATTTGAAACCACCCGTTTTCAAGATTTGTTTTCAAAATCAGTTCGTCTTCCCTGGAAACAATTTTTAATAAAAGATGTCAGTGTTACGATCCGCACAACATGTCGGAAATCAAAGCTATATCACAGTGATGCGGTTACTCAAAGGATTCATCAATCAATCGAAGCAAACCTGGCGAAAAAAGTGCCCTTGATCAAAGGCGATTCAGAACAAGTTTTTGGAAAACAACAACTGATTATTGTCAGGGTATTTCGCGATAAAGTAACTATCAGTATTGACTCTAGCGGGAACCCGTTATATATGCGTGGATATCGTGAAATTGTCGGCAAAGCACCTATTCGTGAAAATTTAGCCGCTAGTTTACTACTAGCTTCAAATTGGACACCTGAATACCCACTGATCGATCCCTTTTGTGGGTCCGGAACTATACCCATCGAAGCTGCTCTCATGGCGAAAAACCAACCGCCTGGATTATACAGAGATTTTGCGTTTGAAAACTGGACTGATTTCAATCAGTCAATCTGGCAGAAAATCAGGCGCGAAGCCATACAAAATTTCTCCAGTACCGCCGCCACGATTCGAGGTAGTGATCGTGATAAAGGCGCAGTCGAATCAGCTACAAATAATGCAGAAAAAGCAAGTGTAAACCATTTTGTAGGGTGGAAAAATCAGTCGATATCCGAATTGGAACCCAATGAAAAACCTGGTTGGATTATCACCAACCCACCCTATGGTGTCCGCACTTCATCAAATAAGGACCTTCGAAATCTCTATGCGCAATTTGGAAATATTTTGAGGCAAGAATTTAAGGGTTGGCAGATTGTTTTTTTGTGCAATAATGTGATGCTGGCGAATCAAACGAAATTAAAACCAAAAAGCCTGCTTGCTTTTAATATGTAATTTGTTCCCTTCTACAGAGGCGCGCATCGATCGAACCTGTTCCTCTTCGTGCAATTGATAGCTTGCATCTCCATTTTCTGCCGGATATAGATATAAAGTGAATTCTTCTCCGTCGATTTCATTGGTGTGCTGCACCACCGGCCCAAGAGGAAGGATGGTGCCAGAGCGGACATATACTGGGATCTTGCCAAGGGAAGCATTCACAGTCAACCATTGCCTCCCCGCCATCCTTTCACCGCTCCAAAAGTCAAACCAGTCTCCCTCGGGGAGATATACTTTCCTTGTATCGTTTGGTGTCATTATCGGTGCAATCAATAGATTCCTGCCACACATAAATTGGTCTTCGATGTGGAACACTGTTGGGTCGTTCTGAAACTCAATCACCAGATGCCGCAGTAGTGGCAGCCCTTGTTTCACAGCGACCATGGATTCTGAATAGAGATAAGGGATCAACTGATACCGAAGATTGAGGAATTTCTTGACAATCTCTTGAGTTTCAGATGAGTAATTCCAGATCTCCTTGAATTTTGGTAGAGGACCATGAAATCGGATATGAGACTGGAAAATTGACAATTGGGTCCATCGAATGTACAGTTCATCATTACCCCTCCCTGCAAACCCCCCGGTGTCCTGGCTCCAGAAAGAAAAACCACTCAACCCCAACGACAATCCTGATCGCAGTGAGGTCTGGATATTGGGGTAATTAGCTGAATTGTCCCCCGACCAGTGCACTGGATAACGCTGAGAACCAGCGTAAGCTGCCCTTGCCCAGATGATTCCCTCCCCATTTGTTTCCTCAACTGCTTCAAAGGCAGCTTTGTTATATAACAACGGGTACAGGTTGTGCATACTTGTTCCATCGTATTCCTGGAATTTCAAATGGGGTTCAATCTGTTCACCAAAATCAACTTTGATCGCCGAAGCACCCATCTCAAGCACTTTCCGAAGTCGCTCTTTATACCATTTGACTCCGGCTTCCTTGGAAAAATCGATCGGGCTGCCAGGGAACATAAACAGCCAGACAAATGGCCCGCCTCGTTTCGCAATAACTCCAGAGGCCTTGGCATCGGCAAACTGGTGAGTTTGCTCCAGCACATACGGCATCTGCCATAAACTTACCCGGAACCCCATCTCTCTCAACTTGGCAAACATCTTCTCTGGATCAGGGAATCGTTCGGATGAGAAAGTCCAGTCACATGCCCATTCATCCTCAAACCAACCGGCATCAATATGGATCACATCGCAGGGAACTTCCATCTCTCGGAGTAGCTTTGCCACCTTCATCACCTGCTCTTGTGAGTAATAGGACCAACGAGACATCCAGACCCCAAAAGACCACTTTGGCACCATCACAGGTTTACCAGTCAAATCAGTATACGCTCCCAAGATGTGTTTGAAATCTGGTCCGTAGAAGAAATAGTAGTCGATGAGATCGCTCTGAATCGCAATTTGATGTGTGCAGGTCTCCCGAGTACCGATCCAGTGAGTAATTGGTCGGTGTTCATTAATGAACACACCATAACCTTGTGTGCTCATAAAAAATGGGATTGGTTTGTACGTGCGGCCTGAGGTATTGCCATTGCCTTCGAATGACCACTGGCCAACGGTCTTCCCCATTTTGTCAACAGTATCGAAGCGCTCGCCCAGCCCGTAAATTGCCTCGCCTGGGAAGAGAGAAAAATTCTCAACCCCATAATTCTGACGGGACTTCCCATCATAGATGAATCCCATAGGATAGGAATCCAGAGCATTCGCAAATTCGTTCTTGGTTTTGCTGCCCGATTCAGCAATCAACTCCCCCTCCGAATTGAACACCTCGATGCGGAAGTCCTGCTTATAGATATCCAGACTTAACCTGGATGTTCGGATCTGATAATAAGCATCATGTTCCAAGATCTCAAGGGACGGATTCGCCTCCTGAATATCACCGACAACCATTGGAGTTTGGTTTTCCGGAACACTATTACCTGCTGCCAACCGAACCCGATAAACATCAGCCCTTAAGAAATCCAGTTGCAAAGTCAGCGACTGGTAAGGAGTACTGTCATCCACCCGGTAGGTATGCTGGATCCCATCTGCATCATCATCTAAAACCTGATAAATATCGTAGCCTTTGGCTTCAAAAGTGAAGCTGTTTCCTGATTGGCTCAATAACTTTGTACGAAGCACACAACTGGCTTTGCGCCCTTTGTTGCGTCTCAGGAAAGATTGCGCGTACTGAAAGGGTCTCGCTTCCAGGTCAAGGGGATGGTCACTATAGCCGTAATATACATTCGGCATGTTCTCGGAAAAGAGAGACTTGGTGAAAGTGCTAAATGGATAACGCACCAGTTGTTTGAGAAAGACACGAAGCGACTGCCCCTTGTCGACTTTGGTGCGAATCCCCTCTGGATGACGGTTGATTTCCTCAATGAGGATCTTGTGCTCTGGATTCATATCGTACTCCTTAACCTTGTCCGTAATCCTGCAAGGCCCGATTCTGGGCGGCGAGATTTTCGTGTGGTGTGTTTATGGGGACCTCGCAGCCAGCAGCACAGATACTATGTATCCCACCCGCCTTGAGATTAGTTAATGTTGCCCGATAAACTTCTTCAGGTGTTCCCTGCAACAAAACGGCAACCGGATCAATGTTCCCGCAGAAAGAAACCTGGTCACCGAATTGGTTTACTGCTGCAGACATATCTACCATCCAATCGAGATCAATTATTTTTGCCCCGCTGGCAACCATATCCGGCAATATCTTATTCGTATCCCCGCAGATGTGTAAACGGCCAATGCCCCCTGCATTGTGAACCTCAGAAAACACTTTCTGTTCATAGGGGAGAGCGAATCGACGGTACATGACAGGAGAGATCTGAGAGGCAGCGGCATCGCCAAGGCCTATGATGTCGGCCCCGGCTTCCAGTTGAGCCAGGGAAAATTGAACGGAAAGCTCACCACAGATCTCCAATAGCTCCATAACCCATTCAGGGCGCTGGATGAGGTCCATCATCAGGTTCGTCATGCCCCGCAAGTCAACAGCTTCCGCCAGTGCACCTTCCACCCACCCCATGATCGGGACTTCACCACCAACTTTCTCGCGCAACAATCGGACCGCTTCCAGTCTGTCCCTCATCCGAGGGCTGTTATATGGATCAGGAATTTTTAGCGATGAAAGGTCTTCAGGTTTTTCTAATAAGGGAGTGGTATTGATTGGCAAACTGTTCTCGGGGAAAATAACATCCAATCCAAAATCTACTGCTTCTCTATAAGGATCGGAGATTGCCTGGACGATGTCTGACTCGAAATCTTCCAACATGGCCAGGTTAGCTTCAACCAACACCCGATAATCCTGATAATAACGCGCTAGAGGTTGGTCCAATATGATCGGCGGCAAAAGTCATATAAATATTGAAGTTTGGCGGACGGTCAACTGGCTGGCCCTGCAATCTTGCCAATACTCTCTGATAGGAATTCATCCCGGCCTCCTTTTTATAAACGGCAACCGTTATCCATAAAAGCTTCAAAAATTAGCTTTTGTCGCTCAACAGGAAGTTGAATATCCCAGGGTTGAGGATAGTGTTTGGCAATAAATCCTCCGTTGAATCTTGGGATTTGGTACGCTTCAACCATCTCAGCGACCTCACGACGGATTTCATCATTCGTGACTTCTTCCCTGGACGCCCATTGGATATCTACACAATTCCACATACAGATCTTCCCACCAAGTGCTTCGATCAATTTTTGATGGCCCATCAATCTGGGTTGATCAAATTGAACCACATCCACCCCCATTTCAATCATATCGGGGAACATATCGGAGATATAGCCGCAATTGTGCCAAATGAAGTGAATAGACCTTTCATGACAGGCGTTGATGATGCGCTGATAATACGGTTTGTAAAATTCTCGAAAGGTATCAATTTTCATTTGCATACTACTCTGCAGACCCCAATCTTCTGCTGTAAGGAAACCATGTATACCACCAATCTGATGATAGGCTTCCACAGCCTGAATGGTCATCTCCGTTAGTTTATTCAAAAGACGATGTAATCCATCTGGCTGAAGATAGGGCGCCATCATTAATTCCTCAAAACCCATCAGAGAACGCATTGTCTCATACATGTAAATCGGATTCCAACCTACCATATACTTCTTCGCAATATTTCCTAAGCGCACTAAAGGCCAAATTGCTTTTATCCCTTTAATCGCATTTGGGAATTTATAGCTATCGAATTTAGATAAGTCTTTTAGGGGATAGTCAATGGGATGGTCCCAAAAACGGCCTGTTACTTCTCTTCTCACACCCCAATTATCCTCATAAATTTCACCCTTTTTCCGGCCTCCACGGTTATCGGATGATTCTGAAAGCGGCCCAATGATACCGATATCTGCTGCATTCGGGTGAAAAAGGAAGTAATAAGGGATCCGCGGCGGGTTATCAAATTCAATCGCTCGCCTCACGATTTCCTGGCTGCTCATCCCCCTTGGGGCAGGTTCTGGTTTCAAGGTAAGTAAACTGGCCAGGATATAAGATTCTTCTCTAACTTGGTTTTTAGACTTATTCATCACAATTCCTTTTCTGGATAGATTCTCGTTATTCCAGTACTAATCAATTTTGAACATACAATTTTCCAATATTCGTTACCCGTTAAGTTCCTGTGATTATTTTAGGTGGAATGAGAATTTGAGATTGCTCAACAGGTTGATTTTCTAACATTGCGATTAATAATTTGGCTGCCTGGGATGCAACCTCCTCCGCACGAATATCAATAAGATCTGGCGTAAAGGGTGCCAGGTCGGATAAAATCGTTGTCTCAAGGCTGATGATCGAGAAATCTTCTGGTATTCGATATCCTCTGGATTTAATAGCCTGAACTGCACCAAGTGCAGAAACTTCATTCCAAATAAATACTGCATTCAGGTCTGGATGCCTGGAAAACAGGTCATCCATCACTGCCTGACCATCTTCAATTGTCGGCAAGCATGGTTTCAGGATAGGCTTCAGTTTGTATCTGTCACAAGCCGCGTGATATTCCTGAATCGAACGCACAACCAGACCAAACTGATCATCATCCATATGAAGGTAAGCGATCGAACGATGCCCTCTTTCAAAAAAGGTCTGGCAGCATATTTCAATGGCCTGCTTGATATCCATGTCTACATAATTGAGGTCAGTCGTGTCTTCATTTCTTCCAACCATGACAAAGGGGAAACCTTCCTGTTTCAGTAACTCAACACGATCATCCCGTAATAAGACTTCCATCAGGATGAATCCGTCCACCACGCCATTTTGGGCAAAGCGAAGCAAGTTTTCGGGATTGCGATCCGTGTGAGCTAACAACACAAATGTGTACCCGGCCTCATTAATCGCGCTGGCTGCACCTGATATAAACTTCATTTCCAAACCAGTAATCCCGATGCCCTTTAGCGGGAGTACGAATCCTATATTTCGGCTCTTTTCGCCACTGGCAAGACGTTTCGCACTTGGATTGGGGCGGTAACCAAGTTCCTGGACCGCTTCCCGAATTCGCTGGCGTGTTTCCTCCGAGATAGGGCGTTTATTACTGAGTGCATAGGAGACTGTACTAATACTGACTCCAGACAATTTGGCTACATCTGCAATTGTGGCTCGTTTCATTAAGCACCTTTCGCCAGGTTAATCTGAGTTTGGAAGGTTGCACACTCTTTCATTGCTTAGCCCTATATTGTTTTGACGGAAATGGTAAGGAGAAGAAAACATCGAAACGCTTCGACAAATCCATATTACATCGAAGCGTTTCGATTGTCAAGTCTGATTTTTTAGATAAAAATCAGTAATGTGCAAGTGAACAACTTATCCTACAAGAAAGCTTTTTAGAATAGAAATCCCCCATCAAGGAGTAAGTAATTCGGAGGAAATTTTATCGAATGTCTTGTGGAATCTTATGTTTGCTCAATATGCAGATCGAGCGTACTTTTTTTAAACCAACCATAGGTGCCCGTTCTAGACACCTTCCAGCTTGCCATTACAGAGCAAGTGTCCAAGGTATTGCATGCAGAAACCGCTGTATAAAGCAGCCGCATGCACAGATATATGGTTGTTTAGAATTTGGGGAGAAATTGCTACATTTATAGAATACATCACCAACCCACCCTTTGGTGTCCGCACTTCAGCAAATAAAGACCTTCGAAATCTCTATGCGCAATTTGGAAATATTTTGAGGCAAGAATTTAAGGGTTGGCAGATTGTTTTTTTGTGCAATAATGTGATGCTGGCGAATCAAACGAAATTAAAACCAAAAAGCCTGCTTGCTTTTACCAATGGTGGCATCAATGTACAGGCTTTTTATGCCCAAGTTGAATGATTTTATCTTTTTACCGGAATTTCTACGTCAATTTTAACTGCATCATCGGCAACATAGATAGCTTTGATCAATGCATTTTCCCCGGATTCTTTAATTTGATCGCGGATTAATCCGGATAATTTTTCATTGATATCTTTAACAAAATCACTGGCCAAATCCAAACCTGGGATATTTACCCAGGTAATTTCAACTTTGGGTTGATCATTCTCGATCGAAAAAGTCAATTCAATCTCTCCATTTACACGCTCGGAATTTGGAAGCCCATAAAAACCAGTCAGCCGGACTTTATCCGGTTCTAAAAATTGTACATCCTGAACTTCGATCAACAATTCGCTCTCGGAAACAGATCCGGCAATTCCCTGTGCACTATTAATTAATTGCATCAGGTTTTCTCTCTTCAAGGTAATGGTCATAGAGATATTGCCATTTTGAAAACCAAAATTACATGCCAGTGTTGAAAAAAGCAGAATGGATATCAGTATGATAAAGGCATAATTTTTATTTTTCATTTCAATCCTTTCTTAAAGAATCAATTAATGGACTGGATGTCCTCCTAAACATTTTACCCGATTGAGTCAAATCTCATTAGATTTGTCATATCTTAAAAAAAGAACCAGGACAAAGCCTGGTTCTTAAGAAACTAGCAATCGATTAGGGTAATGATCCCACCACGTCAAAAGTTCTTAATATCTCATCCAGCGCTCCTAAATCTGCATCGGTTAATATTTGAACCATCACTGTCGCTAAAAAGGATGTTTGATTGTTAATGGGTCTAGCTGAAAGAACGATTATTGTACTCCGACCTGTTCCACAACTCGTGAAAACATCATAGGCTCCAAGAAAAGCACTATCCTCATAATCATAACGACCATCCAATGAACAATCACTCATGAAACTTGGACGGTATACATCCAATAGTTGAATGTAACCACCTAAAGTTGCAAGATCATCTGATACTCCGAAAAACATACCTGGTTCATCGTAGGTATTATTAAACGCATCTAAATTTGCCGCAGCGGTAATGCTGGAACCAATGATATCTCCGTCATCGTACCATGGTTCTCCACTCACCTGAGCCCATGTTGATGGAATGGAAACCTGGATTGCGCCATAATCATCTGTTACAGTCACAAATTCGGAATAAGTTCCTCCTTGTTCAACGACATCGTTTTCAAATTCCTGGGCAAACGAGAATTTTGTTTCTAACTTAGTGCCATTCAATTGGCCAGATAAGTATTCCTGTGTTCCAAATCGCAGGACGTCGATCGCAATGGTATCCTGTGGATTGCGGGTTCTGAGAATATCACAATAATCAGCCATCGAACCATCCAAACCCAAAACCAGACCCTCCATTGTAGTTAAGATATCACCACCCTGCAAGCCGGATTTATCCGCTGGAGAACCGGATTTTACAGAGGAAACCCAAACCCCACTTATAGTTCCATCCTCCGAAACGACTGTCTGACCATTAATACCTATTGACTCATAATCTTCGCCAAGACGCATTTTTTCAATAACAGGAATCGCGTTTTGGATACTGATGGCATAGTTCAAATCATAGGTATCATTACCGGCATAGTTTACACCGACAACCTTACCTTGAGGTGTAATCAAGGGTCCACCAGAATTTCCTCCACGAATTCTGGCATCATGTTCAATAACGGCATCGATAGAAGCCCAGGATGATTCCCCATTTGCCTTTGATTTCGAAACAATCCCCTTAGTGAGTGTATATTCAGGATCACCAAGAGGAAAACCTGCAGCATAAACGTCCATACCTGGGTTGATTTCTCCTTCATAATAACCCAAATAAGGATAGCCATCACCATCAATATCAATAACCGCCAGGTCCCAACATTCTGAAACTCCTAATACCCTGGCATTCCTGGGTTGGGATTCGCCTGCTACCCAAACCTTGAGGAGCGCTGCCCCGGTGACTACATGGTTGTTGGTTATAGCAATTCCACTAGGGTCAATAATAAACCCTGTTCCCCTACCAGCCACATTATAAACACTCCCTAATTGTGGATCAACAAAGCTTCCCTGTGCTTCAATTTGCACTGTAGCAGTTTTAACTCCTTCAAGGGAACTTACCATGCCCGATTGGGCTTGGATTTCTGGCGTTGCTATTACAAGCACCTCTTGTGCCGGGGTCTCAGTCGTTTGATTATCACCTCCAATCGAAAAGCCACAAGACAGAGTTAATGCTGCAATAACAATCATTGCTAATAAAATTTGGTATTTTCTCATTCTTTCTCCCAGTATTATTAATTTAAAAAACCGTATTATCAGCGCATGCATTAATTCATTTAAATTATGTAAATAATGTCGCTAATTTTGCGGAGTTTGGATGATTATTTTTAATACCAATTTAGGTGATATTAAAAATATTGTATAATGTTGATCAAATTGATAATAATTTCACAAAACAAAATACATTCTAGTTAGTCATCAAGCCTGATCGCACCTCATTTGATGCATCATGATAAACTTAATCAAAACGAATTTGGATAAAAAAATCAGTGAAAAATCTCTCTTCAACCGCTATCGCACACCCTAATATTGCATTGATTAAATATTGGGGAAATAAAAATCAAATCTTACGCATTCCGGTGAATGGATCCATTTCATTCAACCTGGATAGCCTGTTTACGAAAACACAAGTCAGGTTTGATCCCGAATTTTCTACCGATGCTCTTTCCATCAATGGACTAAACACACCTGGTCCAGGATTGGAACGAGTGGTTTCCTTCCTGAATATTGTACGTGATCTGGCTGGAATCCAAATCCATGCACAAATTCAAAGCGAAAATAACTTCCCCATCGGGACTGGTATTGCCTCCTCAGCATCAGCATTTGCCGCCTTAGCTCTTGCAGCCAGTACTGCATTGGGATTGGAATTATCCGAAAAAAAATTATCCTGTCTGGCGCGCCGTGGTTCCGGATCAGCTAGCAGATCAGTACCCGCTGGTTTCGTGGAATGGTATCCTGGTGAGTATGACTCTGATTCCTTTGCTGTCAGCATTGCGCCTGTGGGTCATTGGGATCTGGTCGATTTCGTGGTTGTGGTTGACCTTGATCATAAAAAAGTTGGGTCAACTGTGGGGCATGAGTTAGCAAATACCAGCCTATTACAAAACGCTCGCGTGGAGGACACCACTCGACGTCTGGATATTGTTCGTAGTGCCATCAAACATCGTGATTTTCAAGCAATGGCAGATATTGTTGAACTGGATAGCAATACAATGCATGCGGTCATGATGACATCTCACCCCCCATTAATGTACTGGGAGAGCACTTCCATCACCATTATGAAGAGGGTTCAGTCATGGCGTGCAGCGGGTTTACCTGTTTGCTATACCATGGATGCAGGTCCTAATGTTCACGTTATAACAACTAAAGAATATGTACAAAAGATTTATCAAAGATTATCATCCTTGAGCGGGGTTAAGCATATTTATCAGGCAGGTGTGGGTGGAAAAGCCAGGTTAGAAGAAAGTTAATTTTTTCTAAGAGTTCTACGGTCAAACTGATACCTGGGAAAAACCAATTATAATTGGGTGTGGATCGATTATTAATTAGAAAACAGGTGATTTAATGATGATTATTGAGTTTATTTTGATTTTTGGTGTCTTACTCTTCATCCATGAGTTTGGACATTTTATTTTCGCAAAATTATTTAAAATCAATGTTGAGGAATTTGGTTTTGGCTTCCCGCCCCGACTGCTCAAAATTGGTCAGTTCAGAGAAACAGAAATTACGTTAAATTGGATTCCATTTGGCGCATTTGTACGCCTGAGTGGTGAAAATGATCCGGAAGTAAAAGGTGGTTTTGGGGATTCTTCGATCATTGCACGCTTCATGACACTCATTGGAGGGCCATTATTCAATTTAGTATTGGGGTTGGTTCTTTTCGCTATCATTTTTACTCAGGTGGGGATCCCTGATTTGAAGTCCGTCCAGGTATATGGTGTGAACACCGGATCACCAGCAGAAATGGCTGGCATTGCATCAGGAGAACTGATCGTAGAAGTGAACAACATCCTGATCACTAGTACCGAACATCTTTCAGAACAGGTTCAACTGAACCGTGGAAATCCAATTACCATCAAACTCCGCTCACCACAAGGCGAAGAACGTATCATTACCGCCACTCCTCGTGAAAATCCTCCGCCGGGAGAAGGGTATTTAGGTGTAACGCTGGTAAATCCATACAAAGAAGCAAGCATCATCGAAGCTTTACCCTATGCATTTCGTGCAACAGGTGGTTATGCCGTTCAATTGTTAGCGCTGCCAGGCGAGTTAATCCGTGGTTCAATCTCCGCTGAAGAAGCCAGACCGGTGGGTCCGGTGGGTATTTACAGCATCTATTCACAAGCGCGCGAGAGAGATGAAAGTAATGCAAATTCAGCCAACCCGGAAGATCGGTTGAATACATTGTTGATTCTGGCTGTCATTTCCGTGGCATTGGGATTTACAAATTTACTTCCCATACCTGCATTGGATGGTGGCCGATTAATTCTTTTGCTTCCAGAAATTTTCCTGCGCAGGAAAGTGCCTGCGAAAGTTGAAAATATTATCAATATGGTTGGGTTTGCCGCACTGATCACATTAATGGTTGTTATTACGACCATGGATATTATTAATCCTGTAGTAATGCCGTAGGATAAACAGAAATGGAAACTCAAAACATAAATTTTAATCAGGTAATTGATGCTTTGTTGGATGATGACGCCCAATTTCCGGTCGCTTATATGATGAGTTTATCAGATATCACACCAGCCAACTTTGACCTTCTCAAAAAGGCGTGGGTTCAAATATCTCCTGCACGCAAAATAAATTTACTGGAAAACATCGAAATCATCCATGAAGCTGAAATTACCTCGAATTTTGAGGGCATCGCCGAATTAGCATTATTCGACGCAAACTCAGCCGTGCGAATTAGTGGGTTGCGTTTATTTTGGGATTACGAAAATTCACACTTAATTCGAAATTTTATCGAAATAATGGAAACCGATCCGGAAATAGGTGTCCGCACCCAGGCAGCTAGCACTTTGGGCAAATATATGTATCTCGCAGAAATTGAAATGATTGACTCCAAATATCAGCAAACCATTGATGAGGCTTTGATCAAAGTCCTACGATCTAATGAAAATGAATTAGTCCGCCAAAAAGCTTTGGAGGCCTTTGGCTACTCCAGTAACCCTCAGGTAAACGAATTTATCCAGCACGCATACAATTCTGGTGATTACAATTGGATCTCCAGTGCACTGGAAGCTATGGGAAGGTCTGCTGATGAAAAATATGCTCCTCTAGTATTGCCTATGTTAGCCCATCCCGACCTTCGTATCCAACGGGAAGCTGTTTTTGCTGCTGGCGAATTGGAATTATCCTCTGCGCGCAAACTTCTTATGCGCATGGCATTTGAACTTGAACAAGATGAAGATTTATGGGTGCAAGTAATTTCTGCGCTGTCAAAAATTGGAGGGGAAGGAGTAAATGAAGTTTTTGATAGACTCTTAGAAAATGCGTCCACCGCTGAAGAAGAAGATTTTCTCAATGAAGCTATTGAAAAACTCAATCTCACCAATGATATGTCTTTAGGTTTCGATTTAATGGGATTCAAAGAACCACTAGAAGACACATTTCGTGAAATTGATCTCGAGGATGAAGATTTTGATCTGGATAATTATAGTAAATCTTGGATTGATGAATTAGAGGAGAATTTAGAATCCAGAATTGGCGAAGAATTTGATGAATATGATGATACCAATGATGAAGAGAACGACGAATATTAATCCAGCATTGATGGGTCAATTTGATGTCTGAAATGGTTGGCGTTCATATCATCATTGAAGGACGCGTTCAAGGGGTAGGGTTTCGTTATTTCACTAGAGAACAAGCCCAAAAATTACATTTAACCGGTTGGGTAAGAAACACATTTGATGGCCAAGTGGAAGCCTATGCCGAAGGAGTGCAAGAAGACCTGAATATCTGGTTAAGCCATCTGCAACGAGGTCCACGTTCAGCATTTGTCAGCAATATCAAGAAAGAATGGACGTTTCCCCAGGGAAAATTCAAAACCTTCCAGGTGGTTCCAACTATATAACACACGCGTTAGAGAGGCTTCTCTCCCGAAAGAATAGCCGCCTTTCTCCAGGGTGGTATATTAGCTTCCTCGGCCCAGATATTGCGAAGCTCATAAATTTGATCCCGGATGGCAGCTGCTTTCTCGAATTCAAGGTTTTTCGCCGCATCCCGCATTTGTTGTTCAAGATGTGAAAGGGTTCGCTCTATCTCTTTCACGTTCATTTTTCGATCACGTTCTCCTGCGCGGTACTCTGCACGTGATTCAGCAATCATCATAGTCGGTCCAACCCGCTCAGTCAAATCATGAATCGCTTTCATGATACTCACAGGTTCAATCCCGTGTTCAACATTGTAATTATGTTGTTTTTCACGGCGACGATTTGTTTCTCTGATGGCCTTATCCATGGAATCCGTGATGCGGTCTGCGTACATGATCACTTTTCCGTTAACATGCCTGGCTGCACGACCCACCGTCTGAATCAAAGCTGTGGCTGAGCGTAAAAACCCTTCTTTATCCGCGTCCAGAATGGCAACAAGCGATACTTCCGGCAGATCGAGTCCTTCACGTAAAAGATTAATGCCTACTAACACATCGAAAATGCCTTTGCGCAGATCTCGTAAAATTCCGACCCGATCCAAAGTATCCACCTCAGAATGTAAATAATGAACCTTGATCCCAATCTCCAATAAATAATCTGCCAGATCTTCAGACATGCGCTTTGTCAATGTAGTTACCAGCACACGTTGACCTACTTCAATTCGTTTCCTGATTTCGATCAGCAGATCATCAATTTGACCTTTTGTTGGTCGCACTTCAATCTCAGGGTCAATTAATCCGGTAGGTCTGATGATTTGTTCTGTAATCTGTTGGGCGTGTTCCAACTCATAACTCGCTGGCGTAGCCGAGGTATAGATGGTATAACCCATACGCGCTTCAAACTCTTCAAATTTCAGTGGGCGGTTATCCATTGCTGAAGGTAAGCGAAAACCAAAATCAACCAGAGTCTGTTTTCTGGATTGATCGCCGCGATACATCCCTCTAACTTGTGGTACCGTCATATGGCTTTCATCCAGGAATAATAGGTATTCATTCGGAAGATAATCCATTAACGTCCAGGGGGCGGAACCAACCGGTCTTTGATCGAGATGGCGGGAATAATTCTCAACTCCTGAACAATAACCAGCCTCACGGAACATTTCAAGGTCATAACGAGCGCGTTGTTCAATCCTTTGTGCTTCCAGATGCATTTCATTTTTTTTGAAGTATGCAATTCGCTCTTCCAGTTCGTCTTCAATATCCTGGATTGATTTTTTTAATTTCTGTTCATCAGTTATGTAATGTTTTGCCGGAAAAATACGTATTGTTTCCGGTTCCTGCACAATTTCTCCTGTCAAAGGATCAACTCTGCTGATGCGTTCCACTTCATCCCCAAAGAATGATACACGATAGGCATACTTATCCTCATAGGCAGGAAATATTTCAATCGTATCACCACGCACTCGAAAAACACCAGAATGCAAATCCATGTCATTTCTGGAATACTGACTCTCAATCAGGTGTCGCAACAATGCATTTCTTCTATATATTTGTCCCAGGTTGATTTCAATAACACTTTTTCCATACGCTTCCGGGTTCCCCAAACCATATATACAGGAAACTGATGCGACAATAATCACATCTTTTCGGGACATTAATGCTGTTGTCGCAGCCAACCTTAATCGATCGATTTCCTCATTGATATCGGTTTCTTTTTCGATATACAAATCTGTTCTGGGGACATACGCTTCTGGTTGGTAATAATCATAATAGGAGACAAAATATTCAACGGCGTTATTGGGAAAAAACTCTTTAAATTCCGCATATAGTTGCGCTGCTAAGGTCTTGTTATGTGCCATGATCAAAGCTGGCATCTGTAAACGCTGAATAATATTTGCCATCGCAAAGGTTTTACCAGTGGCAGTGGCACCTAAAAGAACCTGATGTCGATATCCTTTTTGAACCCCATTTACCAGGTCTTCAATTGCCTCAGGTTGATCCCCCATAGGTATAAATGGGGCTTGTAATTCGAAATCCATATCATCCTCGTTAATAGAACATTTTGTCTATATCAATTATAAACGATTTTTTGTCAGGAATTAGCGGATGTAGAACTTAATTGACTTGCAGTAAGTACGGGTGAAAATTCGCCTAATTCTGACAAAACTTCCAGCAGAAAATCCTGCCAACCATCCCCAAATTTTCGATATGCAAACCAATAACTGTTCTTGCCGCTACGAACGTTATTCCCTGGCAGATACAATTCTTTTAATGTCATTTTTTCGTTCTGTGGAGGGTAGCGCAGGACAATCTGGTCCGTCTCTGTACTTACCGATGCGAGGCCTGCCTGTTCGGCCAATATTTTTACTTTTATTTGGAAGATTAAGTTCTTGACTTCTTCTGGCATCGAACCAAAACGATCTTCGAATTCATTGTTCAATGCATCCAATGCTCCTGATGTCTCAATCTCTGCGATTCGTCGATACAAACTTAGTCGCATCCGTTGATCAGTAATATAGTCTACCGGTAAGCCAATCATCATCGGTAATTCAACAGCTACCGGCATACGGATATTTCTAATCAGCCGAAGTTCGGAGTCAGGAATTTCAGAATCATTTGTTTTTATTCTTTTCACCGCCTGGGCTAATAGCCTGGTGTACAGGTGGAAACCAACCGAGGCGATGGCACCATGCTGTTTGGTACCCAACAATTCCCCTGCACCACGCATCTCCAGGTCCCGCATGGCGATTGAGTAACCCGACCCCAATTGAGTATACTCCGCAATTGTTTCCAATCGCTCCTGTCCATCAATAGTCGGTTGCCTTTTTCGATGCCGAAAGAAATAAGCATAGGCACGCTGCGCTCCCCGACCTACACGTCCTCGTAATTGGTATAGTTGCGCCAAACCAAATGCATCTCCCCGATCGACAATCAGGGTATTAGCGTTGGGAATATCAAGCCCTGATTCGATTATGGATGTACACAATAAGACATCAATGTCCCCATTGGTGAAGGTTTGCATCACCCGCGATAATTCGCCTTCGTTTAGTTGACCATGCCCGATACCAACCCTGGCCTCCGGCACGAGCTTGTTCAGGTGGGATTTCATGGCATTGATGGTTTGAACCCGATTATGCACGAAGAATACTTGTCCACCTCGATCAAGCTCTCTTAAAATAGCCTGTCGAACCAGCGATTGAGAATAAGGGCCAATATGAGTAACAATTGGTTGTCTTTCTGCTGGTGGCGTATTAATAATGGAAATATCCCTTACCCCTGTTAGCGCCATATAAAGAGTTCTGGGAATAGGCGTGGCTGTTAACGTGAGTACATCCAATTCCGTTCGTAAGCGTTTGAAAAATTCCTTATGGGAGACCCCAAACCGTTGTTCCTCATCAACAATCACCAATCCAATATCTTTGAAGGCAATATCCTTGGATAATAATCGGTGGGTTCCAATGACAATATCAATTTCACCCAGCGCCATCTTCAGAACAATTTCATCCTGTTCTTTGTGTGAACGGAAACGTGACAACATTTCCACATTGACCGGAAACGGAGTCAGCCGTTCTCTAAAAGTATCATAATGTTGTTGTGCCAACACTGTGGTAGGTACCAGAATGGCAACTTGCTTGCCATCTAAAACTGCTTTAAAAGCAGCCCTTAGCGCCACCTCTGTTTTTCCATAGCCCACATCACCACATAACAAACGATCCATCGGTCTTTCCGATTCCATGTCCTGTTTGACTTCGGTAATCGCTTTCTTCTGATCTTCTGTCTCAATGTACGGAAAGGATGCTTCTAACTCCTGCTGCCAGATGGTATCACTGCTAAATTTTGTCCCCACAGCCACCCTGCGGCGGGCATATAATTCCAGCAACTCTTCAGCAATTTCCTGCACAGCTTCGCTTACCCTGGATTTAGCGTTAACCCATTCCTGTGTGCCCAATCTCGTAGGCGACGGTGCTGATCCATCAGAACCTACATATCTACTCAACCGATCCGCCTGGTGAATGGGGACAAAGAGTTGATCCGTACCCGCATATTCAACACATAGAAATTCGCGCTCCATCCCTTCTAAATAGCGTTGAACCAGCCCAACAAATTTGCCGATGCCAAAATCAACATGCACAACCCAATCACCAATTTGTAGGTCGGAATAATCGGTCTCTGGCGATTGAACTATTGGTCTTGGTCTCTTGCGGGGTTGTGGTCGATCCCAACCAAATATTTCGCTATCCGTGATGAGCAAAGATTTTTCTTCACCATCAAGTCCTTTCAAAATCCAACCCTCTGAGAGACTGCCTTCGGTAAAGACTGGTTTTGAACCCAGGCAATTTTGTTCACTCCATAAGCTTTTTATGCGATTAAGCTGTCTGGATACGATCATGGTTTGAATACCTGCAGAGCATTTCTGATCCAGATATTCTAAGAAGGTCTTAATTCTTCCCCCAAAACGTTCTCCGGGTACAAACACGTTATCAAACAATGGTACTTCTTCTGATAATGAAAAACCAAAATCGATCCATTTTTGAGATGTGAATATATCTTCCATTTCGGACCAGGAGATATAAGGAAGTGGAAAATCAGGCGTGATGATTGCTTCTTTAATTGAGTCCATCCGGAATCGAACAGCTTGCTCCTCAATTTCGTTGGCAATCGTACGAATTAATTCCCTGTCATCAAAGACGACCAGAGATTTTTTGGGTAGATAATCCAATAAGGAAGCGGCAAAAGGATACAACAATGGTATTGAAAATTCATTCAAGTTTTGTGTATCAAACCCCATTTGCTCAGCTTTTGATAAAAGCACCTCACTGGCTGGTGAAATGGTAAATTCGTCAATTATTCTCAATGTGCGTTGGGTGGCCGGATCAAATTGACGAATGCTTTCAATCTCATTCCCAAAAAAATCGATTCTGACCGGATTTTGATCCGAAACAGACCAGATATCTAATAATCCACCCCGCCGAGAAAAGAATCCGGGTTCAATCACAATTTCGCTGGATTGGTAGCCATTCCCAACCCATTCTTTCACCAATTCATCCTGCTTGATGACTTTTCTCACTTTGATCGTTCTGATCGATTTCAGAAAATCGCGTCGAGGAATCGTGCGTGTCATCAATCCGCGTACGGTTGTGATGATTACTTTGGGATTATTTTCAGATCTTGTCCCTGGTAAATGAAAATTTGACAGATATGTTAAAGTCTGCAAGCGGTCCCGCCGGGTTAATGACCCCCAGGCCGCCTTTTCATAAAAAGTTGGTGATGGTTCCGGAAATAATATGATGTCATCAGACTTCATCCAAAATCCGAGTTCATCCGCAAAAGCAATCGCCTGATCCATCCGCTCTAGAATAAAAAGAATCGGTTGTTCGATGGTGGTTTTCAATGCAGCTAACATGGGTAATCTCACAGCCCGGATCAATCCCAAAGCTGGAAAGATTGCATCCTGGCCAATCTGATTGACGAACTCTTTAAAAATTGGATGTTGTTTAATCGGATCTACCATAAATTACCTGTCGATATCATTTTCGCCATTGAATTTATTCATCGCTATTTCGATACCTGAATCCAAAAAACATTCTATGGCTTTGGTGACAGTGTCCAATAAAAATGGCAACTCTTTTTCTTCAGGTTTTGGAAAATTCTGCAATACATAAGCTGCCGCATCCATCCTGCCAGGCGGACGTCCAATACCTATTCTGACCCGATTAAATTGTTGTGTTCCCAAATTTTGGATAATCGAAGCTATCCCTTTTTGCCCTCCAGCCCCGCCTCCTGGTCGTAAACGGATGGACAGCGCTGGCAGATCTAAATCATCATGGATAACAATTAAATTTTCAGTATCGATTTTGTAAAAATGCATAAGACTGGCTACAGAGGTCCCAGAAAGATTCATGAAAGTTTGTGGTTTCACCAGAATTATCTTCTTGTTTTCTTTTTTTCCTTCCAAAACAATCGCTTTGGATTTTACTTTTTTACCCTCTATGCCGAATTCGCTGGCAATTTTGTCAATTGCCATAAACCCCACATTATGTCTATTCTTCTGATAATCCTTGCCAGGGTTGCCTAAACCAACAATCATAAATCCAACACCCATATTTGTTTCAATGGACGATTTGGATTGCCTTTTACTTTTACGAAAGAAATCAAACAATTTACTGTCTACCATGATTAACCCATTTTTCTTCTTCGAATAATTATGAATAAAGCAATCACCAATAAAAATAGAATGCCTAAAATCGCTCCTTGAATTGCTGTGTTTATGAATTGGGATTGAGTGATAGTCATCTCATTCCCTGGCATTGGCGTAGGTGAAGATCTCAACGTTGGTGTAGATTCCATACGAATGATCGGGGTTTGATCCAGCAGAGTGGATTGCACTTGCGGGTCCTCGGTTTTTATGGGATCGAATGGCGTGTAATTACGCACGTTCAAATTGTCAATGATTTTTTCCTGTTCTCTGCCGTCATCAAAAACAACCAATACTCTCATTTGATACACACCATCTGCAATGGTGGAGGTATCCCAGGTGGCAATCAGGTCATCCACCACTGCAGAAGAGGTTTTCGCAATTACAAACCAACTTTGTGATTGTGTTTCCTGATAGCGAAAACTGATTTCCGCTGACTGAAATCCAGTTCCTGTCACAGTCCCAATGATTTCTACTTTGCCTTGCAGGGTATTCCCTTCTACTGGTGTTTGAATCCTGACCAAATCCAATTGAGGAAATGGGGAAAACCACACATGAATTAAAGAAACGAACCAGATAATAACGGAATTAATTTGCATAACATTTTATTTTAACACGAAGAAAATAAAGCAGCAAACAAAAGATTTCCGATTAGATTTATTCTTTCTCTTCACTTTCAGCTTTTATTAGCATCGTGTATAATAATCTTTATGAGTGAAAATGAATTTGAAACAAAACCTGTCGCAGCAGAAACATCTCCAATTGTCACGAAAGACTCTGCAGGCAAAGGGAAACTGATTGGTATCATTTTAGCCGTCGTCGTTCTACTTGGATTAATCATTTTTTCGCTTGTCAGTTTATTCAGCGCAGATCTGGAAACAACATCGAAAGTCAGGGATATCTTCATCATTATTATGGCACTTGAGTCATTGCTTTTAGGTGTCGCATTAATCATCTTAATTGTACAAATTGCAGTTCTGATTAATGTCTTAAAAAATGAGATTAAACCAATTCTTGATACGACAAATGAAACGGTCAACCATTTGCGTGGCACAACGACATTTCTAAGTAATAACCTGGTCGAACCCGTTATCAAGATGAATGAGTATTCCGCAGGTCTGAAAAGGTTTGTTGATTTATTAAAACCCTCAGGTAAAAACCGAAAATAAAATAATTAGTTTCGTAGAAAAGGAAAGGAGAAAACAAATGTCAAGTAGAGATGAATTTGGAGCGTTTTTAATCGGATTCTTAGTGGGAGGATTAACGGGTGCGGTTGCATCGTTATTACTTACCCCACAATCTGGTGAGGAAACTCGCACTGTAATTAAGGAACGAGCAATCGAATTGCGAGATAAAGCCAGCGAAACTGCTGAGGAAGTTTATTCTAAAGCAGAAGTAGCTGCCAATGACGCAGTAAAACGCGCAGAAGAACTTCTCAAAGAAGCAAAGACGAAAGCAGGTGAAGCCAAGGAAAAAGGCGTTCAACTGGTTGAAGAACAAAAAACCAAACTGAGCAAAAAAATCACTGCAGAAACCTCAACCGACGCGCCCGCTGAAGTTGAACTTTAAAATTCTTTAAACTTAAAAAAACGGTTGTCCATAAAGTACACTGAACCCTAAAAATTAGACACAAAAAGAAAGCGAATAAATTACGTAGACAGGCACCTCATCTCAAATGGTGTCTGTCTTGTTTTAGGGGGTCAATTCAAAGACGGGCAACCGTTTTTTTTATTATCCTAATCTTGCCAACACTGTTGCCACAGATTCTAATAAATCACCGGCGATCACCGCTGCCGGATGTCCAATGCGTTCTGCCGCTTCAATTCCAGCCTGGGCATGAATCCATACCCCAGCTGTTGCTGCTTCAAACGGCTTTTTCCCTTGTGCCAGTAAACCCGTAATAAGTCCAGCTAAAACATCGCCTGAGCCTGCCCGAGCCAATGCGGGATTTGCCACAGGAATGATTGTCAATTTCCCATCCGGTGCAGCCACAATCGTTAAGGCACCTTTCAATACGACCACGTGCCCCCATTTTTGAGCATATTCCAAAGCCACCATCATGCGATTGGCCTGAATGTCTTTTACGTCAAGGTCGGTCATCACAGCCATTTCCCCAGGATGAGGTGTGAGAATGGAATTTTCCGGCAGAATTTTCTGCCAGTTACTGATTTTTGATAATAATTTTAGGCCATCCGCATCAATCACCAGCGGCGGTAATAGACTGGATAAATCTACTTCTTCGTCTGAGTCCATCATCACAAAACCGATCCCACTTCTTTTTCGTTGGCTGGTCGATTTTCCCATTAACAATCTTTCCAGAAACTCCTTTGTGGTATCCTCCAAACCCCAGCCTGGGCCTAATAAAACCGCTGTCACTTTATCCAGGTTTTTCTGAATGAGAGCTGCACTTTCGGCCTGTATGACTCCCATATCATGCGGGAGCAACAACCAGGTAGCCTCTGAAAAATTACCCGCCAATGCAGAGTAGATCGGACCAGGAACAGCCATTTTGACCAATCCAGTCCCAATCCGATACGCAGCCATACCAGACAGATACGCTGCCCCCGTGTAATTGATGGATCCAGCTACGATCATAGCCGTCCCAAAAGTGCCTTTATGTGCTTGCAGTGGGCGTGCCGGTAATAACTTTCGAACACACTCGGCAGTAGCCACATCCCTTCTTACTTTTGCTTCTGCTTCTAGATTATCTGGGAGGTTCAGGTCTACAATCTCGAGTTGACCCAGATATTGGTATGCCGGAAATGATAACATGCCTATCTTCACAGCCTGCATACAAACAGTGAGATCAGCAAACAGACATTCATCTGCAGTCTCACCCGTATCACAATTAATGGCGGATGGACAGTCAACTGCCACAACCTTGAAATTGCCACTAGATAGTTTGACTAATTGCATAATAGATTTGTATGGGTCGCGCAGCGGGAGTTGAAACCCGGTCCCCAATAATCCGTCGATAACAACCTGACTATCCATAAGCCATTTTTTGAGTGTATCGGTTGATTTTTTCGACGCCCAATTAATAAATTTACCACCTACTTCATTAAATTTTGCGATTAACGGATCATCTCTCTCTTTTGTCATAAATGCTCTAACTTCCCACCCTTGTTTTGCCAAATATGTAAGAGCAACCAATGCATCACCACCATTGTTTCCATTTCCAACCAAGGCAGTAACAACTGGATTTTGGAATGAACCATAATAATGCTGAATAAATTCAGCCACCCCTTTGCCAGCTCTTTCCATCATTTCTGCGTATGAGACCCCTTTTTGATTTGCTTCTTCTTCAATTAATCGCATTTCGGCTACTGTTACGAGTTTCATAAGCCCTCCATGATTCTATTATACGCAACTGATTTTTAAATGCCTATTTCATTTGCATACGGTATAATTTTGGAATGCGAAAAATTCTTTTGATAGCTGTGTTTATTTCAGGGATGGTGACACTCGCAGCAGAAATGGCGACCGGCAGATTACTCGGAAACTATTTTGGCACCAGTAATCTGATTTGGGCTTCGATTATTGGACTAATCCTGATTTACCTCACAGTCGGTTATTTCGTGGGGGGAAAATGGGCAGATCGTTCCCCCAAATATGAGACATTCTTTACAATTTTGGCCTGGGGAGCCTTTACGACCTGTCTGGTACCCTTTGCTGCCAGACCAGTCTTACGCATAGCCGCCAACGCCTTCGATCAGCTGTGGATTGGCAATCTGATTGGTTCATTTGTCGTGGTCATGGTGCTCTTCATCGTTCCCATTACTTTGTTAGGAACTGCATCGCCATTCGCTATCCGCTTAGCCATCCACGATTCAAGACAGGCCGGGACAGTTTCGGGAAAAATTTACGCTGTCTCCACCCTGGGATCATTTGTCGGTACTTTCATCCCAGACATTTTATTGATCCCCCTGATTGGAACATATCGAACATTTCTGGTGATTGGCTCAATCCTGCTTGTTTTTGCACTTGTATCCTTAGGTTTAGTAATACACTGGAAAAAACCTCTTAAACTCATTTGGATGCCAGTAATTGTGCTTCTGCTGGGATTATTTGGCGCGCCTGGAAGCGACAAAAATACAGAAGGGATGATATTCGAAACCGAATCATCTTACAATTACATTCAAGTATTGGAAGTCAATGGATTTCACCTGTTGAGATTAAATGAAGGGCAAGGGGTTCATTCTATTTACCACCCTGATCAACTCAATTATTTTGGACCCTGGGAACAGGTATTGGTTGCTCCATTTTTCAACAATCCACCGATTGACATTAAAAATGTGGATTCTATGGCCATTGTTGGTTTGGCTGCTGGGACAACCGCCAGGCAGGCAGCCGAAGTGTATCCAGGGATCATGATCGATGGCTATGAAATTGACCCGAAAATTGTCGCCATTGGCAATCAATATTTCGGGATGAATATTCCTAATTTATCTGTCTATGTTCAGGATGGCCGCTGGGGATTAAGTACCAGTAAAAATTCTTACGATATTATCAGCGTGGACGCCTACCGTCCGCCTTATATCCCCTGGCATTTAACCACCAAAGAGTTTTTCAACGAAGTTTACGACCATTTAGAACCAGACGGTGTGATGGTGATTAACATTGGCAGAGGTCTGGATGATCGTCGTTTAATTGATGCCCTCGGTTCAACCATATTGGAGGTTTTTCCTTCCATTCATGTCATGGATTTACCCGATTCATTCAATTCGATATTATTTGCCACCAAAACGCCAACCAATATGAACAATCTTGCCATAAATTTTCAACAATTGGACACCCAAAAATCACATCCATTGCTATTAGAGACACTTAAAATCACACTAGAAAACCTGCATACCCCCCCACAAAAGTCGCTTGTATTTACAGATGACAAAGCACCGATTGAGTGGTTTACCAATGCAATGATTATTGACTTCTTCTTGCAAGGAGAGGTGGAGACTTTACAATGAAAATTATAACCAAGCTTTTATCCTTGTTAATGACAATTACTTTTCCCTTCGTTCTGATTATGTTCTCCATTCGAATTCTCTTCACCCCCTTATTTTTGGTTGTTGAATATAACTTACCTGGTTTTCCTGCCGATCCATATGGGTTTTCAAAAGAAGAACGATTAAAATGGGGAACAGAGTCAATACGATACCTCTTCAATAATGAAGGTCCTGAATTTCTGGAGAACCTGCGTTTTGATGATGGTAACTCTATTTACAATGATCGCGAAGTTAGTCATATGCTGGATGTGAAGATATTGGTTAAGCAAGCGTTGCGTTGGTTTTATCTGATTCTAATTCTGTATATTCTGATCATCATCTGGGCCAAAACGAAAAACCACCTTCACCTGGTTTGGGATTCTGCAAGTAAAGGTGGTTGGTTGACTCTGGGTCTCATTGGTGCAATATTGGCTGCAGTCGTAATTAGTTTTGATGCCTTATTTACTGCCTTCCACAAAGTGTTTTTCGTTGGTGATACCTGGTTATTCTATTTTTCAGATACATTAATTCGCCTGTTCCCAATGCGATTATGGCAGGATGCCTTTATTTTTATGGGTATAATTACGGTTGCGGTAGCGTTATTTTTTGCAATCTATGGCAACAAGCAAAAATATAAAATAAATTCACAAGGAAACCAGAGAATGGTTTAATTTCAAAAATTTGAGAGGTGATAAATGTATAAACTTGTGTTAATTCGTCATGGTGAAAGTGAATGGAACAAATTAAACCTTTTCACAGGCTGGACTGATGTCGATCTGACCGATAAAGGTATCGAAGAAGCAAAAACCGGTGGAAAATTATTAAAAGCTGAGGGGTTTAACTTTGATGTCGCCTATACATCTGTGTTAAAACGCGCCATTCGAACGCTATGGATTGTCATGGATGAAATGGACCTGATGTGGATCCCAGTCAATAGAGATTGGCGTTTGAACGAACGGCATTATGGCGCATTACAGGGGCTCAATAAAGCCGAAACGGCTGCAAAATACGGGGAACAACAAGTGAAAATTTGGCGCAGAAGTTACGATACACAGCCACCAAGCCTTGAAGCCAGTGATCCGCGTTTTCCAGGTCACGACCCCCGCTACGGCAACTTATCCAGCGAGGATCTACCCCTGACGGAATGCCTCAAAGACACCGTTGCACGATTTTTACCGCTTTGGAATAATGAAATTTCACCACTGGTAAAAGTGGGCAAAAAAGTTGTGATTGTTGCGCATGGTAATAGTTTGCGTGCGCTAGTCAAACACCTTGACAAGGTCTCGGAGGAAGAAATCGTTTCATTGAATATCCCCACCGGTGTTCCTTTGGTGTACGAATTGGATGAAAATTTGGAACCAATCAAACATTATTATCTGGGTGATCAAGAAGCTATCCAAAAAGCCATGGATGCGGTCGCCAATCAAGGCAAAGCAAAGTAAGCGTTTAAACAATGAATTCAAGTGCTTATCTTGCTGGTTCGTTCCAAGATAAGCACTTTTTATAAAGGAGAAATATGATAAAAAGCACAATTCAAACCTCAGATTTATATCGTTTGCAATTAATTCAGGATGCATGCATCTCCCCGGACGGGAAATGGGTCGTCAGCGCCATCAGCCGGGTGCGTGAGAAGGATCAGAAAAAATTTAGCAATTTATATCTCCATGAAGTTGAAAGTGGAAAAGAAAAACCGTTTACCACAGGTGATCAGGTTGACTCCAGCCCCAAATGGTCACCAGATGGGCAAACCATTGCATTTTTATCCAATCGTGAGAAAGAAAAACAACCACAAATTTATTTAATATCGATTGACGGTGGTGAGGCTCAGAAATTAACATCTTTGGACGGTGAATTCATCAATTATTCATGGTCACCAGATGGAAAAAAATTCATCTGTGAATTCCGGAAAAAGAATCCAGATGCACTTGAGCGCGACAATGACGAAGCTAAAAACAAGTTGGGGATCGTTTCCAGGCAAATCAATCGTGTCTTTTATCGTCTGGATGGCTATGGATGGTACCCCGACGATCGTAGACATTTGTGGGAAATTAACGTCAGGACCGGAAAAACCAAACAATTAACCAACGATCCGATTTTCGATGAATTTGGTGCGTTTTGGTCGGCTGATGGCAAAGAATTAGGTTTTTTTTCGAACCAAATGCCTGACCCTGATTTGCAGCCAGATCGTATAGATTTATTTGTAATGGATTATGCATCCGGAAAAACACGAAAACTTGAAACTCCGATTGGCCCGAAAGGCGATGGTGCCTTCTCTCCGGACGGCAAATGGGTCTCCTATGTTGCTCAAACCGGTGAGGGCGAAGGTTGGCGAAATCATAACCTCTGGATCGTTCCAGCGAATGGCAGTGGATCTGCCAAAAACTTAACTGAGCAATACGACCTGCATGTCAATGGAAGTACCCTCAGTGATAATGGTCCAGCACCAGCAGTCGCTCCTTTCTGGTCAAACGATCTTAAATGGATTTATTTCCTGATTGCAAAATATGGAAATACGCTTTTGATGAAAATCAACATCGAAACGGAAGAATTATTAACTGTTATTGATGTGGTAGGCGTGGTTGGGAAACCAATGTTTGACAAATCTCAAAAGACCCTTATGTTTTTACTCGGTCAACCGAATGCGCTTCCACAAATTTTTATCCGTTCTATGGATCTGTCTCCCGATTTAAAGCAGCTCAGCGCAGTTAATGAGGATTGGTTCAAAAAACTGGATCTGGGAGAGTTGGAAGAAGTCTGGTTCAAAGGGGCAGACAATAATGACCTGCAAGGCTGGGTTCTGAAACCACCAGGATTTGATCCGAAGAAAAAATATCCATCCATCCTCGAAATCCACGGTGGCCCCATAGCACAATATGGAAATTTCTTTATGCATGAGTTCTATTTCCTCGCTGCCAAAGGCTACGTGGTTTATTTTACAAATCCCAGAGGTGGCACTGGATATGGAGAAGAACACACAAAATCTATTTACGGTGGCAAATGGGGCACAGTAGATTACGAAGACCTGATGCGTTGGGCTGACTATGTTGAAAAATTAGACTACATTGATCCCGAAAAAATGGGGGTCACGGGTGGTAGTTATGGTGGCTATATGTCACTTTGGATCATTGGTCATACCCAACGGTTCAAAGCCGCAGTGGCACAAAGAGTGGTCAGTAATTTAATCAGCATGTGGGGTTCCAGTGATTTCAATTGGAGTTTCCAGGAAATATTTGGAAATGAAGCTCCTTACGAGAATATTGAAATCCTGTGGGAGAACTCCCCGTTGAAACATATGGGCAATGCTAAAACACCCACCCTTATTATTCACAGTGAACAGGATTTGCGTTGTCCTCTGGAACAGGGGCAACAGGCATTTGTAGCCTTGAAGAAATTAGGGGTCGATACAAAATTTGTCATCTTCCCGGATGAACCACATGGCTTGTCAAGAGGTGGTCGGACAGACCGACGCATTGTTCGCCTGGATGAAATTGCGGGTTGGTTTGAAAAATACCTGAAGTAAACCAAACATCAATCGAGGAGTTTATAAACTCCTCGATTTTGTTTATAATCAGTATATGAATACTCAAAATAAAATTCGCATCCTTGCCAGTGGATTGATCGGGCTCGTTTTTGTAATGAATGTTCAGGCTGGCATTGATTTTTATTTTAATCCCGGGAAATATACTGCTGCTTATGAATTATCAGGCATCCCAGGTAATGTATCCGTGGCCGGCGTGGGCCTGTTATTTTTAATGTGGAATGTCCCATATTCCTTTGCTTTGTGGAACCCGATTAAGAATAAAATTTCTTTGGTCCAGGCTACCATCATGCAACTCATGGGCGTGATTGGGGAATCTGCCCTGCTTTATCGATTTTCCGCTACAGAGTATCCTCTTTTGGCGAGTTCCATCAAACGTTTCGTTTATTTTGACAGCGCTGGTTTGTTTCTTCTATTGATAGCAATCATTCTGGTGTACAGGTATTTAAAGAAACAGCGTGGGAATCAAGCCCACGCTGTCTGATCTTGATTGAAAAATTTTAACGTACGGCTGGCGGATTTTCTCGATCAGCTGACGGGTCAAAGATATGGATGTTATCCATATTGATGGCCAGTTTCACCTCATCTCCCATATGGAAGCGGGTTCGCGGATCCACGCGTCCAACAAAGTTGTGTTCACCGGCAATCAGGTAAAGATAAATTTCATTACCCATTAATTCGGTGAAGTCCACTTTGGCTGGAATCTCAGCGACCGTTACGTCTGGTGGAACAAACAAGGGGTTATGTACATCTTCTGGTCTGATCCCGAAAATGACTTCTTTATCTACCAGCTTCATGTACGTTTCAGCTTTTGTAGCAGGCACCTTCACAGAAAATGCACCGGTGTCCACTATCAAATTTTCTCCATCTTTGCGGAGTTTGGCTGAGAAGAAATTCATGGCTGGGGATCCTATAAATCCTGCCACAAACAGGTTCGCTGGAAAATCGTACAGCATTTGCGGGGTATCCAACTGTTGTAAGAGACCTTTATTCATCACAGCGATGCGGGAAGCCATTGTCATCGCCTCAGTCTGATCGTGGGTTACATAAATAAAAGTTGTCTGCAAATTCTGATGTAGCTTGCTGATTTGAGCACGTGTTTGTACCCGTAATTTTGCATCCAGGTTTGACAACGGTTCATCAAACAGGAACACTTTTGGTTCACGCACAATTGCACGTCCCACCGCAACACGTTGGCGTTGACCACCGGAGAGTTCTCTTGGTTTTCGCTTTAATAAAGCTTCAATACCCAGGATCTCTGCAGCTTCTTCCACACGTCGTTTGATTTCCTCTTTGGGGGTCTTGCGCAGCTTCAGACCAAACGCCATATTGTCATACACAGTCATATGAGGATATAAAGCATAGGATTGGAACACCATTGCAATATCGCGATCCTTTGGAGGTACGTCGTTGACGACTTTGTCAGCGATCTTCACCTGTCCTTCAGATATTTCCTCTAATCCTGCCAGACAACGAAGAGCAGTTGTCTTTCCACACCCAGAGGGTCCAACCAGAACAAGGAATTCCTTGTCCTCGACGGCAATATTCAGGTCATTTAGAGCCGTGAAATCGCCAAAACGCTTAAATACATGATCATACGTTACGCTTGACATTAATTTCTTCTCCTTTCGGAACGAGTATAGTGACTATATTATAAATCTATGGGAAAATTAAAGCAATCGAATTGACGGTATCAATTTGAGGAAATGACTACATTTTTCTGATACTGGAAAAACGGATTATTGAATCAGGATATTGGCTAAACTGGTAGACCATCAGGTCAATATAACCTCTGGTGATACCCGATAAAAAATGACTGAAACGGAGGGTTGTTTACACCACCAAACATTCAACTGGGGTTTAATAAATTGTTGAATCCACCCCCTTCGCAAGCGGGAGATCGGAGGGCAAACATCAGCACCTTCGCAATAATTTAATTTTCCGACGTCTCGGTTCTTGATTTCATCTCCTCCAACCTAATCCCGCGAGTGTACGCTGCACCCGTTCGTTGTTTTAGTAGGACCCCCTCTGGCACGTGCCCAATCCCCTTTCAAAGCCAAATACAGTTGACCTATCCGTTGCTTTCGCATTCAACAAGGTGAATTGACTCGCTTTATGGTGTAAATAGATTTCCTCCTCCATGGCAATGTTTTACATATTGAATAAACTCTAAAAATTCAAAAAAAATCCTACTTAATTTTTTATTACAAATATATGGCACATCCCTTCAAGATAATTGCATATCATTGCTAACCTGAAAAATCTATATCTTACATAATGCAACTGGATTAAAAATCGCCTGCTGTAAGAAAACTGATTATAATAGAACATATTTACTGAAAAGGATATACCTTTATGATCATCCGCCAGCAAGTTGCTCTCATACAATTATCTGCCCTTGGATTATTATCCCCGCCCCCACCTAATCCGGAAAAATCAGACTTGCTGCGCACCATCCAACAAATTGGGATCCTGCAAATTGACACCATCAATATCGTCAACAGAAGCCCCTATTTTGTGCTCTGGTCACGCCTGGGAAATTATGATCCTAACTGGCTGGAACAAATCCACAAGGCTGGTGACTTATTTGAATATTTGGCGCATGCCTGCAGCTTTATTCCAATCGAAGACTATCCACTGTTTCGGCGTAAGATGCTTGAACATGCTACCAATTGGTGGCCGTTGTCGGAATGGGTGAATAACCACCAAGATACAATTAATTTTGTCATGGAAACAATTAAAGAAAAAGGAGCGCAGAAAGCAGCAGATTTTCCCAGGCGAACCGGTGCCAACCAGGGATGGTGGGATTGGAAAGATGAGAAAATTGCGTTGGATATGCTTTGGAGGCGCGGGGATTTGATGATCCCATTTCGCCAGAACTTTCAACGTTTTTATGATTTAAGAGAAAAAACAATTAATCATTTTAAAGATAAGGACGTGCCTGATTTAATGACCGTCAATGAAAAATTGGTGGAAAAGACCATTAAAATTCTGGGTGCAACCCGGGAAAAATGGGTAGCGGATTATTACCGTTTGAAAAAGATTGAGGTAAAGAAAGCGGTTCAAACATTAATTTGCAAACAACGGATTGTCTGCCTGGATTCAGAAGATTTCCCCGAAGGAATTTTAATTCATGAAGACAACAAGGACTTAATGGATATGGCGGTGAAGGGTAATCTTAAGGCGCAATTTACAACCTTTCTATCCCCATTCGACCCCTTGATTTGGGATCGGGTTCGCACAAAAGAATTATTTGATTTTGATTATTCTTTGGAAAGTTACCTGCCAGCCCCCAAGCGCAAATATGGATATTTTAGCTTACCCATCCTTCACAATGGTCAACTAATCGGCCGCATGGATACAAAAGCCCATCGCAAAGAAAAGAGATTCGAAATAAAAAGCCTCCATTTCGAGCCCTGGTTCACACCCGATCAACTTTTTTTCTCAGAGATATCCAAAACACTTCGAAATCTTGCCCTATGGCATCAAACGCCTGATATAGAATTAACAACGAAATTAGAGGATAAATATAAAAGATTATTTACATATTTACAATAATATCCGAAAATATTAAAAGCCTGATTCTGGAAAACCAAAATCAGGCTTTTTAATAAGGAGAATTAATGATTTGTGAGGTGTTATTTTTCCTTTGAAAGTACTTTGAAGATTTTTTTGAAAGTTTGCTTAAGCGAATTTCTACGAAGACGCCAGGTCCCAACGATTCCATACGGCAGGAACATCACGATCAAGATAAACAGCAACCCAAAAACAAGAGGCCAACGCGCACCGAACCAGGTATAGAAAAACTGACTGATAATCTGCATGATTCCAGCCCCAATAATCGGACCAACCAGGGTTCCCATCCCTCCTAGTATGGTCATGATTAATGCATTAATAGTTGTCACTGCTGAAGTCATTGAAGGGGTTGCGCTCATATTCCAGATGGCATAGAGAGCGCCTGCCAGACCGGCAAAAATGGATGCGGAAATAAATGCGATGGTACGGTAAACCACAGGGTTATAGCCGATCATGCGCATACGTTCTTCATTTTCACGGTTGGCGGTAATCACCCGCCCTGTAGGTGAATTCACCATCCTTTTCATCACCAAGTAACAGATCAACAGGAAGCCCAATGCGATGAAATAGACCGTGAGACGATTTTGGGTGGGATTCAACCAAATGGGTAACGGTACACCGTGTAAGCCCTCATCTGCACCTGTCCATTTGTGAAAATCGGTCGCTTTACTCAGTATATGGATAGCCGAACCAAGTGCTAGTGTCAACATGGCAAAATATGCGCCCTTCAAGCGGATGGATGTGGCAGCAAACAGCAAACCAATCAGGACCGAAAAGAAAATGACCGCCAGGAATACAACCAACAGAACGATTGCTTCCGTAATATCAAGGGTTGCGATTGTGATGCGGATCGTGTCCATAAAATTAGGGGCCCAATGTTTCAATAAGAGGGCAACCGAGTAAGCACCCACGCCAAAGGAGGCTGCATGCCCAAAAGAAAGGATGCCCCCATATCCAATGAGTAGATCATAACTCATGGCAAATACCGCCATGATAAAGAAAGTGATTAACTGCCCTTGCCAGAATTTGGTTATTCCATCATTGAGACCTGATCCGGAGAAGAGGTTTATCACAAACGGAAATGCGACCATCAGACCAAAAAAAATCAGTAAGGTTGCATCTTTTTTGAATATACTTCTCAGTCCTGGTTTTCTTGTAATAGTTTTTTCAGTCATCGCTCTTACTCCTTCTTTCCAAATAGACCTTGAGGTCGGACGAGCAAGACAATGATCATAATGATGACCGTTGAAGCTTCAGCCAAAGCAGGTGAAAGGGAAAGTTTTAGTGCAAAATAATCCCCGAAAGCACGGGCCATTCCCAGGATCAAAGCACCTACAAATGCGCCTACGTAACTTCCCATCCCTCCGATCACTACGGTGATAAACCCTTGCATCAGGTATGTATCCCCCATCGCTGGTTGTATGGGTAGGAATGGCCCTGCGCCAATACCTCCTAACGCAGCCATCGCTACACCCATCGCAAAGACGATGGTGAAAACCTTCTTGACATTAATACCCAGAGCTTCTACCATCTGGGGGTCCTGAACACCGGCGCGTATGATCATTCCAAGTCGCGTTTTGGTCATGAGAACAATCAGGAATACGAACATCACGATCCCCAGAAAGATGACAAACAAGCGATAGGTAGGGAAGGTAACCCCGGAAATATCAATTGTGGCATACCCATTTTGCAACCAATCTAAAAGAGAGGTCGCTTTGCCACTTTGGGCAAATAAGGGCGGTCGTGACATCTGGTAAGCGAGCGGATCCCAGAGCAATTGCACCAACTCGCGAATGACGTAACTGAGACCGAGTGTTAATAACACAATGAAAAAAGAGCGCACATACAGTGGACGGATCAATGTGATCTCAATGACTGCACCAAACAGGAAACCGGAAGCAACAGCCACAACAATGGAAATCAGAAAACGCCAGTTGCCATTCATGAGCAATAAAGCTTCCGGAGCAGATTCCCGGATCAGGGTCGCAACTATCGTTGAGACCAACAACACTACAGGCAGAATGAGCTTTTCCCGCATACTGTCCTTGGGTGCAAACTCAGTTTTTACACCAGGTTTGGAGACTGCGAACGCAATCAGTAGACCACTGAACAACATCATGAGTGGTCGATACCAGAAAACCGTAAATGGTTCCTGAGCACTGATCTCTGCCAGAGCATTACCCATGGTTGTTGCTGTCATAGCAACCATGGCAGTTTTTGCAAGTTCAAGGACGTCCAAACCAAGAAATCCAATGATAGCAGTGATAGCTGCCAGGGTATAAGCAATTTTGGGCAGCGCATTTTGCCAACGTTCAGATATCTGCCAGCTTATCAAATAAGGTTTCATGAAGGAAGTCATCATGACACCACATGACAGTGCCAGAAGTACAGGAAGGATGCCAAAAATAAAAGTGGGATTGGTATACAGCTGCCATCCCATATACGCGCCAAGCATGAACATAGCGCCATGCGCAAAATTGAGTACATCCATCAAACCAAAGATAAGTGTGAGACCTGCTGCAACCAGGAAGAAAAGAGAACCCAACGTCAATCCGGAAAGTGTCGTGCGAATGAAGGGTTCCTTGCCAGCATACAGGTAAAGGGCAATCACAATACCAATGACGACAATGATGGCAAAAGCAAATGTCAATATTTTTTTAATCCTGGGATTCATTGTTCATCTCCAATTCTTTACGAGTTTTGATGCTTGCTCCCAGGTATTGGTGAATTAAATCTGGATTGTTTACCAGGTCTGCCATCAATCCAACCTCAACGCTTTTGCCATCATCGATAATCGTGTAATTCTTTGCCAATTGGCTTGCCATGATAAAGTTTTGTTCCACCAGCAAAATTGTTGTTTTCTCACTAAGCAATTTTATGGCCTCCATCATTTGCTGGATCAGAATTGGTGCTAATCCTTCGCTGGGTTCATCAATTAAGAGCAGTTTATTATCCGGCACTAATGCCCTGGCGACTGCCAGCATCTGCTGCTGCCCACCAGAAAGGTGATTGCCAGGCAATTTGGATAGCCGTTTCAAATCAGGGAAAAGGTTAAAAATAAAGTCCGCATTACGATTGAAGTCCCCTTTTTTACGTTCTGCTAATTTCAGATTTTCCATTACCGAAAGTGCGCGGAAAATCGCGCGGTGTTCTGGTACATACCCGATACCCAAATTGGCTACATTGAAAGCGCGCTTCCCCTGAATCTCCATACCATCGAAAATAATCTTTCCTTCCCGCGGCGGGGTTAAACCAAGGATGGACTTCAAAGTTGTAGTTTTCCCAGCACCATTGCGACCCAACATCACGGTAATGGAGCCTTTTGCTACACTCAAAGAAACACCTTCCAGAATGTGAAACTGGCCAATGAAGGTATGGATACCATCTACCACAAGCAGGTCTTGTTGCTTAGTTTGATCGCTCATGTTAACTCTCCATATAGATCACCCAGATATGCGGTTTGGACCTGTTTATTCTTGGCTATCTCATTGGGTGAGCCTTCTGCCAGAATCCTGCCTTGGTTCATCACTGTAATGATGTCCGAGATTGACATCACCATATCCATGCGGTGTTCAACCAGAATCGCAGTACGCTCTTTTTGATGAACAACTTTATTGATAATTTTGATCAATTCTGGTACCTGCTCGGATGACATACCTGCTGTCGGTTCATCAAAGAGTAGTAATTCAGGATCACTTGCCAGCATGATGCCTAATTCCAGCTTGCGTTTTTCACCGTGTGGTAAGTCCCGCGCCAGAAACAATTCTCGGCCATTCAGTCCGATGATATCAATAACCTCTTCAGCTTTATCAATATATTGGCGGAAGTGATCCGCAAGGTGGAAGAGTTTAAAGTTGTCTTTACCCATCGCCTGAGCAGCCAGCCGAATGTTTTCGATTACGGTCAGATTGGGAAAAATATTGGTAATTTGGTACGACCGCCCAATACCCAGGTGTGCTCTCCGTTGCGGAGAAATACGAGTGATATCATGCCCTTTATAAACGACATGTCCGTTCGTGGGGGGCATTACACCACTTAACAAATTGAACAAGGTGGTTTTGCCTGCCCCGTTGGGTCCAATGATGGCATGCATGGTCTGCTTTTGGATCTTAATGCTGACATCATCCACAGCCACCAATCCACCAAAAGCTTTGGACAGGTTTACCGCTTCAAGAATTATTTCATTGGACATACAAGTTACCCTTTATTTCTTGTTAATATGACTGAAATTTCGAATAAAAACAAACAATAAATAATACCGCTAAAAAATAAAAATAAAATTTCTTATAACTCAATTAAATAGAAAACCTGATTGTGCAGGGATAATAAAACAGTAAGTTTATGGTGAGGAGGGATATTAACCCCTCCTCACCAAACGAAAATCTTGATTATTCTACAGGAACGGTTGGCAAGTCACCACAGCGGGAGGCATAATCACCTACCAGCGTGCATGGCACACCAAGTTCGTCATATTCTGAAACGTAAATGGTCTCAAAGAATTCATATTCATTGATGCCATCACCATCCATATCAGGATTTAAATTCACTAGTCTGAGGATGTTCATAGGTTGTTCACAAACATGGTCCTCAGGGCGAATGTAATAAGTGCCTTTGGGTCCATCAAATTTCAACCCTTCGAGGGCAGCAATCATTGCATCACCAGATGTATCGCCACCGGTCATTTCAAGTGCTTTCCCAAGAGCAATTGCAGATGCCATACCACCAGCGGTGAAAAGGTCAGGATAAGCGGTGATCGCTCCATCAGCAGCATCTTTGTATTTTGCAAAGTGGTTCTCAACCAGCCAATCATTAACTGCATTGTCCGGCACGGTATAGTGATAAACATTCAAACCGATTGAATTTAATGTGCTTTCACCAAACACGGCACCAAAGGAGACATTGTCACCGAAACCGGTACCAACTGTCATTGAATCAAGAGTGCCCATGTCAGCCAGACCCTGGAAAAGGGTTACATACCCGGTACCTGACCAGGTAAGGAACAGATTTTCAGCACCAGAGTCCATCGCACTTTGGATGTAAGGGGTAAAGTCAGTGGTTTCAAAGGGAGCATAGATATCAGCAACCAATTCGCCACCAAATTTTTCCACAGCAAACTTAAGTGCTGCACCAGATCCTTGACCAAAAGCGTTATCGACACCAATGTGCGCGAATTTCGGTCCAACATTCTCAACCAGATATTTCGCAATGATCAGCGTATCATCAAAACTGGTACGTGAAGTTCGGAACACGTAAGGGTTGAAGTAAGGTCCTGTGGTGAAGGAAGATGCAGCCGGATCGACCATGAGAATGATCTCGTTTTCAAGAGCAACATTCGTTAAAGCGATTGCGCTGGCTGAGGACACGGGTCCTTGCAGTAATTCAACGCCATCTTTTTCGATCAGTTCAAGGGCAAGGGCAACTGCTTTTTCAGGATTGCCTTCGTCATCTTTAACAATAACCTCGATAGGGCGATTGGCGATAATGTAACGACCTTGATCATCCATATTACCACCAGACATGTACTGAAGACCCATTTCGAAACCACGTACCTGTTGCGCACCATAGAGTGCCATTGCACCAGACATCATGCCGATCTGACCAATCTTGAGAACTGGCCCTAATTCAGGTTCAGCTACTTCCTCTACCTCTTCTACCTCTTCCATAGGGGCGGCAGTGGGTTCTTCCACTACTACTGGAACTGCGGTAGGTTCTTCAACTGGTTCTGGTGTTGGTGTAACTTGAGACACACAGGCACTAAGAACCATTGATAAAATCATAACAATACTTAATAAACCTAGCAACTTTTTCATTATTTTCTCCTTATAAATCTTTTTGTTTTGAGTTTGATTTGGATGTGAATAAACTATCGTTATTAATCATTACCTCCTTATCTTCAATTTCATCAATATGATGAAGGTTCATGGATCAATACTGTTTCACCAGTCAATATATCGTTACCAAATTGGTTGTAACAATCCATTTTCATTGTAACAAGACGTTTTTCCGGTGACCAATTGAGTACTTCCACCTTCACTGTCACGGTATCTCCTAATAAAACCGGTTTTAGAAATTCGACTTGTTGTCGAAGAATATTGAAATTCTCACCGGGTAATCGATTGCGAAGAACACCGTTTACCAAACCAACGATTAAGGCTGATTGGGCTAATCTTTTACCTGTTCTGCTTTCATCTGCGATTATTACATTCACATGCATCGGATGAAAATCAGCCACCAGGCCCGAAAAGAGATTTATGTCCGACTCGCTGATGGTTTTGGAAAAAAGAGATTTTTCTCCAAGAATGATTGTATTTTCTTTGTCTATTTCTTTAGTTATCAGCATATTTATACACAAATCCCATCACCAAACTATTAAATTCATGCGGTTTCTCCAGGCACAAAGCATGGCCGGAACCGGGTACCACAAAAAATTCTGCGCCAGGGATCAATTTTGAAATTTTTTCCGAATATTCCCTGGTTTTTAAGATATCTTTTTCACCAACAACCACCAGCGTTGGCACCTGAATTTGCTCTAACGATTCAGTAATATTAAAATCATAGAAACTTTCCATTAAGCGAAGAAACGCTTCAAAATCAAGTTGGCGGTATTTTTCTTCCAGAATCGGCAAAATTTTGTGGTTTTTAACAAGCCATTCTTCTGAAAAGTTTAAAGGTGTGGTCACTTTTAACAACAATGTTGCATTTTTTTGTTCCGCAGCCGCTATCCACATATCTCCAAAAGATCTTAATAGCGGGTCAATTTGAGAAACACCATCAAAAACCAATAATGATTTGGTTTTATGGGGATACTTCAAGGCAAACATCATGCTTACTTCTGATCCATATGAAATACCTGCAATATGAGCTTGTTCAATATTCAATCGTGCCAGTAATTCAGATAAATCATGAGCATGTTGTTCCATTGAATAATGCTCTTCAGGGTGATCAGATTGCCACATACCCCGGCAATCATAGACCAAAACTTGAAAATGTTTGGAAAGTACTGGTATCTGGAAATTCCAGCTGGCAGTACTCATCAGAATGCCATTTGAAAGTACAAGAGTCTCTTTTTCAGGATTCCCATGTAACTCATAATAGAGATTGATTTTGTTCACTTCTAAGAATGGCATCTTTAATCCTATTAAACCTCAAAGGCTAAAACCACGTTCTCACCACGTTCTATGAATTTTGCTTTCATAGGTGTCCCAATTTTAATTTTGTCTGGTTGTGACAAATCAAACCCATAGATTTCTGCGCTCACCATCGGGCCTTCAGACATTTTTACGATACCCACACAGTTCGGATTGTCTCTGCCAAAGCCTGCTGCCATCATTTTTGAGGTGGGTACATACACAACCGAATAAGCCTGCAGTGTACCATCCCCCACCAATTCAACTTTTTCCAATGAGGTGGACTTACACTGATCACAAATGACTCTTGGTGGCAAGTGGATTCTGCCGCATTCATTACACTGCGTTCCTAAGATTTTCTTATTTTTTATTTCTTCAAAGTAGCTATTAATTGTGAGATCTGTACTCATATTATCTCCGTTCGAAAATATTTACTATACATGTTTGTCCGGTCCCACCCACATTATGTGTCAATCCCAGATCAGGGTTGCCATCCAGTTGACGCGCTCCAGCCTGACCACGCAATTGCTTCCATACTTCCACAATCTGTCCAGCACCAGATGCTCCCACCGGGTGACCTTTGGACTTCAATCCACCAGAAGTATTGACCGGATTTGAACCCGTCCTTGAGGTTCGCCCTTCCTCAGCAGCTTTACCACCCTGCCCTTCTTCGAAAAACCCGATATCTTCAGTGGCAATGATTTCGGCAATTGTAAAGCAATCATGAACTTCTGCCAACTTTATATCACTGGCGGAGACGGCTGCCATCTCGTAAGCTTTTTCTGATGCCAACTTTGCGGAAGGTATGGATGTTAAAGAGCTTCTGGCGTGCAAAGGCCCATCACTGGCTGCGCCAGAACCGATGACAAAAACTGGACTATCTGTAAATTGGTATGCCAGCTCCTCACTAACCAATAATAAAGCCGCACCACCATCCGAAACCGGAGAGCAATCATACAATCTCATTGGCCAGGCTATCAAAGGATTTGCTCTGTCATCCGAGAGAAATTCTATTTCATTTGCCCATTCGGGGATCGGCCGGCCTTTTTTGACAGCGCTTGCTTTTTTGATTTCCATAATATCGGTAATTTTTTGACCAAATTGCGCTTTAGGATTTAAAGAGCCATTAAAGTGATTTTTCATTGTCACTTTCATGAATGTCTCAGGTGTAGCGCCATAAGCGTGCATATAAGCTGTTGCCATGGAGGCATAAAAACCCGGGAAGGTAAAACCTGCGGATACTTCATAAGGAATATCCGCAGCAGTAGCTAACGTATCGGTCACTGCACTGATCGGTAAATCAGTCATTTTTTCAATGCCCCCTACCAGCACCATGTCATATAGCCCTGATGCGATTGCAATCATCCCTTCACGAAAGGCAACACTGGAACTGGCACAAGCACCTTCTAAACGGACCGCAGGAATGGGTGAAAGTCCAATCCAGTTCGCGATAATTGGGGCTAGATGAGCCTGACCCTCAAAAAGGTCACTACTATAGTTTCCCAGATAAAATGCTTCAATATCTTTTGGATCAAATCCTTTATCAACTGTTGTTAATAGATCCTTATAGGCATCCACAAAAATATCTCGGGAAGTATATCCAGGAAAGCTACCGAATTTGCTCATTCCTGCCCCAACAACTGCAACACCACGACCTAATTTTCTATTTCCCATTTATTACCTTCCACCGTTATTTTGGTTCCATTAAAAATTTATGGAAACTTTGATTGAATTCATCAAGTTTCTCAATATGCGGACTATGCGCAGTATTCAGAATAACCACTTCTTTGTAGCTACCACCATTCAATTGATATTTTTCAAATACCGCCCTGGTTTGTGTGACCATTGGTTGTGGTGGACATACGTCTTCTCCTGGATAGCCAGGCACAAAACCTAATTTTCCCAATGTAGGAATATCAAATATAGATAGGTCACTGACAACCTGGTCTTTGTCTCCTCTGATCCATAAAATGGGTGCTTTAGTTGCAACAGCGATAAACTCTTGGGCAACCTGAATCATATATTTACCTGAGCCAGCATTGATTGGTCCCCATTTTCCAGGTCCAACAAACGGCCAATTGGTTGAAGGCACAGAATCTCCAGGATATTTATCATTCCCAATTTTTTCCTGCAACGCAGCAGTCAGCAAATCTTCTTCATCTGGAGACGTGAAAGGTGCCACATAATAAAATGTGTTGATTATATTTCTGGGTGAATTAGGGTCATCCACACTACGATCACCCTCTTCAATTCGGCGAACAAACTCCGCATTTACCAATCCTCCACCACAACCAGCAAAATCTTCATAGACTGGTGTTCCCTCTGCGTCTCTTGATCCACCAAAACCGTAGGGCGAGACTGGGGCGATAAAAGTCATGGATTTAACTTTATGTGGGTGATTAATCAATAATTGGTAAATCGGAGCGGCCCCCAAAGACCACCCGACAAAATGGGCTTTCTCTACCCCTTCTGTAGCCATAAGTTCCAGAATGTCTTCACTCCAATCCTTGAGGCCAAGTGTGGCATCGGTTAGTTTGTCTTCTGTCCATCCATAACCTCTCAAATCTGGAGCGATTCCCCGAAACCCTTCTGGTAAGGAGAGCATGAGATCCTGCCAGAACATAGCTGCAGAAAAATTCCCATGTAAGAAAATGACTGGTTCACCATTCTGTTTACCAGAAAATAATACATGCATCTTCAATCGATCTGTCTTTACCATTTTCGACTGAATACCATTTTTTGTTACAGGCATTTCCATTTCTCTACTCCTTTACTGATCTATAAATTGGGGACAATTCCCAATGTTCTCACTTCTGCAGCAATCTTTTCTCGCATATCTGGGTGGGCAATATTAATTAATGCTTTTGCACGTTCAAAAAGATTCCTTCCTCTTAACTCGGCAATTCCATATTCGGTAACGATCGTATCCACACATTGACTGGGCACCGTCACCTCTGCACCTGGGCTCAGAGTTGGCACAATGGTGGAGATTGCTCCGTCTTTAGCGGTTGACCGCAGTGCAATAATTCCACGCCCACCCGGAGAAAGTTGGGCGCCTCGATGAGTATCTAGCTGGCCACCAGTGCCACTGAAGTGTTTGTGTCCAATCGATTGTGAACACACCTGTCCAAAAATATCTACCTGCAAGGCTGTGTTCACACTAATCATTTTGTAATTTTGACCAATCACGTAAGGATTATTGGTGATTTTCCCCTGCAAAAATTCCACACCGATATTGTTATCGATAAAATCATACAGTTTACGGGTGCCTAATGCAAAAGCGCCAATCATTTTTCCTTTGTAAATTGTCTTTTTTCTGTTGCTGATGGCACCGGCTTCGTATAAATCCACCATACCATCATTAAACATCTCAGTGTGAATGCCCAAGTCTTTATGATTTTTGAGGAATTCTGTTATTGCATTAGGAATGCCACCGATTCCCAATTGTAAAGTTGCCCCATCATCAATTAATTCGGCTATATATTGCCCAATTTTTTCTTCTGTTTCACTCGGCAAAGTTGCCGGCAACTCAAAAAGAGGTATATGGTTTTCAACCACGTAATCAACTTCAGAAAGATGGATTTGTGTGTCCCCAAGTGTCCATGGCAAATTTTCATTGATTTCTAAAACGACCAAATCAGCAGCTTGAAGTAATTCTTTCTCAACCACCAGACTTAAAGAAAGCGACATGTATCCACGATCATCTGGCGGTGTGGCAGTTCCCCAGAAAACATTTAATTTTCCACCAGTTGCATGCAGTTTATCTGAAGCGGCGCGATGAAGATTGTTGGGAATATAACTCATTCGTCCTTGTGAATGAACCTTCCGGTCATATGCGCCATAAAACCAGTTCTCAACAAAGAAGTGTTGATGCATATCTGGATTTACGGCGTATTCATAGGAGCGCATCGGTAAGCATACCCATGTATGCACATCCTCCAAACGATCTTTTTGTTTGGCCAGTTCGGTTAATAATCCACAAGGTTCACTGGCTGCGATTGCTAGGCCAATGCTATTCCCTGATTGAATTTTCATTACGGCGTCAGATACTGAAATTAATTTTCCCTGGTAGTTATATTTTGAAGTCATTATTTTCCTTTAAGGCATAACAAATGCGGCAGCCGCTTGATTGTAACCAACGCCTGAGCCGACAAAAGTCACCAAATCGCCTGATTTTACCTTTCCTAACTTTCTGGCATCATCAAATGCCATTGGTAAACAAGCCGAGCCGGTATATCCCCATTTATCCATCACCCAGTGAGCTTTTTCTATCGGTAATCCAAGGGTGTTCATTACCAATTCAATGCTGTTGTAACGCACCTGGGTAAAGATGGCCATGTCAATATCAGACAGATCAAAATTGCTGTTCTTCGCCAATTCACGCATTCTCTGCGGCCAACCCTCGTTGTTTACTTCTGCGGGGAAAGGTGTGATCAATTTCACCTTGGTTCTGCCTGCAGCCAAACTTTCAGGTGTGGTCGGCTCAAAGGTACCACCAGAATATATCCCCCAATGAGCATGGTAAGAACCATCTGCAAAAAGAGAAGAGCCTAAAAACCCAGGTTTGGAATCTGCAGTAAGAATGGCCGCACCAGCCCCATCACTATAGAAAAACGCCAAGACATCCGATTCCCAATCAGATAAAACTCTCATCATATAGGAACCGATTACCATGATGTACTTCATATGCGGATTCGTAGCCAACATTCCAGCTGCTTGAATCAATCCAGTTGGAAATGAAGCGCAGGCACATCCAATGTCAAATGTGCCAGCATTGACCGCGCCTAATTTGTGCTGGACAACCACTGATGTAGCCGGTGTTATATAATCCGGGCTATCTGTACCCAACAGGATCATATCCATATCTTCAGGCTTTAATCCAGCCTCATCCAAAGCGTCTTGCGCAGCAGCCACTGCCATATCAGAAGTCACCCACCCCTGGGGAGCATGTCGTCGTAATTTAATATTGCTGGATGCTTCAAATTTATCGACCACATCAGCCAATGCTGGATTTACCCGGCTCAATTGTTCTTTAAATAAGGCATTCGTATGTTCAAATTCAGGAACATATCTGCCTGTCGCAATAATTGTTGCAGAACGCGTCATTTTTCTCTCCAGATTCTTCAATTATGTTCCCAAAACAATCCCACCATCGACGCTGATGGTGGTACCATGCACAAAGCTGGATTCATCAGACGCCAACCACAAAAATACGTTGGCGATATCTTCTGGTTCACCTAAGCGACCTATAGGGGTATGTTCTTGCATATTCGCCAGCACTTTTTCAGGCATTTTCTTTACCATTTCGGTCAGGATAAAACCTGGAGCAACTGCATTCACACGAATTTTATATCGACCCAATTCCCGTGCCCATACTTTTGTCATCCCAATCACGCCAGCTTTCGTGGCTACATAATTGGTTTGACCAAAGTTCCCGTATAAACCGACAACAGAAGAAGCATTAATAACGACACCGCCACCTTGTTCAATCATGGCTGGGATGACAGCCTGTGTACAGTTGAAAACTCCCTTTAAATTCACATCAATCACCAAGTCCCAGGCCTCCTGAGACATTTGACTGACAACCTGTCCTTCTTTGTATTTCACCAATAAAGAATCACGTGTCACGCCGGCATTATTGACCAAAACATCAATACGTCCATATTTTTGAAGGGTTGCATCTATCCAGCCCTGAACTGCATCACGATCCACAACATTGACGACGTAGAAACTTGCATCAGGCCCTAAAAGCGGTAATAATTCGTCGCCAGCTTCCTGGCTAACATCACATACAACAACTTTCGCCCCTTCTTGAGCAAATCGCAAAGCTGCGGCTTTTCCTATGCCAGCAGCCCCACCTGTGATCAGACATACTTTATCCTTTAATCGCATTTCATAACCTCCAAATAAGTGATATCACCACAAAAAACTGTTGGAATATATTTCAACAGCCAGAAAATAAATATTAAAAATTGGGAAACCGTTTTTGATTTGTCATTTATGATCACTACAACGACAATACAATAACATTCATCTATAACATTCAAGTTACAAATGGGTTACAAATCAGAATTATTTGTGATATTTTTTATGCTTCTTATTTTTTCCGTAGACTTCTGTATAACTTTTCAGTCGTATCAGAATGAGTAATCCCCAATTCTTCTGATAATATTTTTTTCATTCGTTGATAAACGATTTCAACCTGCGACTGGTTTTCATTCCCGGCATAGGCTACCATTAAATTCCGATAAGCAGGTTCCCAGGTAATATCTATCTTGAGTAAATCCTCATTTACACGTATGATTTGATCAAAATCACCTTCCTCGAACAAAAGATCGGATAGTTTTTCAATCACAGAAATGATGGTCTTTTTTAGCTGATCCCGTTTATTATTTACCCAATCATCATATAAGTTGTCCGTAAGGAACTCACCTCTATACATTAATACTGCTTCTTCTAAAGAATTGAGATCAGATTTCTCCCCAAGTATCTCAAATAGTTCAACATCCCACCAAACGCTCGCTTGTGGATTGATATGGTACAGGTTCTCATTGCGGACAATAAAAAATGGGTTTGTGCCTTTTGGACGGTTTGGCTCAAGTGCTTTATTTAATGCATTCAAAGCAACTTTAAAATCTCTGTTCGCTGCTTCTTGCGAGAGGTCTGGCCACAAGCGGTCAATTATCTGATCGCGATGCAGCCATTCATCTTTATGAATGAGCAACAATTGAAACAGTTTCCGCGCCTTCTCTCTTTGCCATTCATTAGAGCGGATGCGATTGTCACCTCTCCAAACTTCAAAATTACCCAGTGAATGCACAAAAATACTAAAACCTGGATGATAATCTCTGATTTCTAAATTCAATTGCTTTAAATAAAAATTCGATAAAGGTGCGCTCAATGTTTTTCTGATAGGCAGCGACTAAAATTGGAATGATGATCTGTTCATCTTTCAAACCCAGGTAAGTTGGTTTGGAAAATAAAAATGTGTAATTTCCGGCTTTTATCAGTGGGATGATTTGGTTCAGGATTCTTAATGCTTCATCAGTTTCGCCGTCATACCACAACACCATCATTTTCCACATCAGGGCTGCGGCCAAGCCAAAGGAATCTGAAACTTGTTTAAATCCTTCGATCGCTTGATTGAATAGCTCTTTGGCTTCCTTAATCTGGTCTGAGTAGAAATAGCTGGCTCCCAGCGTGATTAAAACCAGGTTATAAAGCCATTTATCTCCAGCTTGTTCTGAGATCTCCATCGCTTCCGCTGCATATTTGGTAGCTTCCATAATATGCCCTTGAAAGCCATAGCTTCTGCTCAATGCCCATAGTGGTTCCACCTGAACCCTGGTTACCTTAAAAAGTCTAACTTTTTCGATTGCCTGTTCATAACATTGTATTGCTTTCGTTAATAAATTTTGTTGATGATGGACAATCCCCTGAATTTCATACGCATGGCCCAATCGGATGTAGCCAACGGCTTCGACAAAGGAAGAATTCAATTGTTGACCAATATTGATCCCATCGATCGCATTTTTTTTGGCGGCTTCCCAATCGCCCTGAAAAATACAAATCAATGATAACAACAAGGAAGTCTCCCGATGGAACCGCTGTGGGCGTGTTCTTTCATCTGCTTTTTCTAAATCAATCTGCTCCGCCAATAAAGCCCGCCCTTTTTCCAGATGTCCAGTCCTGAGCATGGAGCGTGCTTCTAAATACGAAACACCGGGGTCATCCTCCTCACGCAATAATTTTGCTTCGTGATGAAGTGCTTGCGCTTGATCGGGATGACCGAGATTCAGTTTATTTTCAGCCAACTGATCTAATAATGCCGCAGTTTCTTGTTTGAATTCCTGGGGCTCTAAAATCTTAAGCGCTTCTACCAGTAAAGCCTCAGCTTTTAAGGGTCTGATCGTATCTAAATAAATTTGTGATTGGCCACGTAAGGCTTTGCTGATTCCAATTTTTTCATCTGTTTCCAGAAAAAACGTATGGGCACTTTGGAAATGAATCAGAGAACCTTCAAAATCCGATTTTAGACGTTTCACTTCCCCTAAGATCAACTGCACTTCTGCTGATTGCTCTACCATGCTGGATGGGAGATGCCCCAACCATGTTCTTAGCGTATCCAGGCGACCAAAATTAATTAAATTGGGTGCAATGCTAATAATATGATTTTTGGCTTGCTCGAAGAGCTCCGCTTCAATCAAATGATAAATCGCTGCTTCAATCCTTCCCTGATCCAGGAAGAAATTCGCGCATTTCCGGTTCAGACTTAAAAAATTTTTTGAATTTTGTTTCAGTTGGGTTTTTAAGAAATCATGGAAGAGATTTTGAAATTGATACGTATTTTTCCCGATGCTGGTTATAAACAAACCGCGTTCCTGTAATGATTGAATATATTTCGCACTCAATTCACTTTCAATCAACATATTGCAAATATCCAGTTCGATGATGTTAAGCACGGAAGCTGTCAATAAAAAACTTTGGATATCTAACGGTAATTGAGCTAACACTTCACTGGCTAAATATTCAAATAATGCTTCTAGCGTAATTGGTCTTTGAGTAAAAACCTGCTCGATGGTTATATTTCCTTTTTGAATACTTTGCCAAATGATCTGAAGAGCGATTGCCCACCCTTCGGTTTCTTTTAAGAGTAAATCAGCCTGTTGATCAGACAAGGTGATTTGAAATTTTTCCAGGAATAATGAAAGAATCTCATTTTTGGTAAACGCTAATTCGGAACGGTTAATGACCTGTAATTGTCCTTTTACACGCCAGCGGTTCATTGCTTTATAGGTAGGCACCCTCCGTGTGGAAATAATTAAATGAAAAGCAGGAGGACTATTGTCAACCAGGGTAGTAACGATTTGTTCTATCTCTGGTTGTTCTAATACATGATGAAAATCATCAAGAATCAAGTAGGTATCATCAAAAAGGTTCTTCGATAATTCATTCATGAAAATTGTTAATAGTTCAGGGAAGAGATACCTTTGCTCACTCTCCATAAGGTTCAAAACATGTTCACCAATACTATTTTCATGTTTTGTGAACGTAGTGAATAATTTCGCCAAAAATAAAAATGGGTCTTTGTCAGATTCCTGAATGCTATACCAATAATAATTTTGAATGGACTCGGTTAGCGTGACAAGTTCTGTACTTTTTCCATACCCTGTACCAGCCTGAAGAACCAGAAGAGGATAAGAAATATTATCCAGAATTTTTTTTGTGACCCGTGGACGTGTTAGAACCCCTTGCTGATTTCGAGGAGGTGCAAGGTGACTATAAATCACATAATCTCGCGTTCTCATTTGTTAATTATAGCGAAGGATTCGGTTAAGAGATAATTTCATAATTGAAACCACCGTGGTGGGTATATGATTACTACGCTCGTCAAAAGAATGTCTGTTATTTGGTTGAAAATGTTGTTGGCACAACGAATTCGGTGCCCCGAAAAGTGATGATCATTTTACCATCCGACTTCCAGAAAAACATGGGCTCTAAGAATTGCGGCCAATCACTTGCTGATCTTATATCCAGATTTAGCCAAAACCCAGCCATCATAGCCAGGACAGTATCATGAGTGATGTAAAAATTCATATGCTCCGCTCGTTCATCAGGGAACATTAAATCTGCGATTTGTCTGATCCGTAAAGGCCAATCACCGGAAATTAAATAATCATCCATCGCATCATATTCGCCATATTCATTTGGATGGGAAAGTACCTGCTCGGGATAAATTATCCTTCCATTTCCGGCACCTTTGGCTAGATATTTGCCTGTTTCCACACAACGGTTGATGGGTGAAGAATAAATTTTTCCAATGTTGAATCTTTTATTAATCCAGTCTCCAAAACTTGATGCTAAACTTTCCCCTTCAGGAGTCAATTGAGCAGTAAAAACCTCAGCATCACTTGTAATCGGATAACGAGCAGAATGACGCATTAACACATTGATCGGTAGATCAGTTGGTATATATTCAAAAGCTTCCAGTAAATAGATCGGTAAAGTCATATTATTCCTTGTATAATCGTACTGAGGAACATTTATGTCGCTACAGTATGATAATTTCAATCATTCAATTTTACCAAACATCCAGGTGAAAAATGAATGAGCTTGAAAACAGATCACCTATTTTCCAAAATCGTGTGAATGAATATTTACTCATCACGTTAATTAGTTTCGCTGCTTCCGTTTCCTTAACCCGCTTGTTCCTTGAAATCACAGGCTATCCTCAATTAGGAGGTGGTGAACTCCATATCGCGCACGTTCTCTGGGGAGGTTTACTCCTGTTTATTGGCAGTTTATTACCCCTCATATTTTCTAATCGCTGGACTCTGGATTTGAGCGCTTTTTTATCAGGTGTAGGAATTGGGTTATTCATTGACGAAGTGGGAAAATTTATCACCCAATCCAATGATTATTTTTATCCATCGGCTGCCCCTATCATTTATGCGTTTTTTTTGTTAACAGCCTTACTATATGTGCGCTTGAGACGCCCAAAAACAGAAAATGCCAGAATTTACATGTACCATGCTTTTCAGGAATTAGAAGAATTACTGGATAATGACCTTTCTATCAAAGAACACCGCCGAATCCTGCAATATTTGGATGCAACCATCGAAAATAGCAATGATGAACAATTAACCAAATTAGCCGAGGTACTCACCGATTATCTAAAACTACGCGAATCCTATCTGGTTCCCCATGAACCCGGTGTTTGGGAAAAATGGTACTTGCAATTAAGAGTCTTCGAAGCTAAATGGTTTGGGAAAAAACGTATGCGCTTGCTCCTGGTAGCTGCATTAATCATGTGGGGTGTCTTTGCGGTTTTTGAACCATTGGCAATTTTACGAATTTTTGATGATCCCGCAGCCATGGAAGTGATGATCGAAAATCTGATTTCCAATAATCTGGTACGCAATCAAAGTGGCTTAAATTGGTTTCAAGCGAAGATTGGATTGGAAGGAACCCTGGGGCTCTTCAGCATCATCTCCGGGATTTTCATCTTCCTGCGAAAAGAAAATTTAGGCGTCAATATAGGGATTGCAACTATGTTAATCATGATGGGTGTCGCCAATCTTATTCTGTTTTATTTTGATCAGTTTTCAACCATCGTCAATGCTTCCATCCAATTTCTGATTTTTATCATATTGGTACGCTATAAAACCCGGTTTTTGACTAAAAATCAAAACATCAATGAACCCGTTAAAAAAACCTGAGTCTATCCTCATTCATCAAACATAATCTTGTTGCCTTTTTTTGTTATAATAATGCGGCATTTGCAACGGTTTTATACTGGTCAAATTGCCAGGAAAATCATGCACATTTGGGTTGTAGATTTTCACGTCCTTTGCCGGATGTATGACCAAAATATTATTGGTAAAGTTGATGGGTCAGAAGTAGATCGAATTTCTGGTCATTTGAGGTCTTTTTGATAAAGATTGCTGTGTTAGTTTGGAATTTTTAGTGATGGAGAATACTTTGAGCACCACCAAGACCAACATTGAATATGACTTAAAAAATGTAATTACCAAAGGCAAAGTCAAAGGTCTTTGGCGATTAATGCATGGTTATCATTGGAAATATGCTGGGGCAGTATTAAGCCTGGGAATTTCTGCCAGTGCCAAGACGTCGACCTATTTATTATTAAGTTATTTTATCGATAAATTTTTTGTCACAGATCAGCGACCTGTCAGCTTGTGGATGATTGCTGCTGGATTTGTGGTGTTGGCTGCCATCGAAGGTGGTTTTTCATTTTTAAGCGGTCGACTGGCGGCGGAGACAGCGGAAGGATCCACCCGCAGATTACGCAATTATCTTTACGATCACATTCAGCATCTAACATTTACGTACCACGACAAAATGCAAACGGGTGAGCTGATCCAACGCTCAACCTCTGATGTGGACGCATTGAGAAAATTCTTCGCAGATCAGGCAATCGGCATCGGTAGAATAGTGATTTTATTTATTGTCAACTTTAGCATGATCATGACCATCAACACACAGCTTGCCTTTATTTCCATCATAGTGGTCCCTATCATCGTGGTCACATCGATCTTATTTTTCAAGCAGGTTTCCAAAAAATATGAAGCATACCAGGAGCAAGATGCGATTGTATCCACCAATTTACAGGAAAATTTATCCGGTGTGAGAGTGGTAAAAGCATTTGCCCGGCAAACCTACGAAATCGATAAGTTTGAGAAAGAAAATTGGAAAAAATATGATCTGGGAAAACGTCTACTCTTAATGCATTCCTTGTTCTGGCCAATCTCAGACATCGTTTGTGGCGCGCAAATGATCACAGGTTTTTATATGGGAGCTGTGTACGCCATCAACGGTACCATATCGATCGGATCGTATCTGGCTTATGTAGGGATGTTGATCTGGATTATCTGGCCGATGAGAAATCTTGGCCGTTTGATCGTTCATTTATCCACCGGCATGGTTTCTTTTGGGCGTGTCCTTGAAATCATCAAGCAGGATCGCGAACCATTGGATGACGGTTCTGCCTTCATTCCTCAAAAACTGAATGGTGAAATTGCATTTCAGAATATTGGCTTTAAATATGACGAAGGTGAACCAGTTTTGGAGAATATTAATATTCATGTAAAACCTGGTCAGGTAATCGCCTTGCTTGGGTCTACCGGGTCCGGCAAAACATCTTTGGTAAATCTATTGCCCCGATTTTATGAATACACATCCGGTCAGCTTTTGCTGGATGGTGTTGAATTGAGTGAATATCCACGCAGATATTTACGCAGCCAAATCGGTATTGTCGAACAAGAACCCTTTCTCTTTTCACGCAGCATCCGGGAAAACATCACCTATGGCGTTGGGAAAAAAGTTGATCAACATGAGATCGAAACCGCTGCGAAAAATGCAGCCGTTCATGATGTCATTACCAGTTTTCCGGATGGATACGCTACGCTGGTCGGTGAGAAAGGTGTGACTCTCTCTGGCGGTCAGAAACAAAGAGTGGCAATAGCACGTACTTTATTAAAGAATCCCAGAATTTTGATTTTGGACGATTCAACCTCTTCAGTGGATACAGAGACAGAATCTGAAATCCGAACTGCTTTAACGAATCTGATGACGGATCGCACCACTTTCATCATCGCCCACCGTATTCAATCTATCATGGATGCTGATCAAATTCTGGTTCTCGACAAAGGAAAAATCGTTCAATCCGGCACACATCAGGAATTAATGCAAAAAGATGGTATGTACCGTCAGATTTACGATATTCAGACTCGTATTGAACAGGAACTTGAAAAGGAGATCGCGAATGTCTGAAGAATATTTAGAAGAAGAGGATTTTCAAACAAAATTTACCGGAAAAACCTTCCGTAGAATCATAGGGCTTACCAAACCACACTGGAAATGGGTAGTGGGTTTCTTGCTGGCTATCGCCGCAGTCTCAGGGCTGGATTCCTTTTTTACGTTCCTCAGTAAGCGCCTCATCGACGAAGGAATAGTCCCTGGAAATAAAGAAGCACTCGTTAGTATTCTCGCCATCTATGGCAGTCTATTGGTTGTCCAGGCACTTTTTGTGTTCTTCTTCATTTACCTGGCAGGTGTGCTTGGCGAGCGAATTCGCTATGATTTAAGAAAATCTTTATTCAACCATCTACAGAAACTGTCGCTTTCATACTACAGCCGCACACCTGTTGGTTGGATCATGTCCAGAGTTACATCCGATACAGAGCGCGTGGCAGACCTGGTTACCTGGGGTCTGTTGGATATGGTCTGGGGAGCCATGAATATCATAACGTCCATGATTTTCATGGTCATCATCAGCTGGAAATTAGCCATACTGGTTTTCATTTCTCTGCCTATCCTGCTTTATGTATCACTTCAATTCAGAAAAAGGATCTTGTTGCAATTCAGAAATGTCAGGAAATTAAATTCCAAGATTACAGCTGCCTATAACGAAAATATTACCGGTGTGCGGGTCATTAAGGCACTGGGACGCGAAGCGGGTAACCTGGAAGAATTCGGGGTGATCACGCGGGATATGTATAAAGCGTCCTACCGCGCAGCCTGGCTTTCCGCCCTATTCCTGCCGACTGTTCAAATTATCTCATCATTTGCCTTAGGAGCGATTGTCTGGTTTGGCGGTTTGCAGGCAGATTTTGGATTGATTACCATTGGAGGTATTCAAGCCTTTGTCTCCTATGTAACTTTTATGATGTGGCCCATTCAGGATTTAGCCCGCGTATTTGCAGAAATGCAACACGCAATGGCATCCGGCGAACGCATTTTTTCATTGCTGGATGCAATCCCCACTGTCAAAGACCACTCAGATGCCTATGACCCCGGGACAATCTTTGGCGAAATCGAATTTGATCATGTCTCGTTTGCCTATGAAGACAACAAACCGGTATTACAAGATTTCTCGCTTCAAGTGAAACCCGGTGAAACCATCGCACTGGTCGGGCCGACCGGCGGCGGAAAAACCACGCTTGTCAATCTTCTGTGCCGCATGTATGAACCGACACAGGGGCAGATTAAATTTAATGGTAAAGATTACACCAATTTCTCATTGCACAGCATTCAATCGCGCATCGGGATGGTGCTGCAAACCCCGCATTTATTTTCTGGTACCATCCGTGAGAATCTGCGTTTTGGTCGTCTGGATGCAACGGATGAAGAAATTGAACAAGCAGCCAACTTGGCTGGAGCACATGAATTTATTACCAAACTGGAAAAAGGATATGACGAACCGGTTGGGGAAGGTGGCAACTTATTATCGGTCGGTCAGAAACAATTGGTCAGTCTGGCCAGGGCTGTATTGGCGAATCCCGAATTATTCATCATGGATGAAGCCACCAGCTCTGTCGATACCTTAACCGAAGCCTTAATTCAACATGGGCATGGAAACCCTGATGAAAAACTCCACCAGCTTCATCATAGCCCATCGCTTATCAACGATTAAGAAAGCCAACCGCATCATCGTCATTGAAGATGGTCAAATTGCCGAAATCGGCACCCATTCTGAATTACTCAAAAAAGGTGGCAAGTATTATCGCCTGTTCACCAAACAATTCCGCAACCAGATGGAACAGGTCTATGACCCGTTCAAGGAATTGGTATGATGGTTGAAAAAAATAATAAAAATGGTAATATGGAATAAGTCTTCGAGTCTGCGATTCGGCATAACCCCATACTTTACATCAATCGAATAATGACAAGTTAACCGCGAACAATTAGTTTTTTGGAGGTCGGATTAATGTCTATTAAAAAAAGTTTGCTTATCGTTTTGGTCACAGGAGCTATATTGCTGGCAGTGGGGGCAGGAAATGCATATGCTCGATTTTTCGAATTAGACTTTGGATTGACTAACTCTGAACCATCTCTGGGTGAGGAAATCGTTATCTCTGCTCTGGATAATGATCAATATCTACCCTCTGTGGCATACAATTCAAATCATGATGAATATCTGGTTGTCTGGCACAATAAGTGGGGAGCGAATAGAGATATTTACGCCCAGCGCATAAACGGGAATGGTGAGTTGCTTAGCTGGTTTGCCGTTGGCCCCACAGACCCGCTAAATCCATACCCAAATGATCGTGTTCAACCTTCAGTCGCTTACGATCCAATGAATGACCGCTATCTGATCGTATGGGCTTACGACACCTCAGGTAATGGTAGTGATTATGATATACATGGCGTTTTTGTCAATTGGGATGGTCCCATCCAGGGATTACACCAATTCGTTATCTGTGATTGGGTTACCCAACAGTGGGTTCCTAAAGTAACATACAACTCTGTTGAAGAAGAGTTTATGATTGTTTGGTGGACAGATCACCCCTCGGTTCCTGACTATATTAGCGGTCGCAGGATAAATGCGTCGAATGGTTCTTTACTCCCTTCAGATAGTGATTTTACAATTAACCATACGACCGAAGTGCGAGTAAATCCGGAAATATCCTTCAATGAGCAGCGAAACGAATACTTGGTTGTTTACGATGATACAGAAGATATTTTCGCTACCCGTTTTTCTGCAGAGGGTGCTTCACTGGGAGTTGGCGAGTTTCAAATTGCCGCATGGACTGGTGCTGAAATATTGCCGTCCGTGGACTATTGTTCGCAAAATGATCAATATCTAGTTGCATGGCAAAATCCACAACCTGACATTTACGCACGATTTATTAAGGGTGACGGCACTATTGATGGTGCTCCTCTTCATTTAGAATATACAAGTGTTGAGGAGATTAAGCCCAAAGTCGCTTGCGACCAGGCAGGAAGACAATTTTTGGTTACCTGGCAACAGCAATTTAGCAGCATTACTGGCCCATATGGAATTTCTGGCCAATTTGTGAATTTTGATAAAACATTGGGAAAATTTTTCGTTCTGATGTCTCCGACCAGCGGAGTTTCAGCCGAATTCACTTCACCTGTGGTTGCAGGAGGTAAAGTTAACTTTTTGACGGTCTGGGAACATGACCGCGCTAGTACTACTTTTCAGGATATACATGGGCGACTGACCACCCCGAACGTATTGTATCTCCCACTAATTTTGAATAATCAACCTTAGTTGAACAAACTATCAATTAGACAAAGTTTAATCAAGCTTTGATACAACAAGGGATGGAAACCCTGATGAAAAACTCTACCAGCATCATCATAGCCCATCGCTTATCAACGATTAAGAAAGCCAACCGTATCATTGTCATCGAAGATGGTCAAATTGCCGAAATCGGCACTCATTCTGAAATACTCAAAAAAGGTGGCAAGAATTATCATCTGTTCACCAAACAATTCAACAACCAGATGGAACAGGTCTATGATCCCTTCAATGAATTGGGTGACGCCGGTTCATTACTAGTGGCTTTTGAATAAGAATTTTCATACTAAAGTTAATTCTTTGATCAAGCATAGCGATTGGATTCCTCAGTTTCAACCGCTTTTTTGGAGGAAATATTTTTCTTATTGCAGAGCAATGAATTATGAGGCCACTGCTGTGCCTATATTTTGGATGGTAAGTTTACCAATTTATTTAGTGCTCACCAATAAATTTTCTCCTAATGCAGGTAAGGATTTGTCAAATAAATATTACAATTTTCAGATCAAAAAGCTGATCTGACAGTATGATAAAAATCAAAAAAAACCTATATAATCACATTTATTGCACCTTAATATTTCAATAGTCCCCTTCAGCTCTTTAGAATAATTTTTTTTTCTATTTAATAATAAATCATGGTAATTATTTCGTCAAAAACAAATCAGGATCATGCGTCAACATGATCCTGATGATTGTAGTCTTTTTCATCCTCGGATTTTCACCGCATCAAGACTACTTTTTGTGGCGAGAGTGGGACTTGAACCCACGACCTGCGGCTTATGAGTCCGATGCTCTGCCAACTGAGCTACCTCGCCTATCGCGTGTGAAATTTTACTATAATCAAGGATTAGTGTCAATTGATGATTATCGTAGTGTCTCCCATTTTTTTTAACAATCCAAAAAATCCATAATAATAAAACCTTGAATCCTTCTAAGAGACTGCTTAGTTTTTGTTATTAGGTTGTTAAGGTTCAAGGTTTTTTAGATTTTTTTTTGTAATATTAATTTATACATTAAACTTGCTTGTCAATAATTATTTATATTTTTAAAATTTCATTTAACCTTTGAGATTATAGCAAATAATTTTTTTTTTTCAAAACAGATCTACTTGATAATTTCTTTTTTTTCTCCTGGGAAAAGTTTTCCAGCGTCTTGAATTAGGTTTCTTATGGAATTCAGCTCCTGAAGCGTGGTTGGCTTAAGCCCTGAGGTTTCGTCCTTAAACGCGGAGCAGAGGTTTTTCATATAATGCCAGGTTTACCGAGTATATCTTCTGGGTCCGGATGGTTCGGTGAAGTCATGAAAACTTTCTCTGGGAGCATGTTATATTGTTCAACCTGCTGCTTTCTCTGCAGTGGAGGAACTCTGCTTGTGCGGTAAGATTGTTAGTCAGTATTTTGTTTTCTGTGTCTCGCTCGCTATAAGATCTGTGACATATCGGTGACCTTTAACAGGCTTTGATCCATTGCCATTTGATTTAATCCTTTATTTTCAAAAAAAAGAGAATATAACAAAATACATATTATGTCAATAATAATGCAGCCAGATTTTAATGTAACCTTGCCAACGTAATTATTTTACTTGGGTCGAATTTTATTGGCGGTTTTCTCGGATCAGGTCCAGCAGTCCAGGATTTTTGATCCTTCTGCATCCCATAATGCCAGATAGTTGGGTGATTGCAGGTTTTTGAGTTCCAAGGCTCTGGCGACAACATAGGCGACGGCTTCGGCTTCCAGTTCCACTTCCTTGCGTGGTCTCAATTTAGATTTTTCATTGTGATGCAAAAGTTCGTGGGCGATCTCGTGGATTAAGGTTTTGGTGCCGGCTGTTGGGTCAATTGCGATTTCGCCTCCGACGCTGTAACCCTGGGCTCCTCCGTGGCTGCTCAAATCTTTGATATCAACCTTGATATTTAGGCGATTTCGCATAATTGATCAGCATATCCTCCAGCTCTGGGGATTTCTCAACGCTTTTCCATTCAGGGGCATCCGGTAAGGGTTCTCCATCGGTTTGAGAGATATCGAAAACATAAACGGTTTGAATCTCAATTCCTGAGCGATTACTTTTTCCTCATCGTCTTTGATTTTTATGGGACATGGGGCAAGAATCGGGATCCCTTTCTCTCCTTTTTTGACATAGCGTTTTTTCTTTAGCCAATCATGAAAACCTGCTACATGGGTAGCATCCGGCTTGAACAGATAAATGAAAAATTGGTTTGATACGCTGTAGCGGTGGAAGGATGCACAAAATTTAAAATAATTCTGCATGACTTCGGAGATCCTGGCGGCGTCGGTCTCTGTGGCCAGGTCTTTTATAAACGAGGTTAATTTTTTGTTTAGTTCTGATGGGCTATTGGGATTTGTGATTTTGTCTGTTTTTTTCATTGTCGGGATACCTTATTTTTAGTTAGTGCCAGCTGGTGAGATGCGGGCACCAGCTGGCATTTGTTGGTTAGACCTGAGCGGCTTTTTTGGCTCGGATCGCGATGCGGTTTTTACCGGCTACGGTCATTTGCTGGGGATAAAGGGTTATTTTTCTCCCGATCCATGAATCGGTATCATCCGATTGCAGGATGGTGGCAATTTGCTCGGCCAGGGTTCGCGATAGAATGACACCTTTTTGTGTCTCTTTGAAATAGAGCACAAAGCGGTCCATGGGTGGCTGCCCAGGATGGGGGCTGAGTTTTTCAACGGCCATTAAATCGATGGTCACATTAACGTTATTACCGTTTAGGTCTGCGCCGTTGGCATATTTGCGGGGGAACATGGTGGTTAGTTTCATCTGATTAATCCTCATAAAGTGATAATAAAAAGTTTTTTGCTTTGTCGAGCAATGCCAGTGCTGTAGATTTTTCCATGTCTTTAATGTTTGCCTAAGCGAGATATTCCTGAAGCATTGTTTCTGAAATTTTCGACCTCTTCAGCTGAAGTATTGGGATCTACTGCAGCTGGGATCTAAATCACTGTAATTGACCATAAAGAGACCAATAATTATTGGACTGTCAGCGGATGGTTTCATAAATGGCTCTTGCTGAAGTTACTTCTAAAGATGCCTTTTGAATTGCGATTGATTTTGTTTGGTTCATTTGGAATTCCTTTCATTTTTAGTTTTTTGCCGGATGGGCTGGGATCCATCCGGCTTATTTTTTTAATTTGTTTCCTGGTATGTTTTAACCATCTGCTCAAAACCTAAATAATCCTTTTCTCTGGAGTGTGCGGCAATATTGAACATATCGCGGAGACTTGATAATTTAGTCCATGCTTCATCCAGACACATGGACAAATAAGGATCAATTTCAGGATCTAAAATTTCGGGCATTGCATCCAGAAAATCTGAAAAAGCTTTTTGAATTACCGCATTAACTTGACTTGAAATTTCATGATTTTTTTTACTTCTGTTTCTAAACTTGATTAGGGTTGGGGGGATTTGATTTGACATTTTCGGACTCCTTTTTTTGTTTAATGCCGGATGGGCTGGGTTCCATCCGGCTTGATGGATGAAATTAAAATAATGGCTGACCTGTGAACCACTGAAAACAAGGGATGCCAAAAAACTGGGCCTGCTGCCGGGCACCAGAAACGGAGCGGAGCGGAACAGGAGAACCGGAGAAACCACAAGGGATGGCATAAACGATTTGATTATTTTTGACGGCAGCAGCAGCCACCTTTAAAGAACCGGGGCTGAAGGGGCTGGCCAGAAAAAAAACAGAACCGGCGCAACCTGCCAGGGCGACCACTGAACGACGCATTAAACGACCTTTGAGCGGAATGCTTAAAGGACCACCAGCCAAAAAAGAGACTGGAGCACCTGCCTTTTTAGCTGCCAAAACCGGGATAAAAGCAGAAGCAGAAAAAGAACCTTCACCAGACTCTGAGAACTGAGCAAAAACAGACAAGCGGGAAGGATCACAACCCAAAGCAGCTTCGATGACTGCTTCATCTGCGCCAGTGGCGCAACCGACATGCACAAAGCAACCCATTTGCATAACGACACTGACAACCTGGGCGACCTGTGGGTAAAAATCATCCGATAAATTTCGCGAACCTCCAAAATGGATCTTGATCATAAAAAACTCCCTTTCAAAATTAAATTTTTTCGGGTGGGGGCTAAAAAAACCTGCCGCCAAAAATACCCACCCCGCAGTTAGCCAGTGGCACATTAACAGACTAAAAAAGCACCGGAGGGCGCAACGAAGAGGAGCAGTTTTGGGAATCCAAAACTTGCTTTTTTTGGATGAATGTGCCATCGGCGGCAGGAGCGCGAAGACCAGAGCCAGGCAACCGAACGTGGATTCTTGGAAGGGAATTTATGGAAGATAACCAGATAAAAAAAGAGCCTCACGACCGGTTGCCGTGAGGCTCAAAAGGCAGGTGTTGTTTTCTGCCTTTTGAGGGGCGAAGAGCTGCAGCGCGTACCATTGGTACCCACCTGAAAAGTAATGTGAATAATGCAATGAATCCAGGATCTATAAAACCCACCTACAGCCGTCTTTTAGGAGCGTTCGCGACCGGCGAGCGTAACAGGGCGCTTGACGCGATACGCACCGCGTGACGCGCTTGTGACAGTGAAGCGTGAGCGGGAATCCGCTGAGCTGTTTGCGGATCAAATGCGGTTTAGTTTTGGTGTGGGTGAGCCATTGACCGATTCAATGAGGATCATGTACGATATGTAAGATTGTTGCTTATTGAATTGATGGAAGGGTTACGGTAAGGATGTTCTGAGAATATTGCAATTGAAAATAGCACAAAAGTCTTGGTGAAATGGAATTGTATTTAACCGAAATATAAAACCTGGGATGAACTGATTCTGGATCCAATGATGAATTAGTTGTCGAAAATATTATGTTAAAATTACCGACTATAATTTCACTTTTTATTAAAGAGCTACTTCCAGGTTGCAGAGATATCAATAAAACTGGGTAACCGTGTCAGGCATTGAATGATAAAATGTGCCCTCTGCTGCTGTTGGAGAAGTAAAATCACCAATAACAGAGTCGATGGGCTTCCAAGTATTAAAATCTTACTCACTAATACTGTAACCTGAATTAAAATGATTCATCGTATGCGAATATCCGTAAATCGAACACTCAAATACTCGTATGATATTTTGCAACTAAGGGTATCTTCAACTGCTAACTATTTCTTACCCTGACTATTGGTGCGCAACTTACCAGAAGGTCGAAGTCAATGGGTGGTTGGGAGAGTATAAATTTAAGATTCTTCTGCGAACTCAGGAAAAAGATAATTGTGGAGTTGATGAATCAAACAAATTTATTTCCAAATTTTTTAATGGATGACTAGTAATATTGCCAAAATCAAGAAATAAGGATTCAGTGACTTGTAATTGATTATTTCTCCAATAGACCATATTCTTGTGGGATTGATGCAGCATACACTTGTTTACTACTTGCTAATGTAAGAACCAGTATTGAAAAAAAGGCGAATGTTAATAATCTGGATACGATTATTGGTTTCGGTTTTTTCATGCTCTCCCTCCTTTAACTAAATGACGACCGTATTTTGTGAACAATAGGGTTCAAAACCCAAACAAAACTATCCAAACATATATAAAAAAACCTTTATTTAGTAAAAAATTCTAATTTCTGAGATGGGATTCATTAAGTTAACTTACCTCTTTGGTATATAAAGATTATACATGCAAAGTCAATCTCAAAAAAAAGATCTTCCTGATAGTTCAATTTGAGAATAATTCGTCAAGTATTTTTTATATTTACATTTCTACACACAGGGTGGAGGCAGTGGAGCAGTCAGCCGGAACATGCATTTGAAATGGGGAGATGGCAGGAATGGAGCTGGTGAATTATGGTGTATGTTTGCTCATGGCGAAGTGAGGTTGGCTGGCGCTGACGTATGCAGGAACTGCGGGGGAAGCGTCCAGCCGGGCGAGCGGATTTCACCAAATCGAAAGTTTGCAATCGAGATCATTTCGAGATTGGATGTGACTACGGGTGTTCTGCGTGTGTTTGCAAGCGGAGAAGTGAGGAAGGTCGGCGCTGACGTATGCCGGAACGGCGGGGGAAAGCGCTCGACCTGACGACCGTTTGTGACCAAATCCACGTATTGAATATTCTGCAAGGTGCCGGCTGTGGGTGAAGCTCGGTGCTGGATGATCCTTGTTTTGCTTTGGAGAAGTGACGCGGTGATCCCTTGAGGAGCGGAGGACTGCAGCGGTGGCCAACCTGCAGCAGTTAGCGCCCAATTTGCGTTGCCAGGCTTTGGGCGGCTGCAATGTGCTTGTTGATTGCAGACGTCCAATACCTGGCTGACTGCGGATGCTTTTCCGCAGTAGCAAATTGATCAGGCGCGGTACAATGCGGGTCTTTTTCCGCTTTGTAAGCTGCAAGGGCTGAGCCATCCGCAAAGGACGGAATGACGGAAGGTGAAGTGCGGAGCGGTGTTGGAAGTGGAGTCGGATCTGGAAACATCTTTTCCTTGGTGCCGGTGGATTAGGAATACGAAAGAGATGCAAGGAAGCACGGCAGCCGCGGCCGGCGGCGCGCCTGCAAAGGCGAAATACGCCGCGGAAATGTTTTTCCCCCCTAAGAGCGTGTTCAATTTACCTTATTGCGCGTGGAGGCAACGGAGTGGTCAGCCGGAGCGCGCTTTTGAAAGGGGGATGGCACGCGCCGGGGGGGAAAAAAAACGGCCACGCGAATCTGCCGGCGCTGTCAGGAAATGAGATCGAGGGTAATGAGGGCGGCACAAGCCGGGCGACTGTAACCCCGCCCAACCCCACCCTTTGCACGTAACCATTTTATTAAAATCGCGCTGCTTACCTACGGGCAAAGCCCGGTATTTTGCAAGTGGGGTTAAGCGCACATTTCCAGCTCTATTCTTTGAAAAGCGAGTATTTGATTTTATCTATAGGGGCGAGCGAGATCCTTTCGCTTTTCAATCTGCGAGAAGTGTCTTTGCATCATAATGGTGAGAATTTGATAGATGCGATCTCACCCTTTAGAATAAGAAGCTCAGAAATATTATCCCTGAGCTTGCTTTCATTATAGCCTTGTTTTATGCCAATGCATTGTTCCAAATAATTTATTCAACCCCTTGTATACTGACCGAAAGTGTCCGATCTGATCCCCTTCGTACCCCTCCATTGACAGGTATACATTTCCGTCTAGGTCTTCCATCTTCTCGAATGGTTTCCTACGGTTGAGATAATGAAGCGTAGCTGAAAAACGCCATCCTTGAAAAAATCTTGCGACCTTGATCCCAAGGACAAAACTCTCTTTGCTATCTGCTCGATTTGCGAATGCCGGATGCGGTCAGAATCAGAAAAAAAAGCGCTAATTTAAATGTGTCTTTATGCTTATGCTTATGGTGATGAAGAAGACTCGCGCATGTATACATCAAACCAAACACAATAACTTCGAAACAATTTATCTGCCGGATTTTTATCATCCAATTGAACAAGTGTTTGCTTAAAATACTCCAATTGCTACATAATCATCAGGCGTGAATAATTGATATTTAAGTGATTGATTCGATTGAATATCTTTTTTTTACTAAAAATTGAAGGAGGATGATTCAATTTGTTTTAACGTTTTGCGGATTTGTGATTGAGCGTTCTTCTTTTGTCTGGGATTCATGTTCATACTCGCCAGAGCCGCAAGACAGCTCCTGTGCTGACATCCAATTTTGAATGCCGTAGAAGGCGAAGCAATTTTCGGATATCGCCAGATTTCCGGAGTAGGAGTAATATCGGAAGAGTATCATTTCTCGTCATATCTATCTCCAAATTTTTTGATTAGTATTAATGTTGTTGATTCGGTCTGACTAAACTAGGCTTTTCGCTCTGTGAACTCTCCTGTCTTTGGCCAGTCAAACGCAAGAACAGGAGTTTATTTGCATGCAGGATTATTTCCACAAATTGTGAGAATCTATCAAAAAAAAGTATTATTTTCTATTTTATCTTGTTTTCTTCTCTGAATAACCGGTTATTTTCGATTGACACGACCGCATCAGAAATTTCCATGTAAAATATTCCTATATGTTTCATCGCTGTCGAAGATAAAAGCTCATCTATTTCATAATCTTTTTTTACACTTGCTTCTTCTATATAGTGCCTGAAATCTGTGTTTCCACTGAGGTACTAACACTTTTATTGAATGCATTATTCCTGAATTCATCCATTTAATTCCCCCATATTCTTTATAATCTGCACCTTTTTATGCTTGTAAGTTCGTTCCACTATGTCAATCCTTCTATCATCATTGATAACTTCCCCCACAGTATTTAGAAATCCCGCAATCGTATTTGTTACGGCCCTGTCGCCTTCTACAGCTTCACGTTTTAATTGTTTCTAACATCACATCCCAGTTTTCACCTAATTATCACTCTAACTTTATCCATTTGAAAAAGGGATTCCCCTGATAATCTTATCAACTTTTTCAGGGTTTTTTAAAAAAATCTAGAGTAGTCAGATTCTCCTCCAGAAAGGTGTCCCTCTCGATACTCTACAAGCTTTTTCAATTTCTTCCCTTGAAATTTTCGTCAGAGTCTGAGTTTCCATTGTTCAAACTTTAAATCATCCTGGTCATTTCCCTTATATCCAAAGTTTGCCGCTATTATATATTCGTCCAAATACACTTGCTAATCGATTTCTTGTTGAGAATAACCCCTGCTATATTTTTGTGGATTCCTTCGAATTCGTATAGTTTGCTACTTCTCTCTCTCAGCTGCCAAATATAAACCCGACTTTGGTTTTGATGACAGAACTTCAATAACATCGGCTTCAGTGTATGGTTCTTCCCTATCACCTTGTTTACTAGTTCAATTAGACGAATTCAATCAAATCACTTTCCCGTCTTTAGATAGTCTGTCGTGCATTTCTTCCCCCATCCCTTCTACACCATTTTTCATACGAATTTCTGTCATAAGTCAATCCCAGCCAGGACCAGTAACTAGAGCCACTGTATTTAGAAATTTCCTAGGCAATAATCTTTCCATTCAAGTTGTGTTGGTTCGGAGTTTGCTTGAAAAATTATAAGAGATTTTTTTTGCCATCGTATTCTCTTGTTTTATTGCGTCTAACAATATATTTTGGAAGCTCTGGAGTATGAATCCATTTATTATGTAATGAAAGATCAGGTTCCTTAAAAAATCAAAGTGTCCTGATATTAATTATTCTGATCATTTAACCCTCTCGTTCAAATCCTCAGAGAATAGAATATGGGAAACCACCCCAATGAACTCCTGGAGCAGGTGCGCGATACTAATCCGAGACAACTATTTCGGACGGGAGCCTGACGGCGTAGATTGGGAATGAGATCGAGTCTAATGCCAGGTAAGCTCGGGAAATATCCGCCTGGATTATGTTGTGGAGATTGGGGAGAAACTCGAAAATCGCTTCGCTCGATTGGATAGCAAATCAGGTGCAAGCAGGGTTAGGCGCTTTCCACACGAAACCTATTAATTTGAAGTTGATCTCGACTTCAAGCTGACAAATTTTATCAGTTAAGACTAAATAATTGGTGTGAAATATCCACCCCACTGATGTGGTGCCTTTTGCATAATAATTTATCGGCCGAAAAAGCCAACCATTTATAGTATGTAATTTTGTGTTAACGAATAGAGGATTGTGTATTTCTGTGCTAGTTGTATAGGTGTACCAATCACGATACCACATACCATCGTCCCATTTCGGCCTTATTGTTACTTCATATTCTGCTGCTCCAGTTACCTCTGACCATTGCAATTTAACTGGTAAATCATCCGACCAAATTTCACTACCATCAGCAGGCGAGAGTAAGGTTGGTGCGGGTAAGATAGTACCATCTGAACCTGTGGTGAATGACCAAACTTCTGAATGTGGGCTTTCAATCTCACCACACCTCAGCCAGACCTTCCAATAATAGGTCGTAGCAGGATCTAAATTGGTTTCGTCATAGCGCTCTTCATCAAAACTGCCGTCATAAGAAGTTACCCAGTACTCCCATGTATCTGGAAAGTCGTCCTCATGTAACAAGAGTAACAAATGTACCTCGGTTATATCTGATCACATTTCCGTTGTTCCATTGAAATGTGGGAATCAGTGTACTCGGATTACTTCCATTGCTGGGAGAAATCAGGGTAGGGGCTGTTGAACAAGATGGGCCGAGCGCATTAACAGTGATCGTGACCGTGGCAATATTGCTCTCCAGTTTGCTATCTGATACTTTGTAGGTAAAGCTGTCAGCGCCTGTATAGCCAGTATCTGGTACATAGGTGAACGAACCGTTCTCGTTCAGGGCCCAAATTCCCATGTGCTGGACCACTAACCCAAACCGCTGTTAGTGCATCACCATCAACATCGCTATGATTGCCCAAAACCCCAGGCACAGTGACAACCAACTGCGTATCCTGGTTGGTACTGTAAGAGTCATTTACAGCTACTGGTGGATTTTCTGAGAGTGTTTTGGATACCAGAGGAAGATAGATGTAATATGGAGGTGTTTGACCTGCTGCTGTTCCAATTGTCGAAAAAATAACAATGATTGTTATAAGACAGATACCCAACGACTTCAATTGCTTCATGTAATCCTCTCCTTATTTTGGCATGTGTGCATTTTGCAAATTACACAACTAACCAAGCACCCATAAAATTACGTTATTGTATTTTGACTTGCCCATCGATTCTGCAGCTAAAATTCCAAAACATTTTTTATTTCAATCTCAATTTTATTTTCCAAAGGGAAGTTATTTTTTCCACAAAACCTGTGGTGCGCTATGTATCTATTTAAACGTGATTTATGAAACACCCTGCAATAATTCTGCTAAAGCTAACAATAAGAAGGATGCTACTAATGAAATACTTCGGATATCTAAATCATGGGACAGATGATTCAATCACACCTATATAGTATATAGCACTATCTTTTCGAAATTCAATCACTACCAGCTAGCATAAAACCACTCTAAAATAAAAAACTACTGTACCAGATTTGTTGATGTAATGATTCTGGAGAAGGGTGCTGGCGGGTGTGGATTGGATAGGAGGAATGGAACAGAACGACGGGGATCGCGCGAAAACGACCTGCAGGCGCGCGAAGCCCCGACCGTATGGGGAGGTGCTGAGCCGATCTGCTGTTGTTTTGGTGCGTCTTCTCTACTGATAGCGTTAACAAAGGCAAATGGTGTTTTACGTTTTTATGAGTAAAACACGATTTGCCGGCACTGGAGGGATCAGATCGACGGGGTTCAGGTCCAGGGACGACACCAGCAGAACAGATATAATGTGTGAGTTAATAGTGATTTTATTATGGTGCTGTTGCTAAAAGTTCAATTATCTGGCTATTTTGTATTGCTAACACTTGGAGGGCTTGAAAGCGTAAACTCTGTCGCAATTAGTGTTGTTCAGCAATTCTATCCAACATTGACTCCATATGCAATATCCTCATAATCATCATACATATTCAAAATTAATGTTTGTTGTTTAGAAACAAGTGTTTGGGCTTCTTCTACCCTAGTTTGATATGCCAATGCTCTCTCTTCAGCAAGTTTGTTTTGTTTAGTGGTTGTAAAGACTTGATAAGCTTGAAACAATATTAATATTATTAATAATATCATTGATTGTTATTAATAATTTTCTGTAGTAAAACTCATGCAAATTCTTTGTCACTTCAATTGTTTTTTCTTCGTTTGTGATGGTCATGATTTTCCTCCCACAATATAATTATAAATAGTTGAGTTAAGAAATTAGTAATTGTGAATCAAGTTATCCGATTATTGATATTAAAATATTTAAAACAAGTGTTTAAAATTTTATTAATAAGTATAAGTATCAATAAGGTTTCCAGTGGAATCTTTTAAGTAAGCTGTGTCACCTGAGTTGTTCCAGATTGCTTGGCTGGATCGTAATTAAAACTGCAAAAATCTGCATAGGATTCGTTGGTGTATATTCGGCAGATTTGATTAGGAGCTATGACGAAGGCAGGGAATGTATAAACATGTTCAGCTAAGTCTCTCAAGGTCCAATTTTGAAGTTGGATGGAATTCGTGTCAAAGTTTTTATTTTAGCATATTCATCAGGTTCGTATGTGCTGACGATACCATCAAAGAAAATTGTAGTTATCTGAACATTGCCTGTGGTAACTATTACTGGAGGAGCTGTCGGTGTTTTCGTTGGGGTTGGAGTTGGGGATGGCGGTGGTGGTTCGGTTGTCAATATTGATTTTTGGACTAAAGGTAAATAAATGGACCACACATCAACATCTGCAATTGCTTTTTCAATAGAGCCCGAATAAAAACAGGATTACAAAATTAAATGAAAAAACAATCGTCAATTTATTATTCTTGATATTCATTATCCCTCCTGATCACTCAAAAGTAATTTTATTATAGCGAAAAAAAATAAAAGCAAACAAATAAATGACAAGTGAAGGGTAAAAAGAAAAAACTTTAATAAATTAAGTGCTGGACAGCCGTCTTGCGGAACGAAGGACGGCTGTCCAGCACTACCTGGTGGGGGAGGATATAACAGGTGGAAATTGTTTTATTCATTTTTTTTTCTATTCGATGTGGACATCAGCTCCAGGAGTGCATCCTGGAGCTGATGTCCACGGAAAACAGGTATGAATAGAACGAATAATTTACTGTCACGATCTTTTAAACACGAGAACGACCTGGAGCATGGAAAGCCCTGAGCGAATTGAAGTGGACGCGAAGTGCTGAGTCCGATCCGACAAGTTTTTGTGTTTCTTCTCTGCGGTATGGGTTACAAGAAGGCAAATGATGGTTTGGGAAAACCACACCCCAAAAACCATCATTTGCCGCGACATGGATTCGAAGGAGCGCTGGGGTAAAAATCCGATGGAAGTGGTTTTTTAAAGTAGATATTGTTTAACGAGAGGTTAGACTTCGTATTAAGATTCGAAAAATTCTGGACAATCGGATGAGTTGGTTTTTCCGGGTTTATCTTTTCTATCAAATAATCACCATTTGCTCGAGCGTTTAGTATATCAATACAAATTTCTCTCATAACAGGCACTAATTCTATTAATCTTTACAGCTTCTTTGTGATTAAGTTGAGTGACTCCTAATAATTCCTTTTTTTTACCTGTTTTTATGTGGGCACATTTCGCTCTTAACGAAATAATATAACCTTTAGGTTTTTTTTGAATATCGAATTCAAGAAATCGGAATTAGTTTTGTAAAAATTCTTCAAGTTTAGATTCTTCCAAATCACCTTGTTTACTAAATTCAAGTTCTATAATTTTATACAATGACAAATATCTGTACTGTAATGGAATTCGTTTATCATACCCATCAATGAATAAACGTAATTCATCACGATATTCAAAACTACCTATAAACAGCCGCTTGGCTCGCTCTATATCAAATTTGCTATAGGAAATATTCTGAATATCAAGCCCAAACGAGTAAGATGATATATCTTTAACAAATGTCCAAAGTGGGAATGGAAACAAAGTAACCTCACCATTATAAGTGATACGAAGTATGGATAAAAAATGCTCTTTAACCTCCTGGATTATTGGCAGTATTTCTTCTGGAATTATTTCCTGATTTAGATTATAAATACTTAATCTCCCATACTCTGGGATATTTTTTTTGGATACAAAAAGGGCAAATTGATATTTCCCACAATTAGACTCTATTGGGATTTCAAAGGCAGGTTGTTTGTCGGAGGTGTCTAAAAACCCATTATTTGCAGGTTCGACAAGCCAATAGTAAAAACATGTAATTTGTTTCACGTTTTAGTCCTTTTATTTGATCCAAATGTACTGATTTAGGGTTAGCAAT
>CALOAF010000007.1:0-207689 GCA_942491385.1 uncultured Anaerolineaceae bacterium | reverse complement strand
GTTTGTTGGAAATCAACCTGAAGAACGCGTGAGATCATTTGTCTCCAATATCACGCCACCCAGTAAGGATAGTCTGGCATTAGAGAAGGGGTTGAGTCTTCTGGTAAACCATGCCTGGGCAGATGCGGAAGAAAACTTCCTTGAGTTGATTGAGCTTTATCCTGATCGGCCTGAAATTTTATTGGGTCTAGCCAAAGCACAATTAGGGCTTGGAGAACCCTTTGAACCGCTCCTGATATTACGGAAATTCCCTGCTAGCAAACAATATGCTGCTGCGGAGAAATTATTACCCTATGCGGAGGCGCTCGGATATCTGAAACAAAACCATTTACCACAGGAAAGTGATTTGGATTTTGCTTTTGCCAATAGTATCCGTCTGGCATCTCGCAATAATATTCCAGCTGCACTTGATGGATTATTGGAAATTCTCAAACAAAATAAAAAATACCGAGCTGGATTAGCTCAAAAAGTAATCCTCGCCTTATTTGAATTATTAGGCGAGGATGATGTGCTTACCAGACCGTATCGAGCAGAATTGGCTTCCATTCTTTTTTAAATAGACCTGTCCTTCAGAAACTCCAGCGTCAATTTTTATTTCGAAATTATCAGGACCGTCCAGGTAGTCGGGTCTGATAATTTCCTGTTGTACAAATTAGACACCATGCTCTGCTGAACATTCTCACTCGAATTATCATTGTCAGAAACGGATAGTCCGAAACCATACTGTTGTCCACTGGTCGGGACAATGTTGAAAACTTTCCATGGAATCGCTATTTCTAAACGGTAAATTCCATCACTCGCCGAAGAAGCTACAATCGTATCAGAAATAGCACCGGATTTCCCAGATGGAAACCAGAGATAAACTTCTTTCTCCCCGTCAATGCCGTCTTTGCCTGGCGATATCCCTATCTGAAAATCGTCTGAACTCAGACTGGCTGAATTTAAGTCCCCATACAAATTCGTGTCAAATAGAATTTCAATACTATCGCCTTTGTAAATATCCTCTCCTGTTGCATTTTGCACATATTTATCATCCAGAACTTTTACAGCGAGATATAAGTAAGTTGCATCCCAGCCAACTGCGAATGACCCTTCCAGGTCATCAGAATTTTCCCATTGACTGGCCCCATACACAACCCTTTTGGCTGGGTATTTCGTCGCTTCCCATTCATCCCAGATCGAATCAAATACAGGAGGTGTCTTCATATATTTTCCAGTCACCCAAGTTCCTCCCCGGATAGTTACTTCTGTATTGGTAGCTGTTGGCGCAAAGGGTGTGCTGGTAGGAGAAATAACTGTTGGTGATGAGGTTTTTGAGGGAACCGCCCTGGTTGGGACTTCTGTGGCAGAGTCTGGTATTCCTATGGTTGGTAACTGTGGTTCGACTGTATTGATGGCAAAATCCTGTGGTGTATTTGTAATCAAATTTTCATCCACAGTAAATAAAGCTGTCATTGTATAGTTTGGTGTAGGGAAAAAAGGAGTCGGGTTGAGATTTAGAAATGATAAATTGCACCCCGAGATACTCACCAATATCAATAAGGTGATAACCATTGTCATTAGAATTTTTCGCATTTTGTACCTCCTTAAACCATCTAAATTATAGAGGAATTTGAAAGGAAAGAATACCCCTCAAGATTAAAGACGAATAAAGTGACAATTTTGTTCCTGGTTGTTTGAAGACAAATTTTCAATGCTCATTATTGGCTTTCTTCCAATCCTCATAAGAGATTTCAAGATAAGTTTGCCATTTATCCCATTGGGGCAAATATTCTGGTCTGGGTCGCTCAATAAATCCTAATTTTTTATATAATTTCCATGCTTTTTGATTATCTGGATGTGGGTCTACATAGACTCTTTTAGCTTTCCCTTTTAGAAAAGCCTCGTTTATTGCAAAACGAAGAGCCGAAGCAGCGATTCCCTTGCATTGTGCTTCAGGGATCAATTTAATATCCAGAGCTGCTGTTCCTTGATCCAGATTCACATTGTAGAAAGTTTCTCCACAAAAACCAAGTTCATCATAATAGATCGAATAATGACATCGAACCGGTTTTGATATCGCCCAAGGCAACCATTCAATCATTTTTGACATTGAAATTCTTAGCCCATTGGGATATCCAACAAAGACCATTACTTTTGGATTATTCCACAAGGACATCAGGTTGATTAAATCTTCATGGGATGTCTCTTTGATAATTAATTTTTCCATATCAAATCTTCATTTAGACGCTTGAATTCAAAAATATCTTCAAAAAATCGTTCAGAAAAAAATAACAACTCACATATGAAAATGAGCTGTTATTTTCCATAAGAAATCCATTTAAAATGACCTATTCTCTCGAAAAAAATAAGCCGTTAGTCTATTAATAATATGCTCTTAATTCGATAAATTGATTTGCTCTGGGTAATGATTAATGAATGCAGTGCAAAATCAAATTTCTAGCTTTCAGTTTCATCATCATTAAGTTCTAATGAAGTTTCTATAACTTCATCCAATTCATCCTCTTCTTCAATAAAGGAAAAATATAATACGATTCTCCCTAAAACAAACAACGTGATCGCGAACAAAAGATATTGGGCCATGTTACCCATGTAAAAACTAACAATTTCAAATTCGTTTCCGCTAAAAGTTAATTGTCCCTGCTCAATCATTGTGGAAATATATTTTCCTGAATATACACCTGCCCAGATTGAATATGCGACGAGTAACCCTGCGATAACATATAACACTGTGCTCAATATAGGTAATTTCTTTTTATCCATCATAAAAACCTCTCAAAAATTTCATACGGCGTAAAACGTATGCAGATTTCCTCCCTCATCAATATTATCGGTTGATCTAATTTTCCATTTCACCCTTTCAAAAAAGAAAAAAGAAGGAAAAAGTGATTCAAATTCAATCTCTGAAGAAAGATATGTAATTGTATCATTTGAAGAAGCTGGTTACCAATGTTTTAGTACAGTTATGTCTAGATTGGGGCAAGATCTGAAGTATAAAAATGTGGAAGATCAAGGTTATCCATGTTCTATCCAGTATCGAAAACCGAATGCTTCAGAGAAATTACTGAAATACACGCAAGGGTTGCATCTGCAGAAATACGAATTGGTTCACTGCAGAATTCGAGTCCAGCGTGATGATCGAAGTGGAAGCAAAAAGATAAAATAAGCAAGGTGCTCTACAAGATCTACATCCCAGGAGCTTTTTCTGTGCGATGGATTGGATTGTGCTCATCTTATTCTTTGAACGTGTTGTTTAGCTGGACGCGATTCAAACTATCCCCAGCATTTTTAGGAGTACAGGTAAGTGGGAAGTCAATAAACCCCGTTTCTCCTTTTTAAGAATCCTATTTGAATGAATTTCAATCAAATATGTTCAATAAATATCCGTATCCTTCTGCTTCCATATCTTTAAACGCTACGAATCTTAATGAGCCGCCGTTGATACAATATCTCATCCCACCAGCTTCCTTTGGTCCATCTGAAAATATATGGCCTAAATGGGAATCCCCTATCTGACTCTTTACTTCAACTCTTCTCATACCAAATGAATTGTCGTCTTTTTCGATGATGGAATCCATATCAATCGGCTTTGTAAAACTCGGCCATCCACAGCCTGCATCATATTTATCTTGAGATGAAAATAAGGGTTCACCGGTTACAATATCTACATATATCCCTTTATCTTCTAAATCATAATATATGTGACTAAAAGCCCTCTCAGTGAATGCATTTTGTGTGATTTCATATTGTTCTTTATCTAACAATTGTTTTATCTCTTCATCAGTTGGTTTTTTATAGTTATTTTCATTCATAAACAGGTCCTTTCATTCTATTTCTTCATCTGCTAACTCTAAATTTATATGACAGTATCCATTAGGGTTCTTCTTAAGATAATCCTCATGATAGTCCTCTGCTTTATAAAAGTTTTCTATCGGTTTGACTTCCACGACTATCTCTTCTTTATATTTTTTTGTTCTTCTTTTATTATATTTTCAATGACCCCTAATTGGGAAACATTTGTATAATAGATACCCGTTCTGTATTGTGTCCCAATATCAGGACCTTATCTATTCGATACGGTTGGATCGATTATTTTGAAATCATATAATAATCGTTGTCAGGTCCGTCACTTTTGGATCATATTTGTCTTCTACAGTCTCTGCATGATTGGTATTCCTAAAAACAACGTCTTTATACGTCGGATTTACTGTATCCCCATTTGCATATCCAGACACCGTATCAACCACCCCTTCGATCCTATAAAAACATTCTTCCACACCCCAAAAACATCCTCCTGTTAAATTTATTACTTGTACGTCTTCTTCTTTGTATTTTTTCACAATATTCAAATCTAAATCAGGTGTGCTTTTCTCTCTATTCACTTCTTTCAACCCAAAGAAAAAAAGCACAACGAAAACTAAGATTAAAATACGATTGAGATTTCATTCTAAAGCCTACTTTCTGGTCTAATACAATGGCTAAAGAGATCTGAATGGTTGATACCACTTCAACTGCGATAAATTGTCATATATAAATGGTGGCAAATAATTGCTTTCAAATACCAGTTATTGGTGTGTCATCTTCCTATTTTAAACTGTCAGATATCAACCATCTCTGATTCCAGCATAAGAATTGCTACCTTCGAAAACTCATACATGCTCGTCATTTCCACTGCTCTTTTTTTCCGAACCATCAATTCCATCATAACTTATCACACCATTAAAAACGGTTTGATTATCAATGTATATAGAAACCGATTTATCTATAAAGTCAACTTACTTTTTTCGATGATTTCACGAATAACAGAAATAATCCCAGATGCAGACATGACTATGCATTCTGTTTGAATCTAGGGGAAGAAGCATTTCTTTCGAATTATCGATTGCCAGAAATTTGTTCGAGGCATTTATTGTTTTCGAGATCTGCGGGAACGTACCCAGTTGATTCGTATAAAATAATAATACAAATCAATTTACAAATATTTCATAAAGAATAATTCTTATTTCTCCTCTTTTGTTTTATGTCCTCCTACGATTATCAGAATAATTCCCACTATTAGCAGTGGTATTGCAATCCAATTGGATATTGGTGTTATGAATCTTTGCACTATCATAATCACCACAAATATAAGAAGTCCAATTCCCAATGGTAGAGAGATTGTTTTTTTCATTTTTGTTTATTGAGTAGACAGCCTCGACTCTCCTTTCAAGTTAATTAAAATTGTAAAGGGATCGCCTACTTCCCCTCACAGAACCGTAAGTGCCGTTTCCCGCATACGGCTCTTCAAATCAATATTATATAGTTTGCGACTAAAAAGCTCAACAATAACTGGATAACCTGATCGTATAGGATTACTGAAGCGATAGAATTGGTGTATTCCTGTGCTTTTTTCTCGGTACTTATACACTCCATCTTCAATAAATTTCCAAAACTTATATACAAAAGAAGCTTGAATTGCCTCGATAATTAATACAATATCCAAATCCTTTGTAGCTCTGAAAGATACTCCTAATTCACCCAGTAAGATTTCACAGGCTATTCCTCCGATAAATACGTATTGATTTGTATAATCACCAAAATACTCTTTAAATTTTTCTAATCCGTATACCATTTTTCTCCTTGCAAGACTTTTTCAAGTGATTGCTCTATTCTTTCATCATTTTGTTCTTTCAAAGATGCATATAGAGAAGCTATGTCGACAATACCTTTTTTGGTAAAAAGTTTAGGATTATATTCCCAAGCCTGGAGTTCAACATATTTTTTTCTATCACGATATCATCGTTTCTCATAATTTCTATATCTCGACTATCAAAATCTTGTACCATCCCAAAAAAGGGCGGTTGGGGTCTTTTTTGGCGAGCGAACGCCCGCCAAGAACCAAAGCCCCGAATTATTGAATTGAAACTTGTTTATCATAGCTATGGTCTCAGTCGGAAAATTTGGCTGCCCAAATTCCACTTCATCTCAAACTCTAAGATAATAATAACTGAAACACGTAAATGCTTTTTAATTATTTTTTTCTTGAATCTGTCTTTCTTCTATGGACAAAAAATGATTATTAAACTGATTAAATTTGAGGATTTCTATAAAGTTTCCTTCTCCATCAACACAACGCACTCAACATGATATGTTTGCGGAAACATATCAAAGGGGGTGATTTCAACCAACTCATACCCTCCCGCGATTAATTTTTTTAGGTCACGAGATAATGTAGCTACATCGCAAGAAACATACACTACTCTAGGCGAATTAAATGCTAAAACTGCCTCAAGGGTTGTCGGATCCATCCCTGATCTGGGTGGATCTATGAGAATGGCATCCGGTTGAACCTCCAGTTGTGGAACAATTTCCTTCACCGCGCCTACGAATAAATTAATATGGTCAAACGCATCAAGATTAATAGCAAAATCATCACAGGCGGTAGGAGATTCTTCCACGGCATAAATTGAGTCAAATCGTTCTGCCAAAAACCGTGTGAACAATCCAACACCACAATACAATTCAAGCAGTGTTTTTCCTGTGTCTTGTAGATAAATACAGACCAAATCGATCATTTTTTCTGCCTGAGAAGTATTCACCTGAAAAAAAGATTCAGCTGAAACATGGAAAAGCTGGTCTTTGACTTGATAAATCAAATGGTCTTCCCCTGCCATAACTATTTTTCCTGCAGCACTCAAATGCACCACAGAAACTGGCACATCCAATTCCAGTGAAGGGATGTCCTGATAATTGTCACTTTCCAATATCAGCATGATCTCATCCTGCAGACCTGCCCGAATGTGAATCCTTTTCAACCCCGGAAATTGCTCCAGGTCCAATATTTTCCAGGATTGAATAATTTGCTCAACTGGCAGCAGACAATAATCTATTGGAACTGTTTGGTTCGTACCAAAAGCTTGAAATCCCAATAATCCATTCTTATTAACTGAAAATTGAATATTATTACGGTAATATAAATCTTCCTTTGAAGGAATAATATCGCCTAACTTTTGTTCTTTAAAACCAGGTACACGTGAGAGTTGTTCTAAAACAACCTGTTGTTTGCATATTAGTTGATCGGAATATTGCATGTGTTGGTAATGGCATCCCCCACAAATCGTGAAATATTTACAGGGTGGATTAATCCTTTTTTTGCTATGCTCAATCAATTTCATCAATGAGCCCCGTGCATATCCCTTTTTCTGCTGGGTAATTTGTATCTCTGCAATTTCTTCTGGCAAAACAAACGGAACAAACACAGGCCGATGATCTGGTAACCTCGCTAAAAATTCACCCCCAAATATTGGTTTTTCAATTTTAACTGAAAATTGCTCTAATTTGTTATCCATTTTCCATCTCTATTCATGTACAATACTGTTAATTCTTAGATAATTAGGATATTGATCCCGTTCATTATAACAAAATGGTTGTAAGAGTAATTTGCGATTGTCAATAAATAAGTTGATTCAGTTGCTAAATACTGATAAATATCATAATTTTGGTATATAATCTTTATAAGTTTTTAATTATTGTTATTTCCCCAAAAAAATTGTCCTTAATAGTTGTAATGCGCACATAAATAAAGAAAGTTCTCACACCCAATCTATTAGAGGAGCGAACGGATGAACAAATCAAAACCCTTTTTTAGTTTCATCGTGATCTTGATTCTGATGGTCGTTATCGGCAGTATTTGGATTTCAAATGTGTCAGCAAGTGACAATCCTCAGGATATAAATCCCGTTTCACGGGGGGCACAAATATATGACGATTGGACGAGAGTAGTTGCAGATGCTGCTCTTCCAGTCGGGAACCACCCTATCTGGTCACGACAATCCAACAATACCATTTCAGGAATCGACACCTGGCGATGTGTTGCATGTCACGGCTGGGATTATCAAGGTATGGATGGCGCATTCCGATCTGGTTCCTATAGCACTGGCTTTCCGGGACTACTGGAAGCTGCGACAAAAGATAAATCCACACTGGTAAAAGCGTTAGATGGATCCTCCGATGCCCAACACAACTTCACTTCCATTCTGAGTGAGGATGAAATTGAGAGTGTATTTGCCTTTATACAAACTGGATTGATCGATGACAATGAATATATCGACATTGTATCCAGAAAAGTTATCTCTGGTAATATGGCCAATGGCAAAGAAAAATATGAACAAGCTTGTGCCAGTTGCCATGGAGAAGATGGCATGCTGGCAACTTTTCGATATGAAGGCACAGAAATTTCTTTGGGCACCTTAGCCGTTCAGGACCCCTGGCGCTTTCTCCATCGTACTCGTTTTGGAACTGCTCGCGCACCAGAAATGCCTTTAGGATATGAATTAGGCTGGACACCTGAAGATGGGCGGGATGTCGTCTTTTACGTTCAATCATCCTTACCAACCGGCTTCGAGGTTGCCGATAATAGTCCATTGGATATCCAACCAGTCTCAAATCTTGGAGGACCCGCTGAAAACTGGTTCTCAGGGATTGCAACTGCCTTTGGTGCAATGGCTACCAGTCTTGGTTTTGCCATCCTTTTAGGCGCATTTTTCATTGGGATTATTCTTTTGCTGGTTTGGTTATTGCGCAGCCGGCAAGCGTAGCATTTTTGATAAAAGGAGTCTTTTATGAAATCTTCAATACCCTTGTGGCAGCGCTCAAGTTTTCGGATTGTGGGTGCCTTGGTGCTGCTGATCATTTTAGGAGGAGCCGTAGGTGGTATTTATTACACGCAAATTCCGCCTGATCAACCGATCCCCTTTCCCCATAATTTCCATATCGGTTTGGGGGCACAATGTTCCTATTGTCACCCCGGCACCGCAACCGGACCAACTGCTGGATTACCAACCACAGACAAATGCTGGGGTTGTCATCAGCAAATAGAACCGCGCAATGACAATCTGAAATTGGTTGCCAGTTATGGAAAAGAAGGAAAACAAATTCCTTGGGTTCCTGTGGCTATCCAGCCTGATTTTGTGTTCTTTACACATCAACCACATATTAATGCTGAGTGTAACTTGTGAAACTTGCCATGGCGATGTAACACAAATGACTGTTGCTGAACCTCAAAGAGGACAAAATATGGGCTGGTGTCTCGGTTGTCATCAGAAAATGTCCACTCCGGAAGATTTTGTTGCCTTTCGGATTGTGCCACCTGTCATTACTAATCAAGGAGGATCAATGACTGAGAAAAATCTCTCAAGGCGCGATTTTCTAAAAATATCCGGTCTCGGAGTAACCGCCAGCAGCCGTTTTAACCGGTTGTGGTCCTTCCTCCCGCTACGTGACCAGACAGGCATACGCAAATATGCCTGAATATAACCAGACCGGTAACAGTACATATTACGCAACCACCTGCAAGGAATGTCCGGCTGGTTGTGGATTGATTGTACGAACTCAGGAAGGTCGAGCAATTAAAATTGAAGGGAATCCCGATCATCCCGTAAACAAAGGAAAGTATGCTCACGTGGATTGACCACTGTCCAGGGAGTCTATAACCCTGATCGCATCACTGGCCCTCAAAAAAGAACCCGAGGTAGTAGATCTTTCACTGCAATGGACTGGCAGGCAGCCATCAATACAGTAGCTGGTGGTTTGAAAAATCCGCAAAAAACTGCGTTTCTTTTGGGTTTACAATCCGATCACTTATTCGATTTGGTCAAAGAGATCGCGGAAAAGGGTGGGTTCCCTGAGCCAATCCGTTATGGCTCTCTAGGATCACTAGAAGGCCGCTCTACATTATTAAAAGCTGCCCAGGAATTATACGGTTTCAATGGTGTTCCATTTTTTGATTTTGGAAATGCAGAAGTTGTGTTTTCCTTCGGGGCTAATTTTCTGGAAACCTGGCTTTCTCCATTAGCATATAGCCGTAGTTTTCGCCAACTCAGAAAACAACCTTTTGGGAAACGAGGATATATTGTTTCTTTTGAAGCACGTCAATCTTTAACCAGCGCTAATGCGGATGAATGGATACCCATTAAACCTGGAAGTGAAGGTCAGGTCGCGTTAGCCATTGGGAAAATTGCCGCATCAAAAGCCGGTAACACCGCTCCGAGTATGTATGCAAATGTTAACCTGAATGATGTCTCAAAAATTTCTGGTATTAGCCTTGAAAAATTAATCCAATTGGGGGAATTGTTCGGAGCAGACCATAAATCAATCGCTTTGCCTGGAGGTCCAGCACTGACTTCTCAGAATGGTTTGGACGCTGCCAAAGCTATATTGGCTTTGAATATTCTGGCAGAGAATACCGCCCATCCGGGTGGTGTCTTCCCTCCAGTAGGAGAAAATCATCCATCTGATTTTGTAGCCGTAAAAGCATTGATTGACAAAATGAACGCTGGCGATGTGGAAACTCTCTTCATTCATGGAACAAACCCTGTTTTTGAACTCCCCTCATCTTCTGGTTTTCAATCTGCTTTGAAGAAGGTGAAAACAGTTATTTCGTTCAGCACGTTTGAGGATGAAACGGCGGTTGAAAGTGATTACATTTTCCCGGATCACGCTGCTTTGGAGTCCTTCGGCTATCAACGGGTGCTTTTGGGAAGCGATCGGGAAGCATATTCTGCCATCCAACCGGTTATTGTCCCCATTCATAATACCAAAGCAACCGCTGATGTTCTATTGGCAACCACCCTCGCATCTGGTGGAAATGAAAAGTACGGCGTTGAATACACTGATGAAGTAGATTTTCTACAAAAAACCATTACTCCTTTGATAGAGAAAGAAGGATCTTTCTCAGCACAAGAACTCCCCACCTTCTGGAGTAAATGGCTGCAATATGGCGGCTGGTGGAAAGGATCTCGGGATGAGAGCGAGATAGAGGTTGAAACCAATCTCGATCATAGCTTCTCATTTACCGCACCTGTGGGTGTAAAAGAAGGTGAAACCTTCCACCTGGTCACTTTTGCAACTCAGATGGGAGATGGAAGCGGAGCCAACCGTCCCTGGCTTCAGGAAACACCTGATCCAATGACGACGGTAACCTGGAATTCCTGGATAGAGATGCATCCAGAAACCGCTGATCACCTCGGGATCCATGATGATGACATCGTTGAAGTGAAATCAACCAAAGGAGATTTCTTCATCGAAGCCATCGTCTATCGATACCCGGCTATTCGGCCGGATACAGTTGCGATCCCGTTCGGTCAGGGACATACCGCCCTTGGCAGATTTGCCGAAGGTCGAGGATGTAATCCCGCGCGGGTTTGGTCAACAGATGTAAATCAAGCTGGCGACCTGGCTTTCTCAGATACGACAGTCACAATCAAACCTACTGGGAAAAGACGTCCATTAGCGCGCCAGGAAAGCAAAGATGGAGTCTATGGTGGACATTAAAGGTCGAGACAAAAAGGAGAACCTTTATGACTGAATTACTTGAAAAACAAGCACAAGATGAAAAATGGGGCATGGTCATCGACCTGGATATTTGTAGTGGATGCCAGGCATGTGTCACTGCTTGTTCGATGGAAAACAACATTCCATTCGTTGGTGAGGATGAAATGGCTTATGGCCGTGGCATGCAGTGGATGCGAATTCGAAGATATTGGGAAGGTGAATATCCCGAAGTAAGCCCCGATTATCAGCCAATGTTATGTCAACAATGTGGCAGTGCACCCTGCGAACCTGTTTGTCCGGTTTTTGCAACACTTCATTCAGAAGCTGAAAAAATCAATTTGCAGGTATATAACCGCTGTATCGGAACCCGTTATTGTGCAAATAACTGCCCCTATCTCGCACGTACCTTCAACTGGTTTGATTATGAAATTCCCGCACCAATGAATTCATATCTCAATCCGGATGTGACCGTGCGTAGACGTGGAGTGATGGAAAAATGTACTTTTTGTGTTCAGAGAATAGTCAAAGGCAGACAGCAAGCAACCTCTGAAGGCAGAGAAATTGCAGATGGGGATGTGACCCCAGCCTGTGCTCAGGCATGCCCCACGGATGCAATTACTTTCGGTAACCTGAGTGATCCAGAGAGCAGAGTCAGTAAACTTGCGCGCAATGATCGTGCTTATAAAGAATTAGAAGATCTTGGAACAGAACCCAGGGTAACATATTTGAAGGGAGGGAAATCATATGGCGGCTGATGTAAAACCGTTTATTGGTTCAAAAGCAAGTCCCCATCAGGAATCTGAAGCAGAAGAATTGCGTAAAGAACACCTGATGTTGGATCCCATGCCACGAGATGAGATGAACCAAATGGTCATGGAAGCCATGCACACCACTACACGCAAATGGTGGGCCTGGGTGATTGGTTTGGGATTGGCAATGGCGGTCTTATTATTCGGCGCGTGGGGATATATGATCGCAACCGGAATGGGTGTTGCCGGTATTCGGCGACCTGTTTACTGGGGAATTTTCATTGTCACCTTCGTTTTCTGGATCGGTATCTCGCATGCCGGTACATTTGTTTCAGCGATTTTGAGGGTCTTTAAAGCTGAATTTCGACGCCCCTTTACCAGAGCTGCCGAATTGATGACCACCTTTGGTCTGGCTGCTGGAGCGCTCTATCCCCTGATACATTTAGGACGGGTATGGGTCTTTTATTGGATGATTCCTTATCCGAACGCACGCTGGTTGTGGCCTAATTTTCGCTCCGCTCTGGTTTGGGACTTTTTGGCCATTACAACCTACCTGCTGAGCAGCACCATTTACCTTTTCTTACCTTTGATCCCGGATTTAGCTATGGCACGCGATCGTTCCACAGGTTGGCGACATAGTATTTATAAACTTCTCTCACTTGGTTGGCGCGGCACCGAAGCGGAGTGGTTCCGATTACGAAAAGCAATTTCAATTTTTGCTTTCGCCATCATCCCGGTGATGTTCTCTGTTCACACTATCGTTTCATGGGACTTTGCAGTCAGTATCGTATCCGGGTGGCAATCCTCGATCTTTGGGCCTTATTTCATCATTGGCGCCATTCTCTCCGGTGTGTCGGCTGTGGTAACCATCCTTTATGTTCTTCGATCCACAATGAAAAACATGGATTACTTCATTCGCAAAGAGCATTTTGACGGGTTAGGAAAGCTTATATTGATCTTTTCCATGTCTTGGGCTTACTTTTTCTTCAATGAATATATACTTGCCTGGTACGGTGGGGATGCTGCATTGAAACAAATTCTAACCTTACATGCCACCGGTCCTACCGCCTGGGTTTGGTATACCATGCTCATCTGCAATGTTGTCATTCCCTGGGCATTCCTGTGGAATAAAAAAGTGCGACGCACTCCTTGGCTCATGTTCATTATCACCTTATTGGTAAATGTGGGTATGTTTGCTGAACGTTACACCATCATCCCGCTGACATTAGGGCATCAGAGAAGTCCGTTTGACTGGGGAATATACAATCCAACCATTGTGGAGGTTAGCATTGCTCTGGGAACCTTATGCTTGTTCATTTTCCTGTATTTAATCGCTTCCAGACTAATTCCTTTGGTACCAGTCTGGGAAGTCCAGGAAGGTCAGATGAGCCACACTTTGCGAAAAGTCGGAAAAACCGAAATTCCGTCAGTTACAGAATTGGAATAGGAGGAGAAAATGGAAACGAATGTTCGTATGATTCTCTTCAAAGAAGACCAAGTTGACCAGGCTTCAGACGCCATTGAAACACTTCATCACCATGGAATTCCGGATAAGGACATCTCTGTCATTTCAGGTGTACCATTCTCAGAAAAAATATTAGGCAGACCCATGTCATGGACGCGTGTTCCTCAAATTGCGCTGGCCGGAGCCTTATTTGGTTTCATCATTGCCTTATTGCTCAACTTTCTGGTTCCCAACCTATATAAATTATCGGTTGGCGGGATGCCACTGACACCTATTCCAACATCAATTGTGGTCACTTTTGAGCTGACCATGTTGGGATTATTGATCAGCACCTTTTTAGGCGTATTTATTGAGATGATTTCACCTTCATTCGGACCAAAAGGTTATCATCCAAAAATTAGCGATGGGTATATCGGCATATTATTCAATTGCCCTACCCATTCGGACGAAGAAACATGCTTTGAATTACAGGATTTAGGGGCAGAAATTGTTGATGTCGAGGAGGTAAAACAACCATGATAAAAAAGTTAATTCTTGTAATGGGTGCTTTGGTAACCCCTCTGATCATTGGTTTATTATTTACGTATGATGTCATCAAAATTGACTGGATCAGCATGATGGAAATTCAAGCCAATTATCGCCCCATGGAGGACCCTCTCCCACTACCTGCCAGATCTATTCCGGTTCAAGGCGCTGCCTATATTCCAGAATTAGGTGTACCTGTTAACACGGTAAATGCTAATGATGATTCAGTCTCACGGGGTAAAACATATTATGACTCGTCTTGTGGTTTGTGCCATGGGGTTACCGGCGAAGGCAATGGAGGTTTCAGTGGCTTCCTCAGGAAGTTCCCACCCGTCAGCCTGGTCGACGCAGACCGATCTGCACTGAGTGACGGAGCTATTTTTGTCACCATCACAGAAGGAGTCCCGGGGAAAATGCCACATTTAAAAGAAAACCTACCCCAACCGGAAATGCGTTGGGATGTGGTTAATTATGTCCGGTTTCTGCAAGATCAGGCAAACCAATAATTGAAATTCACTCTTAATCAAATAAAAGCTCTCTTACGAGAGCTTTTTAATTTCAGCGATTCTCAAAATTTTACAGTGGAGAAATTGGTTATAATTTTGGAAACTAACATCGCGATTAATTGGATTAACAAAAAAAGATAGGGATATAAGCATGCTTTACACAACTATTCATCTCATCCGGCATGGAGAAACGGATTGGAACCTGGAACAAAAATATCAGGGACAACAGGATATTCCACTAAATGCAACTGGAGTTAGTCAAGCTCAGATTGTTGCAGAAAAATTGAATGTTAATCATTTTTCAGCTTTGTACAGCAGTGATCTCACGCGAGCATTTCAGACTGCTCAGGAAATTTCCAGGAAAATCAACTTGCCAATCGTCACCTATCCGGCATTAAGGGAAATAAATCAAGGGGAATGGGAAGGCAGATATATCAAGGATGTTCTGGCAACCAGTGGTGCTAAAGTTCGAGCGGTCTATCAAAACCCATATACGGCTCGCAAACCCGGCGGAGAGAGCATCGCAGAAGTAGCTGAGCGCATGTATGCCTGTCTTGATAAATTAGCAGAAAAACACCACCAGCAAACGATCATTGTGGTTTCGCATGGTTTGGCAATTGCCACCGTATTGTGTAAGATCATGGATCTTCCATTGGAAATGGCCATTCGGAACATCCCTGAAAATACAGGTGTGCAAGTCATTAAATGGATAAGAAATTAATCTGCATAGTGGAGATCGGGAAACAAAAACCACCTCTTACGAAGGTGGAATTTCTGGCGGAGAGGAAGGGATTCGAACCCTTGATACCTTTCGGTATACGCGCTTTCCAGGCGCGCGCGTTAGGCCAGACTACGCTACCTCTCCGAATGCAATCCCCGGTCAAATCCAGGAAACGCGTCCGCAATTTTACCATTAACCAACCTGATAGGGAAGGAATAGAGCCTTAATCCGATTTAAGTGTATATTTCTCCATTTGTAGAACGATAGATTCAAATTTTTCTATTGCATTATCCCCTCAAGTAAATTATAATATCGCCACGCGGGCGGTTAGCTCAGTTGGTTAGAGCATCGCGTTGACATCGCGGAGGCCGTAGGTTCGAGTCCTATACCGCCCACTACAATAGAATAAACAAAAGCGATGACCAGGACGAGTAAATGTTCTTTAACTTCAGAGAGAAAAAGCCATTGGCTGAAAGCTTTTTTAGAAATAAGAACACTGAACACCACCTGTGAGCTGAAACCAGAAACGTGAGGAGTAAGGCAACCGGTGCAACCGTTATCAGCATAGACAAGATGCTCAACTAAATTGAGTAATCTGGGTGGAACCGCGAGAAGTTCTCTTGCCCCAGTGGCAGGAGTTTTTTGTTTAAGTACTGAATTTCTAAAAAGAGGTGAAAAATGGCCAAGAAAGTTGATTTAAATTATGAAGCTTCACATTTATTTAAAGTGAGACATTCAACTGCTCATATTATGGCTCAGGCAGTTCTGGAAAAGTTTCCAGATGCCAAATATGCCATCGGCCCGGCAATTGAGGATGGCTTTTATTACGATTTCGATCTTCCACGCCCTTTAACTCCAGAGGATCTGGATGAAATTGAAAAACGGATGAAACATATCGTCAAAGGGAATTATAAATTCGAAAAACAAGTTTTGAGTGCTGATGAAGCTCTCGAAATATTCAATGACCAACCCTATAAAGTCGAATTGATAGAGGGCCTCGAAGAAGGTGGAACTGATGAACATGGGGAACCCCTCACAGAGAAACCAGAGATCTCCCTTTACAAGCACGATAAATTTGTGGATTTATGTCGTGGCCCACATGTCGAAAGCACCAAAGAAATCAATCCAAAAGCATTGAAGTTGACCTCGATCGCTGGCGCATACTGGCGTGGTGATGAAAAACGCCCCATGCTGCAAAGAATTTACGGAACCGTTTTTGAGAATCCTGAAGATTTGAAAGACTATCTGTGGAAGATTGAGGAAGCCAAGAAGCGTGACCACCGCAAACTAGGCAAGGAGTTGGATTTGTTCTCCATCAATCAGGAAGTTGGCCCCGGTTTGATTTTATGGCATCCAAATGGTGGTTTAATTCGTCACCTGGTGGAGGATTATTGTAAGCAGGAACATTTAGCCAATGGCTATGACATTGTGTATTCGCCCCACATCGGAAGAGCACAGCTGTGGGAGACCTCTGGCCATCTGGGTTTTTATCGCGAAAATATGTTTGCTTCGATGGAAATTGAGGAAGATGAATATTTTGCCAAACCAATGAACTGCCCATTTCATATAATGATTTATAAGAACAAATTACATTCTTATCGGGATTTCCCAATGCGAATGGCTGAATGGGGTACTGTTTATCGCTACGAACGTTCCGGCGTGTTACATGGCTTATTGCGTGTGCGGGGATTCACCCAGGATGATGCTCATTTATTCTGCCGGGAAGATCAAATGCCAGAAGAAATCGACCGTGTTCTGAATTTCTGCTTACACATTCTACGACATTTTGGAATGAATGAATTCCACGCCTATTTATCCACGCATAATCCGGAGAAATCTGTGGGTGAAGAGTCCGATTGGTTGAAAGCCCAGGAAGCTCTCAAAGAAGCTTTAGAAAGAGCTAATTTAAATTATGACCTCGATGAAGGTGGAGCAGCATTTTATGGACCAAAGATTGACCTAAAAATGATTGATGCCCTCGGACGCGAATGGCAACTCAGCACCATTCAATTCGATTTCAATTTACCTGAACGCTTCGACATGACCTATATTGGAGAAGACGGTCAGCAACACAGACCGCTTATGATCCATCGTGCCTTATTAGGATCGGTTGAACGTTTCATGGGTGTCTTGATTGAGCACTACGGAGGAGCCTTCCCTGTTTGGCTCATGCCGGTTCAAGCAAAAATCATTCCAATCGCAGACCGCCATGTTGATTTCGCTTATGAAGTCGCACAACAATTAAAAACGAATGGTATCCGAGTGGAAGTGGATGATAGCAATGACCGCATGAACGCAAAAATTCGTGATGCACAACTTCTCAAAATTCCTTATATGCTGGTGATTGGAGATAAAGAAGTTGAAGCTGGACAGGTAGCTTTACGGATGCGCAGTGGAGAAAATCCTGGTGCGATGCCAGTGGATGAATTCATTCAGTTTGCACACAATCAGATAAAAGAGTTAGTGTAATCAATTGAGTCAGAGGACTTCGAATTAGGAGGTCCTCTGAATTTTATTAAATATGATCTACAACGCCTTTAACAAGCGTGTTTTATTGACGATCATATTTAGGATATGGTATATTATTAAAGTTCATTTATTTAATGATTCAAATTATTTTCAACTTTTGAAAGGAGTAAGACCATTAGTACATCAAATTTTCGGATAAACGAAGAAATCAAGGTTAAAGAAGTTCGCTTGATTGGAGCTGGAGGAGAAAACATCGGATTAATTACGATACAAAAAGCACTGGATATGGCAAGAGAAGCAGAATTAGATCTGGTTGAAGTCGCCCCAGGTGCAAATCCATCAGTTTGTCGTATCATGAATTATGGAAAATTCTTGTACGAGCGCACCAAAAAAGAAAGAGAAGCTCGGAAAGCGCAAACCAAAATAGAAACAAAAGAAATTAGATTGCGTCCAAAAACAAATGAACATCATCGAGGTTTTAAAACACGGGATGCAAGACGTTGGCTTGAAGAGGGGATGAAAGTCAAAGTTACCGTTCGTTTCCGAGGTCGTGAAATCACTTATCCTGAAATCGCATTGGAAGACCTTAGGGAAATAGCTGAAGAATTATCAGATATAGCGACAGTTGAACAAAAACCTGACCTTGAGGGTCGCAATATGTTCATGTTATTGTCACCCACCAAAGGTGTGGGGAAAAAAACAAAATCCAACAGTCCTAAACCGGTAAAGTCAAAATCAAAGAAAAATCAGGTTGATGATAAGGAAGAAGACCTGGAAGAAATAGAAGAATAATAACTTTCAAACCATTGTTTTTCCTGTCCAAATCATATAACCTATAGTATAATTTGCGGTCGCGTGTCCTCGGATCGCAAATTTAATATATTTTTTTAGAAGAGGAGATTCAAAGTGCCTCGTAAAGCAAGAACTGGCAAATTCAAGATGAAGACCCATAAAGCAACATCAAAACGATTTCGCTTAACCGGGTCGGGCATGTTGGTTCGTACAAAAGGTGGCAAAAGCCATTTGCGCCGCCGCACCTCAGACCGAACCAAACGCTTGTTATCTGAAATGATTGAAGTAAAAGGTAACAAAATTGCCCAACGTATTCGTCGCCTAGCCCCTTATCTGTAGGGAAGGCTGTTCGTATTCATTTTTAGTGCAACTGTTGGGTGTATAACAGGTTAATCCCGGCGCCCAGGGGTATGCAAAGGAGTAATAAATGGCTCGTGTGAAAAGTGGCCCAACCGGCAATCGGCGTCACAAAAAAGTACTGAAACTTACCAAAGGGCAATATGGAACCCGGAGTAAACTATTCCGCCGTGCTAACGAAGCAATGTTAAAAAGCCTCTGGTATGCCTATCGTGATCGTCGCACCCGCAAACGCGATCTAAGAAGATTATGGATTACACGTATCAATGCTGGTGCGCGCTTAAATGGCGTGACTTACAGTCATTTGATTTACTTGATGCGAAAAGCAAACATCACCATTAATCGAAAAATGATGGCAGATCTCGCAGTACGTGATCCAAAAACCTTCAGTGCTGTTATAGAAAAAGCAAAAGCAGCATAAATTATTCAGAATTAACCCTCAACCGGCAGATAAATCACCTGCCGGTTTTTTCTTTTTTTCCGGTAAAATTAAGTGAATGATCACATCCAACCAAAATCCAAAAATTCAAAAAATTAGAACGCTTCTGCAACAATCCAAAGAACGAAAAAATTCTGGCTTTTTTGTTGTTGAAGGTGTTCGTCTTTTCGAAGAAGCAATTCAGGCAAATTGGGAAATTGAATACGTTCTTTTCAGTGATAACCTTTCTGCACGAGGCATGCAATTACTTCATCAGGCTGAAGGACACCAAATTGAGATCGAAGAGATCCCATTTTCCTTGATGAAGAAAGTTGCGGATACTACCCATCCTCAGGGGATTTTGGGAGTGGTTCATCAATCTGGGGTACCAATCCCCGATGATCTGGACTTTATTCTGATCTGTGATGCAATCAGTGATCCTGGTAATTTGGGGACAATCTTACGGACAGCAAATGCTGCCAAGGTCCAAGCTGTAATCATATCCCCTAATAGCACGGACCCCTTTTCCCCAAAAGTCGTCAGGGCTGGCATGGGAGCACATTTTCACTTGCCAGTTATCCAGCTTGAATGGCAGGAAATAATGGAGTTCTGTAAAGAAAGAGGTAATCCTTTACAAACTTATATCGCCAGTGCAGATGCCAACATTAGTTGTTGGGATGCCGATTTGAAGAATCCATGTGCAATTATCGTCGGGAGTGAAGCCACAGGGCCAGGAAATGAAGCCTACGAGTTGGCAGACGTCCAGATCAGAATACCCATGCCAGGAAGCAGTGAATCTTTGAATGCTGCGGTAGCAGCCAGTATCTTACTTTTTGAAACCGTCAGACAGAGGTGGCAATGAAAATACGATCGATCACCAGTTTCTATGATCCTCGGACAAAAAAATCAAATGATACATTGGAAATTCTTTCCAATTTGGCAAAAGAAAGTAAAAAGACTTGTCATGCAAACGGGTATGAAGTTCAAACTATCCGCCTGGCAACGATCCCGTTTTCTTTGATGAAACCCGACGGAAATCCAGACCAATGGATCGAACTCACCAAAACCATGGAGACAAAAGCCAGAAATAATGGCTTTGATTATCTCTCCCTCGGCCCCGCACTAATTGGTCAACCAGACAGTTATGAGATAATTCCAGATCTTATTTCAGAAACAGACAACACCTTTTTCAGTGGTATGATCGCTGATCAAAGCAATGGTGTCAGTATCCGAGCTATCCAACAATCCGCAAAAATCATCACGAAAAATGCATCCATTGAGGAAAATGGATTTGCAAATTTAAGATTCAGTGCCCTGGCCAATGTAAACCCTTTTGGCCCATTTTTCCCAGGATCGTATCACCACCCAGGTCAGCCTCCTGCAATGAGCATTGCGATCGAAGGGGCAGACGAAGTAGTGAAAGCCTTCAGCAGCGCTAGAACCCTGTTAGAAGCCCGGAAAATACTCTTAGGAAACCTTGAAAAACATGCCAACCAATTAGGTTTGATTTTCTCCGATTTGTTGGCAGACCAAAAAGTTGTTTTCCAGGGGTTTGATTTTTCGGTAGCCCCCTTCCCCAACGATAATTGTTCATTAGGCGTAGCTATGGAGAGTCTGGGCGTATCACGTTTAGGGAATCATGGATCACTCGCAGCCGCGGCTTTTCTCACTGATACCCTGGATCGAGGAAATTGGTCTAGATGTGGGTTCAATGGGCTCATGCTGCCATTATTAGAAGATTCCAGGTTATCGCAACGCTCAATCGATCAGTCCCTTTCCATCAAAGATTTGTTGATGTATTCGGCTGTTTGTGGCACTGGGTTGGACACAATCCCCATTCCTGGATCAACCCCTCAAGAAGAAATTGAAGCCCTCTTGTTGGATATTGCAGCACTTTCTGCACGTTTGAGCAAACCACTCACGGCACGGTTAATGCCTATTCCAGGTAAAGAAGCTGGAGACCTGACCAGTTTTGATTTTGAATACTTCTCAAATGGAAGAGTTCTAGCAATTGAGGCCAACGCTTTAACGGGTTTCTTCAATAACAGTCAGGAAGAATTCAAGTTAAAGCCAAGAGCGTTGAATGAATCCAATTGTTAGCGAATTTGTTTGAAATTAATCAGAATTAAATTCTTCTGACAATCCTCATAAGTATCAAAATACACTCGTTCAGAAATAGGAATATTAGCCTGGTCGAATAATTGTATGGATAATTTTCCAGTACTATTGATTGGAGTGTCACCCAGTGTAAATTCAAATCCTGAGGGACCATAAGGGGAAGATTCAAGAGTGAGACTGAGGTAGGAAACCTGTTCACCATTAAATGTGCCCCGCAACCAGACCCGGACACCCATAACAGGTCTACCTTGCAGATCAAAGACCTGTCCCGCTACTCCAGCCCAGTTACAGCCATAATTTGGCCTGAATAAGGTGCTTTCTATGGCATTGATGTCATTCTGCAATGCGAATGCGTAATAACCACTAAAAGGTGTTTCTGTGGGTGGAATTGGAGTTACTTCTGGGACGGGTGTACCATCGATAAATGTCCCTTGTTCTGTAGCTGTGGGCATCAAAATTTCTGTGGGTTCAAATGTCATTGCTTGCGTTGCAGTTGGAATGACTTCCTGTTCAATCATTGCTTGGGTTGGTTTCGTGAGCACCAATGGCTCAGGTAAATCATATGGTGGAAAAGGATTAAACATTACTTTTGGATTCAAGAAAATCGTAATCTGTAGCGCTATGATCGCTACAATTGAGATGACCATTAATGCAGTAAGTATATTTAAGATCAGATCCAGAATTCTTGTTTTTGATGTTTCTCGTTGCAATTCATACCTCCCAATAATTCTGTCCTAATTTTGACCTAAATTAATTGAGCTTTTTGCTTTTTGTTCCGATAACCAGTTGATAAGTGCCTGTCTTTGTTGCTGCAGAAGGGCGTCCTGGGTAAGTTCACGATCTAATTCTCGTTCCATTACCTGGACAATATGATACCCATAAGTTGACTCAATCAACTGTGTGTATTCCCCAGGTTGCAGATTAAATACCGCCTCTTCAATTTGAGGTAGAACCAGGTAATTTCTTGGAAACCAACCTAATTCCCCTCCTGCTAATTGATCATAACCCCAAGCATAATATTCATAATCAGCTCCATTTTGGAGTTGATTATAGATATCCTCAGCCAGCGTCTTGCTGGAAACCAAAATCTGTCTGGCACGAATTTGTTCTGCCCTAGTTGGCACCTGACTAATAAGATGATCTCTCATCCACGCAGCCTCAATTTGTAATTTATATTGTCGTTCAAAGCTTTCAGGCGAATAATGGTTGGCAAGCAACCATTGTTGAAATGCATTTTCACCACCTGAATCACTGACCAGTGTCTCGTATTTCTTGATGTATGACTCCTGATCCAAAACAAAACCAGCGGCTCTGGCTCCCTGAGCCAGGAATAGCGTATCAATCATTGTCCCAAGAACAAACTCAGGTACCAAGTTCTCGTCAATTTCTTTTTCAAGATTTGTCGCTGCTGTCTGGTAACGCAATAATTCATCTTCGTAGTCGCTTAACCAAATGCCTTCATCATTAACAGTTGCCTTCATTGGAGCAGATGGTGTCGGCTCAATTGTGGCAGTTGCCTCTGGGAGAATTACTGTTTCAGATTGCTGAGAAACACCAGGCTCCTGAGTTATGACTACAGATTTTGTTGGGATCAGAGATGCAGTACAGCCTGAAAGTATCAAAAAAGAAATAATGGTAAGGTTTAGTAACCGGATTGAACTCTTCATTTGGTTGATTATAATCCAAATAAAAGCAGGTCGTGATGGAACCTTACCACGACCTGCAATTTTGTAATTAATTGATTTAGTATTCTGGCATTGGGGGTCCAGAAGGCATTTTATTCTCTTCTGGAACATCAGTGATCAATGCTTCTGTGGTCAGAATCATCGCTGCAATCGAAGCAGCATTTTCCAGCGCGCCACGTGTCACTTTGGCGGGATCAATCACGCCGCATTTGACCATATCGCAATACTCACTGGTGAGTACATCATAACCAATCTGCAAGTTTCCGGCATCTTTTTGAGCTTTGCGTACATTTTCAATAATGACAGAACCTTCCTGACCAGCATTTTCGGTGATCTTGCGCATGGGAACTTCTAATGCTTTTCGAACAATATTGACACCTGTTTGCTCATCATCATAGGGCATCTTCAAGCCTTCCAAAACATGGATGGCGTTGATCAAGGCCACACCACCACCGGGGACGATACCTTCTTCAACTGCAGCGCGTGTAGCGGAGAGAGCATCTTCCACACGATGTTTCTTTTCTTTTAGTTCTGTTTCGGTTGCAGCACCGACGCGGATGATGGCTACACCACCAGCTAATTTCGCCAGGCGTTCCTGCAATTTTTCACGGTCATAATCGCTGGTGGTCTTGTCGATTTCAACTTTGATCTGATCAATACGACCTTTGATCGCGGCTTCATCACCTTTACCACCCACAATTGTGGTGTTGTCTTTATCAGCAACCACTTTTTCAGCCCGACCCAGGTCAGCTACTGTGGTGGTTTCTAATTTGCGACCGGTTTCTTCTGAAATAACCTGAGCGCCAGTCAAAGTGGCAATATCCTGTAACATTGCTTTGCGGCGATCACCAAATCCAGGGGCTTTTACAGCCAAAACATTGACCATGCCACGGATCTTGTTGAGCACCAGTGTCGCCAGAGCTTCCCCATCGATATCTTCAGAGATGATAACCAGGTCACGTTTTCCTACCTGTACCATTTTCTCAAGGACGGGAACTATGTCTGCTGCTGCAGAGATCTTCTTGTCATGGATCAGAATATAGGGTTCACTGATAATTGCTTCCATGTGCTCGGCATCGGTTACGAAATAGGGTGAAATGTAACCACGATCAAATTGCATACCTTCGACATATTCCTGTTCGAATTCCAAACCTTTGGATTCTTCAACAGTAATGACACCATCTTTTCCAACTTTATCCATCACATCAGCGATTAATTCACCAATGGAACGATCCTGTGCGGAAATGGTGGCTACATTCGCAATTTCATTCTTTTCGCGAATTTCAATTGCCTGTGATCTGATCTCATCAGCAACCATTTTTGCTGCTGCTTCAATACCTCGTTTGAGTAACATCGGGTTAGCGCCTGCTGCGAGAGTCTTTAAACCTTCGGTTACGATTGCATGTGCGAGAACGGTGGAGGTAGTTGTACCGTCACCGGCAATGTCATTTGTTTTTGTGGCTGCCTCTTTGAGCAGTTGGGCACCCATATTTTCAAATGGGTCTTCTAATTCAATTTCTTTTGCTACGGTCACACCATCATGGGTGATGGTTGGTGAGCCAAACTTGCGATCCAAAGCCACATTGCGGCCCTTTGGCCCTAAGGTTGTTGCAACAGCATTTGCTACAACATCAATACCATTGCGTAATTTACGTCGTGCTTCTTCTCCAAAAACCAGTTGTTTTGCTGCCATATTTTTTTACTCCTGTTCTTAATTAATTACTCTTCAACAATTGCTAAAAGGTCGCTTTCGCGTAGGATGAGCAATTTCTTGCCATCCACTTTAATTTCAGTTCCAGCGTATTTTGCAAATAAGACGACATCATCTTCTGAAACATCCATTTTGATGCGATCACCATCTTCATCACGGTCACCAGGACCAACAGACAAAACTTTCCCCTTCTGGGGTTTTTCTTTTGCGGTTTCTGGTAGAACGATGCCACCTGAGGTGACTTCTTCAGCTTCGATCGGTTCAACCAATATCCGACTTCCTAATGGTTTTAATTTCATGTGTACTTCCTCCTGCTTTTGCACAAAGGTAAAAATTTGGATTTTTAGCACTCATCTATAGAGAGTGCTAAATCGCTTCAAATATTACCTGTGTTTAGAATGAAAGTCAAGAGGAAAGATCAATTTCTAATAAATTTCTGATATAAAATTTATAATCTCTTATCAACCAGACGAAAAGAGATTTACTCAGCGGGTAATGCCGTAGGATGCACATATTTCTTCACTAGTGTTTACAATACTCATCACACCATCATTACCGGCAAAGTCCTTGCGGATCTTATCAAAAACGACCAAGGCACGTTCACAATACCCTGTTCCTTCACGATGCATCGCTGCCAGAACAGAACCATAAGAGTAATAATATACAACGGTACTTTCTGTCAAAGGTAATCCAACAATTGCATAGGGAGGAGCATCTGTTTCAGGTGAATCCTCAGAACACTCCTGTCTTACAATACAGCTTTCCAAAGCTGAACAGCCATCAATCGCACAGGCGAAAGCCGGGATAGAACCCTCATAATTTCTTGAACGAAAATAAACCAAACCTAGTTGGGAGTAAACATACGGATCTTCCGGGGTAATTTCCAAAGCCCGCATGACATTCCTGGCTGCAATAAAGAACTCCCCGATCTGGCTATACGTTCTTGCGATCCCAAGGTATGGAATCGGATCTGCAACTTTATTCTGTTCGTTGATCTTCGCTGCCAGTGCAAAATACTCCAAAGCCATATCATATTGTTTAAGCTCGCGGTAGTTAACCCCAATAGATAAATGAATGAAGGTTAAATTCGGGTTAATTTCTGCCGCTTTTTTGTAGGCTTCAATTGCTTCGGCATAACGACCTCCCTGAGATTCGAGCACATACCCATAAACACGATAAGCATCAAACGAAGTACCATCCATGGCAACAGCCCGTTCAGCAAAATCCAGTGCTTCGTTATAGCGTAATTGGCGCATATAAATTTCAGCTCGAAAAGCCACCGCTAATACATTATTACTATCCAATTGTAGTGCTTTAGCAGATGACTGTTCAGCCTTAAACATGAAATCATCGGATTCTTCACCGGAGTATGCTGAATCCGAGTACCAGTCGTAAGTTAATGACAGGATTGCATGCGCGCTACTATCTTCAGGATTCAAAGAAACTGCTTTTTCTGCCGATTGAATTGCCTCTTCCAGACGTTGTTTTTTCTGCGCGTCAGTGGTGAGTAGATTAGAGGAGTAAGTTTGAATACGTGCGAGTTCAGCCCAAATAGTTGAATTATCTGGCTCGAACTCAGCTGCTTTCCCGTAAGCTTCCACTGCAGCAGGGATGTTTCCCGCCTGGAATTGGGTTTCACCTTCCAGAGCATAAGAATTGGCAGTACGAGTGGCAGTAGGTGTCGGCAAAAATGGTTTTTCAATTTCCCCTGCATCAACCTCTCTCCAAACAAATACCGCAATTAAGATAATCATCAACAAGAAATATATCCGAATAGGATTATTTTTTCGTTGCCTTCTAAATAGATGCGTATCATCAGGAAGTCTTATTCCCATTGATTAACCATTTCCTCACCAGATTTTAAATAAATCTGATTATTCTTCTTCTTCACTAATGCCTACGCAGATATTGACAATTTCACCTGCGTTATAAACAGTAATTTCATCACCACCAACATTTTTGAGTAGGGCTTCCGATATCTGTAATGCTTCAGAACATTCATCAATGCGTGCCAAAGCCAACCCATAAACCTGATAATATTGGGAGATCGTACCATAATCCAAAGGTAACGCGTCAACCTTGACACCTGCTTCGCTGGTTCCTCCGCGAATAATTAAACGCAAAATTTCAATCGCTTTGGGATATTCAAAATTTCGGTAATATAAGATCCCAAGATTTCCATACAAATAGGGATCCTGAGGATCATCCACTATCGCTTTTTCTGCGTATTGGATAGCGGTTGCATAAGAACCTTGGGTTTGATAGACTTTCGAAAGGTAAATATCGGGTAAGGGGTCAGAAGGGTTCAGAAGGTCAGCTTCGGTGAACGCCTGAACTGCCAGATCATACTCTGCTACATCTGGATAATAATAGACTCTCCCCAGGCGCATATATAATTCTGGAATGTATTTATTGATGGCAATAGCAGCTGCATATTCCTGCACAGCTTCACCATAACTTCCAACCAACTCTTGGATATATCCGCGTGCCCGATGTGTTTCCAGAGAATTCGGGCTCAAATCCCTTGCTTTGATTGAATTGGAGATAGCATTATCTATCACTCCAATAATTGCAGTATTTGATTCGTACTGTAACCCATAAACTTCAGCGATGTATGCATAAGGAATATGGTTATTGGGATCCAATTCGATTGCCCTTTTTAGGGAGGCTGTACCATTTAAATAATCACCCGATAATCCCTGCGCCCAGCCACGCAAGGCATACGCCATGGCATTATTTTCATTAATTAAAAGTGCATTGCTGGCTTGTTCCAAGGCCTCGTCATAGCGATTTAAATAAATTAATAACCTGGCCAGAGAAATATAATTCCCAGTATTCATTGAATCTGCCAGGATGGCTTGCTGGTATGCTTCAATCGCTTGCGAAATTTTTCCGTCGTTTTCTAGTGTCTGAGCATCGGTCACAAATGATTCCGGTGCCCTCGTTGCTGTCGGTGTAGCGATAAAGAGCGGGGGTACATCCGCAATTACAATCTGATTCAAATAGATGCCAGCACCAATCAAAACAGCCAAGAGGAGAATCCGAATTGGATTTCCACGTCGCTTATGTTTGTTCATATTTAATCGTTTATTGCTAAGATACATAATCTCATATTACCATTATCGTTTTTTCTTCGTCAAGGAGGTTCAAATTGATTTCACCTTTGATTAGGAAATACTTATTCACTAATATAGTATAAATACCAAAATCAACTGACCAGAATTATCAATTTTGATCGAACCATCCTAACACAAAAACTATTTCACGAACGACAGGCAATTTTCACTTGCTATTCAATTATCCTCGGACTAAAATCATCACATGAAATTCGATGTTTTCAGCCTTTTTCCTTCCATCTTTAATGCTTATTTTGAAATTTCCATTTTACAGAAAGCGATTGAAAAAGATTTAATTCAGATGGATGTTCACAATATTCGTGATTGGACATTTGATAAGCACCATGTGACAGATGATACACCCTATGGGGGTGGGGGAGGCATGGTAATGAAGGCCGAGCCTATCTTCAACGCAATTGAGGATGTTTTTGGAAAAAACTCCCAAACCCCCACCATTTTGATGTCTCCCCTAGGCCGACCCTTCACCACACAAATAGCAGTTGAGCTATCTCAATACCCACGCATAGGAATTTTATGTGGTCGCTACGAAGGTGTAGATGAGAGAGTGGTTGAGCATTTGGTAACCGATCAGATTTCCGTGGGCGATTTTGTGGTGACCGGAGGTGAATTACCCGCATTAATGATGATTGATGCGGTTGCGCGTTTCTTACCGGGCGTGCTGGGGGATCCGGATGGTGCTCTGGATGATAGTTTTGGAAACGGTTTATTAGAATACCCACATTACACCCGCCCAGAAAAATATAGAGAATGGCAAGTGCCGGAAATCCTGTTATCAGGTCATCATGCAAAAATAGAGAATTGGCGTAGAGAACAATCCTTAACCAGAACTTATTTTTTAAGACCAGATTTGTTTGCAAAAGCGAACCTAAGTCCTGAAGATATTATTTTTCTATCAAAATTGGAAGCGAAAGAAAAATTAGGTCATTACCAGATGCCAGGTTGATCTGGTTTTTTTCTTTATTTTAATAAAAAGGGAGATCAATAATGCAACAAAAACTAAGTTATCCGAAAACATTTTTGCTAGGCTTTGGTTTTTTTGGAGTAAGTGTCATCTGGTCTGTTTATAATGCCTTTGTACCATTATTCCTGGATGGGAAGTTTGGATTAAGTGCAGCCTGGATTGGGTTTTTCATGACACTTGACAATATTGCAGCATTTCTCATCCAGCCTGCCGTAGGCGCTTTTTCAGACCGCTTAAGGACACCAATAGGCAGGCGTATGCCCTTTATCTTGATTGGTGCGCCAATTGGGGCCATAGCGTTTGGTTTAATTCCCATCGTTTCCATCCTGCCACTATTTGTTCTCTGTACAAGTACACTCCTCATCAGTATGGCCTTATGGCGAACCCCTGTGGTGGCATTAATGCCTGACATCACACCTTCTCGATTTAGATCGCAAGCCAATGGTGTCATTAATTTCATGGGCGGCGTTGGATCCATCATCGCTTTTTTGATCGGCGCTAATTTATATGAACTGAACCCAAATTATCCGTTCTGGCTCGGTTCTGGATTGGTGATCATTTCATCTCTGCTGGTAATTGCTTTTATTCGGGAACCAAAGGAATTTGAAATTTCAGAGGATAAAAAACCAAGTCTCATCCATGCGTTAGGTGAGTTATTCAAAGAAAAAGAGAAGAGTCCATTGCGCATTCTAGCAGCAATTTTTTTCTGGTTTGTTGCCTACAATGCCATTGAAGCATTTTTCACTTTGTATGCTGTAAAACATTTGCACCTTCCTGAAGCGGATGGTGCCAGACTATTAGGTCAACTGTCTTTGATTTTTGTTCTTATGGCCCTCCCTTCAGGTTTTATTGGAGGAAAATTTGGACGCAAACGCACTATCATGACCGGTATATTCCTGATGGGCAGTGCTATTTTATCCATGTATGTCCTGCCTGTCGAAACATTGACAGTTCTCCATACCAAGCTTCCTCTGGTTGGGAATTTTTACTCAGTGAGCATCGTCCTGATGGTTGCAGGGTTTTCCTGGGCATTGATCAATATAAATTCTTTACCAATGGTGGTGGATATGACCAGCGACAGTCATATCGGCACTTTCACAGGATTGTATTACATGGCTTCTACAATGGCTGCCATTTTAGGCCCAAATCTGAACGGTTGGATTGTTCAGCTTAGTGGAAATAATTACAGTTTGATGATGCTTTTCTCACCAATTTTTATGCTGGCTGCCTTTATCATGATGGCAGGTGTAAAACGTGGTGAAGCGAAAATAGAATAATTTTTATTGAAAAGAGAATAACTTACTTAAAATTCAACACATTAATCTCTTGTATTTGTTTTTCGGATAGTGATATACTAGAAGTGATGCGTCGGACGCGTATCAATTACCTTATTTTAACCAAATTATTCGGAGGAGAATAAAAAAATGTCTAAAAAAGTTTCTGTATTAGTAGCAATTCTTGTTTTAGCATCTATGTTGTTAGCTGCCTGCTCACCCGCAGCACCTGCAGAACCTGCTGAAGCCAAAATCAAGGTTTGCCAGGTAACTGACACCGGCGGTATTGATGACAAGTCATTCAATGCAACAGCTTGGGAAGGTGCGCAGCGAGCCGAAAAAGATTTTGGTGTGGAAGTCCAATATCTTGAATCACAACAGCAATCAGACTACGAAGTTAATTTGTCCACATTCGTTGAAGCTGGTTGTGATTTGATCATCCCCGTTGGTTTCCTTTTAGCAGACGCAACCAGTGCAGCTGCTGATACCAATCCCGATCAAAAATATGCAATCGTGGATGTGGATTATTTAGGCCAGCCAAATATTCTTGGGAATGCAACAAAAATTGATCAAGCTACCTTTTTAGCAGGGTACTTGGCAGCTGGTATGAGCAACACTGGAAAAGTTGGCACATATGTTGGATTTTTATTCCCAGCAACACAAGCTTTCATGGATGGCTATGCCATGGGCGTCGCAAAATACAATGAAGTACATGGTACAGCAGTAGAAGTTCTCGGCTGGAACATGGAAACCCAACAGGGTCTGGAAGTTGGAAACTTTGAAAGTTTGGATGATGGTCGCGCATTAGGCGAACAATTACTGGATGAAGGCGTTGATATCATCATGCCAGTCGCTGGTCCAGTTGGCCTTGGTACATTAGCTGTGCTGCAGGAACGTGGAACTGGTCTTTTGATCGGCGTCGACAATGACTGGTCAGTTGCTAATCCTGATAAAGCTGATTTCATTCTGGCTAGTGCATTAAAGAAAATTGATGTATTCGTCTATCAAAGTATTGAAGCAGTGGTAAATGGCACATTTGCAGGTGGGGCTCCATACCTTCTAACACTTGAAAATGGTGGAACAGCACTTAGTTATGGTTCAAAATGGGCCGATCAGGTTCCTGCTGATTTAAAAGCGGAAATTGAAGGTTTGATCCCTGGAATTATTTCTGGTGAGATCGCAACCATGCCAACCCGCTAAGAAAAATTAATCGAATGTGAAAGGAGTCGGAAAAACCCGGCTCCTTTTTTGTTTTTGTAAATCTTTTGAGTATGATAAAATAAGGAAAATTTCCAAAAAAATCGATAAAAAGAGGTGCAAATGGCTCCAGTTCTTGAACTTCGTGGCATTACCAAAAGGTTCCCTGGGGTATTAGCCAACGACCACATAGATCTGACTATTGAAAAAGGGGAAATTCATGCTTTGCTCGGTGAAAATGGAGCGGGCAAAACCACCTTAATGAATATTCTGTATGGCTTGTATAGCCCAGATGAAGGTGAGATCTTTGTTAACGGTCAAAAGCTTGATGTTCGGTCTCCCATTGATGCGATCAAAGCTGGTGTAGGTATGGTCCATCAACATTTTATGTTGGTGCCTGTGTTTACCGTGACAGAGAATGTTATGCTCGGTGAAGAATATGTTAAAGCAGGTGGGGTACTTGACCGTAAAAAAGCTGCTGATAAAATCCGTGAAATATCAAATACCTATAAATTGGATATCGATCCGGATGCCTATATCAGTGATATTCCCGTCGGTATGCAGCAACGTGTTGAGATCATAAAGCTTCTCTTTCGGGAAGCAAATATCTTAATCATGGATGAACCAACTGCCGTTCTTACTCCACAGGAAGTAGAAGAGCTCTTTAAAATTATGCATATCATGATTGAACAAGGCAAATCAATCATTTTCATCACGCATAAATTAGGTGAAGTGATGGAAATTGCCGACCGCATAACGGTAATCCGTGGGGGCAAAGTTGTGGGTAGTACCACACCAGCAGAGTCAGATTTAAATGATCTGGCAAGCATGATGGTAGGTCGTGATGTCAATCTTGAAGTTGAAAAATCAGATAGTGTTCCCGGTGATGTTATTTTTGAAGTCGAAGATCTTAAGGTTTTAGATCCACTTGGTTCATTAGCTGTCAACGACATGTCCTTCAAAGTTCATGCCGGAGAAGTATTGGGGATTGCAGGCGTTCAGGGAAATGGTCAAACCGAATTAGTTCGGGCAATTACTGGTTTATTGCCAGCCGTTGATGGTGAAGTGCGACTTTGTGGCCAGAATATCACCCACCACTCACCCAGGAAAATTACAGAGATAGGGTCAGCTCACATTCCAGAAGATCGTCAAAAAGATGGTTTGGTCCTGGGATTTCCCATCTCGGAGAATCTGGTGCTCAATACCTATTATCTCGAACCCTATTCCAAATCAATCTGGATGGATCAAAAAACAATCAACGAAAATAGCAAAAAACTGGTTGAAAGGTTTGATATCCGTACACCCAGCCCATTTATTCCAGCCAGCAATCTCTCAGGAGGAAACCAACAGAAAGTGATTGTTGCCAGAGAATTTTCCCGACCCATAAAATTTTTGGTTGCCTCTCAACCTACCCGGGGGTTGGATGTGGGATCCATTGAATATATACACAAACGCTTGATTGAGAAGAGAGACGAAGGTTGTGCCATTCTATTGGTCTCAACTGAATTGGATGAAGTAATGCAATTATCTGACCGCATCGCTGTTGTCTATCGTGGAAAAGTATTGGATACCCTGGATGCAAAGAAAGCAACGAAAGAAATGGTTGGTTTATTAATGGCAGGGATCATCCCAAGTGAAGAAGAGAAAAAGAAGCTTCTATCCAAGAAAAAACAGATTCTGATCACATAAAGGAATCAATATATGGAAAAAACAACCGAAAATAAAAATAAATCTCTTTCCGTTTTTTGGGATGAGTTTTCGAGAAGCAACATCTTGGTAATTATATTGGCTATTTTCACTGGAATTCTGCTCGGTGGAGTTCTGGTTGCAATCACAACTAATGAAGTTTATGCGGCTTTTCGAGTATCAATCTGGTCTGGTTTAAGCGCCGCTCTTAGAACTGCCTGGAATACCTATGTAGCTTTGTTTACAGGCTCTGTCGGAGATCCTGAAAAAATAAGATTGGCATTTGCAAGTGGTGATCAATTAGCCATTCGCCGTGCTATCAACCCATTTTTTGAAAGTCTCGTCCAATCTACCCCCTATATTTTCGGAGGTCTGGCAGTAGCTTTAGGCTTTCGTGCAGGCTTATTCAACATCGGTGTGGAAGGTCAGATTTTCATCGGTGCAGCCACTGGTGTTTGGGCGGGTTATGCAATTTCAGGTCTGCCTGCAATCATCCACATTCCGTTGGCAATGCTTTTTGGTGCTCTGGGAGGTGCGCTCTGGGGATTTATCCCCGGTTTGCTGAAAGCGAAAACTGGTGCACATGAAGTCATTACTACCATTATGATGAACTATATCGCTTTTCGCCTGGTCGATTGGCTTCTAAAATTTCCAATGCAAGACCCCAACGAATTTACACCAAAAACACCCTGGATTTTAGAGACAGCTAAATTACCGAGGTTGTTCGATACACCTATTCGTTTTCACGCAGGATTTTTTATCGCTATACTCATGGCAGTCGCCGTTTACTACTTATTATTCAAAACCACCTGGGGGTTTGAACTAAGAATGGTTGGATCAAACCCAAACGCTGCCCGCTATGCTGGTGTAAAAATTGCCACAACGACCATTATGGCAATGGTATTATCGGGAGCATTAGCAGGTATGGCAGGTGCGAATGAAGTCTTAGGCGTAAATTATCGTTTATTGCCAGCATTTTCCAGCGGATATGGTTTTGATAGTATTGCTCTGGCATTGTTAGGAAAAACACACCCTTTAGGTGTTATTCTCTCTTCGCTCTTATTTGGTTTCTTACGCAATGGAGCCAGATCGATGCAACTTGCAGTGGGCGTACCCATTGATATTATCTCAATTCTCCAGGCTCTCATTCTTGCATTTGTCGCTGCCCCATCCATTATCCGTACAATATATCGCTTGAGAGAATCCAAACAAAAAGAAGATCTTGTAACCCTGAGCAGCTGGAAAGGATAAATATGACAACTATAACTAAAGATGCTCAAACCGAACAAAAGAGTCAGGGAATCCTAAAATTAGAGCAGCGCCGTCGAATTACGATGGGTATTCTATTTTTAGTAGCTGCAATTTTTATCTGGTTGGTTTTTGCAATCAATGTTGAACCAGGAGTAGAAACGCGCTTTATGATGAATCCTGGTGGTGGTTCAGCCGAAGCAGCAGATTGGGTCTTCCCCAGCCTGACCTATTTGAATATGATTGCTGGAATTTGTGGGCTTTTAGGTGCTTATCAAATTATTCGAGGATTTGGCAAATATACTTATGGCATACTTGCGCTTGTTGCTGGTCTATTTCTGTTCGGTTTCTTAACCTGGGCTACAGCCGGAGGGCAGTCAAACCTGGCTGGCCTTTTACGGGTTATGGTGGTAGAGCAGTGCCCCTGACACTAGGAGCAATGTCTGGAATTCTCTGTGAACGGGGAGGTATTATCAACATCGCTATTGAAGGCATGATGTTAACCGCAGCGTTTGTCAGTACAGTGTTTTCCATCTTTATTTCAAAATCTTTTGATTGGTCTCTTGGCAGGCATAATTGGCAGGTGGTTTGATGGGTTAATTCATGGTTGGCTTAGTATCAAATACAAAATCAATCAAATTATTTCCGGTACTGTTATCAATATTTTCGCTACTGGTATTACATCCTATCTTTCTTCAAAATATATTCAAAAAGTAGATTACCAATTTTTGAATGAACCAGGCATGTTTCCCCAGATTAATGTACCTATACTTTCTGAGATTCCATTTATTGGGCCTATCCTTTTCAGTCATAACATGTACGTGTTCGCCATGTTTTTCTTCGTGTTCCTGCTTACTTTTATGCTCTTCAAGACACGCTGGGGATTAAGGCTGCGATCGGTTGGTGAGCATCCCAAGGCAGCTGATACCTTAGGGATAAATGTTCACAGAACACAATATATGGCTGTCATTCTGGGTGGCATGATGGCTGGATTTGGTGGCACTTATTTCTCACTAGGCTCATCTGGTCGCTTTGATGAAGTCATGACGGCTGGCCGTGGGTTTATCGGTCTGGCAGCCATGATTTTTGGCAACTGGCACCCGGTTGGCTCCATGGGAGCAGGCTTATTATTTGGATTCTTTGACTCACTTTCCACGAAATCGTCCTTACTACAGGTTCCCATACCAAGTGAATTTATTGGCATGGCACCCTACCTGGCAACTATTGTCGTTCTGGCAGGTGTGATCGGACGTGGTCACGCTCCGGCGGCAGAAGGCGAACCATACGAAAAAGAGTAAAAATACAGATAAAAAAGGACCTTCACAGGTTCTTTTTTATTTTCAACCCTTCAAGGGATAATACCCATATTCCTCAACAGCATCTACCATAGCCAACACATTTTCTGCTGGCACCTCATTCATGACGGTATGAACAGTTGCAAGCATAAATCCCCCACCCTGTCCTAATATATTGATCACACGGCGCACTTCCTGTTTAACTTCTTCAGTAGTTCCATGGGGCAGAACTTTTTGAGTATCCATCGCACCACAAAAAACAATTCGTTTATCATATTGTTTTTTTAGTTCTTCCAGATTGGACATTTTTCCTGCTGAAGTCTGGATCGGATTGAGAACATCAACCCCAATTTCAATGAAATCCTCGATCAGATTAAACACGTCTCCATCGGTATGAAAGAACACTTTGGCCTTTGTTTTTTGTTTAATCAAGGCGATCATTTCAGCATGAAAAGGTTTTAACATTTTCCGATACATTCTGGGTGAGATCATCAAATTTTCCTGGGTCCCCAAGTCATCGCCAATTTTAATCATGTCAATCACATCACCGCATTGATCCAAAAAATGACCCATGTTGACCATACAGAGTTTATTGATACGGTTGAGAAGTTCCTGGGCAAATTCCGGTTCCATGGCCATATTCGATAGAAAAGTTTCCATTCCCTGTAATCCAATGGCCCTTTCGAAAGGAAACATCAACCAGGGAGTGCCCATGATGGCAAACTGGTTTTCCTGGTGTAATTTCAAAGCCTGCTCGCGTACATGCGCTGTTCGATAGGGATCATCCATATCCGGCCAGGGAGATGACTCAAGATCTGCAATCGTCTTAGCCTCTGGCATTGGGTGAACTCCTGGATACCAATTATCAGGGCCAATCTCCATCTGTCCGTTGCCCCAGTCATCAAAAAATGGAGAGTGTGGTGATCGGGATTGGTTTCTTTCATACACTTCTTTAGGGAAACGATCCAGAATCCCACGAACATCGCTGTGTAGACGCTGCATTACTCTTTCATCAGGAAGCGCTGAGCCTAATTCTGGCCAATCGTAAATATATCGGTCTTCACTTTCGATCCCTAAAATTTTCTTTATTCCGCGATATGGTTTTATTTTTATCCCGGTCGCGTTACTGACCCCAATAACAATCGGGACTCTGTCAGGTATTTCATAATTCAAGACTGTTTGTACTCGTTCACGTGATGTCATTTCCATTTTCATTCTCCAAATAATTGATATATTTTCAGGTTCAAAAGGCATCTTCATTGAGGTTTGATATAATTAATTCCTCCAATTGGGCACAATTTTTCTACCAAAATGGTTAGGGTCAGCCTTTCGGCAATAAATCAATATCTTTCAATGATAGACTATGAGAAGATTTTTGCAAAGTCAATTGATGAAAACAATTAAATTACTTAGCCCATCAAAAATTATTTTAAGAATTGAGCTTCTCACATGAACACGATCGAAGTACATAACATTTCAAAAAGTTTTGGCCAACAAAAGGCATTAGATCAGGTATCGTTTGATGTAAAACCAGGTGAAATTTTTGGTTTATTAGGTCCGAATGGTGCTGGAAAAACTACATGCCTTCGAATAATTCTTGATATTTTTAAACCTGACAGTGGCAAGGTTTCTGTTTTTGGGGGAAAAATGCAGGAAGCTAAAAAGAATAGAATTGGGTACCTACCTGAAGAACGGGGACTTTACCAGGATATTAATCTTGAACAATGCTTGTTAAATTACCTGGCTTCTTTGAAAGGACTTAAAAAAAGTAAAGTCAGAAACTGATCAATGAATACCTAAACAGATTCAATTTATGGAAGATCGTAAAAAGAAAAAGTCAAAGAATTGAGTAAAGGTATGCAGCAGAAGGCCCAACTTGATTACAACTCTGGTGCATGATCCGGAATTAATTATTATTGATGAGCCATTTTCTGCCTTGGATCCGGTTAATACGCAAATGGTCAAAGATATTTTACGAGAGCAAAGAAATCTCGGAAAAACAATCGTGATGTGCACCCACCAAATGCATCAGGTTGAAGAGCTATGTGATCGTTTAGTTTTGATCAACCAGGGAGAAACTGTGCTTTATGGCACTTTGAGTGATGTCAGAAAGAAATACGCTGGTCATGCGATTCATATTCGTACTGAAGATCATATTCCGGATAATCTGCCTGGTGTAAAAGAAATAAAAAAATTGGAAAATCATCATTTTTACCAGGTCGAGCTCAATCCTTATATTTCATCTCACGAGTTCCTAAAAACAATGGTGATGGCAAACATAAACCTTGACCAATTTGAAATCGCAACGCCAACTTTGGATGAAATTTTTATTCAAGTCGTAACTGAATCAGGAATGAAATTCATGAATAAAACCTGGATTGGTGATCAAGACATGAATATTTGCAACATGTAAAACGGAAACGTTTTATATTGGCTGATTTTATGTTTGCCTTTATTAGTTCTATTAATGGTAGGTATTGGTGTTCTTATGGCATCATTTTCAGTATGATGATACTCCAGTTGGTTATGTTGATCGAAACGGTTTATTGGAGAACCGACAACTTATACCAACAATGGAAGCTCCAATTGCACCTTTGCTGAAACCGATTGAATTCCTTCCTTATAAAAATGAAGCGGATGCTAGAAAGACATTGGATGCTGAACAAATTCAATCCTATTTCGTTATTCCTGCAGATTTCATTGAAACTAGGACAAGTTCAATGTTGTTGCCCAAGAAGCTCCAGATTCCAGTTTGATTAATCCTTTTCGAGAATTCATCAAAATAAATGCTATAAGATATGACTTACCGGATCAACTCATCAGATCGAATTATGTCAGGAGCAAGTTTTGAAATTATCACCACTGCATCAGAGAAATCGACCAGTGAAAACGATATTTTAGTTTTCATATTACCGTTTTTAGCTGGATTTTTATTTATCATGGCAGTCAATATCAGCGCTGGTTATCTTCTTCAATCTGTGGTTGAGGAAAAAGAAAATCGCACCATGGAAATTATGGTCACTTCATTATCCCCGACACAATTAATGACCGCCAAAGTAATTGGTAATTTAAGTGTTGGGTTAACACAATTAGTAGTCTGGATCATAGTTGGAATTATTGGCATTGCTGCACTATTTCGCCTATTTCCTGACATACAATCCACCAAAATTGATTTTTCATTTCTTCTATTAACTATCCTCGTATTCTTGCCAGCCTTTGTAATGGTAGCCGCTATGATGGCTGCGCTTAGGAGCAACCACTACAGAAACTCGCGAAGCGCAGCAGATAGCTGGAATTTTCACAATGCCCATGGCGTTCCCATTATTGGTTTATGAGTGTATTAATTGAAAAGCCCAATAGCCCTTATCCATATTCTTAAGTATGTTTCCCTTTACAGCACCCGTTAGCTCTGCCTATGCGGGCAGCTCTTTCCAATGTTCCAGTTTGGCAAGTTATATTCACAGTTGCGCTATTATTTATATTCGCAATAGCAGCGCTCTGGATCGCAGGCAGAGCCTTTCGCTTAGGTATGTTGCGCTATGGCAAGAAACTTTCGCTTAAAGATATCCTGACACAAAGGCCATAAAATGAATAAAACCCTACTAGTATTTAAAAATGAGTTGCTTACAACCATCAAGAGAAAATCCTTTATTATCACATTGCTTTTGCTTCCCCTGGTTGGCATGATTTTTACGCTGGTAATCGGCAATAAGGACAGGAGTTCTGGCATCACCAATTTGGTTTCCAGCCTGACAACCCCAAGAGGAAGTAATGTCCATAGGTATATTGGATGAAACGAATTTATCACTGAAATCCCTGAAGACCTGAAGGATCATATCAAGTTATATTTTACCCAGCAAGCTGCTGAGCGCGATTTAAATTCAATCAAAATTAAAGCATTCTATCTCATTCCCGATGATTATGTGCAACAAGGGGAGATCATCGTCTATCGACCGGATTTCAACCCACTCAGTGCAAATAATGACAATTATCTAATAGAAAATCTAATAAATTCTGCCTTATTATCCGAAAATTTGGAAATTATGAGCCTGGTGAATACATATCCCATATTTAATACCGAAATATTATCACCTGAACCTCAAAGAGATCCAGAAAGTCAATTGACATTCTTTCTTCCGTATGGTGTTACCCTCCTTTTCTACATTGTCATTTTAAGTAGTGCAAGCATGATGTTAAATAGTATTACCAATGAAAAATCCAATCGTGTCATCGAGATTCTGCTGACATCAATCAAACCCATGCAATTACTGAGTGGAAAAATTATCGCCTTAGGATTGGTTGGTTTACTACAAACCTTTGTTTGGAGTGGAACCGGCCTATTAGTTCTTCGAATGAGTGGAAGAAGCCTGGCTTTACCCGAAGAATTTCAATTACCAACATCTATTTTAGTCTGGGGTATGGTTTTCTTCGTTCTGGGGTACATCTTATATGCAAGTTTGATGGCAGGAATTGGTGCTTTGGTATCCAACATCAAGGAGGCATCACAAGCGACTACAATTCTTGTTATCCCCATGGTAATACCGCTTGTTTTGTTGTCACCAATCATTGAAAATCCGAATGGATCGTTAGCGATTATTTTAAGTCTCTTCCCTTTCACTTCTCCGGTTACAATGATGACTCGACTTGCAGCTGGGAATGTCCCTTCTTGCAACATTAATTGCCATTGGTTTATTAATATTCTCAGCTTATTTGGATTATTCGCTCCGTTTCGGAATTTTTCAGAGCTCAAAATCTGCTGTCCGGGAAAGAATTCAAAGTTAAATATTTATTTTATGCGCTGCTCGGGAAATTATAGGGAACATTAAAACACAAAAAAGCGGTGTTTTTGTAGTATGTTTCAGCTGGTTTTACTTGCTTGTAAATTTTCCACGTGATATAATTTTTTTATTCAGAAAGACGAACATAAGATTTTTTCTTTCCCAAAATTACAATCCAGTTTTCGTTTATATGCACTTCATCAAAGGTCTATCTTTGCACGAATAGTATTTGCTTGAAATAAAAATCCTAATTGTAAAATTTAACCTTTTCTAAAGGAATCCCATGATTAATGTAACTGATCTCGAAATTAGCTCACTCTTTGAATTAAGAAAAATGGCCAAAGACTTAAATATTATCAATTCAAATCGGCTAAAAAGAGAAAATTTGATTGTTCGCATTGCACAGCATTCCAGCGAGCCGAATGAAGAAGGCGAAGAAGTTCGAGGGGGTATATTAGAAGTTATGCCTGAAGGAATTGGTTTTCTCAGACAAAACTATAAACTTGGAAAAGATGATGTTTATGTATCACAAGCTCAAATCCGCAGATTCGATCTGAGGAGTGGCGATCTCGTGATTGGATTAGCGAGACCCCCACGCGATTCTGAACGACATTTTGGAATTGTCAAAGTTGATTTCATCAACGGGTTTGAGGCAGAAAGTATCAGACCAAGACTTAAATTTGAGAATCTAATCCCAATTTTTCCTGATCAACGCTTTGAACTTGAAACTGATCCCAAAATTCTATCCACCAGGTTAATCGATTTAATTGCACCAATCGGACGTGGTCAACGAGCAATGATTGTTTCACCCCCTAAGGCAGGTAAAACGACCATCATTAAAGAATTATGTAATGCCATTACAACGAATAATCCTGGCACGTATGTCTCTCTGGTGCTAATTGGTGAACGACCTGAAGAAGTAACAGATATGGATCGCTCTGTCGACGCCGAAGTCGTTGCTTCTACATTTGATGAACCTGTAACTGCCCATGTAAGAACCTCAGAAATTGCACTGAGTCGGGCAAAAAGATTGGTCGAAAATGGAAAAGATGTTGTTATTTTGATGGATTCCCTCACCCGTCTGGCACGTGCCTATAATATGTCGGTAACCCCATCCGGTAGAACACTCTCGGGCGGTATGGATCCATCCGCGCTATATCCCCCAAAACGGTTTTATGGCGCTGCTCGAAATATTGAAGAGGGTGGATCACTCACTATCATTGCCACCGCATTGGTTGATACCGGTTCAAGATTAGATGATGTGGTGTATGAAGAGTTCAAAGGGACTGGTAATATGGAATTACACCTTTCCAGACGATTGCAGGAACGTCGCATATTTCCAGCCATCGATATTGAAAAATCCTCAACCCGGCGTGAAGATCTCTTAATCAGCCCCGATATTCTTCAAAAGATATGGGTTATGCGCCGAATGTACATACAAATGATCTCCAATCCCCCACAAGGAGCGGGAATGGATACATCCGTAGCAACCGAAGCTATTCTACAACGCTTGTCAAAAACCAAAAATAATGTAGAATTCTTAGAAAACCTTACGGAGGGTATGTGAATTTAAAGAAAAAACAAGTAGAAATCACTCAACCAACAAACACAAATAAAATAATTTCCATCATTTTTTGGGGACTGGCATCCGTGATGATAGCCATCTTGGTTTTTGTTGCTGTACAGTTTTTCAAACCTGCACAAACAACCTGGACACAGAATGTTAATACTGAGGCAGTCGATGCATTTGTTTCGGCACCTGCAGCACTTCCTAATTTTGAGTCGGTCGACAATGATTATTCATTGATCCGATATGCAAATCCGGTTACCATTATTCCAACCAGAGCAAGAACTGAGGCAACAACCTATACGATTGAAACCGGCGATTCGGTTTTTGGGATAGCAAATTTTTTCAATCTCACCCCTGAAACAATTTTATGGGCCAATAAAGACACAATGAATGACGACCCCCACATGATTTCAGTAGGAAATGAGTTGCGTATTCCTCCACTGATGGTGTCTATTATGAATGGCAAAAAGGGGATACTTTAGAAGCAGTCGCTAGTAAATTTAAGGTCGATAAAGATGCAATCCTGGATTGGACACCAAATAAAATTGATCGGACCGATCCGGAAATAACACCAGCTACATATGTGATGATTCCAGGTGGTAAAAGAGAATTCCAACAATGGGTTGTTCCAACCATTCCGAGAGGACCCGCCGGAGTCAACAGTACCATTCCAGGTGCTTGTGACACATCTGCTGGAGGAGCGTATGGTACCGGCACTTTCATCTGGCCAACCAATAATCAGTTCATCTCGGGGAATGATTACTGGAGTGGCCATCTGGCAATTGATATCGGAGCTATGACCGGAGATAATGTATATGCTTCAGACAGTGGTGTGGTGGTGTACGCAGGTGGTATCAGTGGTGGTTATGGAAATATGATTATGATTGACCATGGTAATGGTTACCAGACATTGTATGCCCACTTAAGTGTGATAAGTGTTCGCTGTGGTGCCAGTGTTTATCAGGGTTCTGTTATTGGCGCAGCCGGAAGCTCAGGAAATTCTACCGGTCCTCATTTGCATTTTGAAGTCAGATTTATGGGTGGTTTTCTTAACCCCCACTACGTTCTGCCTTAAATATTTAATAAGAAGATTAAAACGCGTTCCTAGATAATCATCCGGAACGCGTTTTTGTTTTTCATAATAAAGAAACCGGATCAACCGTGACCGTTGTTTCTCCTAAATCCCTGTTGGTTAATACATCAATAGGTCGCGGACCACGCAAAATGATCTGCCAACGGTAAACAGCATTCAATTTTGGAAAGAAACAAGGCACCGGACCGATGATATCCGTCTGTTTGTGATGTCCATCTTCTATCCAATAATTTAATTTTTCTGCCATCGACTGTGCATCATTTTTTGCCTCATCTTCATCCCTGCTTCGAAATTCCAGTCGAATCAATCGCGAAAAAGGTGGATACCCAAGTTTGGATCGATATGCTAACTCATGATCGTAAAACGCCTTAAAATCATGTTTAGCAGCCATTCTTATGGGGTATTCATCCGGTTGATACGTTTGAAAGACAACATTTCCTCCAAGCGGACTTCTTCCAGCCCTGCCTGCGACCTGGGTCAATAATTGAAAAGTTCGTTCAGGCCCTCTGAAGTCAGGCATCGATAATCCAACATCTGCCAAAATAACACCAACCAAAGTGACAAAAGGAAAGTCGATTCCTTTTGCTAACATTTGAGTCCCAACCAAGATGTCAGCTTTGCGATCTGCAAACTTTCGTAATAGTACTTCGTGAATACCCTTTTGCCTGGATATTCCGGAATCCATCCGGATCACACGCGCTGCAGGAAATTGTTTAACGACTTCCTGTTCAACCCTTTCTGTACCGATCCCAAATTGGCGAATTTGATTACTCTTACATTGTGGGCAGGTGCCGGGCATCTGGCGGGTATACCCACAATGATGACATAGTAAATGGTTCTGATCTGCATGGAAAGTGAGAGGTATATCACAACGAGGGCAAGACAACCGATAGCCACAATTACGGCAAAACACATAGGTTGCAGCGCCACGACGATTTAAGAATAAGATCGCTTGATATCCAGCGTCCAATGTTTTTCGAATACGATCATGCAACTCATGACTAAAGATCGAACGATTGCCTTGTTTGAGCTCACGACGCATATCAATGATACTTACTTCTGGCAACGGCAGAGATGCTAAATCCTGTTGAGGAAAATGATTCCCTGCCAACAATTCAGTTCTGACAGCATCTGTGTGCGCTATTACCCGCAATGGCAAATCCAGAATTGGCCAATTTTGTTGGTTTGCTCTGTACATCATTTCAATACTGGGGGTGGCAGTACCAAAAACAATTATTGCCTGGTTTAATTTTGCATAGACTTCAGCTCCATGAATCGCATTGTATCTGGGAGGAAAATCATCCTGGAAATATGAGTCATCATGTGCTTCATCTACAATGATTAATCCAAGATTTTCTAAAGGTGAAAATAAGGCTGATCTAGGTCCAACGATAACGCTCAGCTCACCTTTGCGAATTCTCCGCCAGGTATCAAATCTTGCGCCTTCAGAAATTTGAGAATGGATGATCCCAACTTTTCCAGCGAATCGAGCCTGAAAGCGTTTTACGGTTTGTGGTGTGAGGCTGATTTCGGGAACCAGAACGATGGCCGTCTTTCCTTGCTCTAAAACGGCTCTCACCATGCGCAAATATATTTCTGTTTTTCCTGATCCGGTTACCCCATGTAGTAAAACAGGTTTTTGAACATTTTGACGCTCAATCAGATCCTTCAATTGCGACCAGATTTTTTGCTGATCTTCCGTCAAAATCGGCGGATCATGAGAAATCGTTTCAAAGTCATCTAATGGATCTCGAATCACCTCGATTTCTCCAAAGTAAATGATGCCGGCATCCGCTAAGCGCTTTAAATCGTTTGTATTAGCACCGGTTGCTATCGTTACCATGGATGATTCTATTCCATCAGGCTGGCTTGATAACAGGCGTAGGATTTCTCTTCTGCGTTCATATGTGGTACCCTGCCTGCTTATCTCACCCAATCGGGGTTCGATGTCTTCAGCCTTTATGTTCAAATGAATGGTGCGCACCATTTTTGCATGAACGCGAGGAGGAGCAAGGTAAGTCTGTGATTGAACAATCCCTAATTGAATTAACTTTCGAATGGCTGCTTTCCAGTTTACATGAGAAAACGCCCGATTGAGTTGGGCTCCACGCTGGGCTCCTTTATCCTTCAGTGTGGTAACAATTCTTCTTTGTGTGGGCGATAAGGGAACTTCTGATGATGTTTGTATCAATTGATACATACTATCCACCTGTTGGCTTAAGCCGGGGGGCAGCATCAATTTATAACAAGCTGAAATTGGGGAAATAGTCTCTTTGGACATCCATTCAGCTAATTTTTGTTGGGCAGAATTAATAACCGCATGCGGGTCAATTACACTATCAATGGGTTTGGTTTTAGGGACTTGTGGCGTCGCTACGAAAGCCTGGATGATACCCTGGGCTGTTTGCCTGCCAAAAGGAACCAGAACCAAGGCACCAATTTCGAGGTCTTTTTGATATTCCTGTGGCACATGGTAATCAAAAACACCTTCAATTCCAGGAACATTGACGATTATCTGAACATACACTTGCATGCGATCATGCTACCTTTATGATTTAGATTTGATGAAAACACCAGCACCGTAACCCACGACTGAGGTAAGGTCTCCAGTTTCTTTGCCAGAAGTTGAGTGATGCAGAATTTCAACTTTATCTGCGCCAAGCATTCTGCAAAGTGCCATGCTGATCATGACTGCACCAATTCCACATGCAAATCCTTTTCCTTCCATTTCTGTTTGAAATACATTCTGAACCGAAAAGGATCGCATTTGATCAAGCATTTCATGATCCAATCGTTCAGCAATCACCTGTGGATAAAAGTGTGACAGATCAGTCGATGTGACTATCAAAACATTTTTGTCCTTAATTAATTCATAGAGATGCCCGGCAAATAACTCACTTAGGTTGGGATTAATACTGCGTACCATTAATGGAATTAGTGAGAAATTTCCATCCAAGGCACATTGTAAAAAAGGCAGTTCAATTTCCAGGGAGTGTTCATCATCTTGTGTGATCTTTACCATCTTGATTTCTGTATTTGAGTTATTCTGAGCGATTAAAGTTTCAATTAAATCCTGATCTACATGAATTTTTCCTAACGGTGTTTGATAATATTCATGACCGCTGGTTAAAATCATCGCAGGGTGATAAGAATGAAATGGAGAAAGAATAACAACCAGATCAAAATGTCGATCCCGAATACTTTGAAATGCATAAGCTGCTGTTTGCCCGGAGTAACGATAACCAGCATGCGGAGCAATCACGCCAATGATATCTCCTCCCAGATCGGGCAAGTCAACTTTACTTAGGAAGTTATTTATTTCCGCTCTTAGAATTTGAGGATTTCCACTATACCAATAGCCAGCTATAGGTGAAGGTCGGGTTTGTATATTTTTATTCATCTTATCCTTTCCCTCCTATTATACAATTCAGAGTCTAAAAATGACCGCTTATTTTTGAATAAGCGGTCATTCATCGGAAAAATTTAATTTATTGTAAGAACAGTTTTGGATCCACACGGCCGTAAGTATCATGGCGCATTTCAAAATGAAGATGCGGGCCACTTGAATTGCCTGTGCTACCCATCAATCCAATTACGTCACCTTGAAATACAGAAGCACCACAACCGTAATAGATTTCGCTCATGTGGGCATACAAAGTCTGCCAGCCACCACCATGGTCAATCACGACCATAAATCCATACCCATAATCATTCCATCCGGAGTAAACAACCACACCGTTATCAGCGGCATATAAAGAATCGCCCAGATATCCACCAATATCGATACCAAAATGGTTCGTAGCTGGTGAATAATCATATCCTGAGATAAACCGTTGTGGAGCTGGCCAAATGAATGTACCAATTCCAACTGCCCCATCCGTAATGACGCCACAAGCGCCTGGTCCGATGTTCTTTGCTACCGCTGGATTATCCCGAGTGATACGTGGAGCACTCCATGTGATAAAATCACGTTCACCACCAGGGACAAACAATTCGGTTCCTGGCTCAATGTTTGGGACTGCAAAATCACCAACCTCATCCGGGTTTAAATTGTTTCCGGGCCATTTAATGATCACTTCTGGCGGAACATCATAGTATCGACTGACACCGTTCAGTCCTTCCCCGGCACTCCAACGATGTAAAACACCATTTTCTGGCAGAATGTTTAGTTCCACTCCTGGAAAAAGTCTATGAGGATCGTCTCCCAATGTATAAAGGTTTCCCCATAGAATAGTGGAGGGATTAAGACCAAATTTCTCAGCAATACCAAAGATGGTGTCCCCTTCCACTACAGTATATTTTTCGATTTCATAGCGTGGTTTTTCTGGCAAGGTGGTATCCAACTGGGTGATACGTTCCAACGAAACTGTCGATACTTCAGGATCAGGAATCGAAAATTGTGGTAATTCCACCATCGCTATCACTGTTGGAGTTGCAACTTCTGCAACAGCTGATTTTGGTTCAGAAATCTCACCACCCAAATAAAAACGACCCATAACCCACACAACCAGCAATATTAAAGCAATAGATGCTATTACTGTACCTACACGCAAGCTTGCGTCTCTCAAACCAAATCCTACAATATTATCCCAGATGGAACGCCAGTTCTTTTCCGCTTTGGCTTCCTGTTCCGTTACCTCTGGATCTTTATTTAATTCTTCAAATGACATTTTTCATACCTCAGATTAACCATCATAACAAACGAAAAAATTGGTGTCAAGGTAGCGCAAATTCAGGAGGGATCAATAAATATTTTCTTAACCTGACTTTTTTAAGAGAGATAGGTCAACATCTCAAGATTTTTTCCCGAATGGGATCATGAAGAGAAAACCAATCGCGATAATCGCTTCTCCAATTTCAACACCCCTGGTTTGCCAGCCACCAAAATACGGCGCGTCCGGTAAAGGATGGCTTCCAAAACCAAAAACATCTGCCATTCCAGCAAAAACAGCAATCACAAATCCTGTAGCAACTAAACGTAACCCAATATCTGCCAGAATGCTAGGTGTTTCTCTTTTCCACAAAGCCATCATACTGATATAACCGCCAAGACACATGATTGACAGACCAACCAGAAATATACCAATTTGTACAAAACCAATGACCGGACTGCGATCAAGCCCAAAAATTGAGGGACGAGCACCCAATAGAAATAGAAGAAAGCCCAGGATCGTAAAAAATAATCCCAGTCGGATTCTGATATGTTTTATCCCTTTGGTTGAAGTTGATCCGCTATTCAGAAGATTCTCTTGTTTCGAAAGGCTCATGCAGAAAAAATCCTATCGAGTATTCTTTTCCAATTCAAAGCAAATATCGCACTTATCTCATTTTGATTATAACCACGAGTTGCTAAAATTGCATCCACTTGTGGTAAATCACCAATCGTGTTCAGCTCCAAAGGAACATCCGGGTAACCATAACCGCCATCAAAATCTGTCCCAATGGCTACATGTCTAGCACTACCTGTGATCTGACAAATATGGTCAATATGGTTTGCATAATGTTCCAAAGTTACTTTATCACGGGCACATGATTTTGTCCAATTGGCAAGAAGGAATTGATTGTAAGGCACAATACCCATAACGCCATCGCGCTCAGAAATCTTACGAATGATTTCATCAGTCAGGTGCCTATCACCACCCTGGCCATTCAATAATGATTTCGAATTTGCATGGGAACAGAGGACAACCCCTTCATAAATATCCAGGGTTTGATGAACTGCTTGTTCACCCATATGGGCAACGTCTACGCCCATCCCTAAATCAAGCATTATCTCCAATAATAATCTGCCATCATTGGTTAATCCGCCACTTTCATAGATCCCACCACTAAACCTGCCCCCTGCCCAGGATGGACCGACAATCCTCACTCCTTGCTGATACCAGTTTTCAATCTCTTGTGGATGTTTGAGACCTTCCGCGCCTTCCATCAACAAGACCATACCGATTGGATAGGAAGTACAAGTGGAATTATTCAACCTTTCCCAATGATTTTGATAATCTGAAGTGGTTCTAAGCAGTACAAATTTCTCAGGTAAATCATCTTCAAGGCGGCTATAAAAATCCACCTGTTGCTGCAACAGCGTTCGTGCTTCCTGGAAATTCGTGAAAACCATTTTCTCCCAATCCCCCTGTTGATATCTTTTATGCATCACAAATAATGTTGAGAAAATGATGCCAACATTCGCTTTTTGCCAGTCTGCATAACCCAACATTGTCTGACCATTCCTATTGGGTATTTCAGTAAATAGTTCAGTCTTGCGAGTATCAGCAGCTGATTTTGAATAATCCCGGTTGAATGTTAATGCTGAATAGGCAATATCTTCATGTGCATCTATCAGTATTCTTCGCATGTTTCACCTTATTTAAAAAAGCGCACCATTCGGCGCGCTTTTTGTATCACTTGACAAACCCTTTATACTTCTTTTTCGGGTTTTTCTTCTTCTACATCCTGATTTGGCTCAGGCTTTTCTTCCTGTTCCACTTCTAGTTCAGCTACAGGTTTTTCTTCCTGTTCCGGTTCAGGCTTTTCTTCCTGTTCCGGTTCAGGTTTTTCTTCCTGTTTCACTTCCTGTTCCGGTTCAGGATTTTCTTCCTGTTCAGGTACAGGTTTTTCTTCTTGTTCCGGTTCAGGTTTTTCTTCCTGTTTCACTTCTAGTTCAGCTACAGGTTTTTCTTCTTGTTTCAGCTCAGGCTTTTCTTTCTGTTCAGGCTCAGGTTTTTCTTCGACTTCTTGTTTTGGTTCAGGTTTTTCTTCCTGTTTCACTTCTTTTTTGGCTTTTGGTTTTCGTTTCGGCTTTTCTACCTGTTCACCTTCTTGGTTTTGTTCAGGTGGTTCAATATCATCCAAGTCCACTTCATCTAAAAGGATATCTTCAAGAGTCTTCCAGTCCATCTCGGCAAATGCCATGGAGTCAACTCGCCGAATGCTAAGGCCTATACGGTGATTTTCAGGTTCAATTTTTATCACACGTAGTGTTATTGTTTCACCTTCTTTGAGGACTTCCTTAGGGTGTTCAATTCTACGTTCACTAATTTCACTGATATGAATCAAACCTTCCAAATCTTCTTCAATGCGGGCAAAAGCGCCGAATTTGGTTAATCTGGTAATGGTTCCTTCTAATAACTGTCCAACTTCATATAGGGAAATTCTGTGAATCCAGGGATCATCCATTAACTGCCGGATAGAAAGACCAATTCTTTTTTTCTCACGATCTATATTAATGATCTTGACATTGATTTCCTGTCCAACTTTTAATACTTCAGATGGATGTTGAATACGATCCCATGAGATCTCTGAAAGGTGAACGAGGCCATCAGCGCCATTGATATTTACAAAAGCACCAAATTCAGCCAGACTGGTGACCTTCCCTGTACGGAGATCACCCTCGACCAATTCACTCAAGATCTTGTCTTTGATGGATTCACGGGTTTCTGAGCTAGCTGCCCGTTCTGACAAAATCAGTCTGCGCCGTTCACGGTCAACTTCGATGATACAAACTTCAATATCATCCCCTACCATTGGGCTCCATCGTTTTTCTGGTGTATCACCGGTCACGCCAGCTCTGCGTGAGAGACTGATTTGTGATGCAGGCACAAAGCCATTCAGACCTTCGACAGGAACAATTAAGCCACCTTTGTTGTACCCACGAATTTCGCTGCTGTAGGAATCTTTTGTTTTCAGAAGTTCTTCAGCTTTGAACCAGGATTTTTCCTCCAGGGCTCTCATTAATGAGAGTACCAAATTGCCATGGGAATCTTCTGGTGTTAATACATAAACCCAGATATCCTGACCAACAGCCAATTTATCTAATTCTTCTTGGGGAATTGCATCAAATTCCCGTCCGGTGATAATACCTTCCGATTTTGCGCCAACACTCACCAAAATTTGGTTTGGTGAAATACTGGCAATAGTCCCCTGTTTTGTTTCTCCAGCTCGTGGAAAATCTATATCCATTCCTTCTTGCTCGAGCAAAGAAGCCATATTGTCTTCTTGCGAATTTTCTGGTTGTGGTTGCTCGAGATTGGTGTCTTTTTGCTCCATACGATCTACATACTCCAATTTAAAAGATTTTCAAATTATATGAAAGAATTGCATTCTTGGCAAGCTTTCATCAGATTATGCTTAAAATGTGAACGAATTTTCCATGAAAAACTCAATGTCTTCGTCTTTTCCTCTTCTTTTTCGTTGTTTCGACCTCTTTATTATCAGGGATTTTCGATTCTTGGGGTTTAATGACAACTTCTTTCTCAATTGTTGAGTTTACCCGCTGAGTTGGCCGGTAGGTAAACATGCGATTCACCAAGGCAGAACGGATATCTTCTAACAATATTTTGAATAATTCTGAAGCCTTGGATTTATATTGTACGAGCGGATCGCGTTGACCGTACGCTTCTAAACCAATCGAGACCCGCAATGCTTCTACCTTGGTCAGATATTCGACCCACATTTGAGAAATGATGGATAACAATAATTCGCGATAAATTTCATTTCTAACTCGTTTACCCAGCGCATCCCGAATTATCTCGCGTTGCTCAGAACTAAAGTCAGGAATGGTTTTATCTTTTAATGCATTAAATTGTTCCTGCCCAATTTCTTTGACCATCACTTTTTTATTTATTTCATCCAGATTGGACAAAGAAACCTGATTCTGTTGTAAACGATTCAATTCGTAAATACCCCATACTGATTGAAGTGCAAATAAAGCATTCAGTAAATGATCCAGCACTGATTGTAAGATTTGAGTTTTATCTTGTGTTTGTAAAGCCTTTGCCGCCAGGAAAATGTAATTAATGCGGTTGTACCGCTGCTTTATCTGACGGTGAGTTTTCCGATCAAAAGCCAAACGACTACCCACCACCAGTGAAATCATCAACTGGAATAATTGGTCTCGTTCAATTGTATTTGAATCAATCTGACGCATCCAATTATCAATATCATTGGATAACTGACCACCGTCACCAAGAAGCGATATTTTTTGTTTGGCAAACGCATCTTCAACAGCATCCAATATAAGATCACCAGATTCATCCCAACTTCTTCCCTGGAAATCACCCGGTTTAACATCCAGATTATTGAATCTAACAGCGAATGTTCCTACTGCTCGGGAAATATTGAGATTTAATAAATATTTTTCAATTTGGTCACGAATTTCGTTCTCAATTTCGTTTGATCCCTCCACCAATTCCTGTACTTGTCGGGGATTAAGTTGTAAGGGGGTACGAACAAGATTTGAAAGTTCCTGCAATAATTGTTGTGGTTTTTTGGGTTCAAGATTTTGAGAATCTTCTACTCCAGCCAAAAATGAATCAAGCGTATCAAACCTTTCCAACTTTTGAGTCTCAATCGCTTCATCGATGCGAGCAAGGAATTTTTGAGAACTATCCAGCGAATGCGTAATTTCTGCATTCAAACTATCCTCACATAGCTTTAGTAAGAATGGTTTTACTTTTTCTTTGAGGACCGGAAAATCACCCAAAGTGTCGCCGAATTCCTCTAATAATATTTTGAGATGAAATGACGGAAAGAACACATTCTCATAATCGATGGATGGTTGAATGTCAGCCAGATAAGCCATCAATTTCCAGGGACCTTCTTCATCCTGAATAGCATTGGCAACCCTTTGTTCGATATCCAGCTTAACCATTTCCATTATATCTTCGGTTAAATCCTCTTTAACGAAGACCATATCCCTTTGAGAGTAAATCCGTTTTCTCTGCATATTGAGCACATCGTCGTATTCCAGCAAATGCTTACGGACATCAAAATTAGAACCTTCTACCCTTTGCTGCGATTGCTCAACCAATCGTCCTACTAAACCCGATTCAATCGGTATATTTGCATCGACATTGAACCGGCGCATCAAACCATCCACTTGCTGACCACCAAACAAACGCATTAATTCATCTTCCAATGAAAGGAAGAAACGTGAGGATCCTGGATCACCCTGGCGTGCAGCACGACCACGTAACTGGTTATCTATTCGTCGGGCTTCGTGACGTTCTGAACCGATAACATGTAATCCGCCCAACGCACGGACACTTTCCATATCATCCATCGCCTGTAAAAATTCCCTCACTGATTCGCTATAAATTCCATATTGCTCGGGATCCATCTTTTTCAAAATCTGACGTTTATCCTCATCTCTCAATGAATAAGGATCAATCTGATTCCTTTTTAATACCCGGGTAATGTCAGCATGAATCTCTTCACTGATTTCACCACCTAACTTGATATCAACCCCGCGACCGGCCATATTCGTGGCAATTGTCACTGCGCCAAACGCACCGGCTTTACTGATGATCAAAGCTTCTTCATCGTGTTTTCGGGCGTTTAAAACCCGATGTGGAACGCCAGCACCGATCACATCATTGAGGCGGGTTGAATATGCTTCATGTAAATCCAGAATTTCTGATAATCGTTTCAAATTTTCTGGATCTTGGGGATTGACTGAATCAAGCCCAATTTCCCGCGCATACTTTCTCATTTGAGCGATATTCAATTGATCCAGCGGTTGATTCAGAAATTCTAATTCCTCCACTTTCTGCTCAATCATTTCCCGATTGTTTTTCTTCATCCAGGCATCCCGAATTAGCAATGTTTGCAATAACCGGCGCATTGATTCCATGGAAAGCCGATCGGATAAACGGTCAGACAGCTCCACCGAAGTAGTACCGACTAACTGAGGTCGACCTAATAAATGGAAATAAAGGATTTCTTGCCCGATCGATCTTAACTTAGCCTCTTCGGTTCGGTACACAATGTCCGGATAATCTTTGCGTTTGAAGAAGATTGGTTTCTTTTCAGAATCGTCGCGGTTTGAGTAATATGTAAAGCGATAACCATCGTCATCCTTGTCTTCAACGGTTAACATCGATGCATCTTTACCGAAAGCCTGAAATTCGAGATTGGTAGGGATTGGAAGCACATCCAAATTGTATATTTTACTAAACTCTTCTGATTCTGTTTCAGCGGTACCGGTCATTCCGGCTAATTTTTCATACATTCTGAAATAATTCTGAATAGTGATGGTGGCATAGGTAACATTTTCTGGTTCTACCTTCACCCCTTCTTTCGCTTCAACAGCCTGGTGTAAGCCTTCAGACCATCTTCTACCTGGCATCAGACGACCGGTAAAATCATCCACGATGACTACTTTGCCACCCTGCACAAGATATTCTTTATTTCGTCGGAAAAGATGCTGGGCTTTGAGTGCTTGTTCCAGATAACCTAAAATTCTGGCTTGTTCAGGTGAAATATCCTCTGGCCTCTCCGGATCACGAATTGGCAATTGTAATAATTCTTCTACATGTGCTTCCCCCAGTTCAGTCAAGGTTACATAGCGATCTTTTTCACTGATTTCATAATCTTCCGGATTCAATTGTCGTACAACTTGCGCCATGCGCACATACCATTCTGTATCATCCGAAGCTGGACCTGAAATGATTAATGGTGTACGCGCTTCATCAATCAAAATATTGTCGATTTCATCAATAATCGAATAATAGTGACCTCTTTGAACCCGATCCTGCAAACGATTAGTAAGGTTGTCCCGCAAATAATCAAATCCAAATTCACTATTGGTTCCATAAACCACATCAGATAGATATGCCTGTTGTCGGCTCACCATCACCAGTTGATTCTGATCCTCGATGGATGAAGTCTTTTCGAGATCGACTATGAATGCTTTCTGACCATTTTCTGTTCGACTGGCCATCTGTAAAACACCAATCGACAGTCCCAAAGAAGAATAAATTGGCGCCATCCAACGTGCATCACGTCTGGCCAGATAATCATTCACAGTCACAACGTGAACCCCTCTACCGGTTATGGCGTTCAAATAAACCGGTAAAGTAGCAACCAGTGTTTTCCCTTCCCCAGTCCGCATTTCTGCGATCTTGCCACTATGCATGGTAATCCCACCGATCATTTGGACATCAAAATGACGTAATCCTAATGTCCGTTTGCTCACCTCCCGTACGGTTGCAAATGATTCCAGTAATAAATCATCTAATGTCTCACCATCCTCATAGCGTCGTTTGAATTCATTGGTTTTATTGAATAAATCAACATCGGTTAATTTTTCAAATTGAGGTTCAAGTTCAGTAATTTGTCTGGCAAGTTCTGCTGCTTCTTCTATTTCTTTTCTTTGTGGATCATATCCAAATACTTTGGCTATTTTATTTAGCATTCTGTTCCTTTTATCAATCAACTAAACGTTGAATTTTTTTCATTAATTGTAGACATAAATAACTTTCATATCTGGTGAAAAATTATAGCATAAGCACTGTTTTCATTGAGATGCATTTCGTGTACTTCGCGCATAATTCACCATTTATTGGTATAACCAATAAAAAAAGCTCTGTGAATAACACAAAGCCTTTTTGAAGGTTAGATTTTTCTATATATGAATTGTCTCACCCACAATCCCGTGAGCGGCTTCCATAATCACTTCACTCAATGTTGGATGGGCATGGACATTCCTGGCTATTTCTTCAGAAGTTAATTCCATGCTCTGCGCCAAAGTTAATTCTGGTAATAATTCTGATACTTCAGGTCCAATCAAATGCGCGCCTAAAATTTCTCCATACTTCATATCGGTAACAATCTTAATGAAACCTGCTGATTCTCCTAATCCAAGAGATTTACCATTAGCCTGAAATGGGAATCGGCCTACTTTAACTTCAAAACCTTCTTCTCGAGCCTGTGCTTCCGTCAATCCAAAGGAAGCTACCTGCGGATGACAATAAGTTGCCCTTGGCATCATGCGATAATCCAGTGTTATTGTCTCTGCACCCGCAATATTCTCCGCGCAAATAATTCCTTGAGCACTCGCCACGTGTGCCAGTAATAGTTTTCCGGTCACATCGCCAATAGCCCAAATACCAGGAACATTGGTTGCCATGCGGTCATCAATTTCAATGAAGCCACGTTTATCTAAGTTAACCCCAAGGGCATCAAGACCAAGGTCTGCAGAATTTGGTTTAAATCCAATCGCAATCAAGGCTTGCTCGGCTTCAAGAATTTTTTCAGTGTCATTTTGAGAAACGGTTACCTTAACACCCGATTCGGTTGTTTCTACTTTTTCAACACGATGGCCAGTCAATGATTTAATGCCTGCTTTCTTGAACGCTTTTTCCAATTCGGTACCAAGCTCTTCGTCTTCTAAGGGAACTAGACGTGGTAGCATCTCTACAATCGTAACATCTGTGCCATATCCATTCCAGATGGTCGCAAATTCTACACCAATAGCACCAGCCCCGATAATAATTACTGATCCGGGTTGTTTTGTTTGTAGAATTGCTTCTTTGTAGGATAATATCTTTTCGCCATCGATTTCCACACCGGGAATCTGAGAAGAATATGCGCCAGTCGCGACAATGATATTCTTGGCTACAATCTCTTGAGTTTTTCCATCTTCTCCGGTCACACTAAGTTTATTTTTATCGGTGATCCGACCGGTTCCCATAATGACAACGATATTGTTTTTCTTCATTAAGAAACCAACACCTTTCGTCAATCGGTTGGAGACTTGGCGACTGCGTTTTACGGCAACAGAATAATCCAATTTCAAATTTTCAAATGAAAAACCAAATTCTCTTGCGCCAGTCCGCAAGGTGTTGGCAACATCAGCGTTTTTTAATAATGATTTTGATGGAATACATCCAACATTTAAACACACTCCCCCTAACCATTCTTTATCAATTATGGCTGTTTTCAATCCCAGTTGGGATGCTCGGATGGCAGCGACATATCCCCCCGGACCTGCTCCTAATACAACAACATCATATTCACTCATGACACTCCTCTTTGATCAAATAAATTTCTTAGACACCTTCAAATTATATCAATTACTGGTTCACACAGACGCAACCACTGACCATTTATTGCCAATTTTCCAACACAGAGACTACTTTAGCCAGGAAATTATCCGCGGTTGAACCATCTAGAATGCGATGATCAAAAGTAAATGAAAGGTAAACCATTGGCCGAATGGCAATTGCATCATCAATAACAACTGCCCGTTTTTTGATAACACCGACCCCTAAAATCCCAGCCTGCGGTTGATTGATAACTGGGGTGGCAAATAACGATCCTGCTGTCCCATGATTGGTGATGGAGAAGGTTCCCTCCATAACATCGTCTGGGTTAAGTTGATGCATTCTGGCTCTATTTACCAGGTCTCCAATTACCCGGGCGAGACCTGAAATAGAATACCCATCCGCATGCTTGATGACAGGCACTATTAATCCCTCTTTGTCGAGGGAAGTCGCCAATCCAATATTGATCGCAGATTTTACCAGAAGAGCATTATCAGCCCACTTGGAGTTGACCAGGGGGAATGCTCTTAATGCGAACGCTGTGGCAGCCACAAAATAAGCTGAATAGGTTAATCGAATACCTTGTTTGGAAAAATTTTCTTTATTACCTTTGAGATGCTCACTCACCTGTTTCATATCAGCTTCCATCACCGTGGTTACATGCGGGGCTGTATGTTTACTCATCACCATATGCGCTGCAATTGCTTTTCGCATTTTTGATAATGGAATTAATTGATCTCCTGCTGAAACAGGTATCTCCTGAGTTGCGGATGAAACAATTTCTTCATTTTTCTGGGATACCGGTTGGGTGGCTTTAAATCTATCAGGAAATTGTAATTCAGTAGGTCTGAATAGATCGCCTTCCCCAGGAGTTTCCCAGGCAGCTATTTCTGCTTCGGGTTCGGTGTCACCTAATTTATCAATAAACTGAAGGATGTCTTTTTTGGTGATACGACCGTTATTTCCGGTACCTGTGACTTTTGTCAGGTCGACATTATTTTCCCGAGCCAATCTTGCCACCACCGGGGAGATAAAACCTAAATCGTGATCGCGTCCGGCTTCAACTTGTTGTGTTATCTGGATTTTTGTCGCATCAGGTTGGGTTGTATCACTTACCCCTTCCACATCGATAACTTGGTCCTCACCAGGCGGCTCCTCACCCTGTTCACCAATCCAGCCTAAAATTGTACCTGCCTCAACAGTCGCTCCTTCCTGAACAATAATATTCAATAATGTACCAGTTGAAGGACTGGGAATCTCGGTGTTTACCTTGGCCGATTCAACTTCCATCAAAGAATCGAACTCTTCAACTTGATCTCCAACTTTAACCAGCCATTTGATTAATGTTCCTTCCACGACCGATTCGCCTAATTTGGGCATAATAATTTTTACCGGCATGTTACCCTCTTTCTAATAGCGCGCCAGTTCGAGCGCTGCTTTGAAGATTTTTTCCTGGTTTACCATAAACCATTCCTGCATCGGGTGGCTGAATGGTACGGCTGGAACATCCGGACCGGCTAAACGTCGTATTGGTGCATCCAGGTCAGTAAATCCATGTTCAGCAATGATGGCAGCAATTTCGCCACCGTAACCACCAGTCAGGTTATCTTCATGGACGATAAGTGCTTTACCAGTCTTCCTGATAGAATCAAGGATTGTATCTTTATCTACCGGATAAAGAGTACGTAAATCTACCACCTCTGCAGAAAATCCTTCTTTCTCTAATTGTTCAGCAGCCTGCAAAGCATAGTAATGCATCATCCCATAAGCAAATATGGTTAAATCCTCACCCGAGCGGGTTACCTTAGCAGGGCCAATGGGAACAACAAAATCCTCTTCTGGCACTTCCCCTTTGATCAGCCTATATCCTTTTTTGGGTTCTAAAAATATGACTGGATTTGGATCACGTACAGCTGACTTTAATAAACCTTTGGCGTCATAAGGGTTGGATGGAATGACAACTTTCAAACCTGGAATATGTGTAAAAAAGGCTTCCACACTTTGCGAATGGTACAAACCACCACCAATTCCACCGCCATAAGGTGCACGGATAACCATAGGGACAGTCCATTCTCCATTTGAACGATAGGTCATCTTTGCTGCTTCACTGAGAATTTGATTAAAAGCTGGAAAAATAAAATCAGCAAATTGAATCTCACAAATCGGTTTCATGCCGTATAGAGCTGCTCCGATTCCAACCCCACAATTGATAATTCAGCTAAAGGGGAATCGATTACGCGATCCGCGCCATATTTATCAAATAATCCTACTGTTGCCCTGAACACTCCACCGCGCTGACCAACATCTTCACCAACAATGAAGACATTTTCATCGCGTGCTAATTCTTCATCCATGGCATCACGAATGGCTTCAACAATCGTTATCTCAGTCACTGGGCACCTCCTCAGCATATACTGGATAAGCAGCTTCTTCAGCAGCCGGGTATGGGGCCTCCTCCGCAATTTTCACTGCATCGGTAACCATTTGTTTTGCTTTTTTATCCAATCCTTCCAATTCTTTTTCTGTGATGATACCTTCCTCTAATAATCTATTTTGGGTTAATAAAAGTGGATCATGTTTTTTATTCTCTTCCACTTCCTCACGTGATCGATAGGTGCGATCATCATCATCCGAAGAATGCGGTGTAATGCGATACATTTTGGCTTCCACCAAAGCAGGTCCATTGCCTTGCCTTGCAGCTTCAGCTAATTCTGAAATAATCTCGTATACTAAAAAAACATCTGTTCCGTCAATCGTTTGACCAGGAAGGCCCAGACCACAAGCTTTGTCCGCTGAACTTTTGACAGCCATTTGCATTTCGGGAGGCACAGAAATCGCATATTGGTTATTCTGGACAACAAAAATTACCGGTAATTGGTGAACTGCAGCCCAGTTGACTGCTTCATACCACTCACCTTGAGAAGTAGATCCTTCCCCAATCATTGTCAAAACAACCTTTTTATCGTTCTTAATTTTTATTGCTAGACCAATCCCGGCAGCATGAACTGCTTGCGTCGCTACCGGTGCTGAATGGCTGACCGCATTTACCCTACGTAAACTAAAATGACTGGGCATTTGTCTCGACCCCGAACTCGGTTCTCCCGCCTTTCCCATCAAACTTAACATAAATTCTTCCGGGGATAAACCCAAACTCAGCATTAATGCCAGATCACGATAATATGGTGTTACCCAATCTTCTCCACGTTTTAAAGCAAATGCTGCTCCCACCTGTGCTGCCTCATGGCCGATGCCAGATATGTGAAAAGCAATTTTCCCTTGACGGTGTAATACCCAGGCTCGCTCATCCAACCGTCGAGAAAGCAACATCATCCAGAACATATCCTTTTTTAATTCACTGGATAATTCCATTCATTCGCCTCCTATTTAAGTTTTCATCTGGTTTAAACTACCCTCAAACCAGAAATTTCATATTTCCTTCTAGTGTATCAAAATCCCACCCTGGATTCAAACTTTACCATTTACACTAATATGAAATATTGTTATTTGGATTGGGTTATGGTTATGCGATTATTCTCAATAACGGATATCATCTCATCATTCGAGGAGAACTTAAAATTATTAAGACCTCTATCCGAAGCAATTTTATTTTCAACTTCCAATAAACGATTCAGGTCAAATTTATCTACTATTCTTTTATTTTTTGACCGAAGATAGCTTTGGACTTCCCCAAAATTCCCGTTGGATGGTTTCTCTAAGGTTTGTAAATACATTTCAATCGCTTGAGCTGCCTTGACACCATCTTTGCGAGCATTCCCTACCAATCCATCACTGGCTTTGCGTGCCCACCCAGCTAAAAATACATCCTCAATAATCTTTAAAGATACCGGATCAAAACTCTCATATGAGATACCATTGATCGGAAAACGCGGTTTAGGATTCTTTACAAATTCATTTCGATCATAGGGCAAACCAAAATCTGGGTCTATTGAGTCACCGATAGCGAAAATAACAGTATCTACATCCATGATCGTTTTTTGGCCGGTTCCCCGCGATTTGATTGAACCGTTATCATTAATTAACGTTGTTTCCTCAAGTTCCAGTCCTTCGATCTCATTGCGATCATTACCAATGATTCGAACTGGGGAAGCTAAGAATTTAAATCGAAATACTGAATCTGAATTTGTTTCTACTGCATTTGGAAATGCATCGCGGATGAACTTAATAGAGTCGTACGGATCCTGTCCTAAAGAATTCATCAGTGGAGAAACGCGATCAATCTCAGTCAAATAATCGTCCATGTCAAGATTTTTTACAAAGTACTCAAGTTCTTTCCGCGAAAATTTTACTTCAGCAGGCCCTCGTCTGGCGATGGCTGTTACTACTTCAACATCTTTCTCAGTAATCAAATATCGGGCGATATCCATCATTACATTTCCCACCCCAATAATGGCAACTTTTTTTCCGATCTTATACTCATAAGTACTAAAAGGAGGAAGCAGGTTGTAATGATAAACCAGATCTTTGGCATGGTAGGAACCAACCAAATGCTCACCAGGAAGCCCTAACCATTTTGTCCCCTGGGCACCCGTAGTCACAAGAAAAGCATCAAATCCCAGATTTCTTAAATCGTTTATGGATACTCCAGATTTATCCCCCACCACAAGATTTCCATAATAGGAAATATTATCATCGGCGATCGTCGAATAAAACTGTTTTCTTAACCCTTCTTTTATTTTATCTTTCGTGGGATAAATACCGTATTCAGCCAATCCGCCAGGTTTTATGTCCCGATTCAATAAAGTCACTTTATGATCATTATTGGCTAATTCTCTTGCTGCAAAAATTCCTGCAGGACCTGCTCCAATAACCGCAATACAACGTGATTTGATTATATTCATTTAGAATAATCCTTAAAGTTCAAGAATAAAATCGACCATTTATATAATTATAAACTGATATTCTATCAATTAATGATTTCTTATTTATTAAAGGTTATGCTATATTTTTTGAAAGAGATATTACAAACTGTTGGTTCAATCTCTCTTTTTAATCTTGGATAGTGAATCATACTGCAAAAATAGGTTGATGTATGGATAACCCCACAAAAGTTCGACTCGACAATGGATTATTGGTTTTATTAAAAGAAATACACTCAACGCCAATTATCAGCCTTTGGACCTGGTACAAGGTCGGGTCACGATTTGAAAAACCAGGACTAACAGGTATATCTCACTGGGTTGAACATATGCAATTTAAAGGCACCTCAAAATATCCTGCAAATATGATGGATCGCTTGATTGCCAGAGAGGGAGGGGTATGGAATGCATTTACCCACATTGATTGGACAACTTATTTTGAAACAATGCCTGCCAACAAAATCGATTTAGCGCTGGATTTAGAAGCTGACCGAATGGTCAACAGTCTATTCAACCTTGAGGATGTCGAATCAGAGCGAACGGTTATCATTTCCGAGAAAGAAGGCAAAGATAATGAACCATTCCTCCGGTTGAATACTGCTGTAAATGAAGCTGCATTCGAGTTTCACCCTTATCGCAATGAGGTGATTGGTAGCCTGGAGGACTTGAATCGAATTCAAAGAGATGATCTATACCATCATTATCATCAATTTTATCAACCATCCAATACCACTATCTCTGTCGCCGGTGATTTCAACACACCTGAAATGGTTGAGAAAATTCAACAACTTTTTTCCCCGATACCATCTAAACTTCTTCCTGAAATTGACATTCAACCAGAGACTGAAATTAATGGGAAAAAAGAAATCCTTTTAACTGGACCTGGAGATACCATATTCATTCAAATAGCTTATCGATCTCCCAGTGCTGCCGATCCCGATTTTTTTGCATTTACGATTTTAGATAGTCTTTTATCTGGCCCCGCGAGTTTAAATATGTTTGGAGGTGGGGGTATATCCAATAAAACCAGCCGACTGTACAAGCAGATTGTCGACAAGCGATTAGCAGTCAGTCTCTCTGGTGGACTTCAAGCCACAATAGACCCTCACGTTTATGACTTATCCATCACACTTCAACAGGAACAGGATCCAGAAATTGTAATTAAGACAATTGACCTGGAAATTGAAAAAATAATTGATAAAAGAATTCGACGATCCGAAATCCAAAGAGCAGTAAAACAAGCAAGAGCTATGTTTGCTTACGGATTGGAAAATATCACCAATCAGGCTTTTTGGCTTGGGTATTCAGAAAGTTTCGCGGATTATGCTTGGTTCTCTAATTATCTGGATTGCTTAAATGAGATAAAGCCTCATGACGTACAGAGTGTAGCCGAAAAATATCTCCATCCGGAGAAACGAGTGATCGGTATTTATCATCCTGACTTATCTGAAAGTAAAATATCCTCATGAATAATCAAAATTTGTGGAAGCATTTACCAGGCAAGGATAACATTCAGCGGGTCGAATTTCCGAATGGGATTATTGTTTTAACCAAATCGAATTTTCAGAGTCCTTCTGTAATCATCAGTGGTTTTTTGAATTGCGGTGCGATTCATGATCCAAAAGAAAAATTAGGTTTGAGTTTATTTACATCTTTCGCGTTAATGCGTGGCTCTGTTTTCCACCGCTATCGAAAAATTTACAACGAATTGGAGACTGTGGGGGCAACACTGGGTTTTGGTAGCAGTATTCAAACCACCAGTTTTGGCGGAAAATCTCTGGTGGAAGATTTACCGCTATTGCTAAAAACTTTATCAGAAGCAGTACGATGGCCAATATTTCCTCCAATCCAATTAAAAATCCTTCTATCTCAAATGATCACAGGCCTGCAAATACGTGAACAGGATACATCGGAACGGGCTTCCCTAAAATTTGATGAAATACTTTTCCCCAACCATCCGTATGGCCGTGCCGATGAGGGAACCATAGAAACATTAAAGCGCATCAAAAGATCAGACCTGGTTAAATTTCACAAATATTATTATGGGCCTGCCGGGATGGTAATAACAATTGTGGGGGCAATCGATCACAAACAAGCTGTTGATCTTGTTTACCAGGCTTTAGGTGATTGGGAAAATCCAATCTGGTTGCCTCCTCCTGCAATCCAAGTGAGTACACCGATTAATAACTTTCCTTATCGTGCGCATATAAATATTCTCGGAAAATTACAGACTGATATAATTATGGGTAGTTATGGCCCACGCAGAACATCAAAGGAGTTTCTCATTGCTTCTCTGGGAAATAATATTCTTGGTCAATTTGGTATGATGGGACGAATCGGTGAAGCTGTCAGAGAAAAATCCGGGCTGGCTTATTATGCCTCTACGGCTTTAAATGCCTGGCAAAGCGCAGGTACCTGGGAGATTACAGCCGGTGTCAATCCTAACAACATTGAAAAAACGATCGAGATTATTCGAAATGAGATTCATCGATTTGTGACCGAACCTGTTTCAGATCAGGAATTGGCTGATTCTAAATCAAATATAATCGGCTTAATCCCACTTTCGATAGAGTCAAATGCAGGTGTAGCAAATGCAATTATTCGCATGGAGAGATACAAACTAGGACTGAATTATTTACGCGAATATCCTGGCATCATTTCAGATATATCGAAAGAACAAATTTTGAGTGTTGCGGAAAAATATCTCGACCCAACGAAATTAATCATCATAAGTGCAGGAACATGAGCCTCTTATGTTAAGAAATGGAGTAGATATTATCGAGATTGATCGGCTAGCACAAATCCGACCGAGTATTAGAGCAAGGTTTATCAACCGTGTTTTTACGGAAAGTGAAAAAGCTCTTTGTGGTGATCTTAATGCCTGTTTCGCCGGCCGATTTGCAGCCAAAGAAGCTGTTTCCAAAGTATTAGGAACAGGGATCGGTGAAATCAGCTGGAAGGACATCGAAATCCTGAGAGGGGAAGCAGGCGAGCCAGTAATTATTTTACATGCTAACGCAAAGATAAAAGAAATGGAAATCGGTATTCAAACCTGGGCAATCAGCATATCTCATAGTAGAACATTTGCAATCGCTTTTGTGATCGCTCAATAAACCTGAACCATTAACTCCCGCTTACAGGTAAAATAGAATAACGATGAAAATTCTTGCAATTAGTGACATTGAGCTCGGTTATTTATACCAGCCAAAAATTGTTGACCGTTTCCATGATGTTGATTTAATTCTTAGTTGTGGTGACCTGCCCCACTATTACCTGGAATACATGATTTCAATGCTCAATATTCCCCTGTATTATGTGAATGGAAATCATGCCAATAAACTTGAATTTACCAGCGGTGGCGAACGGAAATTTCCCTGGGGGGCTCAGAATATTCACAATCGATGTGTATCGGATGATACTGGATTATTGATCAGCGGTATTGAGGGGTGCTTGAGATACAATTTGGGAGATTTTCAATACACACAATCTGAGATGTGGATTTTTGTATATAAATTGATTCCAAAATTATTATTCAATAAGCTCAAATACGGCCGCTTCCTGGATATCTTCATATCCCATGCACCACCCTGGAAAATTCATGATCAGGATGATTTGCCTCATCAAGGGATAAAAGCTTTTCGCTGGCTGATTAAAGTCTTCAAACCTACATATCACCTACATGGCCATATTCATATCTACAGAAATGATGTGGTAACTTCAACACGTTATTGCTATACAGATGTGATTAATTGTTATGGTTACAAGGAACTCGGTTTTGATATTCGTCCTTATATTAAAAGCTAATCCAATTAAGCCATTTGTTGCCGCAGTCCAATCCAAATATGGTCAGGAGATAACCCTCCATTAAAATCAAATTCAACTAGTGAATCTGAAGGGATCAATTTACCCCGGAATTTAGGGTTTAAGAAACACAATGTCGGATCGCTGCCAAATTTCTCTTGATAATATTGAACAGCAAAAATAATTTTTTCATTGATGTTTTTGTGTGGGTCGTTATCGAACCAAATCATTCCTGTTGCCATATTCCTCCAACAATTATTTACCTTGCAATTTTGGTGCCCAAAACTGCACCCAATTAGAACCAATTTTGGTAACAAAATTTCTCTCTGGGTGTAATCGTTCCAATAATCCACCTGGTAACCATTTTGAATGGGGCAATACCAAATCGCTGTCAACATGACCAAAAATTCTGGTCTTGTATTGCTCAAAGGGTTGCTGGAAATTCGGATTTTTTCTTATATCCAATCCGGAAACAACCCAAATACGTGAAGACGCGCCATGCTGGAGCAACCACGTGAAATTGAGTCTTGCCTGATTATCCATCTGGTTGATCAGATCACAATCATCGATGAAAAGGATAGCTGCAGGCCCGGAATTCCTTCCTGAAATCCTGTCATCTGCTTTTTTTGCCAGGAAGTGAATCCAATCTTCTGCTGCATCCTCATATTCACCGGATACACCTGCACAATATAAATATTGAGGATCAAAATTCTGAATTGTTTCCATCCATTTGTCTGGGTAATGGCTGATCGTTATAAATTGTAGACTGCTAGGCTTGGAATAGGTAACCAAAGATTTCATCATAACGGACATTAATTTACGAATGGAAGGTAAATGATCGTTCACCATTAAAACAGATCCAGGTCGTGGATCTTCAAGATCGAATAGAACTGGCATTCGGCCTGATTTGCCTAGCAACGCAGTGCATTCAGGAAAAGTTGGATATTGGTGAAGCAAATCATCAAAATGATAACCATCCTCTTCTTGTTGTCCCACTTGATTCCTGCTCAATTTTTTTTGCTTAAGATTAGTGTTTAGCACAGTTTGGTGATAGGTGGCGTTTGTCATCTGAACCTCCAGAATATTTGTTCTATTATAGAACAAATATTCTTATTTTGTCAAGAGGGTAAATTATTTTACTTAATCCTTTTTTGAACAGAAATAGAATCGGTTGTGAATTTCTTTTGTCTAAATTTGAAAATACGTTAAAATTAAGAAATGATTACATTGATAACCATTTCTATGAGGAGGTTGCCGTGATAAAAGAAACGATTAGAGATGCCGAAACACGCATGAAAGGTGCCATTAACAGTCTTGAAGAAGATTTAAACGGTATTCGGACAGGACGTGCAAATCCAGCATTAGTTGAAAAACTTATGGTTGAATATTACGGCATTCTCACACCCTTGAACCAACTATCAACGATAAGTGTCCCGGAACCAAGACAACTTATGATCAGACCGTTCGATGCATCTACAATTAAAATAATTGAACGGGCAATTATCGCGTCAGACCTGGGATTAACACCCAATAATGATGGAAAAGTCATCCGGTTGAATCTTCCAGTTCTGACGGAAGATAGACGACGAGATCTTGCCAAAGTAACAAACAGCAGATTAGAGGATGCCAGGATTGCCTGCCGAAATGTTCGTCGTGACATTATCAAGGATTTGCGTGAATTCGAGAAAGAAAAATTAATCTCTGAAGATGAATTGAAGAGGGCAGAAGACGAATTACAAAAGGTTATCGATCGATTTGTAGCAGATATAGATAAAATCGGTGAAAGAAAAACCGATGAGATTATGGAAGTATAAAATTTGATGGATCCGAAATCAAGCGCTCCGGAAGAATTACCAACCAAAATCCCCGCGCATGTAGCCATCATAATGGATGGAAATGGACGTTGGGCTCAAAAACGTGGCTTACCTCGATTGGCTGGTCATCGTGCTGGTACCGAAAATCTTCGAGAGATTATTAAAGCTTGCGTGGAATTCGGGGTGAAATACCTGACGATTTATGCCTTCTCAACAGAAAATTGGGGACGACCAGCAGATGAAGTGGATGGATTAATGCACATCCTTGAGGATGTCATTGATCAGGAATTGGACGAACTTCGTCAACAAGGTGTCCAACTGGTCCATATTGGACGGCTAGAAAGACTAGATCCTGGATTGCGTGATAAAGTAAAAAGATCGATTGATCTCACGAGAGACAATCAACGCCTAACAGTTTGTATTGCCTGGAACTATGGAGGCCGTGACGAAATAGTTTACGCGATCAAGCGCATCATCGAGGAGAGGCTTAAACAGGAGGAAATCTGTGACGATATTGTCAGCAAATATCTGTTCACCTCCGGTATACCAGATCCTGATTTAATCATACGCACATCCGGAGAGATGCGAATCAGTAATTTTTTAATCTGGCAGTCGGCTTATTCAGAGTGGTATGTGACACCAATATTATGGCCAGATTTTAATCGTGATGAATTCCGTCAAGCGCTTATAGATTTTGGTCAGCGAGAAAGACGATATGGCCTGGTTACTCCTTGTGAGGAAGATTGAACCAGGAATGTTACTGATCCGTATAAAAACTGCCATTGTTCTTCTGGTTTTAGGTTTATCAGCTATATTTATCGGCGGGTGGGCATATTTTGCTTTTATCACCATCATTTTATTATTAGCAGCCAGAGAATATTCGCAGATTTATCAGAAGGGTGGCTTCAATCCGAATACAATTCTCATTTTGGTAGCAGTGTTCGGCCTGTCACTATTCAGATATTTGTTCGAATTTCAGTACAATGACATCATTCTCACCACATCATTTTTGATTTCAATGGCACACTTTACTTTCCAATATGAGCGCGGTCGTGAACAGGCACCAATCGATTTTGCACTTACATTAGCTGCCATCGTATATTTTGGCTGGATTGGAAGTTATTTAATCTCAATCATGTTCTTACCAAAAGGACAGTGGTGGTTATTACTTGCGATTACAATTATTGCCTTTGCTGATAGTGGCGCTTATTTTATCGGCAGCAAATTTGGTAAGCACAAAATGGCTCCTAGGGTGAGCCCCAAAAAATCTTGGGAAGGTTATTTTGGCGGTGTCATAATTGGTATATTAGGTGGTATTCTCGCAGGCTTGGTATTTCAATCATTCAATTCATCCATCAATGTGATCAACGGTCTGATTTTAGGGATAATTTTAAGTGTAATCGCCCCTATCGGGGACCTGGGGGAAAGCATGATTAAACGTCAGTTCAATGTGAAAGATTCAAGTAATTTATTTCCGGGGCATGGCGGGGCTATGGACCGCATTGATACCTGGGTTTGGGCGGTCTGCATCAGTTATTATTTAATCATCTGGTTCTTTTAAATAAAAAGAGAGGTCAATTTTTTTGACCTCCCATTGTTGAAATTTATTTCAAGCCGTACACCAAGCTTGCATCTGCCGAGATGACCAACTGTCCAGATGAAATCGGGGCGGATGAATCTTCGGCGTAATAACCACCACCCTTTGCATCATAAACTGGTTGGGGGCTTCCACTTGAGAATACACTGATGTTTTGTAATTCTCCCAATTTTATTCCCGCCAGACCAGCCAATTCCAGTGCTTTTTCTGTAGCATCCTGGATCGCTAAACGTCTTGCTTCTGATTCTGCTTGTTTTCTTTCCTCAACATCAAATGAAATGCCATTGATTTGATTGGCTCCACTACGGACTACCACATCTAAAACCTCGCCCAGCCGATTCAATTCGCGCACTTTCACATTTACTGTGTTTTCAACAACGTACTTCAATTCCGTGGGTTGTCCATCCATACCATAATTTTGATATGGATATACATTGAAAGCAGTGGTTTGAATATCCAATGGATCGATACCCTGTTGCGAAAGCGCTTCAGAAATTGATTTCGCTTGTTGATTGTTATCAGCGAGGGCAGTAGCTACATCCAATGCTTCGCTTCTCGTGCCAATATTGATGTAAGCGATATCCGGTATGAGGTAAACTTCTCCCCTGCCTGATACTGACATGGTTCGTAGACTTTTATCGCTTACAGCCACTCCAGAACAAGAGCTTAAGAAAACAGCCAGTAATACAATTAATGAAACAAATAACATTTTCTTCTTCATACATCCTCCAAGGGTTTTTTGTTATATTAGTTTTATATCCATAAGACGAAAAACCAACCAATAAGTTCCCAAAAAAAAAATAGATTGCTGGGAAGCCAACAATCTATTTATGTGACAAAAATAATTTTCTATGGGTTCATTACTTTTAAAGAACCGATCGGAAGATCTACCTTCAATACATAACCTCCATTTTTGTCAGAAGTTTTTGAATAGATCTTATCCCCTTCCCGGATGAAGCCATCACCCACGGAAACCCCTGTGATCCCAGAATCAAGGTCGATTGTCACCGGAATGCCTTCAGGGATAACGATAATCATTTCACCGATGACACATTCAAGATTTACATTCAAATTTTCAATTTCAGGTAATGATATATACATCGATCCGATCACCAATTTGGATTGCAAATCCTTTATATCTAATCCGGTTAAAGTAAGGGTTTGATTACCAAAAATTTGGTCAATATTGATATCAAAGGTCATATTCGGATTGAGGAAGATATCCCATGAGGATTTATTATTCATTTGATTCGAAGGCAAAACAACCTCACCAGTAGTGGAAAGTGAGATTTTTTGAGATTGCCCGATAATTTCGGATTCAATTCTGAGATTTTCATTATTGGATGTAATAATTTCTCCATTAATTAACAATTCGGTTGAATCCGCTTTGCCAAGGGTCAAATACCCTACCAATGGTTTGATATTTAGCTCAGCTTGTTTAACATCACCTACTTCATAACTGATGGGATGTGATACAGACTCTTTTGTTGAAGGAGCCTGATATACAAACCACAGCAATCCTAGTACCAGTAGAATGGCCAATCCAATCCCTGCGATTGAGCCAATCATTGACCTGCCCCGGAAGATAATATTCAGACCAATACCTATGATTAGAATTGGCCAGAAATTTGTGATAATTTGCCAGGTACTTAAGGAGAAATATCCAAAGTTGGCAAGAATTAATATTGTTCCAACCCCAACATTGATAATCGCACCAGGCCATTTTAGATTTAATAAATCATCGACGCCACCGAATACAAAGAAGATTGGCCAAAAACGGATGAGGATATCCCATCCATTTCCAGGAAGAAAATTGAGGTTGGAAAGCAATAAAATGATACCAACAAAAATGATTAATAATGGGAAGAAGATACTGCGATCTGCTTTTCTCCCAGGGACATTTGAATTCTCTGCCATATTTCCTCCTACGCTTGATTTTTTTGAAGCAATGACCTGATAACCAGGAAAAGACCTAAAACAATTAAGATAACTGCCCATACCAGGTTGGATAAATTAAAATCATCAATCAAAGCGAATAAACTAACAAGGAATAGAATACCCGCAGGAATTAAAGGCCATTGGCGATTACCTTCCAGCCCTGGCAAGATTGTCAAAAAAGCAAATGTTAGAGCAATTCCTAACAGAAATACACCACCGCCTTCAAACCTGGTAAATTGATCCACAAGAATAGTTGTGGCCAGCGAAGCAGTCACACCAGCAGGGATAATCGCCCACCAGAACTTCTTATTCATTAAGTAAACAATCAGAAAAGCAATACTGATCCCGATAAAGAATATAAAGCCCCCTATCTCACCCTGAAAATTCGGAAATATCGATGAAATCAGAATGATGAAACCCAATCCAATCAGAACTACACCTGGGATAATTGCCCACCAGGCCTTACGATTCTGTAGAAGATATACGATAAAAGCCACGCCTGCGAACGCAAACAGTACTCCCCACAATAATCCACCAAAAGGTATTACATTCAAAGAATCTAATAATGCAGCAATGCCAACGATTACCAATAAGACACCAAGTAGAACACGCCAATTATTTTTTAAGGACATTTCTCACATCTCACTTTCTTACAGTTTAACTGAATCGAATTTTCTTTTGCACTTTAAATACGATTATTTTTTAAAAAAGTAGCAATTTTCTGGTTGACAATAACAATAAACACTGAATCCAGACGCTCTTGACTCTTCTATTATTTATTATATAATAGGATAAGAATAGTCTTATTTTGGAGATTTATGAAAATGAATTGCTTGTGTCTAAGGCGGGGCTCTAAATAGCCGTCGCCTGAGAAGAGACGAATTGACAGTCATCTACTTCAGGTAGCGGTAAAGAGTTCCGCTTATTTTCGCAGTTTCACCTGAATAATGGATGACTGTATTTTTTTTAAAATTAAAGGAGAAATGATGAGAATCGCAAATAATATTACTGAATTGGTTGGAAATACACCATTGGTACGCCTCAATCGAATCACGAGTGGGCTAAATGCTGAAGTCCTGGCAAAACTGGAGTATTTTAACCCCGCACATTCAGTCAAAGATCGCATTGGCGTGGCTATGATCGATGCTGCTGAGAAAGCCGGATTGATCAACCAGGATTCTATTATCGTCGAACCTACCAGCGGCAACACTGGTATTGCCCTGGCATTCGTTTGCGCTGCTCGTGGATATAAATCAATCATTATCATGCCGGATACCATGTCAAAAGAGCGCAGGTTATTATTAAGAGCCTTCGGGGCAGAATTGATCCTGACCCCCGGTAGTGAGGGAATGCCAGGCGCGATTGCTAAAGCCAATGAGTTAGCCAGAAATAACCCACAGGTGTTTATCCCTCAGCAGTTCCAAAACCCGGCTAACCCGGAAATACATCGCACTACGACAGCGGTGGAAATTATCAATGATACCGACGGTCAATTGGATTATTTTGTATCCGGAGTCGGTACTGGTGGCACCATCACAGGTGTGGGTGAAGCATTGAAAAAACTCATCCCTTCAATTACGGTCGTAGCCGTCGAACCATCTGACTCACCTGTATTGTCTGGAGGAGAAAAAGGCAAACATTCAATTATGGGGATTGGAGCAGGTTTCATTCCGGACGTGCTCAACACCAGAATTTATGATGAGGTCATACAAGTGAGTGAACCAGAAGCTTTTGAAACAGCCCGCAATATGGCAACGCAGGAAGGTCTGCTGGTTGGCATTTCTTCAGGAGCAGCCACCTGGGCAGCTTTACAAATAGCCAAACGTCCAGAAGCAGTTGGAAAAAGAATTGTGGTCATTATTCCATCATTTGGGGAACGTTATTTGAGCACTGCCCTATTTGAAAATTTACGAGACGAGGTCATCAATGAAAAAATTTTTTCAAATTCTTAAATCGGATCTTGATTGTGTCCTCAGCCGTGATCCGGCAGCACGAACCAGGCTTGAGATCATACTGCTGTACTCAGGTTTACACGCTGTATGGTTTCATCGAATTGCCCATTGGTTCTGGTCACACAAACTCTTCCTGATCGCCAGGGCGATCTCTCAACTTTCCAGGTTTCTGACAGGGATTGAGATTCATCCCGGTGCAAAAATTGGAAATGGATTCTTTATTGACCATGGAATGGGCGTCGTTATTGGAGAAACAGCACAAGTAGGTCAAAATGTAACACTATATCATGGTGTAACACTGGGAGGTGTTAGTACTGAAAAAGGCAAACGACACCCAACTATTCAGGATAATGTCGTTATTGGTGCTGGAGCGAAAGTGTTGGGAGCTATCGAAATCGGTAGAAGCAGTCGGGTGGGAGCAAATGCCGTGGTTGTCAATCCTGTCCCTGAAAATTCAGTCGTGGTTGGTATCCCCGGTCAGATTGTAAAACGATCGAATCAGGTGGTCAGCACTGTGCCTGATCTTCACCATGACTTATTGCCAGATACAATTGGTAAAACCATCCAAACAATGATGGAGCGCATGCAAAAAATGGAATCAAAAGTTGATCTTATTACCCATCCACATCCAAATTTAAACAATTCTGGAAATGGAAACGGCAATGAGACAGAAAAAATTAGTATCCATGCGCCAGTAGATGGTGTCTGGCAAGGAGAAGACTTCTCTATTTAAACTGGTGAGTATTTATTTCCGAACAAATCCTCTAAACGCCACAATAATTAATCCCAGCAGGCAAATAATCGCCATTCCCCAACCAATGGTCTGGCGTTGTTGTTTTTCCATACTGTAAATAGAAAAAGGTGGTTTGGAGGTTGGGGATGGAGTTGGTGTAATCGTTGCAGACGGTTGAGGAGTAATTGGCGTTTGACTGGGGGTAATGGTTCTCGTCGGAGGAATGGATGTATTTGTGATCGTTGGTGATAATGTCGCTGTCGGGGCAATTTGCACAACCAAACGTTCCCCAACAAATATGACCGGAGTTGGCAAAAGGTTGTTCCAGGCAATAATATCTGCAATCGTGATATTGTAGGCAATAGCAATCGACCAAAGCGATTGGCCATCCAGTACCTCATGGATGATTGACCCATCTAATTGAGGAGTAGATGTCATTACATCACTAACTAAATTTGGATCTGGTGTGATCTGGTAATTGATAGTTGGCTGAGCAGCCAGTCCCACTTGGGTTTCCTGCACCTGCAACACATAATAGACCAGGTCATCTTTGACAGCCATGCCGGCCCCAACTTTTCCAAATGGATATTTCACGATTGGATCTCGATTGGTTGTGTCCGTCCACAACGAAAAAACCACCACCTGAACGGTCAAGTTCGTACCACCAGCAATATTTTCATCAAACCCTAAACTTTTCAGAGTTGTTCCATCAGCACGATTATGTGTGATCTGCCCAATTTCTGCCATGTATTCAGCATGTTGTTGTGCAGACGTCATTAAAGCATTATCAATTTGATAAGCCGTTAGGGAGTAATCCTCTCGCACACCGTTGATGGCGATGATTAAATCCATTGCTGAATTGGATTGTGCATGAATAACCTTGCCAGGCTGGTTAAAAATATAAACCCCGAACAGCAATGATAAAATGATTGAAATAAAAATTCGACGCATTGTGGGATATTATAACCGATGCATCGAATTCTTATCTTTTAAAAGTTGGTTAGGATAGGGATCTTTCCTGAAAATTTGTTCCCATTGCTTCCGCGATGAGCAAAAAATCACTCGCTGAAACCATCCCAATAATCAGACCATTATCATCTCTCACTGGTAGATGGTGAATATGTTTCTCCCTCATAAGTACTGCACACTCTTTAACTGAAAGATTTTGAGGAACTGAAACAATTGGAGAAGACATGACCTCTTTGACTTTCACCTCTTTTGGATTTTGATTTTCTGCTACTATCTTGTCACTGATATCCCTGGATGTAATAATCCCATAATCCTTATTATCATCACTCTTCCTAACTAAAACACTATTAATATATCGGCGACGCATAATACTCAAAATCTCGTATACCGTTTGGTCTGGATCCACAAATACAACCAGATCCATCATCCAATCTCGTACGGTATGTTTTTCATGCATTTCATTTGCTCCTTTCCAAAATTCATACGGTTAACTAATACTAGTATATAGAATTGAGTGACAGAAAATCAAGTTATTATCAAGTAGAAAATCACCATTCCCATTGATTTAAGTACTCAAATAACCCATAAGCTGTCATATCCAATTGTAAAGGTGTGATTGAAACACAACCCTCCATCAGAGCACCATAATCTGTACCCTGCTCAGGAACAGCATGCGGAAATTCTCCCCCAATCCAATAATATGGGACACCTCTGGGATCATCCCGAATCACAAGTGCATCCCGATATAACCGCAATCCTTGTTTGGTTATTTGAAACCCCTTAATTTCATCCTTTTTCAGATATGGCACATTCACGCTCAAAATTGTTTTGGGTGGCAACCCATTTTTAATCACATTCTGACAGATCAATGCAGCAACTTCGCCTGTTGCAGAGTAATCAACTTCTCCAACATGATTTTCAGGGGAATCCAATGAAAATGCGACTGCTGATAAACCCGAGATAGCTGCTTCAAAAGCGGCTGTAACAGTACCAGAATAGGTTACATCATTCCCAATATTAGCATGTGGGTTTATTCCAGATACCACCAAATCAATTTTTTCTTCTATAAAGCCTAATAATGCCAGGGCAACACAATCTGATGGTGCACCATCACATGAAAAAGAATTGATACCATCCATCAAATGAACCTGTCTAATTCTGAGTGGTTTATGGAGAGTTTTCTTATGGCCGGACACTGACCAATTTTTATCCGGTGCTAATACCGTCACTTTACCTATTTGGGTCAATGATTTAGCCAATTGAATAATCCCGGGTGAGAGGATACCATCATCGTTTGTTACCAAAATATGAGTCATCGTTAAATCCTATCTGCTTGTATTTGAACTTACAATGACGAATTTTCGACGGACAATAATTGGACCTGTGTCTGATTTTTTGTTTTTACATCAAAGCAATTTCATTTTACAAATTTCTTCTGGACGATTCTATTAACATCATGATATACTATTTCGGCTGCGAAAAGCAGTACATTACACACGTTCTCTGACCATATCAGCGTGCATCCTGGATGTTCTGATCAAATGGGTTGACGAGAACGGAGGTCTAACGAAAATTAATAAGGAGAAAGTAGAAACAATATGGCATCTGTAATTTCCATGAAAGCTCTCTTGGAAAGTGGTGTTCACTTTGGTCATCGCACCAACAAGTGGCACCCTGGAATGCGTCCGTTTATCTTTACGGAACGCAATGGTATTCACATCCTTGATCTGCAACAAACTGTCAAGGCAATCAATTCATCCTACAACATCGTTCGCGATGCGGTAGCCGCCGGTGGAACAATTCTTTTCGTCGGCACAAAACGTCAGGCACAGGAAACAATTTTAGAAGAAGCAACACGTTGTGGTATGCCTTATGTGACAGAAAGATGGTTGGGTGGTACATTAACCAACTGGGCCACCATTAGCCAACGGATTGGTGAACTTGAACGCCTGGAAAGATTGCACGAGACAGGTGAAATCAATTCTTACACCAAAAAAGAAGCATTGATGATTGATCGTGACATCAACCGACTTTTGATCCGGTTAAGCGGTGTTCGCAACATGAAGAAAATCCCTGATTTTCTCTTTATTGTCGATATTAGCCGTGAAGAAACTGCAGTTCACGAAGCAAACTTAAAGGGTGTTCCCATTATTGCAATGGTTGACACAAACTGCGATCCTCGCAACATCGACCATGTAATTCCTTCGAATGATGATGCAATCAGAGCTATTAAGTTGATGGTCTCTAAAATTGCTGACGCTGTAATTGAAGGTAAATCCCTTCGCAAAGATGAAGATATCGAAGAAGGAATGACACCTGGCGAAGAAAAACCAGTCGTTGTCCGCCGCCGCATGGAAGAAGACGCAGAATTGGACGACGAGACTTTGTTAGGAGCTTCAACCTTAGCCAAGATTGATGTTGACAAGGAAGAAGAAGTATCAGAAGATGATGTTGTAGAAGAAAAGACTGATGAAACCACGGAAGAAGTTGTCGAGAACACTGCGGAAGTTATCAAAGCCAAAGAAGAAGTTGCCGAGAGAGTCGCGGATGTTGTCGTAACCGAGGAAGAAGTTGTCGAGAGTGCAGCGGATGTTGTCGTAACCGATGAAGAAGTTGTCGAGGAAGAAGTTGTCGAGAGCGCAGCGGATGTTGTCGAAGACGAGGAAGAAGAAGTCGAAGAGAAAGTAGTCAAAAAGAAACCTGCAGCAAAAGCCAAAAAAGCTCCAAAAGCCAAGGCATCCAAAAAAGCTGAGGTAGCTGCTGAAGATGTGGAAGACGATTTACCAGTCGATTCAAAAGATGACAAGTAAAACATTCCTTTGCTTGGAATGAAGGATTGAAGGATTTTTAAAAAAAATGGCAATTTCAACTGAAGATATCAAAAAATTAAGAGAGTCCACAGGTGCTGGCATCTTAGATTGCAAAAATGCACTGGAGAATGCAGACGGAGATTTAGACAAAGCACTGGATTTCTTACGTGAAAAAGGTTTGGCAAAAGCTGCCAAACGCGCATCACGCGTAGCTTCTGAAGGTGTGGTTGAACTTTACAATCATGGCAATGGCCGTGTTGGTGTAATGGTAGAGGTGAATGTCGAAACAGACTTTGTGGGTCGTTCAGAATCATTCCGTGAGCTGGCTCACGAACTAGCTTTACAAATTGCAGCTACCTCACCAGAATACATTCATGAAGAGGATATTCCCCAGGCAGTTTTGGACAAAGAAGCTCAAATCGCTGCTGCCAAAGCTCGTGAAGACGGGAAACCCGAAGCAATTCTTCCTCGAATTGTAGAAGGTACCTTAGAAAAATTCAAAAACGAAGTCGTATTGATGCGTCAACCATACATTCGAAATGAAGACATTACCATCCAGCAATTAATTAATGAAAAAGTTGTTGCCTTGGGTGAGAATGTTGTCGTGCGCCGTTTTGCCCGCTGGGCATTAGGGGAAACCACAACAGAAGAAGAATGACAGTTTAAAGCCAACCACATGGTTGGCTTTTTTTTTAGAAGGTCACAAAAATGGAACAAATCAAATTTAAAAGAATTTTACTAAAACTTTCGGGGGAAGCCTTAGGAAATGATTCCGGCGTTGGAATTGATCCACATTGCGCATTAAGAATAGCAAATCGAGTCAAAGAAGTTCACGATTTGGGTGTTGATGTCGCCATTGTAATTGGTGCTGGAAACCTTTGGCGCGGAAAACAAGGTTTGGATCTCGGCATGGATCGCGCCACCGCGGATTATATGGGGATGCTTGCAACCGTGATGAATGGTTTGGCGCTAATGGATGCGTTAGAGTCGATCAATGTCGTCACCAGATTGCAATCCGCGATCGAAATGCGTTCTGTGGCCGAGCCATATATTCGTCGCAGAGCCATTCGCCACATGGAAAAAGGGAGAGTAGTTATTTTTGGCGGTGGCACAGGTAATCCATATTTTTCGACTGACACTGCCGCTGCTTTAAGGGCAATGGAAATCGATGCAGATGTGGTAATCAAAGCAACCAAAGTCGATGGAGTTTATGACAGTGATCCCAAAAGAAACCCAAATGCTGTCAAATTTGACCACCTCTCCTATATCGATACATTAAATAAAAGATTGGAAGTCATGGATAGTACAGCCATATCATTGTGTATGGAGAATAAATTGCCAATCCTGGTTCTTAATCTTTTTGACCCTTTAGCACTAAAAAAATCAATATTTGGTGAGCCGATCGGCACATTAGTAGATGGAACACCATAAATTTGAGTGGGCTGAGTTTTCATCAGCCCACTTTTTTTCCCCAGATTCCTCTAAAACCAATCAGCCTGCGAAAAACCCTCATTTCAATAGCTATGTTGGTTGACCTTGATTCGAATCTGGAAAGATGTTGACGAGGAAAATCTCTACACTCTTTCTTGTTTTTATCAGCAAGGCTATTTATAATCTGAATAGGAAACGAGGAAAAAATGAAATTGATCAGGTTAATCACCATTACAACTTGGGTTTTGGTAGCCTTACTTCTCCCCATCCAATCCACTCAAGCACAAACATTGTCTCCAACGATCATCACGATCACTGTGCAGGGTCCGTTAACTCCAGCTCTGGTTGGATATATCGAGCGTGGATTATCCACGGCTGAAAAGCAAAGCGCCGAATTGATGATCTTGCAATTGGATACACCTGGAGGCAGTATTGATTTGATGAACATCATTATTCAGAATATTCGCTCGAGTGAAATCCCTGTCGTGGTTTATGTTGCTCCCCGTGGTGCGATCGCCGGAAGCGCCGGGACATTGATTACCCTGGCTGGTCATATTGCTGCCATGGCACCTGAAACAGCCATTGGCGCAGCCAGTCCAGTTGGAGGTCAAGGGGAAGATTTGGGAGAAACGATCGAGGCAAAACAAAAAGAAATCCTGAAAGCTTCTGTTCGCTCCCTGGCAGCTAATCGTGGATCAGAAGCAGTTGCCATGGCTGAGGATACAATAGAGAGTGCAAAAGCTGTATCGGCAGATGAAGCCCTGGCAGCTGGGTTAATTGATTTTATTGCCACAGACACTAAAGACCTGATAGAAAAAATCAATGGGACTACTGTGGAGTTGGCTGTAGGCACAACCATTTTAGAACTTGATAACGCAGTGCTCTTCCCGGTTGAAATGAGCTTTATTGAAAACCTATTGCAATTATTAACCAATCCAAATATATTATTTTTATTATTAACCATTGGCGTGCAGGCAATTTTTATTGAATTATCCAATCCTGGGGGATGGGTTGCCGGGTTTATAGGCGCAGTTTGTTTAATCCTGGCAGTGTATGGGTTAGGTGTATTACCCGTCAATTGGTTCGGCATTCTATTTCTGGTGACAGCATTCATCTTATTTATTCTGGAAATAAAAGCTCCTGTACATGGCGCTTTAACAGGCTGCAGGAACGATTTCATTTATTGTAGGCGCACTGGTCCTTTTTAACTCAATTGAAGCCCCAGGATTTCCACAAGTTTCTGTCCCGTTGGTAATTACAACAGGAATTTTATTAGCAGGTGGTATTTTTGTGGTAATGCGATTTGCCATCCGGGCATTAAAATCCCCTGTCAGGACAGGTATGGAATCTTTGATGGGATTAAAAGGGTATGTCGTTTTGCCTTTGGAACCGCACGGAACAATCCAGTTGGCAGGTGAAGAGTGGAGCGCGATCACAGAAGATTTTCGCAATTTACCTCCCGGAACGCCTGTTCAAGTCATCAATAAGCAAGGTATTTCATTAATTGTCAAACAGATCGAAAAGTATTGAGTCTCAGGAAAATAATTTCACATTTTTTGGATAAATCTCATTAAATCTTTGATATTTTCCCTGTAATTCAGCCTGATCCTGATCTGGAGCAAATATCTTATCAATGATGATACTTTTCTGTATGATTTTCTTTGCTGAAGCATAATTTATTTGATTCACACCAAGCCAGGCTGCCAGAGCTGCCCCTTTGGCAGTCGCTTCGGTGGTATTTGTTTTCTTAACCTGGAGTCCAAACACATTTGCCAGAAGCTGTATCCAAAAAGGATGCCTGCTGCCACCTCCGGAAATGATCACTGACTTTGGATGGATTCCGCAATTCCGGATAACATCCATTGCCTGACCAATGCTAAACACAACTCCTTCCATCAGTGCACGGGACATATGAGCAATTTCATGGTTCATTTGAAGACCAAGAAATGCACCGGTCATCTTTGAATTCATCCATGGCGTCCGTTCCCCATTCAGGTATGGCATAAAAAATAAATTCTTATCTAATTTAACGTTTGATGCCAAATCTGCCAGCTGCAGATACGAAAAATCCTTGCTCAGCAGGGATTTAAACCAACGAAATGACAACCCGGCGGCGAGTGTTGCAGCTTCAAAATGCCAAATGTTTGGAACCACATGATTAAAAAGGTTCAATCGTAATTCAGATTCTGGTGTTGGTTTATTGGTTGGAGAAAATATTTGTCCACCACTTCCAATGGTAACAAGACATTCACCTTCTGAAGTAACATTGTAAGCTAAAGCTTGAATTGCCTGATCCCCTCCACCAGCGATTACAGGAACTTTGTTCGGCAGACCAAATTTCTTTGATAATTCCGGTTTAAGATACCCAATCACATCTAAAGACGCCAATACGGGAGGAAAATTTTCCTCAGTCAATCCAGCTATATCAAGGATGGTTGGAGACCACTTCATTTTCCCAGGATGGTAAAATCCTGTCGCGGATGCGTCACTGGGATCAGTGCATAGTTCTCCGGTTAACCAAAACCGCACGTAATCTTTCGGTTGCAGCAAATATTGAATTTTCTCGGCTGAGTTTTCATCATTTTCTTTGATCCACATCCAACTGGGGAAGGTAAAACCTGAGGCAATTGGATTCGCAATCCATTTTTTCCATTCACTTTTCGGATATTGTGTATTAAGGCAATCAACAATTTCTGATGCCCTTTGATCTGACCATATTATTGCATTTTGAACAGGTCTTAAATTGTTATCCAGGCAAACAAGACTATGCATTTGCCCGCTGACGCCAATTCCTTTCAGGAACATTCGATTAATTTCCAAGAATTCACCGACTCCCCTTAGACCTGTTTCCAGGGCAGAGATCCAGGTTCCAGGATCCTGCTCTGCAAAACCGGGTTCAGGTGACTGAATGGGATATTCTTTTTTGAATGAGAAAATTAACCTTAACTGGGTATCAACCAAAACCAGCTTAAGGCTGGATGTGCCCAGATCAATTCCTAAATATGCAGTTTCTTTGTTCATCATTTATATAAATAAAAAAGTAGGGAGATGAATACCCTGCCAAGAATTTTCCAATCATGCCCGCCAGAAACCTCTTCGGATTGGCCGGACATCTTGTGCAGTTACGAAGGCGTCCTTGTCCTTATCCAGGACGATTTTTTCCACCTCATCCACTCTCTTTCTCAGGACTGCAACATGCAGAACGGAAACCATTCCATTTCTACCCCTTCCAGAGACTTCTGTCGCTGCAAAACCAGCATTTCTCAGCGCATCCGCTATTCTTGGTCCAGCCATTGGGCTGAAGATGGTCATATTAATATGCCCTACCGCCAATCTGTTTTCAATGGTCATCCCAACCACATTCCCTGTAGCAAAGCCGGCTGCATACGCGATAATATTAAGAAAATTATCCATATTGGCCAATACGGATGTGATGGCAATAACAAATAATAAAGATTGAAAGAATCCTAGTATCCAGGCCAATCCTCTTCGTCCCCGAAAGACAAACAAAACTCGGATTGTATCCAACGACATATCCGATACGCGCAGGAAAAAGATGATCAAAATTATTAGAATTGGAGAGGATGGTAATGGCATAAGGACCTCTTATTTATCTATATTATTTTCTGCAGCACCAGCATAAAGATTATTCATATACTCTTTCACCATTCTCCGCGTAGAGAATTTGGGTGCATTGGAGCGAATTGTCTCTTTAATGCGCGCAATCCATTCATTTGGCAAATTATCCGCTGACCTGGATTGATAATACAAAGGTACGATTTCATTTTCTAGGGTTTCATAGAGATCTATTGAATCAATCTCGTCCTGTTGGTTCGTATCCTCATACTCAGTATCGTCACCGATTGGCCAGCCATTTTTACCATTGTAACCTTCACGCCACCAACCATCCAACACCGATAGATTCAAAACACCATTTAAGGCAGCTTTCATACCAGAAGTACCTGAGGCTTCATTCGGTCTCCGGGGTGTGTTTAGCCACACATCAACACCTTGAACTAAAAGTCTGGCGATTCTCATATCATAATCTTCCAGAAATATCAAACGACCACCCATTTTGGCATCTTTAACAGCTCGATAGATTTCCTGAATGATTAATTTCCCTGGCTCATCTGCTGGATGGGCTTTTCCAGCAAAGATAATTTGAACTGGCATACGTTCGTTTGTTACAAGTTTTAGCAATCGTTCATAATCGCGCAGGATTAAATTGGCACGTTTATAGGTTGCAAAACGGCGTGCAAAACCAATTGTTAAGGAATATGGCTCCATTAAAACTCCGCTGGCAACAACCTGCACCGGGTGAAAACCACCTCGCTGCCATTTTTCCCTGGCTACTTCGTTACAATAAACCGTCAACTTTCGTTTTAAATGCTTTCTGACAGCCCACAATTCAAAATCAGGAATTCTTTCGATGTTTTCCCAAATTTCTGGATCGTCAGCCCGTTCCATCCAATCTGGCGCTAAATATTTCTGGAATAATAAGTTGGTTTGTCTGGCAATCCATGAACTCGTATGAATTCCATTGGTAATATGGGTAATCGGAACCTCTTCCTCTGAGCGGTCTGGCCATAACCAGTTCCACATTTTCCGGGATACATCACCATGCAATTCAGAAACTGCATTCATATGTTCAGAAAGCTTGAGTGCCAAAACAGGCATAACAAATGTTTCGCCCCAGACCTGTGACTGTTTGCCTAAATTTACAAATTGGTCTCTGGATAGATTTAACTTTGGCCAGATTTGAGAAAAATACTTATCAATTAACCAAATGGGAAATTGATCATTTCCAGCTGGGACAGGTGTATGAGTGGTAAACACATTATTCTTTTTAACAATTTCAGAAGCTTCGTCAAAGGTTTTTCCTTGTGCAATCAATTCCAGGATACGTTCCAAGGCAAGGAAAGCCGAATGCCCTTCGTTCATATGCCAGACTGTCGGTTTATATCCCAGCAGTCTTAGTGCGCGAACACCTCCCATGCCCAATAATATTTCCTGGGAAATTCGAACTTCCAGGTCATTACTGTACAATCGTGATGTCAATTGACGGTCATTAGCATCATTTACTTCCAAATCAGAATCCAGTAAATATAAGAAGATCCTGCCAATATTTACCTGCCAAATGCGAGCAAAAACAGATCGTCCCGGTAAATCAATGGAGATTACCAATGGTTTACCTTGTTCGTCCGTCATGGGAATAATGGGTACTTCTGAATAGTTCAAATAAAAATTGCGGGTTTCCTGCCAGCCATCTTCGGTGATGGACTGCATGAAGTAACCATTTTTATAAATAAAGCCCACACCAACCAGGGGCAAGCCCAGGTCGCTGGCGGTTTTGAGGTGATCTCCGGCTAATATCCCCAAGCCTCCTGCATACACAGGTAAACTTTCGTGCAGACCAAATTCAAACGAAAAATAAGCAATTTGCTCTTGCTCTAATTGGGGATATGTTTCCTTGAACCAGGTGTTCTTCGCCTCAAGATATTGATCAAATTTCTTCATCACAGCGTCATAGCGGTCTAAGAAATATAAATCACTGATAGTTCTATTTATTAATGACTGGTCAACTTGTTGTAGGAATGCGATTGGATTATGACTCAATTTATCCCATAACGGTTTATCGATTAATCTGAATAATTGCTGAGCATCCTGGTTCCAACTCCACCACATGTTGAATGACAATTCTGACAACCTCTGGATTCTACGTGGCAAACTGAAACTAACAGGCGTTTTTTCGCGATTTTTAATCATTTTTCTCTCTTTCTTACTTTGTTGTTTTCTGGATAACAACAGATATAAAACCAAAATAAAAATACCAATAAAAGCTAAAATGTGCAAGGTGAAACATGTTATTGTAAGTATATTTCCCAGAAATTCTTTTTCTTATAATTTTTTTCTGTCTATCAAATGCAATTAGACGACTTTTTGATAAAACCTCGAGTGTTATAATTCGATTATGTTCAAGAAAAATTTTGCCAAAGTTATCCTGGGAACAATCCTGTTTTTTTCTTTGGTGGTGATCATCCTTTTTTCAGTTCCCAGTTTGCGCGAGCGTGTATTATGGCGGGTAGACCAATGGAAAATACAAATCGATTACACATTAAATCCTCCTGAAGCAGCCATTTTTGTACCGGATGCAGACCAGATTCAATCGACCACTATTCCGCAGATTACTTCTACTTTCACACCCCTACCATCCGCAACTTTCACCATTGATGTATCCATAGAGACACCAACTCCCACACTTGAACCCACACCCTTGCCATCGGCAATAAAACTGGATGGAGTCGTTTATCAGGATCAACATGGTTTGTGGAATTATTGTGCACCTGCAAACCTTGCTATGCAACTTTCTTATTGGGGTTGGGATGGTGATCGATTAGATACCGGAACAGTTCTAAAACCATTTGAAAAAGATAAAAATGTAATGCTTTATGAAATGGCAGACTATGTCATTAATAACACTGAACTTCAGGCAATTACCCGCTCTGGAGGGAATCTGACGGTACTAAAAAGTTTAATTGCCAATGGATTTCCTGTTTTGGTCGAAAAAGGGGTTTTCATTCGGGATACCAATGGAAAAGTTTCCTGGATGGGGCATTATGCGGTGTTAAATGGTTATGATGATGAAAAACAGCAATTCCTTTCTCAAGACTCTTACTTTAGACCTGATTTTCCAGTTTCCTATGATGATCTCTTATCGCAATGGCGCTCATTTAATTACATCTTCTTAGTGGTTTATTCTGTAGATCAGGAAACTAAATTAATGGACGTCCTTGGAGCGTATGCAGAAGTTCGCAATGCGGACCAGATTGCTTATCAGAAAGCCAATGAAGAGCTTTCAACGACCCAGGGAAATGATTTGTTTTACGCATGGTTTAATCGTGGCACCAGTATGGTGCAGTTACAGGATTATGCCGGAGCTGCAGAAGCGTTTGACCAAGCCTTTCTGGTTTATCCTCAATTGCCTGAAAAAGATCGTCCCTGGCGCATTATGTGGTATCAAACAGGCCCATATTTTGCCTATTTTTACAGTGGTCGCTATCAGGATGTAATTAATCTGGCAACTCTGACAATTGATGCAGCCAGTGAACCTTATCTCGAAGAAAGCTTTTATTGGCGTGCGCAAGCGTATGTGGCAATCGGTTATACGCAGAGTGCCATTGAAGATCTAAACCAATCATTGGAATATCATCCAAACTTTGGTCCTAGTGTAGAATTAATGAAACAACTTGGATATTTTCCCTAGACATTCCCCTAGATGATAAAACTATTACATTTCTCAGATGCCCATATCGATATTGCATCACAAGGCAAACGTGATCCTCAATCCGGATTACCCATTCGTGTGCTCGATTTTCTAGCAGCCCTGGACACCATCGTTGATACAGCAATCAAGGAAAAGGTTGATCTGGTGATTTTCTCTGGTGATGCCTATAAAGATCGTACTCCGGTACCAACCTTTCAACGTGAATGGGGCAAGAGAATCATGCGACTTTCCCAGGCCGGAATACCCACCATTTTATTGGTTGGCAACCACGATATCTCCCCGGCTACAGGCAGAGCGACAGCCCTGCAGGAATTCAATACTCTTTTGGTGCCGAATGTACATTTGGTTACTAAGCCTGTGTTTTTTTCCTCACTGCAATTAAATAATTTACCCATCCAAATTATTGCCATCCCATGGATCACCCGCAGTGGTTTTCTATCCATTCATCAGGATGAATTAAAAAATTTAGATGATATAGATACGAACATTGAATCAATTACCTCCCAAATAATCGATCAACTTCTGGAAAATATCAACCCGGAATTCCCAACCATCCTGACCGCTCATGCCTCCGTGCAGGGCGCAGTTTACGGCGCCGAACGAAGTATCATGCTGGGACACGATATTGTCTTACCCATCAGCCTGGTAAAACGAACTGAATTTGATTATGTTGCCCTGGGACATATTCACAAAGCACAGGATTTGAATGAAAACGCCCACCCACATATTATCTATTCGGGTTCCATCGAGCGGGTTGACTTTGGCGAAGCAAAGGATGATAAATATTTTGTAATTGCGGAGGTTGGAAAAGGGAAGAGCAATATCTCATGGCGATTGCTGGAAGGGCGTCCATTTATTGACATCCCGTTAGACTTAAGAGAGGTCAATTCGAATGCCAGCCAAAATTTGCCAACTCCGGAAGAAATAACCACCTATTTAGAAACCAACTTGATTGGCTCTGATGAAGCGGATGATGCGGTCGTGCGGATCACTCTCGTCTATCCAAAAGATTGGGATAACCTCATTAATGATCAGTGGTTTCAAGAGCGTTTCGCATCAGCATTAGAATTCCACCTCATTCGTAAACCAATTTTTTCCACCCGTTTACGCCTGGGAGAGGATGAAAGCATTTCGAACTTACCGCACGAAAATTTATTGGCGTTGTATTGGGAGAGTCAAAAGATCTCCCCTGAAGAAATTGAGAAGTTACAGGTAATCGCTAAAGAAATCATCTATAATCAAAATGATGAAGAGATCATTACCTAGATAAGGGAGCATGAACAACATTTTTCTGAGTATATTAATAATTTTTATTTTGATCATCATCAATGGAATATTTGCAATGTCAGAAATCTCACTTATTTCTGCCAGAAAAGTTAGATTACAACAAATGGCCAAAGATGGTTTAAGATCTGCCCAGGTTGCACTCGATATTTCGGAAAATCCCAATAAATTTCTTTCCACAGTTCAAATCGGTATTACTTTAATTGGCATCTTATCCGGTGCCCTGGGTGGCGCATCAATTTCCTCTGATTTGAGTCTGATTTTTCAGAAAGTATCCCGGTTAGAACCATATAGCGAAATATTGTCCGTTGCAATCGTCGTTTTATTGACAACTTATTTTTCTCTGGTCATCGGAGAACTGATTCCCAAACGATTGGGTATGAACTCTCCAGAAAAAATTGCTTCAGCGGTAGCCATGCCCATGAAGGTAATTTCCTGGTTAACCTCACCCATTGTGAGGCTACTCAGCGCGTCTACAGAAATTGGTTTAAAAATCCTTGGAGTTGAGAAGTCAAAAGATCCCATTATTACGGAAGAAGAAATTAAAGTACTGATGAAGCAAGGCACTCAATCAGGCATTTTCGAATCCGCAGAAGAAGATATGGTAACCGGTATTTTTCGCCTGGGAGGAAGGTATATCGACTCGATCATGACCCCGCGTACGGAAATCGAGTGGATTGACCTGGAAGAACCGATTGAGGCAATATTGGAACAGGTCATCCAATCAAACCATAGCCGCTTTCCCGTCGCAACCGGTGAATTGGATAATGTACAGGGTGTTTTATTAGGGAAAGATTTACTGAGTCAGAGCCTGAATGGGGCTACTCCGTCCATTCCTGATTTGATTCAATCCCCCTTATTTGTTCCGGATAGCACATCCGCCTTAAAAGCACTGGACCTGATTAAAGAAGCCGGAGCACACGCCGCATTGGTGATTGATGAATTCAGTGGTGTCCTGGGTATGGTAACCCTCTATGATGTGCTTAAATCAATCGTAGGATCAATCCCTACCGCCGGCGAGGAAGAAGAAATCCAAATTATTCAACGGGAGGATGGCTCCTGGTTGATGGACGGATTGCTAGCCATCGATGATATCAAAGAATTATTGGGGATTGAAACATTACCCGAAGAAGATCGTGTGGGGTTTCAAACCCTGGGTGGATTTATGATGACCATACTGGATAGTATCCCAGAAGTTGGTCAATATTTTGATGTTTATAATATGCGCTTCGAAATCGTTGATATGGATGGCAAGCGGGTTGACAAAGTGCTGGTACATCCAATCAATCTGGATGATCAAACAATTGGTGATTCGGTCTCTGAGATATGATCCCTGTTAATCTCACAATTCAAGGTTTTTTATCCTATCAGGAACCTGTTGATATCAATTTTGAACAAATCCATTTAGCCAGTATTACTGGCCCGAATGGTGCAGGAAAATCTTCCATTTTGGATGCCTTAACCTGGGCGTTATTCGGGAATGCCCGCGCAAGAAATGATCAGGTGATCAACCAACAATCTGATACAGCCCTGGTGATACTAGACTTTGAATACGAACAACAACTTTTCAGAGTCCGGCGCACAAAACAAATGGATAAAACACAATTGCTCGAATTTTATGTGCGGGATCCGGCAGCCGACCATTGGCGCACCCTGACCGAGCATTCTGTAAGTATTACACAAAAAAGAATTGAATTAACTTTACAGATGGATTACGAGACATTTATCAACGCCTCCTTCTTCCTGCAAGGAAAAGCAGACCAATTTACACAATTAACTTCTGGAGATCGCAAGGCCATTCTCTCGAATATTCTGGGGTTGGATGTTTGGGAGAATTATCTTATGCAAACAAGAGAAATTCGGAAAGATACTGAATCCGAAAAAAAACGCCTTGAAAGCATCCTGACTGATGTTAATAATGAGATAGCCAATGAGGAACAGATTAAATTCAATCTGGCTCAAACCCAAAAGGACCTGGAAATTAAAATCAAAGCCAAACAAGATCATAACCAAATTATTGATCAGGCAAAACAATTGGATTCCGCCAGGATAAATGCAGCCTCACAAATTGAGCAACAAAAAAAAGATGTTGAAAAACTTACATCCAGCTTAGGAAAAAATAAAATCCGCCAAAATAATTTAATCACCCAGATTGAAGATTTGGAGAAACAAGTTCAAAATGCAGTCCAAATCGAAGAAAATTATAAACAGTGGATCAAAATTCGCTATCAGTTGGATGAATTTAACAAAAAAGCGAACCTTTATCAAAAAGCAAATCATGAATTAATAAATATTAATCACCAAATAGAGAAACAAAATGAATCCCTCACGAACCAGAAGATTAATCTGGAAGAAAAAAAGACAGAGATTGATCGATTTAGAAAAAAACTTCCTGAAATTGAAGAAGAGTTAGTCGAACTCGCCCGGAAGCAGGAGGAGTTTGCTAATTCAATTTCGAAAAAAGCAGGCCTGAACGAAATGATGCAAAATCTTCTAAGGGATATTACCTCCAGAAAACAAAACATTAAACATTTAGAAAATCTAAACAATGAAAAACGAAACCACTTGAAAGAATTCCGTGTCGCCGGTCCAGATTGTCCTTTTTGCAGTCAACCACTCACCCAGGATCATAGAGAAAAATATGAATCATTGATCATCAAAGAAGGACTTGAACGCAACAAATTGATTGACGCTGAAAATAAGTTAATCAGTCAGTTTCAAAAAGAAAGCAACAAAATAAGCGTAGAACTGAAAAATATTGAAACGATAGAAAATGAAAATATTCATCTCCAGAATCTGATGACAGAGAAAAGGGTGAATAAAGAACAAATTGAAAAATCAATCGATGAGTGGCAGAAAAAGCATTCCTCTACATATCAAAACACATTAAAACAAATAGAAAACCGTTTCTTTGAAAAGAAATTTCATTCTCAGGTGGTTGCCCTCGAAGATGAAATTAAAAAGATAAACTACGACGAAAACCAGCATTTGTCCATTCAACAACAGGAAAATAAGCTGCGTGGAACTGAAGAAAAATTTCGCAAGCTGGAATCAGCACAGGCAACCCTCGAACCTATAAAAAAACAAAAAGCTGAATTGATGGATGATATCCAGAACAATGAAAAGGAACTGGCTGAAAAATCCAAAATACTCACGACTATGCAAAGCGAGTTTGAGAATCTATATGTTAATTTGCCTGATATTCTCGGTCTGAAAAAAGAATTAGATTCAATTGACATAGAAATCAGTCAGATCAGCCGTCGATTAGGGGCAGAAAAACAAAAATTAGATACCATCGAACGAAAAAAAATAGACAAAGAAACAATTCAGTCCGAGTTGGATCACCTGATAGTGAAAATCAGCAGATATCAGAAATTAGAAGAAGCTTTTGGTAAAAAAGGAGTGCCAGCCTTGTTGATTGAACAAGCGCTGCCGGAAATTGAAGCACATGCCAACGAACTGCTTGATCGATTGACTTTAGGTCAATTATCCATTCATTTTGAAACCCAAAGTGAGTATAAAGACAAGAAGAGACAGGATAAAAAAGAGACTCTTGATATTCTTATCAATGACGCCAGTGGTCATACCAGAGCTTATGAGATGTTCTCCGGCGGGGAAGCCTTCCGCATAAATTTTGCAATCAGACTGGCCCTATCCCAGGTGCTGGCAAAACGGTCCGGTGCGCGCTTGCAAACATTGGTAATCGATGAAGGTTTTGGCAGTCAGGACAACACCGGCCGCAGTCGTCTGGTAGAAACAATAAATCTTGTAAAGAAGGATTTTTCAAAAATCTTAATCATCACACACCTCGAAGAATTGAAAGATGCCTTTCCTGGAAGAATTGAAGTAGAAAAGACGCCTAGTGGTTCACGGGCTGAAGTGATTGTGTATTCATGAAAATCCGATTAGCGATTCAACAACGTGTGATCCCTGGCTATCGTGCACCATTTTTGCAATTATTGTCAAAGCAGCCAGAAATTGAATTGGGAGTGATCGCTGGCGCCCCACAACCTGAAGAAATGATTTCTATCGTTGATCATCTGACTGGGATAGATTTTGAATTTACACAAAATATCCACCTGCTGAAGGGTAAGTTTTATTTATGTCTTCAACCCCAGTTTTTAGGATGGGTTAAAAATTGGCAACCGGATGTGTTAATCGTGGAAGCCAACCCTCGTTACCTATCTACACCTTCTGTCATGCGCTGGATGAAAAACCAACAAAAGCCAGTCATCGGTTGGGGTTTAGGGGTACCCCAATACACAGGTGCATTTTCATTTCTTCGGAATTATTCTCGTACCCAATTCTTGGGATCATTGACAAACATCATTAGCTACAGCCAAAAAGGTGCCCAACAATACACCCAGGCTGGGTTTAAACCAAACCAGGTTTTTGTGGCTAAAAATGCCATTGTACCTGCCCCAATTGGCAAACCGCCTATTCGAAAAGCCTGGCAGGAGGATAACAAGCCAATCCTATTGTATGTGGGTAGATTGCAGCCCAGAAAAAGGTTGGATACGCTTATTAAAACTTGTTCTCAATTACCAAAAAAACTCCAACCACAGCTCTGGATTGTAGGGAATGGCTCGATCCGCACTGAATTGGAAACCCTGGCAGCAAATATTTACCCTGACACAAAATTCTGGGGTGAGAAATTTGGAAAAGAATTAGAGTCCATACTCAACGAGGCAGATTTATTCGTCCTGCCTGGAACGGGTGGGCTGGCAGTCCAACAAGCCATGGCACATGCATTACCGGTTATTGTTGCAGAAGGTGACGGTACCCAAACGGATCTCGTCAACAATGAGAATGGCTGGAATATCCCCCCCAATGATCCAAAAGCATTACTTGATGCGATATCTTCAGCGCTGAGTTACCCTGAACGTTTGCCTCAGAAAGGGCTGGCAGCTTACCAAACTGTCAAAACAAGTGTAAATATTGATCAGATGGTTTCCATTTTCATAGAAGCCAGCATGGATGCTCTATCCAGGGAAAAGGCACGATGAGTAAGCATATTCTGTTAATTGCGGATGGACGCAGCGCAATCACAAAAAGATGGATTGATATGCTGCACTCACTTGATTTTCGGGTTTCGATGGTTTCCACTTATCCTTTGTCAAGCAGACCTTCCGTAGATCAGCTTTTTATCTTGCCAGTTGCCTTCAGCGCAGCAGGAGAAAAAGAAATTAATCCTTCTGTGCTCAAACCGGATAAACAATCAGGAAAAAATTGGAAAAAATCTATCATCCAAAATGCACGGCCGCTTGTGATGAAAATTCGATATCTGCTCGGACCAGCCACCTTGCCAAAATACCAGACTGAATTAATAAATATTATCTCTGATTTGAAACCCGATCTGGTTCATGCATTACGGATCCCCTATGAAGGGATGTTAGCCTCAATTATCCCCCAGGAAATTCCTTTAATCGTTTCTGTTTGGGGTAATGACTTCACCTTACACGCCAATGCAAACCAAAAGATGAAAGATTTGACTTTTGAAGCTATGCAAAGAGCTGATGGCGTAATGGCGGATGTTCACCGGGATATCCATCTTGCCCATCAATGGGGTTTTCCTGAAACCAAACCTGGTCTGGTCGTCCCTGGTGGTGGAGGAATCCTTTTTAAGGAAATTGCGCAAGCAAAACAAGTGCAGATTGCTGATCTCAACATTGCAGCCGACATTCCGGTGATCGTCAATCCACGAGGCATACGAGCCTATGCGCAAACAGATGTATTCTTTCAATCCATCTCTCTTGTTCTCAAAAAACTTCCTCAAGCAATCTTTCTTTGCCCTGGCATGCAAGGAAAACCAGAAGCACAGCATTGGGTCGAACGACTGAAAATTCAGGAAAATGTGAAATTGTTACCGACCTTATCCCAGGATATTTTATGGTCTATCTTTCACCGCGCTCAAATTTCTGTGTCGGTCACAACTCATGATGGCACCCCGAATACATTGCTGGAAACGATGGCATGTGGTTGTTTTCCGATTGTAGGCGATATCGAATCATTACGGGAATGGATCACGCCTGGTATCAATGGTCTTCTTGTGCCACCCACTAACTTTGTTGAGCTGGCAAATGCCATAATCTATGCCTATGACGATCAAAAACTTCGACAGCGAGCGACGAGTTTCAATCACGCATTACTAGTATCGCGGGCAGATGCCGAATTGGTACGCAACCAATTAGCGAGTTTTTATGACCAATTTATAACTGGAAATTAACTTAAAAAGTTTGAAATCACTTTACAATCATAGTATTCTTGATTGATCCCCTTACAATCACCTAACACCCTCCGTATAAAACACATTCGGTGTGCTATTTTTATCCTGAAATATGTGCAGATATATTTTAGGAGTAAAAATGAGACTGGATTCAACACGAATTTTTCGAATATTCATTTACTTAGGCGTCATCATATCGCTGGGATTAAACATCCCATTCGTTTACGCAACGGATAATCACCCACCTGTCATTTCCGAGTTAGACCGGAATACCAATAACCCTTTATCTGTTACTTCTCAGGAAGTGGGCGTTGCCAGAACTCAGAAAGTAAATTTAAACACAGTTGCAATTGAAAAAATAGCCAGTGATTTATTCACCAATCAACATAAAAACCAGTCAGCCCAAATCAAACTATTTGTAGATCTTTCGTTCGATGTCACATTCGAAAAAATTGAACACACCCTCCAATCAGGATTTATCATGTCTGGTATCTTAAATAATGAACCAGACAGTTCCATTATTGTGGTTTCCACTAACGAGGTAGTGAGTGCTAACCTGGAATTTCATGGAAGACAATATCATTTGAGAGAGGATGGAAAAGGGTTTTATCAATTCGAAGAAATTGACCAATCTCAATTTCCTGATGAATTGGATATCATACCAGAATCCGTTGAACCAACAGAAGGGATTTTTGAACCAAACCTCACGATCCCATCATCCGATAGTGGATATGTGATAGATGTTCTGGTTGTTTATACCGCTGCTGCCCGGTCCGGTGCAGGTGGAACAGCAAATATGCTAAACCTGATTAATCTGGCAGTCAGCGAGACAAATACAGGCTATGAACGCAGTGGCATTTTCTCTAGAATGAGGTTAGTTCATGCAGCAGAAATAAATTATGATGAAAGTATTCTATCTACCGGTTCAGGTTGGAGTACGGCTCTTTCGCACTTAACCAATCAAGATAATGTTATCGATGAAGCGCGTAATTTACGCAATACCTATGGGGCAGATCTGGTTGTGATGATTGTTAATAATATGACATATTGTGGCATCGGTTGGCTAATGACTCCCAGTTACACCTATGACTCAGTCGGGAATAGTCTGGTTTCCCGAGGCTGTGCGACCGGTTATTATTCATTTGCCCACGAAACCGGGCACAATATGGGTGCCCATCACGACCGTTTGAATACCGGAGGTGGATCTGCCATGTATAGTTACTCTTATGGATATCAGGATCCCAGCCTATCTTTCCGAACAGTGATGGCATATAACTGTTCTGGTGGTTGCCCCCGCGTAAATAATTGGTCGAACCCTGAGGTGCTTTACAATGGAAGACCAACAGGTGTGGTCTCAACAGCCACTAATAGTGCAGACAATCGGATGACATTAAATAACACTGCTTCTATCGTAGCTAATTTTCGGAGTGCGAAAATTGCTCCCTTAGCACCGACAAATCTAACAATTCTGGATGTAAAGGCAAGTGAAATTTTGGTCGGATTCGTTGATAATAGCAATGATGAACAGGGGTTTAAAGTTGAACGATCAACAGATGGAATAAATTGGTCTGCCTTATTTTCATTACCTGCAAATACGTCCACATTTATTGATCAAAGCCCTGTGTGTGGTGGACAATTTTACTATCGGGTTAATGCCTATAATCAGAATGGAAATTCTGACTTCAGTAATATTGCTACGACAGGCCTAATAAATTGCAACCCCCCAGCTCCGATAACGGATATCAAGATCTTTTCATTAATTTCCAGCATCACACTAGATTGGCGGTCCACTGATGGTGACATTACCTACATTATTCAAATTGAGGACGAGTTAACCCATACAATGGCACTTGATCAAGGACTCGAAATCAGCCAGTTACCTATCCAAATCTCCGGATTGGAAAGAGGAACAACCTATATCATTACCATCACTGCCATCAATGACTTTGGCTCTACGATTAATGATCCTTTCACTGTGAAAACGATGAGCGAAGTTGTATATCTGCCCTTAACTGCAAAACAATAAATCTAAATTTATTAGCTTCAAATTAAACTAGTTCAAATAATTATTCAGGTCTGTTTTTTTTGACAGAATTTATAATTGATTTTGTCTTCCCTCTTCATGTATACTAAATATTAGATCATTTCTTGTTAAGGAGGCTAATTTTATGGGAACTGAAGGTAAATTTAAATTAACATATGGGACAATGTTCAGTCCACCAGAGGAGTTTCACGCATCTTACGAGTCTAATCTGGCAGCTTTAAGGAAAACATTTGGCCAGGAATATTCCATGGTCATCAATGGTAAAGAAGTAAAAGCCAGCGATAAATTTGAGAATCGCTCCCCCATCAATACCAATCAAGTTATTGGGATTTTTCAAAAAGGGGATCAGAAAATTGCAGATGATGCCATTGCAGCAGCCAAGAAAGCATTTCCAACCTGGCGGAAAACACCCTGGCAGGAACGTGTAAGATTACTCCGCAAAGCAGCGGATCTCATCGAAGATCGCAGCTATTATATTGGTGCAGCCATGACTCTGGAAGTTGGTAAAAACCGCATGGAGGGCATCGGAGATGCAGTGGAGACTGCAGATTTGATTCGTTATGCTTGTGACCAATTGGAAGAAAATAATGGCTTTGAAATTCAGATGGGAAGTGATCCATTCGTTGGGTTGAAATCCACCAATTTGTCTGTGATGCGTCCATATGGTGTCTGGTTGATCATAAGTCCGTTCAATTTTCCAGGTGCCCTTACCGGTGGGCCTGCTGGTGCAGCGATGGTCGCTGGGAATACGATCGTGATGAAACCCGCAACAGATACCCCCCTGACGCCTTACTTGCTTGCTCAGGCATTTTTAGATGCTGGCATCCCGGATGGTGTCTTTAATTACGTTACCGGACCGGGAAGTACACTGGGGAATGCCTTGGTGAATCACCCAGATGTAGCTGGTGTTACATTCACAGGATCTTTTGATGTGGGTATGGGAATTTTCCGAACATTTGCCCAGAATGGAAAATATGTTCGACCGACCATTCTGGAATTAGGTGGCAAGAATCCAGCAATAGTTTCGAAGAACGCAAACCTCGAAGATGCCGCGTTAGGTATCGTACGATCAGCATTCGGCTTACAAGGACAAAAGTGTTCTGCCTGCTCTCGTGTCCTGGTAGAGGAGTCAATTCATGATCAACTGGTTGAGCGCCTGGTTGCTCTCACACAAAAATTATCAATTGGTGACCCTACTGATCGCACTGTTTTCATGGGCCCGGTCATCAATAAAAACTCTTATAAAGATTTCCAGGATTTCTGTGCTGAATTGAAAGCTGCGGGACGTGTCTTAACAGGTGGCGAAGTGCTGACGAATGGAGATTATGCTAACGGTTATTTTGCAACACCGTCCCTGTTTGCTGATGTGCCTTTTTCTCACCGCTTATGGAAGTATGAGATGTTCCTGCCTATTACCACGATTGGAAAGATCAAGTCACTTGACGAGGGTATGCAAATTGCCAACGATGTCGATTATGGTCTCACATCTGGTTTTTATGGTACTGATGAAGAAGCACAATGGTTCTTCGAGAATATTGAAGCTGGTGTGAATTATGCCAACCGCCCACAAGGCGCAACCACTGGTGCATGGCCGGGATTCCAACCCTTTGGTGGCTGGAAAGGCTCTGGTGCAACTGGAAAAAACGCAGGTGGTCACCATTATTTGCAAATGTACATGCGTGAACAGGTATATAATCAGGTCAAGAAGATATAGTCCAATTAGAAACTTTGTATTAGAATTATGCTGTTCTTGATCAAGGACAGCATTTTTTATGAGCGAGATTCGAGTCAAATTTGGTAAATTTATTTTGATCCTGGGTGGATTGTTTTTGCTATTATTTGTTTTCTCCATGATTGCAGATAGCGTAAATTTTTATCTGTTTATCACTGGTATCTTATTCATTCTTTTTGGTACAATTTTAAGGAAGAAGAAGAAGAAGAAGAAGAAAGAACCTCAATCAGACTTACCAGATTCTGATTCAAACAAGAACCGTCGGGGAAAATACCAGAATTCCAGGTTCAAAGGTCATATTGAACAGGAAGAGCGACAATCCAGACGATCCAGAAGATCCTAAATCCACCGCAAAAGAGAAAAACAATGTCAAAACTACATACTTTATCGGAAGCCATACAAAAATACATTCACGATGGTGATATTATCTATGCAGCGGGATTCACACACATGATTCCATTTGCCGCGGCACATGAAATCATTCGCCAAAAGAAAAAAAATCTAACTGTCGCGCGAGCCACACCAGATCTCATTTATGATATGCTCACAGCAGCCGGATGTGTTAAGAAAGTAATATTTTCCTATATGGGTAACCCTGGAGTAGGGTCCTTACGCATTATGCGGGATGCTATTGAAAAAGGTGAAATGGAATGGGAAGAATATTCTCATTTTGGAATGATTTCCCGATTACAGGCAGGAGCAACCGGCCTTCCCTTTATGCCCATGAATCAAACCGGCGCACCCAGTCTGGAAAAAGCTAACCAAGACATCAAACGGATTACTGATCCATATACTGGAAATGAAGTGATTGTCGTCCCCCCATTGCACCCAGATGTAGCGATTGTCCACGTACAGCGCTGTGATCAACACGGGAATTCACAAATTTGGGGAATTGTGGGTGAACAAAAAGAAGCTGCCTTCGCCTCCCGACATGTCATCATAACAGCAGAAGAGATTGTAGATGAAGATATCATTCGGAGTGACCCCAATCGAACAGTTATTCCTGCTTTTATTGTGGATGCGGTCTGTCATGTGCCTTATGCTGCCCATCCATCTTATACCCAGGGATATTACGATCGCGATAACTCCTTTTATCTAGCCTGGGATGAAATCAGCCAATCCCCCGAAAAAATAAAAATCTGGTTGGATGAATGGGTATATGGGGTGAAAGACCGCAATGAATATTGGGAAAAACTTGGTGCAGAAACACATACCAGGCTTGAAGTAAATCCACGCTTAAGCTCACCTGTCGATTATGGAGATTACTAAATGAATTACAACAATGCTGAATTAATGACAATCAATGCCGCCAGATTACTACGTGATGGTGATGTTGTCTTCGTTGGGGTGGGGCTGCCTAATCTCGCCTGTAATCTTGCCCGTCGAACCCACGCGCCTAATCTGGTGATGATTTACGAAGCAGGTGTAATCGGAGCCAGACCATCCCGTTTACCGCTTTCGATTGGAGATCCCTGTCTGGTGAGTGGCGCAACAGCAGTCTGCAGTATGTATGATATTTTTAGTTTTTATCTCCAAAGAGGGAATGTAGATGTGGGATTTCTGGGTGGTGCGCAAATAGACCGTTTTGGAAATATTAATGCCACCGTCATTGGAGATTATCACAAACCTAAAACGCGTTTACCAGGCTCAGGTGGATCAATGGAAATTGCCGGTTGGGCTAACCGCTGCTACATCATTACCCCGCACCAAAAACGCAGATTTCCCGAAAAAGTGGATTTTATTACCTCAGCTGGATTTCTCTCCCATCGCAAAGAAAGAGAAGCCAGCGGTGCCAGAGGAAAAGGACCACAAGGAGTCGTGACTCATTTGGGAATCCTTGAACCTGATGAAAATGGAGAGATGATACTAGCCGCTTTACATCCGGGGGTAAATATTGATATGATTCAACAAAATACCGGCTGGGATATTAAAGTATCTACCAACCTACACGAAACCCAACCTCCCAGCGAAGAAGAATTAAGGATTTTAAGAGAAGATCTTGACCCGACAGGAATTTATATCTGATGAAAGATGAAACCAATAAAAAAATTGAAATATTAATAACATTTCCACTCTCTGAGGAATTGATCAATAGTATTACCGGTATCTCTCCTCAACTGAACGTTACTGTTCTACCGGCGAAATCGTACAAGGAAATTGATGAAGAAGTCTGGAAAAAAATTGAAGTATTAATTACTGAACGAGTAATTCCACCAGTTGAAAAGGCACCTGCTCTTCAATGGATCCAATTCAATTATGCAGGCATTGACTTCGCAATTCATGATGAAATTATTCAGAAAAGTGGCATGCAGATAACCACTTTAAGCGGTGCAGCAGCTCCTCAGGTGGCAGAATTTGTACTGACCATGATGTTGGCATTGTCGCACAAAATCCCCTCGATTTTGAAATTTCAGATGAATCATGAATGGCCACCGGATCGTTTTGCCCGTTTCACGCCTAAAGAAATTCGCTCCAGCACCATCGGATTAATTGGTTATGGAAGTATAAGCAGGGAAATTGCCAGAATCCTGACACCGTTCGATGTAAAAATATTAGCCTGCAAGAAAAACGTGATGGAGACTCATGATACAGGTTATTTGATAGATGGACTTGGCGATCCAAATGGTGATCTTTTTACCCGCTTGTATCCATACCAGGCGATTAAGTCAATGATGAAAGAATGCGATTTTATCGTCATTACAGTACCACTTACAAAAGAAACCCACCATTTAATCGCTGAAGAAGAGTTGGCTGTCTTAAAACCAACTGCTTTTCTGGTGGATGTCAGCCGTGGTGGTATTATCAAAAACTCAGCACTTAAAACAGCATTACAGGAAAAGAAATTAGCGGGTGCTGTACTGGATGTTTTTGAACAGGAACCCCTACCGAAGGATAATGCTATGTGGGATACCCCAAATCTTATTATTTCCCCCCACATCGCCGGTGTCAGTCGTTATTATAATGAGCGCTCGGTCAATCTGATCATTGAAAACTTAAAAAGGTATTTAAATAACACAACATTACTCAATACTTTTGATCCGGATATGGGTTATTAATCATTGAAATGAATTTGACTCTTAAAGGCGCAGATAAGAAAAATCATTCTAATGTGAAAAAGCACGTCATTTTTTTTGATCTTGGCGATACCTTAATTTATTTTGATGGTGATTGGAGCAAAGTTTTACAAAGATCGACAAAGAATTTATGGAAGTATCTTGTCAGTGCAGGTTATCCATTAAACCGCGAACAATTTTCACAGGATTTTTCAGATCGGATGCGAAATTACTATGCGCAACGTAATAAAAATCTGATTGAAAGAACCAGTGCGAGAGTCTTAGAGGAGTGTCTTTCCGATCTGGGTTTTCCGGAACCGGAAACTGAAACGATCAAAAATGCTCTTAATGCAATGTATTCCGTTTCCCAAGAATTCTGGAACTTGGAAGAAGATGCTATACCGATTCTTCTATGGTTACTCGACCAGGATTATCGAATTGGGTTAATTTCAAACGCCTCGGATATTGAAGATGTTTATGCGTTATTAGCCAAATTTGGTCTAACTATTTATTTCGAGCATATCATCATTTCTGCTGAATTTGGATATCGGAAACCACACCCGGATATTTTTAGGGAAGGTTTACGCTTGTTTCAGACAGAACCCCAAAATTGTTTTATGGTCGGTGATCGATTGAATATGGATATTTTAGGAGCGAATCAGGTAAATATTTCATCCATCTGGATCACCAGACGCTCCATTCATAGAGACATCGAAGATCAATTCAACGTCAAACCGAATGATAAGATCAGCACTTTGATGGAGATAAAAGAAATTCTCCAATCAAGATAATTGTCTGTTCAATCGATCATCCAGGGTTGGTCAAACCAATCGACGACATGGTCCTCAAGATCATCCAGATCGACATCTTTTTCATACTCAATTTTGCCTCGCACAGAAACACCAATTTGGTGGATGGTATCCCGACTACCACTCACGAGATGATGCCACCACGGCAAATCCTTTCTTTCCGCCAATAAACGGTATGCGCACGTTATAGGCATCCAATCCAAAGTTTTGACCAAAGTAGGATTCAACACCAGACAGGTGGGGACAATCTCTTGTCTGCCCAAATAATTACTACACTGGCAGGTAGACTCAGTAAACAATTTACAAATGACATTTGTGGTGTAATATTCCCCTTTTTCCCCTTCAAGACGGAATAAGCAACATTTTCCACAGCCATCACAAACCGATTCCCACTCCTCTTTGGTCATCTCTTCTAATTTTTTCTTTTTCCAGAATGGGATTTCTTCCAAAAAAAAACTCCTGAACTTCTCCACTTATTTTTGTTAAATTATATTGGCAATAACTCGTCATTCAGGTATCATAATGATAGGCAGGATTTTGATTGTATCATTATTCTAAATAAATCAATTACAATTATTTTTCGGGAGAATTTCATGAATTCATTGACCTTAGGTGTGGTCGGTTCATCCTTCAAAGAGAACGAATTAAGGGTTCCTATTCACCCAGAACAATTAGATTGGATTGATCTGAATGTTCGTAAAAAATTATTCTTTGAGGTTGGCTATGGTGAACGGTTCCAAATTTCTGACGAATGGATTAATGATCGTACTGCCGGGTTAATGCAAAGAAATGAGATATTTGAGCAATGCGATGTCATTGTATTGATAAAACCTGATCCAAAGGATATCCCCTTCATTCACAGTGGAAAAACGCTGTGGGGTTGGTTACATTGTATCGAAGATAGTTGGATTACAAATGCCGCAATCAACAAGAATCTGAACCTGATTGCCTGGGAAGCGATGCATAAATGGAACCGAAAAAATGAATTTCAATATCACATATTCCACAAAAACAATGAAATTGCCGGTTATGCAGGTGTATTTCACGCTTTACAATTGCGGGGGATTGATGGCCACTATGGCACTCCACGGCGCGTCATGATTATCGGGTCAGGGTCCGTCTCTCGCGGAGCTTTACAAGCCTTTAAAGGATTAGGGTTCAAGGACATTCACATTTACAACCGCCCATCCAAAACATTTCTCGCACCACAATCCTACGATGCCACCTACCATCAATTAGAAATGGGTGAAAATGGCAAACTGATGGCGATCCATGCTGATCGGAGTCGAAATCCCTTTATTGAGGAGATAGCTCAGTCAGATATAATTCTGAATGGGATTCGACAAGACTTTAAACAACCCATCATGTTCATGAGTAAAGATGAAATATGCCATTTAAAACGCTCAGCACTCATTATTGATATCGCCCGCGATGAGGGGCTGGGATTTCCGTTTTCGAAACCCACTACATTCGAAAATCCTATTTTTACTGTGGGTGAAGCCTGGTATTATGCCGTGGATCACACTTCCTCATATTTATGGAATATTGCCTCTTGGGAGATCTCAATCAGCTTATTACCGTATTTATCATCCATATCCCGGGGAGCAACTAATTGGGAAAATGACGAAACAATCCGCAGAGCAATTCAAATTCAGAATGGCAGAATTGTTGATCCAAGAATTCTCTCTTATCAAAATCGGGGTGCTGATTACCCGCATATTATTAAGCCCATTTAAAAAGAACAGCCTTCTCAAATCTTCATTTCCCTGAGACAATTGGCGTTATTTCATTCAGGATTATATATGCAAACCAGACGACAATTGACTCGCGTACAAGCTGATCTATTACTGTTGCTCACAGCCGCAGTCTGGGGGAGTGGTTTCATCGCACAAAGAATTGCCGCACCTTACGTTAACATTTTCTATTTCAATGGTGGTCGCTTCCTCTTAGGCGCGTTATTACTATTACCATTGGTAAGGTTCAGACCCAAGATTGAAAAAAACAAGTTTTCAGGAGTGATTCTGGCTGGCGTCTTATTATTTTCTGCCGGTGCCTTTCAGCAGGCAGGCTTAATCACCACCACTGCTGGAAATGCTGGTTTTATCACCGGATTATATGTAATTTTTGTTCCAATTTTCCTATGGATGATTTGGCGTGAAAAACAAAAATGGAATGTTTGGGTAGCTGCGGTGGTGGCAGTGATGGGTATGTTATTGCTCAGCACCGGCGGAGAGCTAACATTAGCTCCGGGAGACCGCCTTGAATTGATCGGTGCGACATTATGGGCTTTGCATGTAATCGTTGTAGGGCGCACTGTTCAGGGGATGAACCCCCTTCATTTTGCGATCTGGCAATTTCTGGTTTGTGCAATTCTCAATTTTGGAATTGGATGGATCACTGATCCTCAGGGGTTATCTCAAATCTCCTCCTTATGGTGGACAATTCTTTACAACGGAATCGCTTCAGTGGCAATTGGATTCACATTACAAGCTGTCGCTCAAAAACATGCCCCACCCACCGACGCAGCCTTAATTTTGAGTATGGAGGCAGTTTTTTCTGCAGTTTTTGGGTTCCTTTTTTTGAGTGAGCGCTTCACTTCAGATCAATCAATCGGTGCAATTCTGGTAATGGTTGCAATATTTTTGGCGCAGGTTAATTTTTCATCGAGGTTTCAACCCGAACATAAAATTTTGTAATTAATTAAGGGTTTCCTCGGTTAACACTTTTCAATTGATTTGTCGTATATTAATTAATACATCTTACTACTAGGAGGTGCAATTTGGAAAACAAATCTGCAATACTGATAGGAAGCTTTCTAATACTCATGGGAGCATTTTTTCTCATTGATAATGTATTTGGCATCAATCTTTGGACACTTATTTTGCCAATCATTCTGATTGGGTTGGGAATGTTGTTACTTTTTCGTCCAAAAACTCTGCCTGGTGGAAGTAATTTCATCCTTCGGTTTATAAACGAAACCGATAATTCACATCAACGGACAATCGAACCCGCTGAGTACCTGAGTTTTGTCAGTGATGTGAAATTGGATCTCTCTCAAGCAATTATTCCTGAAGGGGAAACAACCATCAATATGTATAGTTTCGTCAGTGATCTGGACATTATCTTACCTACCGATGCCGGTTTGAAGCTTTTGGCGAGAGGTTTCGTTCATGACACCAAAGTCAAAGGACAGAAAGAAGATCACCTACTAGCAGCATTTGAGTATGAAACCCCTGAATATCGAAATCAGACCAGGAAGATCTTTATTCAGACATTATCATTTGTCTCTGAAGTTGAGATTAACGAATAACAGGAACCTATGACATCTATCCGAAAAAAACGAACGTATAAACCGATACTCTCATTGGATTTTGATGGAGTAATCCATTGGTATCGCCATGGCTGGAAAGGTGTAACTGTGATCGACGATGATCCCGTGCCAGGCGCAAAAGAGTTTATCGAAAAAGCTCAGAATTATTTCAGTATCGTGGTCTTCAGCTCCCGCTCGAGTTCCGAAGCCGGGATTGAGGCCATGCAAGCCTGGATGGAAAAACATGGTTTCCCAAAAGTAAAATTCGCCAAAGATAAACCAAAGGCTTTTTTAACAATTGATGACAGGGCCATCCAATTTAATGGAGAATGGGTTGAACCTGAAGAATTACTGGGGTTCAAACCCTGGAATAAAGAGTAGTCTTGAATTATTGCTCGTTTTGGAGCTTAGATAATTTTTTTTGATATATTTTTGTTCATAGAACAAATAAGCAAAGAATCATGTAAAATAGGAGGGTATGTTATTGTTTGTATTTGTTCATCAAAAACAAGGAGATTTTCATGAATGATTTGTTTGACCATGCCATGGACGAACGAATGCAACAGGAAGCCCCTCTGGCTGCCCGCATGCGGCCCAGAACTTTTGATGATTTCATCGGGCAGGAACATATTATTGGTGAAGGAAAACTCCTTCGCCGGGCTATTCAAGCTGATCGTTTATTCTCATCCATAATCTTCACAGGTCCTCCTGGAACCGGTAAGACCACCCTGGCGCAATTAATTGCTTACCACACCAAAGCCCAATTTGAAACCATTTCTGCGGTGCTGGCAGGAGTAGCGGAACTCCGGCGTGTCATCCACGAAGCGGAAGAACGGCGCAAATTATACCAACAGAGGACAATTCTTTTCATCGATGAAGTTCATCGTTGGAATAAAGCCCAACAGGATGCTCTTCTCCCACAAGTAGAATCAGGTATGCTGACTCTGATTGGCGCAACGACGGAGAACCCATATTTTGATGTCATACCGGCGCTGGTTTCGCGCTCACGTGTCTTTCAACTGCAACCGTTGGAAGAAGCACATCTAAATAAAATTGTTGACCGCGCACTTTTCAATACTGACTATGGGTATGGAAATCGCCAGATTATCCTGGAAGATGACGCCCGTAACCATTTGATTCAGATGTGTGGTGGCGATGCCCGCAATTTATTAAATGCGCTCGAACTCGCCATTGAAACCACATCTCCTGACCAAACCGAGACTATTCATATCACATTGGATATTGCGCAGGAATCGATTCAGAAACGCGCAATTTTATACGATAAGAGCGGTGATGCCCACTATGATACGATTTCTGCTTTCATTAAGTCGGTACGAGGTAGTGATCCGGATGCAGCGCTATATTGGCTGGCAAAAATGATGACGGCTGGCGAAGATCCACGCTTCATTTTGCGCCGTTTGATCATTCTGGCCGGGGAAGATATTGGCCTGGCTGATCCACAAGCCCTAGTGGTGGCGAATGCCGCAGCTAACGCCTACGAATATATCGGTCTACCGGAAGGTATCTTCCCAATTGTGGAAGCAACATTGTATTTATCTACTGCGCCGAAATCCAATTCTGTGATGGCATACTTTGATATAGTAAAGCGCATGGAAACAGAAGGGATGGGACAGGTGCCTATTCATTTAATGGATAGCAATCGCGATGCCAAGGGCTTTGGCCACGGAAAAGGATATTTATACCCGCATTCATTCGAGGGACATTTTGTTCCCCAACAATATCTGCCTGAGCACCTGGCAGGTACTCATTTTTACAAACCCTCCGATCAGGGATATGAAGCGAACGTTCAGAAACGTGTTGAAGATTGGCGAAAAAAACAATCGGATGGACTGAACAAAAATCGGGTGCCTGCTCAAAAACCGGCTACAAAAAAGGAATAATAATGGCGATCATCTTACTCATCCGGCATGGAGAAAACGACTGGGTCGGAAAAAAACTGGCTGGCAGATTGTCTGGGGTTCATCTCAATCAAAATGGAATTAAACAAGCTGAACAATTGGCAGAAAAACTAAAAGATTTTCCTTTCAAAGCGATATATAGTAGCCCTCTCGAACGCGCCATGGAGACAGCCCAGCCCCTGGCATTCGCCAAAAAAATGGACATTTCCATTTGTGACAACCTCAGTGAAATTAATTTTGGAGATTGGCAGGGTAAAACCATCAAGCAAATGCGCAGATTAAAATTGTGGAAGACCGTCCAAAACCAACCATCCCAGATGCAATTTCCAAATGGGGAGAGTTTTGTGAATGCCCAAAAGCGCCTGGTTGCGTGCATCACAAAAATTACAGCGGAACATGAGCCGGACGATTTAATCGCTTGTTTCAGTCATTCAGATGCAATCCGCCTGCTGGTAGCTTATTACCTCAATGTCCCACTGGATTCCTTTCAACGCATCCATATCAACACTGCATCAATTAGTGCGTTATTGCTGATGAAAGATCACATTTCTGTGCCTTTCATTAATCTGATAGATATGAGCAAATTTGTGCATCAATTCCAGACAATGGGTGAGAAGCCCACAAAGAAAAATTCCAAAACAAAGCAAGGCAACTAACATGACAAAAATCTTATTAATCCGGCATGGCGATACTGAATATGTGGACGAAGCCCTGGCGGGACGTATCGACAGCCCTTTAAATGCTGAAGGAATTGAACAATCTCATCGCGTTGCCGAAGCACTCAAACATCTATCTATTGAGGCCATTTATGCCAGCCCCTTGAAACGTACCCAACAAACAGCACAGCCATTAGCAAAATTCTTAAATCTGAACGTGAAAATAAACCATGAATTGAACCAGGTGAATTTTGGTGAATGGCAAGGTCTATCTTTTGATGAACTGATCCAGGATCCGAATTGGAAAATATTCCAGGAAAATCCTGCCTTGGCGAAAATACCTGGAGGAGAGGATGGATTTATGGTCAGAGAACGGGTATCCACGGCAATTTTAAAGTTGATTGCCAACCATCCACAGAATGCAATCATTGCAATTTTCTCGCATGGCAGCATCATTCGCCATACCATCAGCCATTTCATCGGATTACCACTGGAAAACCTGAATAAAATTCGGATCGCACCGGCATCCATTTCTACTTTATCCATCAAAAGTGGTTTAGGGAAATTACTCCATTTGAATCAAGAGATGCCAGTTAATTGGCTCTAACACGAATAAATGATTCCATTTAAGTGCAACCTTTTACTTAAAAAGTAATCTAAATTATGTAATTATTAATTGTTAGAGGAATCTATCATGGAAACATCATTCAATTTTGAAATGCCAACGAACGACAATAAAACCTGGGATGTAATCATCATCGGTGGTGGACCAGCCGGAACGACTGCCGCCATCTATACAGCTCGAGCTGGATTGTCAACATTAGTGATCGACAAAGGAATAACCGCAGGAGCGTTGGGTATCACATCAAAAATCGCCAATTATCCTGGTGTCAAGACAGAGATCAGTGGTGCTGATTTATTGCAAATTATGCGCAACCAGGCGGAAAGTTTCGGGGCAAAATACGATTCTGATAGAGTGATTGGAACCGAATTGAATGGCGAAGTCAAAACTGTATACACCAATAACAATGTTTATTCGACTCGATCTATCATCATTTCTACCGGTTCCATGGGTAGAGGAAAACGCGTGAAAGGTGAGGATGAATTGTTAGGACATGGTGTCTCCTATTGCGCTACATGTGACGCTGCCTTTTTCAAAAATATGGATGTGGCAGTCGCAGGTTCCAGTGATGAAGCGATAGAAGAAGCGCTATTCCTGACCCGTTTTGTGCAAAAAGTCCACTTCTTATCGCCCACCCCGGATTTGAAAGCACCCCAGCATCTCATTGATGAATTAATGCACAACCAAAAAATCAGATTTTATCCAGGTGCCAGTCTGCGGGAAGTTGTTGGAGAAAAAAGTGTCGAAGCGGCCATCTTCTCCCAACGTGGTCAGGATATTCAATCCGTCCCGGTCAAGGGTACTTTTATTTACTTGCAGGGAGGCAAACCCATCACTGATTTTTTAACAGGTCAGCTTGAAGTCAATGATGGTGGCTGTCTGATTGTCGATAAGGAATTTCATACTGCTGTTCCAGGTGTATTTGCGGTTGGTGATGTCCTCTGTAACCATGTCAAACAGGCTGTGATTGCAGCAGCAGAAGGGGCCATTGCCGCCATTGCTGTCGAGAAAGAATTGAATGGCCGTAAGCAAATGGTGGTCGATTGGTCAAAATGAAAATAAAAAAACCGCAAAAAAAGAATACAGCCCGAAACAGGAATATCCAAATTGTAATTGGCGTTTTAGCAATTCTATTCGTCACTATTCTGGTGCTTAAATCTCAATCTTTTCAACAGGAAGGTGTTCAAAAAGCGATCCTGGGGAAATCTGTTGGTGATTTTACTTTATTGGATTTGGATGGCGAAACGGTTAACCTCAGCGATTATCAGGGAAAATATGTCCTGTTAAATGCCTGGGCGACCTGGTGCCCACCCTGCAGGGCAGAAATGCCGGATTTGAACAAATTCCACCAGGTACATCAAGCTAGGGGATTTGAAATTCTGGCTATCAACGCGGGTGAAACCCGCGAAATAGCTGCTCAGTTTGCGGATACTTACGGTTTAGGGTTCAAAATTGTTCTGGATTCAGACAGTAATGTGTTAAACAGTTTGGGAATCACTGGATTTCCGACTTCGATTCTGATTGATCCGCAAGGAAAAGTTGCCATGATCCATATTGGCATGATTTTCCCGGAAGATCTGAACAACAAAGTCTTACCTTTATTAAAATAAAAACCCAAACACCGGGTTTGAGTCCTTTGGTTTGGGTTTTTTGGAAATCACTTGATTATTTTGCTGCTAATAATCCTTCCATGCGATCAACGATGCTACCAAGGTAATTGAATGCTTTTTCGACCGGATCGGATTGAGTTAGATCCACACCGGCAGCCTTTAACGCATCCAGAGGATAGACGGAATTACCGGCGCTCAGGAATGTGAGATAGCGATCCACAGCACCAGACTCACCTGCCAGAATATTCTCGGCCAGGGCATGCGCTCCTGAAATACCCGTTGCATATTGATAGACATAATAATTCATATACATATGGCTGAATTGTGACCAGGTGATCCCGATGCGGTCATGGTCAAAGGCAACTTCGTCACCATAACCTTCCTGGAACAACTCTGCACAACGGTCAATCATTACTTTGGCATTCATCGCCTTGCCTTTTTCAAGACGCTGATGCATATCCAATTCCCATTGTGCTAAGGTGGGCATGATGAAGAAATAGCGGTGGAAATTCGACATGGCTTCTTCAATCAATGCCAATTGGAAAAGCGGATCAGTCTGGGTGCGCAGTAAATAATCACGTACCAACGCCTGATTAAAATTCGATGCCACTTCCGCCACGAACAAAGCATAGCGACCATGGATATAGGGTTGGGTATGTTTGGTGTAGTAGGAGTGCATGGAATGTCCGAGTTCATGTGCCAGAGTACTCAAACTGAAAACATCATCGTTGTAACTCATCATGATAAAGGGACTGGTATCATAGACCCCACTGGAAAAGGCTCCCTGGCGTTTGCCCTGATTGACAGCCCAATCGACCCAGCGCTCTGTGGTAGCGCCTTTATTCATAATGCCCACATATTTTTCCCCTAATGGTTTCATTCCCTCTGTGATCCATTCGATGGCTTGTTGATAGGAAACCACGGGTTTTTGCGAAGTTAATGGTGCTTTGATATCATATTCCTGGAAGTCATCCAACCCCAGCCATTGTTTGCGTATGCGCCAATATTTATGCCAGGTGGGAAGATGTTTGCGAAACACATCGATCAGGTTGTAAAAAACCTCTTCAGGAATATTATTCGGGAATAAAGATGCCTCCAGGCTGTTATTGAAACCATGCACATTAGCGAAGAGGATATCCTTCTGGAGTCCTGCAATCTGCAAGCCAGCCAGCGTGTTTTTCATTTTCAGAAAACCATCGTGATAGTTTTCCCAGGCTGTCTTTCTCACCTTTCGATCTGCATGGCTGATCAAAGCACCATAATTCCCCTGCTCAATGGGATATGACGCACCTGTTTGGTCTTTGGCTGGCTCAAATTTGATATCTGCATTGGTCAGGCTGTTATAAGCCTGAACCACTGTGCTTAACGGTTCCGAAGCCATCGCCATCACATTTTCAACCTCGAAGGACCTGACTTTGCTCTGCTTGCGTTCTAATTGATCAAAATAGGTTTTGTACAGGGCCAAATCCTGATCTTGTTGAACCCATTCTCGTAAAGTTGGAAATCCGATAGCGATTAATTCAGGTTCGATGAAAGCGGTAGTGGCATGTAATCGGGCATACTTTCCGCGTGCCTGTACCGCTCGGGCTTGGGCAGCCTGGTCGCCAATATCCACCGCGCTGCCTAAACTGGCATACAGGAAAATTTTCTCCATCTCACGGCTAACTCGCTCAGTCACCTGTAGACATTTGAATAATTGTTGTGCGCTTTGTGATAATTTATTTCTAAAAGGAATGATCTGGTCTATTTTTGCATCTATACCCTGCAAAGCCTGCTCCCATGCTTCCAGGGACGGAAAGATGGTAACCAGGTTCCAGGTTTGTTCCACAGGAACTTCAGCACGATTCAACACTTGATTTGCTTCCATATTCACCTCGGTTAAATAATAAGAATTGTTTTCACCCCGCACCCTATTTCACCAACCATCCGTCTGATGTAATTATAGTGGAAATATGGGATCGGAATATCGATTTGGAATTTGGTTGTTTTTTCGAATTTTTTTCAATTTCTGAAATGATGGGGATTAATATTGCAATATCGAAAAAGTCCACTGCTGTACCACTTTACTCGAATATTCTAAGGAGAATAATCATCATGATGAATCAAAAAGTGATTTATCATCCTTCTACATGTTCAATTTACTTAGATAATGGGAACAAGTTCTTGAGATTGCTTTCCATAATACTGGGATTTCAATTCGATTAACTTGAATCACTCAGAAAAAAAATTATTCTGATTAATGAGAAAGACCACATCACCCAACCCCCCCCCTCCCCCCCCCCCCTCCCTCCTTCTCTCTCCACCCCCCTTCCCTCTTTCTTCTTTTTCTTTCCTCTCCCCCCCCACCATCTATTAAAACAGTGATATCTTCTGAATGCTTATTTCAGATCGATGATCAGTTTAGCTTCACCCAGAGATGATGCACAATGCCATCACGCTGGAAAATGTGCTGGCTGTTGATTTCATCGAGGCAATCACCTTCAATTGTTTGTGTTTTTCCACCATTCAGGAAAACTTCAACTCCAGATTTTTTAGCTTGTTGTATCACAATTGGCACCCCACAACAAGTGAATGCTAAGCAGCCAGCTGGTAATTGGATTTGTTGGGATTTTGCATTGATATCCTGGTATTGGATCGTCTTTGCTTCCAATAAAAGTTCGCTGGGGTCAAATAACAGCGCATTGAATGCAAGGCATCCATTTTTGATCACCAATCCAACCTCAGCCAGTCTTGCGATGATTTCTTCTTTCACCAACCCTGTCATACCAGGCTGTTTTGCCCCCTGCCCTTTGGGTGTATGTGAATATGGATCTGTTGGAAATGCACCAAATTCAGCTGGAGATTTATATAGTCCCAGACCCGCACGAATATCCTTATATTTTTCTATTAATTCGACTGAGGAAGAGTCGAAATGGTATTTCAATGCGGTTTCCTGAACAGCCAGCAGTAACTTCGAAACCATGTGCCAGTAGACACTCCCGAGCCCTTCGTAAGCAAAGAATTTTCCAGAACGTCCTGTAAACTCGGCGTGATGGAATACATCCTCAAATAAGGCTGCTATTTTTTCTCCTTCTGAAACGACCATTTCTGTCAATTCTGGTTTTTTTGCCAGATTTTCCAAAGCTTTATACACATCTTTGGCATTGTGCAGTTGTCCGCCAAAATGATACATTCCATCCAGGTCTCTAACAAGCAATGTTTTATCCTGCATTTTTGCCAGAATAGCCGGTAGGCGCAATTCTCCTATTCGGTCAATTGAAATAGAATTTTTAGATAGAAAACCCGGTTGGGGTTTATCTGGATATAATATGTAAGTGTTCTGATCTTCTCGGAAGAGAGCGCTTTTCCGTAAACTTTGCAAAAGTGCAAGCGATTCATCCCCGGAAAGCAATCCTGAAGAAAGGATAGAAACCTGACCCTCCAGCATTTCCTTTAGATGGCTGATGCTGGCATTATTTTTACTTATGTTTAAAATGTTATAAGTGTGATAAAGCTGGTCAGAGCGCTTGTTTGCACGCAAGGAATGTTCAATAAATTGTTGCGCCAGGTCTAAGAATTCGAGCAAGTCCTTACTTCTTATCGACGTCAAATTTCCTGAGAAATTCTGCAAGTATATTTTCCAGCGATATTCGCTACCAGCCTGCCCAAGCGCATCCATCATGGCGCGACGTTGTTGGTCAACAAATACTGTTGCCAGGTTAGGAGAAAACAGCTGTAAGATCTCATTAATCTGGATAAAAAGCATAGCAACTTCTTCGCTGATGCTTAAATTGAAAGCGGATTTCTGACTCAGCAATTCCCGACAAAAAACAATATAACGGCGCAAATAACCCAGGGTCACGACAGATAACCCCTTGCCAACCAGCGCATTATTGGCATCATTCCACTTCCGGGCGTTGTGTATTCATCCAGATTCCGCCCTCAGGGACAAAGTTAACCAACTTTGCTAAGAGTAAAATGAGTAATTTTTCCCCAAGGGAGCGATGTAAAACCTGACCTTCTGAATCAAAGATTAATTTTCCATCTGTACCAAAAGATTTAACTCTTTCACCAATCTCGTCTTCCAAAGCATCATCAAAATGGATGGTGTTATACGGATCCTCCAGTAGGTCAGAATAAGGTTTGATTCGGTAAGGAATATTCGCAAAGCTCAGGATGTGCGTTCCCAGGAAGTCGCTCAATCGACCTGGATGGACCTTTGCACTGATTTCCATTAACTTTAAGAGGTAAATAATCTGGTGGTCACTCCAATAGCCAATGTTCGCCCATGGATTTCCTGGTTCCGGTGTTTCCCAATCCAGACCTGATCGTGTGATACGGTATGGATTGTATCCATCAGCTGTGGTAGCGCTCAGAAAAGTGAAGATCATTCCTTCCACAAATTCTGGGTAGGAATACGACAATGCTTCCCAATTCTGGAAAATATCACGCCAGTTCCCTTCATAGTCCAGGCGCACAGATCCATCCGGTTTTTTTAGATTGATCGTAAACTTATTCCAGGGTCGACTGGGATCTCCATGTCGACGACTAAAAGTCAATGGCAAATAGATGTAGCCCAGCCGGATGAGATCAGTTGAAACCTGACTCTGTAATCGGGTATGTAAGTCCCAAACATGGATTTTCTCAGGCAAATCCTCTAAGAATTCAGAATGTGTCTTATGCACTTGGTGATGATGGTTCGCAACAAACTCAGAAAAATCAGCGCTGTCAATCCAATACTGGTCGGCAAAGGTACCACCGCGCATCAAATTAAACATAACATTCGAAAAATGATGTGAAGTTCGAAGAACATTAGCACTTAACTGTAAGCCATCAGCGCCGGCAACAATTTTTTCCAATTGGCGAGTGTTGGCATTTATATCTTGCTCAATTTCCAGGGTAAGATCAGTAGGTTCTTTCCAGAGATGATGGATCAAGTCTACAATGTCTGCGGCATCTTGTTGAACATCAGCCACAAAATACCAGGATGTTTCCTCCCCAGGTAGCAAGGTCAATTTAGCATGGATAAAATATGCGCCACGGTGGCCACATACATCTACTTCTGGTGCTATTTCATTTCCATCTCTAAAATCTTCTAATTGATTGGAAGAGAGTAAGTGGTTAACCGGCTCTAATCCAACCTGAAAAATTGTCGTCGCCAATAACGATTCACTCGGTTCAGCTAAATCAGTCAAAGTAGCATTTAATGTATAGATACCCAAACCTGTTTCAAGATCTAATTCACTGCGTTTATAAGCATCCAATAAGCAGCTTAAGGTATTCTGTGTCGCTGAAGAAACATTTGCAGGCAGAACATTCTGCAAACCATCTAACAATTCGATTTGAATACAAGATTCTGAAATGTTCGAGCTCTTTAGAGAAGAGGTTTTCACAAAACCAAATTTTTCACCGGTGAACCAGGAGGTCGTAAATGTTAAATTTAGGCTTTTATTAATTTCTTCAAAAATTAATTTTGTGCCAGGTATATTCTTAAATAAATTTCTTTCAATCAGATACTTTCCACATTGACGAGCAGAAAATGGTTCCCATAACCAGGTTTGATTGTCATGAAAAATTCGAAATATGGTCTTGCTACCAGTATTATCGTAATTATCATTTATTTTATCTTCCGTGTAATAAGGGAAAAGAGCCTGTTCAGCACTGACACGGCCAGCAGATAACCCACCTGTTGAACCTATAAAAAACCAATGGTTAGAACTGCTTACCAGGTTAATGAAAAAAGGAGACAACACATCAGAATTGGAGATCTTATAAAATTTTTCATTTTGAATATTTATAAATTCTCCAGTTGTGTCAATGGTTGGTTCTTGTTGTAATGTGTCCTTGATCCAATTTCGACGCAAATCTTTGTTCATGTTAACTCCATATAACCTTAAATTATTAAGATTGAGATATTCTTACCCAATCAATCAAATAACGAACTTCATTTTTTTGAATTGCTGTAACAGTTTCCTCAGGTAATCCATAATATGGTTTCTTTAAACCATTGGTTTTATAAGGATATCCACCACCGATTGCAAAATTAATAACTATACTTTTAGGTTGATCAAAAATCCATGGACTAAAATATTCAATCATTGGTTTTGTTACCCGATAAACTAACTTATCATCAACATAAAATTCCATACTTCTATCTTGATGTAAATTTAATGAATAAACATGCCAATTTGTAACGTCATTGTAAGTAGGAAAATAGTAATAATTTACCAGTGCTGCATCTCCAGAATATCCTTTTCCATGCACTGCAGAACTGATCCAATCCTGTTCACCAACATACTCCATAATATCTATTTCTCCACAGCCTGGCCATGACCCTTGCCCAATAAGCCAGAATGCTGGCCATAAACCAGGGCCGGATGACATTTTAATTCTTGCTGAGATTTTGCCATGAAGAAATTCAAACTTTCCCTTTGTGTCTATTCGTCCGGAAATGAAATCAAAAGATTTACCTTCCCTGGTGATGTGGTTGGGATGATATCTTGGGTGCAACACCAAAACACCATTTGCATCTGTCGGATCCCCTGGTTCTGTGTATACTGTTTCTGATGAGTCAACGTATGCTTGTTGTTCATGGTTGAAAATATCACCAGTGACCATAATATTCCAATGATCGCGATTTATCCGGTCACTGGTGAAATCCTCAAAAAATATTTCTTTATTTCTTTTTACGCTTGCTTCTTTTTCTTGTGTCATACCAAAAACTCAGCAGACTGAGTGCCATATCTGTTTTTCGCTTGATTAATTAATTTTTTGGAAGACACGGACATAATCTACCAGGTATTGTTTTGGAAATACAACATCCAACCCAATCGGTCCAGGTAATTGTCCACCAAGAGCAAGGTTTAAAATAATGAAGAACGGCTGATCAAAAACCCATTCACGATCTCCAACATCAGCATAAGTGACTGTATGATACAACTCACCATCAAAAAACCAATCGATCTTTCCTTCTTCCCATTCGATGGCATAGGTATGAAAATCATCAGCGATATTGAAAGTTTGCCGATTCCATTGCCCAATGCCAAGCGCTCCCGAGTACCCTGGACCATGAGCAGTACCCATAATGAGATCAGGTTCTTTTCCGATGTACTCCATAATATCAATCTCACCACAATCCGGCCAATTTGATCCATTAAATGAGGAACCTAACATCCAGAAAGCAGGCCACAACCCTTTGCCTTCAGGTACTTTTAATCTGGCTTCTATGCGACCATATTGGAAATTTTGAAGACCCTGTGTTTTTAATCGTGCTGAGGTGTAATATGAATCTTCGTATTTTTCTTGTAAAGCTTCAATAACCAACATGCCATCTTCTATCCGTGCATTTTCTGAACGATCTGTGTAATATTGGGCTTCACCATTACCCCATCCACCAGCGCCAATGTCGTAGGTCCAATTTTTAGTATTGATGGATCTACCATCAAATTCATCATTCCATACCAATTGGTAACCGGGAGGGAGTGTAATCTCTGCTGCTTTTGAATTACAGCCGGTCAGTGTTGTAATTAATACCACAAGCAAGATTAATTTAAGGATGTTAATATGTTTTCTATCCATTCTTTACTCCAAAAATTGCCAGATATTTATGAGGTCAAATTTCTATCGTGTTGTTGTATTATCCTTTAACTGCGCCAGCTGTTAAACCGGAGACAATCTGACGTTGCAAAACCAGGAATAAAACTAACATAGGAAAGGTCAACATCAGAACAGCTGCTGCTAATGTTGGCCAATTACTACCATACACACCCTGGAAGACGATCAAACCACGGGTAATTGGATAATAGTCTTTATTGGTAAGATAAATGGTTGGTGCAATAATTTCATTCCATATACCGATCGCATGAAGGACAACGACAGTTGCAATCGCAGGTCGAATCAACGGAAGGACGATTGACCACACAAAGCGGAAATATCCACAACCTTCCATGGCTGCAGCTTCATCTAACTCTAATGGAAGGGTTTTAATATAATTCACAAGAATGATAATACCAATCGGATTGACCAAAAACAGCATAATATATCCAATCGGATTATTGTAAAGACCCAAACCTAAGATAAGACGAAACTGTGGAATGAGCGCAGGCGGTAAAAATAACGCGATAACAAAAAGGGTCAGGAGTGGTCCAGAAAATTTAACATATTTTCGCGATATTGGAAACGCCACAAAAACAGCCGTAACAACATAGATAAAGGTTGCCGTGAATGTGTAAATGATTGAATTCCAAATATATTGTGGAAAATTTGCTTTTTCCCATGCATCAGCAAAGTTACTGAAGTTTAATGATGTTGTTATTCCCGTTGCATTTTTCATAAACTCTGGCATTGTTTTTAATGCTGTATTCACCAACATCAACAATGGCCCAAGGTAAGCCAGTACTAACAGAAATAAGAAGATATAAGATGCTATAAGCCCCCAGTTTATTAATTTTCCATTGGATTCTTTAGCGTTTTTCATCCCATTATCCTTTCTTCCCGACGTTTTAAGAAGGTTTGAACAGACAATCCTATCACTAATACCAAAACGAATAACACCATAGAAGCTGCTGCTGCGTACCCTTGTCGGAAACTGCTGGTTACACTTCCTGAAGTTTGTCCAAAGCCTACTGCATAAATCAAATAACCTAAGACTTGAGTTCCATTACGGTAACCAATTAAGATCAGGAATAACTGCCAGGCTTGTAAACTAACAATGATATTTAAAAGTAAATTTGTGTTAACACTGGGTGTTAACAATGGCCAGGTAACATTCCTAAATACTTGCCAGTTATTTGCACCATCCATTTCAGCCGCTTCATACATTTCAGATGGTATGGTTTGTAAACCAGATAAGAAGATCATCATGGTGATGCCCATATTCGCCCAGATTTGAATGATAATGACCCACATAAATGCTTCCGTGGGTTGACCACCCAGAAATTCAGAGCGAAGACCAAAAATCTCAAATATCTTCGCCATTGGGCCACCGAGAGGATAAAGGAACAGGGACCAGATCAAACCTTGAATGACCGCACCTAGAATAACGGGCATAAAGAAAAGAGTTCGAAAGAAGTTGCGCCCTCTAATTTTTGGATTGTTTAATATAACCGCTGTGATCAACCCAAATAAGAATTGAATTGTGGTGACAAAAACTGAAAAAATTAACGTACGACCCAGGGCATCGAAATTATCTTTGGATGCCTGTCCCATAAAAAGGAATTCTTTATAGTTATCCAACCCAATCCAATTTATTGTTGCACCTTTCAGACCGGTTGTATCTGTTAAAGAGAAGATTGATGTAGCTAAGGATGGCCCGAGCGAGATAACAAAGTAGAAAACTATACCAGGGAGTAATAGCAAATAAGGGGTCAATCTTGATTTACCCCGACCAAAATGGTAGTTCATTATCCTCCTCCTTCTATATAGAAAAGGCTTTCCACCGATGGGTGGAAAGCCTTTTCAACGTTATTATTTACTTTACAGCATCGAGGCCAGATTGAAGATCGGCTTGAACTTTATCAGCCAGTTCTTTGGCATCATCATAAGTACCAAAGGGTTGAAAATATGAAGCCCATGGGTTGGCAAATTGTCCAGCGCCTTTTGGAGCTACATAGTATTGTTCATAACCGACACGGAAATTTGCCAGATATGGAGCAACTTCAGCACCGATTTTGGTTTCCAAAGTGGCGGTTGGTTGTGTTGGAATGAATCCAACCGCATTAGCAAATGCCTGGTAATTTTCAGGGGTTGAGAACTCAGCTAAGTAGTTTATAGCTGCTTCTTTGTTCGGTGTATTGGCAGCAATTGCCCATCCCTGATCATATTTACCAAACAAGTACTTATTATCATCTGCATTATCAGAGCCAGGGAAGGGAATGTATCCCCAATCAAACGCGGGTTCTGCAGCTTCGATTGCGGAGGCATACCAGGTACCACCAGGGAACATAGCCACTGCACCAGAAGCAAAACGACCAGGAGCAGCATCACCTGCTACACCACTCGCACCAGCTTCCATCATATCCTGGGCATAGACTTTCATCTTTTCCCACATATCAAGCGCTTTTGCGTCATTCCATGTGATGGTTCCAGTCCAAAGGCCTTCAACGAGAGCAGCCTGATCAGGATAAATGGAACCAGTCAAACCGTAAGCTCCAACGAAAATTGGCCAGCCATCCTTACCACCAGCAGTCATACACGGTGTTCCTGCAGCTGTGAATGTTTCACATGCTGAGACCAACTCGTCCCAGGTAGTCGGAACTGTGACATTATTGGCAGCGAACAGGTCTTTATTGTAATAAATACCACTATAGGATACTCTACCGAGATTGACTGAATACACTTTGCCATTAAAACTTCCGGCATCATCAATGGTGGCTTGATCATAATTCTTCACAAATGCCTGATCAGAAATATCCATCAATAAACCAGCTTCAATCAATTGTTGCCAATTGGGTTTATCAACCATCTTCATATAGGGTTGAGCGGCATTCGCAAAACCAAAAATGTCAATTACGTCGATATCATTGGCTGTCAATCTTGTCTGGGTTACAGTACTCAAGTCATTTGCATTGACCACTGACATGTCAATAGTCACATTCGGATATTTTTCACTGAAACTTTTGTTAAAAGCTTCCATAAATTCCACCATTGGAGGATTTTGGTGGACAAGTACTCGTAGGGTTACATCTTCAGCTGGAGCTGGTTCATTGGATGCACCATCAGAAGTGGAGGGAGCTGTTTCTGTGGAAGCACAGGCAGCCAAAAATATAGCAAAGACCATCAAAATAGTTATTAACTTATAGATTTTCTTAAACATGGACGATTTTCTCCTTCGTGAGATAATAGATTTTATTAATTTTTAGACGAATTTGCTGGGGTTGATCAGACCAATTTTATTTTTAGAACCTCACCTCCTGATTATCATTGTTCTTTTCGTGATCGGGACGCTGCTAAAGCGCGAGCTGCCTGATTGGGTTGATATCCATTTTCACGGATCACCTGCCAAACTCGTGCACGGATCTCAGAGCGTACTCCAGGGCGATCATTAATCACACGGGAAGCTGTTGCCAATGAGACATTTGCTAGCTTTGCTATTTCTCGTAAAGTTATCGTCATAATTGCCCAGTTCCCTTTTTCCCAACATGAGACCGCTTTCATTTACATTGTATAGACATAAGAGTTGTTTTACAAGGACAAAAAAGAGGCTCGTATGAACGATTCATAGAACTTGGAATTTTGTGCTCCCATATTTTAAGCTTTCTAAAACAAAAAGAAATAAAGAATCAGTTTAATGACCGGAAATCACCTGGGGAAACTCCTGTCTCTCGATGAAATATTCGACTGAAGTAACCACTATCCAAAAAACCAACTTCAAAAGCAATTTCTGTGATGCTTTTTGGACTTGCTTTAAGTAATAGCTTTGCTTGATTGATTCTGAAGCGTTGTAAATATTTTATGGGTGAAATTCCAAGTTCTTGTCTGAAACAAAATGTCAAATAATCTTCGGATATATTGACAAATTGCGCTAAATCTTGCCTGGATATTTGTTCAGAATAGTGTTCATGAATATATGACATGGCTTGTCTAACCATTCTTTGAGCTTCCTGGTTTAATTTTCGTTTTTGTTCCAGTGCATTGCTGATGTGAAATGCAGTTTCCTCCCTGCTAAACATACCTTTATTTAAAACGGTTGCTACCCCTTGATTTAAGCGAGCCATATCTTCTTCAGTTAAAATTTTTCCAGTAACAACAATTACAGGGATGTCACGTAGCTTTTTGTCAGCATGCATTGCCTCCAATACACCAAAACCATCCAATACAGGCATTTGCAAATCTAACATTACCACATCAATTTTTTCATGCTTAAGTATATTTAAAGCCTTGAATCCATCTGGAGCTTGTAAAACGCGGTATGAAGATGATTGTGAATTAACAATTCGAGAATGAACCTCCAAAGTATTGGGGTCGTCATCCACCACAAGAATTGTCCTTACAGTCTGATCAGATTCAAACATAAGGCGAACATGATCAAATGCACGGGTCAAATCAGACAGCTCTATTGGTTTGGTGAGATAATCAAGATTCAGTAACCCATCACCTTCATCTGAAGAGGAATAGAACATGATAGGAATTCCCCTGGCTAAATGGCTGTTCTTAATTTCTCTCAAGACATTCCAGGCTGAATCGGACTGAATACTTACATCCAGAATAATCGCATCCGGCACAGATTTTGTTAACATTGACATCCATTTGGATGGTTCATCCATGAGAACAACGTTCACTTCGATTCCACGGTTTTCTAAGAGTTTACAAAGCTGTTTGCTTCGATTATCTCGTGTTGCTAACATCAATACATTTGGTTTAATTTGTGATAAATTGAAATTAACTAACTCTTCCTCTGGAGGTTGCCCCACAGTGGGCAATGTAAAATAAAAACAGGATCCTTCCCCTTCAATGCCTGTTGATTCTAATTCTAATTTTCCATTGTGAATTTCTACGAGCATCTTGCTAATGGAGAGTCCCAATCCTAAACCTGGGTATCCTCGTGCAATACTTCGCTCTGATCTACGAAATTCGTTAAAAATTACAGACTGCTCTTCAGGTGGTATTCCCAGACCAGTATCACAGACACAAATTGTCACACTATCATCACCGCTTGCAACCAATAAACTCACTGAGCCAAAAGTTGTGAACTTCACAGCATTGTTCAAAAGGTTTAAAACAACTTGTCGTAGACGTGTTCGATCTCCCCAAACAAAGGGGCCATTTTGAGGTATATCAGTTTTCCAAAGCAAGCCTTTGTCCGCTGTTAATTGAGAACCACTATCAGCGAGCAATGTAAGCATCTCTCCTAAATTAATCAATTCCATATTCAATCGCAATTGTCCGGCTTCATTCGTGGCCAGATCAATAACATCACCGATCAAACAGCCCAGATGTTGAGCATAGGCATTGATGCGGCTAATGTCTTTTTGAACTGACTCTGGTAAAAGTGATTTTTCTTCATCACTTTCATCCATCAAGATTCAACTTAAACCCACAATTAAATTTAAAGGGGTTCGTAATTCATGACTTATCGTGGATAGAAAATTACTTTTCATGCGATTTGCTTCTTCAGCTAAACGACGCCCTTCAGTTGCCTGCCGATATAACCGGGCTTTATTGAGTGCGCCACCTAACTGCTGAACTATTGCTCCATACAAATCAAAGTGCTCAGAATCAAATGCAATGAATCCTAGCTGTCTGGAAGGATCTACAACGGGGATTAAAGTTAATTGATACGGGGTATCAGGCATAAACAACTGGGGTGGAGGAAACTCCAGAATATCAGTTTCGTTTGGATTTTGATCACGAGCTAATAAATTCTGAATAGTCCAGTTTTGAACCAGATCCCCTTGTTTAGATTCTATTAAAGCTAGTATTGCTGTATTGATATCCATGGATGGCAAGTATTTTGCCAGAATATCAAAAATCTGCTGCTCATCGAGAGCATTTAACAACCTTGCTGTCAACAAACTTATCTGGCTGGACTTCCAACGTTCATCGATCACATACTGGCTATGGTATCGCTGAACCAGGAGACTGATCTTTAAGCGACCCTCACTAATCATATTCTTGCTGATGGAACCGAATGAAAGGATCTTTCCGTATGATTCCGTGCTCCATTTTTCCAGTAAAGACAGTGCAGCTTGCCAGATGTGAGGATCATCATTACTGCTTGTCGTTATTCGGAGCGTCTCATCAAGTATTTGGCTAAAAGTTTGACTATTACCGGATTGACTTCCTCTCAGAAAAGCATTTACCAGGTTCTGGGATAATGAATAGCATTTTTCTTCGGTAAGATTTTGTGCCTGGTTCATAACCGCTGCCGAAATTAACCCACCAAGATACGAAATCTGTTCATCACTATCAGGAAATTGTATTTCCATATTAAATGCAGGATCATTTTCGATATCCATTGAATGGTTACATCCACATGATTCCCGGATAACGAGACGAGTTCCTACATACTCGCGTTCATTTAATGCAGTACTGCCATCAAGATGCTCAAGCATCAATTCAACAGCACGATAACCGAGCGAGAATAAGGGAACATGTATACTACTGAGCCCAGGTTCATTTACAGTTCCCTCAAGTCTATTATCAAAACCTATAATAGCCACATCCTGTGGGATTTTTCTGCCAGCCTCTTCAAGAGCTTTTATGGCACCTAATGCAGACTCATCATTACTTGCCAGTACAGCTGTAAAATCAACCCCACTATTCAGCAACTCCTGCATTGCATGAAAACCGCCTGGATAAACATGCCTGCCATAGACGATCAAACTTGGGTCTTGAACAAAACCAAATTGTTCACAACCTAATTGGTAAGCCCTCAAACGTTCCCCACTATCCCCTTCCATATCTTCTACAGTGCCTGCAATGAAAGCCACACGTTTATGGCCATGAAATTGCAGGTGTTGCAAAGCATCCAAAATACCGCGGGTATTATGCGCAACGATCGCTGGACCCTTTTCACCAGAACCAATAAACAATACTGGATGTCCAGCAGCCATCAACTTCTTTACATATTCTGATCTTGCATTGGAGTGAAGTGGGTTGGCGATAATGAGTCCATCCGTATTTTCAGGTCCAATTGGCACGTAATCATTTTCTGAGGATATCATAGGCCAGGCTGGTCGAAGAGGATCAGAAAGACTAGCTGAAGGTCCGAGACCACAACCTAACAGTAAATTACAACCAAAATCGTGAGCAGCGCGACTGATTCCGCGAAACACTGGATCCAGATAGCTGAGGTTTGTGGCTGTCCGGTAAAATTGCCATCCAGCTAATACACCAAGCGTTGGTCTACTGTTTTGGTAATTAATACCCATTTTAATATTGTATACCAAATTGGAGGATATTTATCTTTCAAGGTTCCCAGTCGTATATCACATACCGCTCTAGACTAAAGATTAATCTACCATTGATTATCCTGTGGTCGAACCCTGACCATATGGTTAAACCGTTTATTTTCCTGTTAATAAAAAAACCTAAAAAATTCGAGAAATTATTGTATCCCTGGATATAAAAATAAATTTCTGATTTCTCAAGAAATTTTGTGAGAGCACAGGGGCTCGAATTGAAATCCCCTCGGGTACCCGAACCAATTCTCTAATTAAATAAAAAGTGAGCGCGCAGGGGCTCGAACCCTGAACCAATGGCTTAAAAGGCCACTGCTCTACCATTGAGCTACGCGCCCATAACGACTGAAAGTTTACTATAAAGAATACCTGATGTCAACGTTATCAATGTGCTGGTTTACGAGGAATTTTTTAAGATTCTTTAATTCTGCATATAAATTACTTCATCAATTGATTCATTGCTGTTTAGTTTTCTCAATATTGAGATGTTGCAGTACTATGATAAATTAAGTTATGTACCTTCATTAGTTAAGTTTCCAACCTTTTCCTAAAACCAACCTCTCTGCAATATTTGCAAATTAGCCCTATTTAACATACACTTAGCATATCTTTTTTTCGTCCTGAAGGAGTTATTTTTATTATGGAACTTGAATACAATACCTTCTTACGTGATCGCTACCGAATTGAAAAACAACTTGGTAAGGGTGGTATGGGAGCTGTTTATTTGGCTTTGGATACTGTTTTGCAAACAAAAGTGGCAGTTAAAATCAATCAGAACCCACGTGAGGAAGGACGAGAACAATTCTTACAGGAAGCGCGTTTATTAGCCGGGTTGCGGCACCCCAATCTTCCCCGGGTGATCGATTATTTTGTGATTGAGGATAGCCAGTACCTGGTGATGGATTTCATTCCTGGCGATGATTTAGGTACTATTGTCAAACGGGATGGAAAACAGGATGTCGACAAGGTAATTTATTGGGCGAAAGAACTCGGAAAAGCGCTAAATTATCTTCACACACAGGAGCCTCCGGTTATTCACCGCGATATTAAACCGGGAAATATCAAAATTACACCTCGTGGTGAGGTAATTCTGGTAGATTTTGGGATCGCAAAATCCTCAGATATCACACAGGAAACTTCGACCGGGGCGAAAGGTCTCACTCCCGGATATTCCCCTCCTGAACAATACGGTTCTGGACGGACTGGTCATTACTCCGATCAATTTGGATTGGCTGCCACTTTATACAATTTATTGACCAATGAAAAACCTGTAGACGCAGTTGAACGTCTTCTCGGTCAGGCAACTCTTAAACCGATTCATGAACTTAATCCCGATGTCCCTCCGCACGTGGAAGAAGTAATTATGAGAGCGTTATCGATAAAACCTGAGGACCGGTATGCTTCCATTCTGGAATTCACTCAGGCGTTACGGCAATCCAACGTTCCTGATCGCGACGAAACGATGATCGCTGCTGGAAGGGCAACACAAGTTCAGAAACCTCAACCGGTCATAAGCGCAGAAGCCACCCGCGTTGGAGCATCTTCCCCTGTTCCATCCAGCCCGGTTTCTGCACCACCTTCCTATCCAACCTCCCAACCACAACCCAAACAAAAATCCAGGTTGATCTGGTTGATTCCCGTCATTTTAATCCTGGGGGCTATCGTACTGGTTGGTGGAGGTTGGTTTGTGTGGAATAATTTCTTTGCAGAGACGGAAACACCACCAGCAACGGTGAACGTTGTTCTTTTTACAGAAACATCTGCTCCAATCGTAGCACCAATTGAAGAACCTACCACCACAAATCTCCCAGAAACTTTACCTACCGAAACTCTCGCAGCCACTGAGGTTCCTGAACCAACCGCAACTGATATCCCTGAACCAACCATCGCTCCTACCCAGTCAATTCCCAGCATTGGCCGCGATGGGATTGTAGCTTATGTCAGTGATGCTGGCGATGGCCAGACTTTTCAACTTTGGACGATGAAGATCTATCAACAACCAGATGGCACTTTGGTCGCGGGAGATCAAACACAATTAACCACCAATCCCGGTGACAAATCATATCCTAACTGGTCTCCCGATGGAACAAAAATCATTTTTTCTGCCGAAACGGGCGATACTGAAAATAAAATTGATTTATTCACCATTAATACAGATGGAACAGATTTGTCAAATATTGTTACGATTCCAGGTAATGAAACAGAAGCTGCCTGGTCGCCCGATGGAGAATGGATTGTTTTCACAACTGATAACCGCTCTGACGGAATTTTGCAAATAATGATTGTGAGACCGAATGGATCAGATTTGCGACGATTGAGCACTGATAAGCAGGAATTCTCTCCAGAATGGTCTCCCAAGATGGATCGTTTGGTTTATGTGCTTCCTTCAGCCAGTTTAAGATATTTGTGGATGCGTGACCCCCAACAGGATTTTGTTGACCTGGATCGTGATATGTTCTTCATGCGTTTGAAATATGTGGGGGATCCCGCCTGGTCTCCAGATGCATTATGGATGGCATATACCAATGTTCAGGGTCGCACACAGGATGTCTATCTAACCCGCATCCAATCTTATGGTATGGAAGTAAAACGATTGACCAACACCACCTTCGATTCATACCCGGCCTGGTCACCCGATTCAACCTGGCTACTTTTCCAATCCAATCGCGATACCAACCTGGAAATTTATATCATGGATATCGATGGTCAAAATCAGACCAACCTAACGTTAAGTCCTGATTCATCAGAAATGCATCCTGCCTGGCAACTTAAATAGAGTGATCTGATGCATTAAAAAAAAGTAGTTGGGTAACAATTCGTCTGCATATTTGGATATATAATTATTCTATTGATTCATTTATCCTTCAATTGAGGTGCATATGATCGTTCGAAATTGCATGAAAAGAAAGGTTTTTTTCATCCATGTAGATGATACGGTTTCTGGCGCAGCAAAATTAATGCACGATTACCATATCGGAACGCTGCCAGTCGTTGATAACGATAAGAAATTAATCGGGATCCTGACTTTGCATTCGTTATTACGAATCGCCCTACCCGATTTTATCGAATTTATTGCAAATTTTTCATTTCTCAATAATTTGGGTGCATTCGAAACCAGGGTTCCTTCCTCAGATGAATTGAAAATTCATATCAAGGAAATCATGGAAAAACCAATCTATGTCCAGGAAGATTGGAGCTTGGTACATGCTGCAGCCATCTTACATAACGAAGAACTGACAGATATTCCGGTAGTGGATTCAGAAAAACATTTAATTGGTTTGGCTTCACACGTCGATATTGGTACTGCAATTATTGAAAGTTGGGATCTTTGATATCCTGTCAGATTGGCTTTAGGTAACTATGACGCCCATTATCCTATCCATTATCATTTTTGTTGCCGTCCTCATTTTGATTTTTTCAGAAAAGGTAAACCGCACCATTGTTGCCATGGTCGGGGCATCTTTGATGGTTATTATGGGGATTTACTTCGGTTTCTATAATCAGGAACAGGCAATTGAGGTCGTTGATTTTAATACATTGGGTTTATTGATTGGTATGATGATTCTGGTCGGCTTATTAGAACCCACTGGTTTTTTCCAATATCTAGCTGTGCTGGCTGCAAAAATTTCAAAAGGGAAGCCTGTTCGATTATTAGTTTTCCTGACAGCGGTTACCTCTCTCCTCTCTATGGTTCTGGACAATGTCACCACGGTTGTTCTGATAGCACCAGTAACCATTTTGATCTGCGAAATTTTGGGATTCAACACTAGACCTTTCCTCATTTCTGAGGCAATCCTGTCAAATATTGGTGGTATGGCAACCCTGGTTGGAGATCCACCAAATATTTTGATTGCTTCAGCAGCCGACCTGGTCTTTACAGATTTTTTGCGAAATTCACTCCCAATCGTGATCATTACCTGGTTAATTTCCATTGTCGTCTTAAATTATTTATTCAGAAATGACTTGCGAACATCAAAAAATATTGATTATGCTGATGTGATCGCTCAATTAAATCCAAAAGAAGCGATAAAAGAACCCAAGATTGTTTTTAAAGTATTAGTAATGGTCGCTGTTGCTTTGATTGGGTTTCTTATGGAAGATCAATTAAATCTGGAAATATCCGTCATTGCCATAGGGTCAGCTTCTCTGGCATTATTTTGGGTCAATCCAGCAAAGATCCGTGATGTGTTGAACTTGGTGGAATGGGATGTGCTGATTTTCTTCAGCTCGTTATTTATTCTCGTTGGTGGCTTGGAATATGCTGGCGTCCTGCATATCCTTGCCCAGGCTGTCCTCTCAATCGGCAACCTTCATCCTGTCGTTTTCGGATTAAGTCTGTTATGGATTGTGGCATTACTTTCAGCCATTGTTGATAATATCCCAATGACCATTGCCTTGATCCCAGTCATCCTCGAATTGGAAACCATGGGTATCAATGTTGCTCATTTATGGTGGGCATTAGCATTTGGGGCAGGATTAGGTGGCAATGGCACCATCATTGGTTCAACTGCCAATGTCATAGTGACATCGCTTTCAGAAAGAACTCGTCACCCAATTACGCCAATGTTGTGGAATAAACGCGGCTTACCAATTATGTTCATCAGTTTATTAGTGGTTTCTATTCTATATACGGGTTTCTTTTTCCTGTTCGGTTTTTGATTTCCAAATGGTTTTAGCGGCAGTCAAACCTTCCTGAAACTTTTGACCACCTAACAAGTATCTCAATTCTTCCTCAAAGATCTCAATGGGGGCATGTAATTTTTCAGAATATCGCAGACAACTTTTTTCCTCTTCCAATAATATTTTTGTCTGATCCAATGTGATCTGTTCATTTTCATTCAAATCTAAAGGATGTAAAACACAATAAAAAGGTTTTAGGAACCAGGGATGTTTTCCCAATTTCTCAGAAGCAACCTGCAAAGCACATTTATGGTCAGTTCTCAAAAATATACAGGTTTTTCTCTCGAAAGGCATGGTTCTGTCGACAAGTCTGGTATGAATAACCTTGCCACTGATTGTGTAAGAGTCATTTTCAATTTCACCAAGAAACCAATCCTCCTGTTCGTATTCTGATGTATCCATGCAGGATTGAATTAATTCCCCGTATTCATGGATAATCTCTTCTTCTCGCAGATCGACCCAAACACCGAATGAACAACAAGCTCCATGACACTCATGCAGTTTACAGCGTTGCAATGTTTCACGTATAAACATACGGGGAGAAATAGACAATTGGTCTGGCATAGGATAATTCTAACAAATAGCTATCAATTGGGGAACTGTAGAATAATTTGAAAGGTGATTGTATATTTCAAAAATTTTTTTCTGGTTATTATTAAAGTAGAATAATTATCCAATAGAGGAAAGTTGGCGGCAAATTTGCAACAACTACGTTAATGGAAATGAAGTATGATATGATCAGAAATTTGGAAATTACAAGGGATCAGGATCAAAAAAATACCCCCCCAAAAAATGAGGCAAATGCCCTGAATCATGGTAACATTGATGAAAGAATAAAGATTGGGGATTTAATAAAATCACCTGGTAGCTGGATCAAAAGATTACCACCAAAAATAAGGGGAAGGCTTAAGCTCAAATAGCCAACGCTATGGCAAAGATATTATTTATTGACGACGATACACACACCTTGTCCTTAATGGAGCAAATAGCTCTCATTTTAGGACATCAACCAGTCTTATGCCCTGCTGCTAAAGATGGGATGCGTATGGCGATCGAATCCTTACCAGATCTCATCATGATCGATATCAATATGCAGGAAATGAATGGATTTGATGTGGTGGCTGAGATGCGCAATAACAATCTAACGATGAATTCAATAATTATCATTCTCTCTGCCAGTGAACCTGATTTTGAAACACAAAAAGCAATTGCAGTCGGCGCAAATGGATTCCTTCCAAAACCGTTAACGATCAGAGATCTTGAGACTGTCATAGCTAAATTTAATATATAATATTTGACATGAAATTTGGTATAGTTCTTCCAAATTACGGTCCGCAGGCAACACGCTATTCTATTATCGATTCAGCCATCGCAGCTGAAAAGAATGGCTTTGATTCAGTCTGGTTGACTGACCATCTTGCCTTGCCAGAAGCAGATGCAAGTGTATTCGGTCATATATACGAATCCTTAACGACCATGTCATTCTTGGCTGCCAGTACCAGAACAATAAAACTGGGATTATCAACTCTGGTTTTACCACAACGCAATCCGGTCGAGGTAGCGAAGTCATTGGCAACACTGGATAATCTTTCAGGTGGCCGATTGATAGTCAGTGCCGGTATTGGTTGGTCCAAAGGTGAATATGATAATCTTGGGTATGACTTTCATAACCGTGGGAAGAGAATGAATGAAGCCATTAAAATCTTAAGAACCTGTTGGCGTGGTCAACAAAATGTGAGTTTTCATGGTGAATTTTATCATTTTGATGATATGGTTTTCTCCCCTACTCCTGTTCAGCCAGGGGGACCACCATTTTGGATCGCTGGTGATTCGAAAATTGCCTTAAAGCGTGCCATTGGGTTGGGTGATGGCTGGCATCCGAATGGTAGATCTGTATTTCTTCTAAAAGAAACGCTGCAGGATGTACAATCAATTACTCAACTTCGTCCTTTTTCGATCGCTTTGCGCCTGGGAATTCATCTAGGAACTTATCCTGAGCCGGATCAGCCAGGTATTGTTTCGGGAAGTCATACGCAAATTATTCAACAAATCAAAGATTACCAGAATGCTGGTATGAATTACGCAATTCTACATTTCAGAGTTAATTCTCAATCTGAGCGAGAACGAGCATACACACAATTTATGAATGAAATTGCACCGTCGATTACAGAATTATGATGTCAAGCAAAGAGAAGATTTTCTGTAGGCAAAGCCAATCCAGAGGAATTATTTTATGGATAAGTTTGGTATTGCTAGTGTGTTCGATTTCAGCTTGCACCAGCCTGACGACAATGCAGGAAATTCCCATTCCTTCTACTACCCCTACAGCCTTCAACTCAGCAACTCCATCAGCTACATTATCAAATACCCCCTTAGTGGTTCCTTCAGAATCACCAACAGAAACAATTGCCCCCTCTGAGACAAAACCACCTACAGCGACGCGTAAACCAACCCGCTCCTTTACTCCGGATCTCTCAGCCACTGCTACTGTGACATCCACCTTTACTTTGACACCTACGCGCACAAGAATTCCTACCCGAACTCCTTATCCCACGCGCACATTAAGACCATCACGGACACCGACACTCACAGAAACCCCCACACCACCATTGGCTTTTTTCCGAATCAACAATATTGGTCCTTTTTCCTTTGTCACCTCACCCATTCGTCCGGAAGCAATTGTAAGCCCGGGAGAGGATGGTTTAATCATCGTCGAATTAATCGGAGAAGATGGAAGTACTATAACAAAAGAGAATATTAATTATCAAGGCTACATGGGAAGACGATTTGGAATTGCCCCAGAAGTTAATTTTGAATTGAAAAAAGTATCTGAATATGGACGTTTATCGATTTACACAAAAGATCGCTATAACCGTACAATTGCCTTAACCTCGGTAGATCTGATCTTATTGCAGCTTGGCAGCAACAAGATAACCCCTCCAAAAGACTTAACCGAACCATACATCATACGCGAACCAGATCCAGAAGATACGATTCAAGGTGGGGTTATCGTCGTCGAGGGACTGGCTCGAATTCTCAGCACTAACCCAATCATTATCGAATGCATTGATCCAGATGGTAATATTGTTGGAGATGCACAAATCGAGGTGGAAGCACCGAATCAGGTATTAAGTCATATCCCCTTCAAAGTCTTCATCCCATATTCTGTTGAGGAAAGCACAAATGTTCGCATCGCCGTACGACAAGAAAGTGATTCACGCTTGCCAGGAACTTTGTATTTATTTAGTTTCGAAGTTACCCTTGACCCTTAGGTAATTCATTAACAATTTCAAAAAAATTTTCTTTCAAATTTAGTAAGCTCTCCAGCGCTTTTTGTCGCAAATTATCGTTCAGAACCATTTGATTAAACTCGTCTTCATCAAAAACAACCATTTTTCCATCCGGATTAACCCACAAATCCAGTGAGAGATCTCTGTAAGAGATCAGATTTTCGCTGATGAGTGCCGGTTCACAAATATCACAGTACCAGCCTTTCAATGTGTCATCTTTTTGATCTCTAATTTCAAAAATGTTATACCAGCGGTCGCTGAAAAAATATTCCAGAAATCGATCATTACGCCTGATCAAAATCTCGCCCAGCATCGTATCATCTCGATTAAACAGTGCCGCTAACAAAACGAAATTTGATTCTTTCAATAGCACTCTCGCTTCATATCGCCAGGTTTCAACCCCCTTCACATTAAGTTTGATTACCGTGATTTTCATTTCTGATCCTGTAAAAGAGTGATCTGGGCCGGATCTATTGAAAAAACAACTTTCGATCCAACAGTAATTGGATGTTCAACCAGGAAGGAAAACTCCATTTGCTTGACCCGGATTTTTGCCCGCCATTGATTTCCCAAAAAGACATCATCCACAATTTGCCCTTCTAATCGATTAGTTTTCTGGTCATCCAAAATAATGGCATCGGGTCTAAACAATAGCACAACAGGGTCACCGATTTGTTTATCCTCCGGCAAGCCCGCCCAAACTGAAAAATCCCCGATAAGTGACCGGACCACCAATGGGTCAATGGATTGGATTGTGCCATCCAGCAAATTGGATAAACCGATGAAATTCGCAACCCAGGTATTTTTAGGATGATGATACACAATCTCCGGGGGGGCATCTTGAATGATGTGCCCCTGGTTAAGTAAAACCATTCGATCTCCAATCGTAAATGCCTCTTCCTGATCATGAGTAACATAAATCGCAGGAATTTCGGTTTCATGCAGGAGCATTCTCAATTCACCCATCAGTTGTTCGCGTAAATTCCGATCCAGAGCACCCAACGGCTCATCCAGCATTAATAATCGTGGTTCTGGAGCAAGCGCGCGGGCCAGGGCAACCCTTTGTTGTTCCCCTCCAGAAAGATCGGCAACCTGACGATGATTGAATTTCTCCATTTTTACTTTTGAAAGCACAGAATTTACTTTCTCTTGAATTAAATCGGCAGGCAAATTTTTCATTTTCAAGCCAAACGCCACATTCTCAAAAACGTCCTTATGGGGAAATAAAGCATAATCCTGAAACATAAAACCAAAATTACGTTTATGCACAGGGGTATTCATCAAATTTAGATCATCCCAATAAACTTCACCGGATTCAGGCGCTTCAATTCCAGCAATGATTCTTAAGATGGTACTCTTTCCACTACCAGACCTTCCCAAAAGGCAAACCGTTTCACCTTGTTTAACATCAAAACTCACCCCCTGCAATAACGGCTGATTTTCATATTCTTTGTAAAGGTTTTTCACAGATAACATGTTCATCTCATTTCTAAAACTCTTTAATATTCGGTAATTTTAAGCGTTCAATTAGTAGAATTGACAGAGAACAGATAACCATCAAAATGGTGGCCATCGCCATCGCCTGTCCGTAGTTGAGTCCACCAGGCTGTGATAGATAACGGAAAATGGCAATTGGAATGGTTGGCTGTTCTGGCCGCGCTAGAAATGTAGTTGCGCCAAATTCACCCAGGGAAATTGTGAAAGCAAACAGAGCTGCTGATATCCCTGCGCGAAATAAGATAGGGAATTCCACCTGCCAGAATGTCCTCCAGGGCGAAGCACCCAATACCATGGCGGAATATTTCAATTCATGCGGGATGGAAGTCATGACAGGTTGTAAGATCCGAACCACGAAAGGCATGGCAACCAGAGAATGGGCGATTGGAATTAATAAAGGAAAAGATCGGACATCGATAGGGGGACGATTAAAGACCAATATGAAGCCCAAACCTAAAGTGACAGCTGAAGTTCCTAATGGTAACATCAGGATCGGATCAAGAAGTTTCCCCCAGAAGGAGCGGGATGAGATTACCCGCGCAGCTAAAAAACCCAAGAATAAGGCGATTCCGACGGTTACAAGCCCAAAGTATAGGGAATTAACGATTGCATCAATAGGAGGCACATAAAATAGCGATTCACGCCGATTCAAAAACAATTCCTGATAATAAACCAGTGAAAACTGCTGACCAGATATTCTATTGGAATCCGTTAAAAAAAACGAACGCATTACCAAAGAGAGCAGCGGTAGCACAAACAATATAATCAGGTACGACATGGTACCGATCAAAAAGATTCGCTGTTTCCACCCAACGATCGGTTTAGCCACTTCTTCAGGATCTCTGGGCGTCAGCGCTACTGATTTTGAATTAATTAATCTTGTGTACAAGATTGTCAACACCAGAGTAAAGATTAATTGAATGGCAGATAGTAACCCGGCGATGGGTAGATTGAGCATATGCAATGCCTGAATATAGATTTCCACTTCCAAAGTAGAAAACTTAGGACCTCCTAATAATAGAATGACAGCAAAACTGGTGAAATTGAATAAGAAAACCAACAAAATTGCCGATAAAAGAGCTGGTTTCAACAAGGGTATTGTGATTTTTTGCCACACTCGCAGGGGAGAAGCCCCCAAAGTCCGAGCTGCAAATTCCATTTTTGGATCCAACTGACTCCAGGCTCCCCCAACGATGCGAATAAAAACAGTGGAATTATAAAAAACATGGGCTAATAAAATGGCTCCCAGTGTATTGATGATTTGAATAGGTGGTTGGTCAAATGAAAAAATAGTTTGCAACAATAAATTAAGCCACCCTTTTGGTCCCAATAATGCATTAAATCCGGCAGCAACGACCACTGTCGGCATGATAAAAGGTATAGTCGTCAGCAAACGTATGAATGTTTTTCCAACAAAACGATATTTGGCCATCAAATATGCTGCCGGAAATCCAACAACCATTGTCAGGATAGTGGATAGAATTGCCTGCCAGATTGTAAAAAAAAGTGGTCGCGCAATGACCTGCCAGGAGGTGGAAGCGAGTCCATCCGCCGTTGCTTGCCAGGCCATTCTGAAATTTGCTAGCAATGGTTGAAAATAAAATACTAACAGAAATAAAAATGGTAAACTCCACAGCAAAACTGGTGGAATGAATTTAAGATACCTTAATCTGTCTTTCAACTGGTTACCTCAATACTGTCAGCGTCCAATCCTGAATCCATTTCTCGCGGTTCTGAGCGATCAAATCCAGACTCAATGTAGCCGGATGGTCTGGAATTTGGGCAAATTTTTCAAATTGCACCGGCAACCTGGCATTTTGGTTTGCAGGAAAAACGAACATCTGCAATGGCAAATCTTCCTGAAAGGGTACATCCAGGAGAAAATCAATAAATTTCTGGGCTAATTCACGCTGTTGGGTGCCTTTTAAAATACCAACGAACTCTATCTGGCGGAAACAGGTATTGGGGGCAACAATCGATGCTGTGGGAGAATCCTGCATAGGCGAGTCTGAAAAAATAACCTCCGCGGGAGGGCTGGATCCATAAGAAACCACCATGGGCTGATTGCCCTGACCGGCGGAGGCACTGAAATTACTGTAGTATGCGGTCTCCCAGTTATTAACAATGACCACATCATTCGCAACCAGACCTGACCAAAAATCCAGGTATCCTTGTTCTCCAAATTCAGCGATGGTAGCCAGCACAAATGCCAGTCCCGGGGAGGAGGTGGCTGGATTTTCCACCACCAACAATCCCTTATATTCAGGCATAAGCAAATCATCCAGAGAAGATGGAAGGCGTAGCTGATTTTCATCAAAGTAGGTCTTATCATAATTAATACACACATCCCCAAAATCTACCGGTAAAGCATAATTATCTGGATCCAGACGTAAGGATTCTTTTATGTTGGCAAGCATGGGGCTATCATAAGACTCAAAGATACCTTCCTTCAGCGCTCTGGACAAAAAAGTGTTATCCACACCAAAAAATACATCCGCCTGTGGTGAACCTTTTGTTAAAATCGCCCGATTCAACGCAGCTCCCGTGTCACCAGATAATAAAAAATTTATTTTTACATTATTTTCATTCTCAAATTTCGTAATTAAATTTTCACTGACAGCAAAGGAATCATGAGTCATCACGTTCAATATGCGTGTTTGGGTATCCGATCCAGAAGGGATTTGTGAATCATTTTTGCCCACACAGGAACTTAATAGAACCATTAACAAGCCACATATCAGAAATAATCTATTTCTCATTTTTCTCCTCGTTCTGGTTTACTTTGTGAATTGAACCGGTGGACACATAACAAGACGCCTGATTCGAATTCAATCAGCGCTTGCTGATCCAGCAATTGATTACTGATCCCTCGGGACTTCCACCGCAGCAGGTCCTCATTCTTCAGAGGATACAGCAAGCCTGTTGTTTTAATTCCTTTGACAACCTCGCTGATGGGGATTAAGCTGACGCCATCCCCGACTTCACCTTCAAGTCGCTGCCTGGAATTGCAATAGAATATCTCGCTGTTTTTCGTCAGAATTTTGATGTTGTATTTCAAATATTTTGGATTGGAAAAAAACAGAAAATTACCCAAAAAATGATCAATTCTTCCGCCTGTTGCTCCTAAAACGAGAACATCTTCAAATCCCAGGTTCAATACATGCTCAACAGCAAGCTCTAAATCAGTCTCATCTTTCTGCACCGGAAATCTAATAATGTCCACACCATTGGTTTCAAAGTTCATCAGATCCATTAAATCAATTGAATCCAAATCGCCAATGATGATGTGCGGCGTAAAACCGGCATTTAACACATGATGCAATCCTCCATCCACTGCAACGAGTAAATCAGAAGGATTGATTTGCTTTATCAATCGATCATTCTTTTCAAATTCCCCATTTACAAATAATACAGCTCTCATTTCCATCCTTACCCTAGGAAAAACAAAAAACCCACCAACCGGCGGGTAATCAGTTTCGATCGCATATTCCTCCGCCGGTATGAACCGGATCAGGTTTGCGGGTCGAGAACGTGGAATTGTTCTCCTCTCAGCCCAAAAAAGGACTCCCCGTTGCTCCTAACATTGATTATTAGTATATGAGAAAAGAGGGCAATGTCAAGGTCACGTCAAATCTTTTAGATTCTTTTGATTATTCACTAAGATGAGAAAAAAATACCTGATCAACTCTATTTAAGTAGAGGTCAAACTGATCTCGAACATGATATTATTTTTGTTGATTATCCTTGGAATCAGGGATTGGGCAATATCCTGGTACCGGAAAAAGAAAACGGTTTCTGGCAATCCAATCATATATTTTTGACCCAATTCGGAGCTTAATCGATAACCAGAAAAAGGGGATAAAGATCCATAATAATGGCAAATACCAGGAGATCAATAGCAATGCATTCATGCCTTCTCTGCGGATTTTATGGTTCTTAACCACCTGGATCCTGTTCATCGCTTCCTCGAGTGGAACATCATATATCTCCAAGATACCTGGTGTGAATAAGTCAATAATTTTAAGTTTATTCAGCCAATCTAGCTTTTTTAAATTTCTGGCACTGGTCACACAGAATGGACAGGTACCATCATAAAAAACAACAATTTCCATTAAAATTCTATACCCTTTTACTTCTTGAAAATTCCTTCTACCTGATTTATCTGACCCTGCGCTGCCATTTTTCTTTGATTTGCAAATTTGCAGGAGAATCATCTTCCCCTAGCTCTAGAAATTCACCCAATAACCTTGAAAATTTACTACTCTCATCCAACATTGGAAAGTGCCCAGATTGTTCAAATATTATGGTGTGGATGTTCTGGCGAAACGTTTGAATTTTTTCTATGGTGGGGGCTCGTACCACAGGATCATTCTGTCCAAAGACCAACAGTGAAATCTTTTCGTAATAATCCAGGCTCTCCAACCAATTGAGCAATTCGCTTGCAGATAATGTTTTTCGAATAGCCTCTGGATCATTCTTGGCTTCGTCGCTTCTGACTGCTTCAGTTTCAATCCCTTTTCCCAATAACTTATCGACAAGTCCCAAATGTTCTCCGGACAGCAGCCGGGTGTTTAGAAAATCAAATGACATTGGCAGAGAAATTGATAAAATCTTCTCTACCATTTCGGGATTTTTAATAGCAAGACCATAGGCAACAATAGCCCCCAGGCCATGACCAATCAGAACAACTTGTGAAAGCCCGATTTTTTCCATAAACGCTTTAACAAATTTCACCTGATCATTGATCGTATATTGGTCATGCTTGGCACTATCCCCAAAGCCCCAAAAATCCAGGGCATAAGCTCTGTTTGAGGATGATATCGCCTGCATTGTAGGCACCCAATATCGCCAGGATCCAATCCAGCCATGTAAAAATAAAACCGGCTTCCCACGACCAATGACTTCGTAATGTGCTAATTGCCCATCAATGAAAATCGCGCTCATGCTACCCCGGCCAGGATATCATTTATCCGTCTGTTGAGTTCATTTGGGGCAAAAGGTTTTAATAAATAATCTACTGCTCCTGCTGCTAAACCTGCCTTAATTTCTGATTCCTGTCCTTTAGCAGAAAGAAAAACGACTGGAATATGGCTTGTTTGGGGATCTGCCTTTATTTTTTCACAAGCTTCGTATCCAGACATGACGGGCATGCGCACATCCAATAAGATCAAGTCTGGGTTGTTTTTTCTGGTAAGTTTATATGCTTCTTCGCCATTTGCAACAGAAACAACTTCATGACCAACATATTTCAGGGTAAATTCAATCAGATCACGAATATCGGGTTCATCTTCAGCGATTAATATCTTTGCCATTATGATGTCCCGTTTTCTTGTTTGATGGGGAGCATGACAGTGACACTTGAACCTTCACCTGGAATACCAGACGATTCCAGATATATAGTTCCCCCATGCATTTCAATCAGGATTCGTGCGATTGATAAACCTAATCCAGTGCCTGCAGAATTCATGTTCAATGCGTTCCTGCCTCGGTAAAATCGCTCAAAAACATGTTCCTGTTCGTCTCTTGGAATTCCTACCCCTCGATCGATAAATCCAATTTTGATAAATTTCTCAACTGCTTCTACTATAATTGTTATTAAACCATCTTCATATGAATAAATCCGAGCATTATTCAGAATATTCAAAAATACCTGTTCCATTCTATCAATATCAACCATAATCTGGGGAATTTTTCCGATAGGTTTTATCTGATAGGTAATCTGTTTTGAATCATTGATGGATGCATTTTTGTGAATTTCAACTACATCGTTAATTTTAGCGACCAAATCCATTAGTTCTGGTCTCAGAATAATAGTTCCGGATTCTATTCTGGAAACATCCAGAATAGAATCCATCAAAGAAGTTAATCGATTTGCGCTTCCCTGAATAATTTCCAAAAAATGTTTTTGTTGATCATTAATGTTTCCTGATGCTCCCATCAGCAATACTTCAACATACCCTTTGATTGAAGTCATCGGCGTTCTTAATTCATGGCTGATATTGGATATAAAATCGGTCTTCAATTGATCGATTTGAACTTCGATGGTGATATCTCTAATAACAGATACAGTCCCCAAGAATTCGTTGCGCCACATAACTGGAGAAAGATGAACTGAAATAACCTGTTGACCCATTAACGGTATTCTTTCCGCAAAAACAGCATCTGTAAGTATTTTTGATGGTTGCTCAGTCCAGTTTTTGATAGTCGAAATCCAATGCATAATTTTTCCACCAAAGAAATTCTGCAATGCTTGCAAAGAGGTATCGATTGAATTCTCTTCCATCGCCAAGATAACTTTTGCCGATTTGTTTAATAACAATATTTCGGATTGTGTGCCTGTTACCAACACACCATCGGCAACAGCTTCCAGGATTGCTTTGGAGCGACTGGCTTCAACCTCTTGGTCACGTAGCATAGACCCAAGATTTTCCGATTGATCGCGAATCAGGGTGAAAATCTCGGCATTATTCAAAGCCAAACTGATTTGGCCTGCAATCGCTTCACCTAATTTAAGATCTCTGTCCGTGAGGAAAAACGGTTTATGATGAAAAATAGACAGGACTCCTAAGATCGATTCGCCAAATTTCAATGGGACAAACATCCAGCTTGAAAATCGCTTATGTTGGTCATCATCAATAATATTTTCAAGTAAAATAGATTTCTTTTCTGAAACGGTTTGCTGAAAATAGTTTTCAATTGATTCATTAACAACTTGCCCTTCATTTTCTGAAGAGTGATGAATTGCCTGTATTATTTTCTTGTTACTTGTTAGATAGATTAGGCTTCCAGAAACATTCAAGGCACCATTGATCAATCTTAAAGTGCTGTCAAGAATCTGATCGATATCCATACTCCCGGCAAGTTCATTGGAAATATTCAGTAACATTTCAGTATTGCGGTGTTCCACGATTAATTCTTTGGTGCGCTCCTCAACCCTCGTTTCGAGGTTCTTTTTCAACCCCAGAGTCTCGCTCAATAAGAACGCGTTGTTCATGGCTAATGCTGCTTGATTTGCTATCGTCATGGCCAATTCAGTCTCATTGTGTGTAAAGCGTCTGGATGTTCGAGATTCCATTCCAACCCACCCAAAAAATTCATTGGAACTTAGTAAAGGAACAAACAAGATTGATGTAGTGCCCCGTTGGGAGAAATATTGTTGATTTAAGATATCTATTTCCTGGTCTTCTGCAACATTCTCTATTTGGTAAATTCCACGAGACTGAATTAATTTCTCGAAAAGTGGTTGATCATGAATCATCAATTTCGGCATAGTGCCAATTTCTGGCCGTTGATATGATAATTTCAAATCCCGATCCTGGCCGATTAAAAATATGGAGATCATTTCACATTTGACAATATTTATTAAATATTCAGAAGTGGAGCTAATAATATAAGTGATGTCCAAGGATCGGTTTACTTCCGAAGAGAATTGGTTCAACCAGGATAATTTTTGTGTACGCTCGTTGAGCTCTGACCCACGGGTGATTGATTCCTGATAAAGACTGGCGTTCTCCAATGCAATCGCCGCCTGAGATGCAAAAGCTTCTGCCAATTGCACTAACCCTTCCTCATAATATCCCACTTGTTTTTGTTCTAAGGCGATCACGGCAATGACTTCATCTTTTGAAATAATAGGAATACCCATCCAAGAGAAATTTTCAGCCTCAACCAAAGCAGGAAAACGTCCATCTGCTCTGATATCAGGAATAACGAGGGGCTGCTTGGTGGTAAACATTTCCTGGAATAGGGAAGAATCATCTAGTTGAACAACCAATCCCGTTCTATCCTCACCATCAGGAAACCCAGCGGTAGCGATAACTTTTAGATGCCGCTTATCTTTCTCCCATAAAGTAGCGGTTTGATATTCGACCAACTGCTCCAATTGTTCCAACAACGAATGTTGTAATTCTTCTTTATTTAAGCTGGCTGACATTGATTTGGAAAGATCAGTAAGAATTTTCAATTTTTCTGTTTGTATTGCAGTGGTCATAAATAAATCTGCATTTGATAGTGCTAAATTTGCTTGATGCAGAAAAGATAAGGTTAAGGATTCATCTTCTGGAGAAAATGATTTCTCAGTATTATAAATTTCCAAAACCAGTGTGCCAATACAACTATTGGATGCTGTGATGGGTACCATTAAACAGCCAGTTGGAATTTGATTTTGTGTACTTCTTAAATATTGAACGGCTTCCGATTCAGTTAATCCATACCCTAAAGGAAATTCAAGATCATTAAGCAGGATCAGTTTTTTATTTATACAAATTTGAACCGGAAGACTTTTAGATCCGAATTGAAGCTTTTGAAAGCTCTCTGAAAAATTTCGCATGTGTTCCGGTTTTATAGATCGATCTGGTTCATTATATAAACCTATCCATCCGGCGTCCGCAGAAGGAATGAATTCCATTAAAATATCCAGCAATTCCTGCAAAATTAGCGTGGGACGAAGGCTGGTTATTTCCTGGCTAAAATGATTAATCTTTTGCAATTCATCAATCAATTTTTCCTGTTCCATTTTTTCATTCAACGCTTCCAGCGTGAGCACTGATAAATTTGCCTGATCCACCACATACGCTAGTTGGTTTGCAGCAGAAAGAATCAATTGTATATCGCCCTGATCGAAAAAACTGAGGGTATTGCTGCCAAACCAAATTTCTCCAATACCTCGGTTTTTCACAACCATTGGAACAATAATGGCTGATTGTAAATCACATTGATCGACTATATTTTGATAAAAGGCTGGAATTGGTTTCGTTTCGTCAAACTTTCCTATTAATAACGGCTCCCTGGTATGGGTTACGGTCGCAGGAAAATCGGAAGAAGAAAGTGCTAATTCTTTTACTGCATCCTCAAACCGCCATTGCCCATAACTTGAATCCGGGTTCCATTCCAATTTCATGGATGATTGATCGATGAGGAATAAACCTGCCATATTGGCATGTAACAATAATGAAAGTTCATTAATAGAGAAAGCGAGTAGTTCTTCCAATGTGGCTGAAGAACTGGCTAAGGATGAAATTCTACGTAAAGATTCTGCCCGCTGTGTTCTTTGTTTTGATTGAAGGAGGAGATAAAGATTTTCGATAAGGGGCGCTGTTTGGTTTGCGACAATCATGAGGAGATGCATCTCATCCTGTGAAAATGAGGTTTCGATATTCTGATGATTGGCAGCCAATAGATATCCCATCGGTTCACTGCCCGGAGACAATGGAATGAGCACCGCTTCTCGGATGCTGGCTGCACTGGCCAGATGGGATAAACCCAGATCAGACCACTGTTGGTTATCCATCGCATTATCTACAATCAAAATATCCTGTGAAAACAAGATGTTGTGCGCTGGGCTGTCCGGCTCAACTGTAATCCTGATAATATCAACAATTGGATCAGGGAGACCTTTAAAAGGTTGTTTGGCTTCCAGAATTTTTATTTGTTCATCATAGAGGATAAAACCAAAAATATCAACAGGTAATAGACTTTCAAAACTGGATATGATATTCTTGAAAAATATGTGTGGATCCTGAATTTTGCTGATGGAATAGGTTAACTTTGATAAACCACTTAATTCAGAAGATTTTCTCCGCACCTCATGGTTCATCCAGGCAAAGTATAGGCCAACAGCAATCTGGTTCAATATTCGTGAGTCTAAAGCCAATGCTTTTTGGGATAATTCCAAGGGTTGGATATTGCCAAGGATGATTGCGCCAATGACATCGCCATTCAACCATAATGGGATCCCCAGAATTTCATGCAGGTCAGAAGGCAAATCCTCTTTATCGGTTGGGTTCAGGTCAAAATTGAAATTTTCAATGTAGATTTTTTTTCTTTCTTTAATGACTTTCCCTGAAAAACATTCATTTACATAATAACGTTTCGGGGATTGCATGGCAGGTATGTTTTCAATTGTTTTGGTTTGAAATGAAAAAATTTCTTCTTTTTCTGCATCCCAGAGCGCGATTTCAGTAAAATCAGCTGGAACTCTGTTTTGAATTTCTATCAACACCAGTTGAATGATTTGTTCCAGATCCTCATTGGAAGAAATTTTTTCTATGATGTTCAGTGAAGTAGGGACTATGGCATTTTCTGTTGGGAGAGGGTCTCCAATAGATTGAATTTTATGGAAAGTTACCAACATTCCAGTAGATGTTGAGTAACTATAAGTGTCATAATTTTCGTGATTAAATTCAACATTGTATCTGCCAGGCTTGGTAAATATCTTAAAAATTTCGTTGTTTTTTGATTTTTTAGCCAGGAGGTTTATATCAAATTCTTGTCCTGCTTTTAAACCCAGTAATTTGGTTACCTCTACATTATGATATTTGACCTTGCCACCTTTTTCGACCAGCAGAACCGGATGAGGATATTCCAAAAAATCCTCAATCTCTGAGATAGATTGGACGGTATCCTGCTGTTTAAGTCCAAAAATAAGTCGAATTGAAACCCAAAGGATTCCAATAATTGCTACTATGATAAGACCTGTAAAAAGATAGACGATCACCCAAATTATCCAGTTCTAAATCAGATTACCTTTTCTTCGTTCTTCTGCTGCTAGTTCAGTAATTTCTCGAATATCTGCAAATTGATGTGTATTAGGTGAAACCATCCCGATTGATAATGTCATCAATGCAGCTTTTTTTGGAGTTTCCGATTCATTTGGAACAGCCAGAAATCCCTGGTCACGATCCATAAAGTTGTAATGTGTTTTGATGGTTTCAGCAAATTTTACCTTTAGAAGGGAAGATAACTGTTTTGATTGGCTGAAATCTGCAATAAGGACGAAATTATCACCACCGGCATGTCCAATAAAATCATACATTTCTGTTCCCACTTCATCCAAAATATCACCTAATAACATTCCGGTGAAACGTAGAACATCATTGGCTGCGATAAATCCATATACCTCTTTGAATGGCTCCAGATGGTTGATGCGGATATCAAATAACGACCAATCTTTCTCGCGGATAATTTTTCTTAATTGGTCCTCTATTAATCTCCCGGAAGGTAAACCTGACTGGGCATCTGTCAGACTTTCTCGTTCTGCTCTGGCGATTGCATTTTGCACCCGTAAGCGCAATTCTTCAATATCAAACGGCTTGGTAATATAGTCATCCGCTCCCAATTCCAGGCCTTGCAGTTTGTCACTGCGTTCGTCCTTTTGAGTCAGGAAAATAATCGGAATGTGGCTCGTACGGGTATTGATTCTTAAGCGACGACAGACTTCATAACCATCAATATCCGGGAGCATAATATCCAACACTATTAAATGTGGCATTAATTGTCGGGTTTTTTCTAGGGCAACTTCTCCACGGGGAGCGATATCCACATCATATCCCAACCCCGAAAAATAAATATTCAACATGTTAGAAATATCATGATCATCTTCAACAACTAATAGGCGTCCTTTACCCATCCTAACCTCCAGATTTATAACTAAGAAATTATCGAACAATAATTTTGCATCCGTTTTATACACATAATTGGTTAACATAATTTACGGATGACATACTTATTATACTTAATCCAAATCACAATTGGGTTTAAATAAGTGACGATAATTTTAATAACTTACTATACTGCTGTTATTTATCTATCTTCCCTGGGATAAAGTTGACGGTGAAGTGTAGCATGTTTCAATTGGTGATGATCGCTTTCTTCATAAGCAATATCATGTTCGATCACACGCCTTTCATTTGAACTGATGAGGATCACATCCGACTCAATCGTTCGGGCAGGGTAAATAACCAAACCAGATCCTATACGGCAATTATGTCCCACACATCCCCCCAAAACTGGCCGATTTGCGTTACCCAATTTTCCATTTGCATCTCGAGCCCGTAATCCAATCGGCAACAAATTGAAATCAGTAAATGTAGTGCCTGCGCCAACAAATGAATTGCGACCTACTACACTCATTTGAAGGCATGTATTTTGGGCAACCATACTATTATCCATCAGTGTAGACATAAAAATTGAAGCTCGGAAAGGAAGAAATGTGCCATCTCCAACCACAGATAACATTAAATTGCATCCCTGGGAAATATTAACATTATTCCCAATGATGCAGTTTTCAATCACCGCACCAGCGCCAATGGTAACATTATCCCCGATCGTTGTTGGTCCATGAATCACAGCACTGGGATCGATGGAACAATTCTTCCCTGACGTTACCAGTTTGGAACAGGTCAATAATTGTCTTCCTTCATACATGGATGTTAATAAAACGCTCAGCATAAATCTTGGGTCATTTTTTAAACGCTTTTCAAATCGTGCCCCTCTGGCAAACAAACCGAAAATCGCGTCAGCAATAAAAACATGCACCCAGGAATCAATGGCTATCAGGCTTTGTAAAGGAACCTGATACACCAAATCACCTTGATTAAATGCCATGTATTTCGGCACGTGATAATAACCAATTTCCTGAGACTTTAAATCCATAATCAATGGTTTTACATCATCTACAGGGCCATGCGGGTAATACCAGAGGTCAGCAAAGTAAAGATCATCAATTTTTTCATAAGATCTTGATAATGGGAGACAATGCTCTCTAAATGCCGGGTCCTTAATTGAAAAAGCAACCCGGACTGCACAATTCTCTTCCTGTGCAAGATCCATAAATGATTTGATAAAAATCTCATCAAAGAATAGATTATCCCGGAAAACAATACAGGACTTATTTTTTATTGGAATACTCTCTCCTGGAGAAATATCAATTTCTTGTTTTGTGTAGGCTGCCAGAACATCCCTTTGAATTAACCATAAAGGTTTATTCAGAATTCGCAGATCCCTGGCTGGTTCATTAAAGGGTAGAACATGCTGCTGGGAGCGCAGAATTATTCGATAATCTAACATTAATTACTCAAAGGTTGTTTATTGATCTCTAACTGGAATAATATACCTGAATTTGGAGAAACCGAAGTTTCCTCCATAGGATAATAACGACCACCACTAGTCCAGGCAAAAAATTCCCGTAAGAGGCCAAAAGTATAAGGTGAGTACAGCCAATTCCAGGCATGAACCGCCTCACTTTCAATTACTTGCCAAAACCATTGTTTTTCATTTTCGTTGATGACAATTTGTACCCCACAATTCTGTTCCGCAAACTCAGCCAGCTTTTTCAAACCAAAAACAATTCTTTGTTGAGAGTTCATCAAGCGATACGAAATTTCTGTTAATGAATAGTATTTCCCTTGCATTCTCAGAAAACTCCGAAAACTAGCTTCTCCTATTCGATGGGCAATTCCCGAAGCACCACGTTCTCCAAATAATAAAGGACCCGTTTCTAGAAAATTGAATAGTTCCTTTTGTTTATGTGTGTCAGTATATAAAACATTTTCAAATAATGAGGTAGTTCTAATTAATGATCCCTTTTCGTGAATTCCAATTGTTTCTCTTACCCCCTCTAATAAAATATCTGTCATCGTACCAGAACATTTTAGAGTTGTTTGATAGGTCATTTTTTAATCAGTCTCCGGATTAATGAATTTGTGTAATATTTGCATAAATAACTGCGGTTCTTCAAGCATAATAAAGTGACCGGATTTTGTAAAAATTTCAATTTGTGAGGTGGGAATCCCGTAATGCAATGGTTTATATTGTTTGGGTGATACTATATTATCACGTTTTCCATACATTCCCAATACTGGAATTTTGATTTTTTGAAGGCTCGGTCTTAAATCAACCTGATTAAGGGAATGGATGCTATTTAGAAAAGATTCCAAATTTGTTTTTGAAAGATCATGATCAATAATCTCCGGGAAGAGTGGGTTTCTACAGATCAAGGGCGATACTTTCTTCAGGGTTCTGCGAAAAAAACCAAAATTACGAAACAGTAAAACCGCAATACTGCGCCTTCCAGCCAATCTTAGGGGAAAACTCAGAGATTTGCCTTCAATTGGAGAACCAATCACAACCACTTTTTGGATACGTTGTGGGTCATTGAGTGCAGCCATCAAACTTACCGTCCCCCCCATGCTGTGGCCAACCAGAGGTGCATTCTGAATTCCCATTTGATCCATGAATTGTCTTACCAGATCAACAAAATCCTCTACCTTATATGAAGTCAGCTTATCATTTGATTCTCCGAATCCCCAAAAGTCAAGTGCATAAGCCCTGTTTGTTTTTCCGATCATTGCCATCGTTTCCTGCCAAAGACCCCAGGAACCTAGCCAGCCATGTAAAAAAATTACAGGTTTCCCCTTACCAAAAACCTCGTAATGCAATATTCCTTTATCTGTGGTGATGGAGGACATCAGTGCAGACTATTTTGCCTCCATATCGGCCAATATGGTATACAGTAATTCTAAAAGAACCTTTTTAACCGAGTTTTTATCATGAGCAACACAGGGTAAAAGTTTAATTTTTGGATCTAATCGTAACGCAAATCGCATATCTTCAAGATCCCAGGCATCTTCCAGATCCTGTTTATTAGCAGTTACCACATAGGGAGTAGGCGCATACGCCCGAAACGTCTCCAAGATAAAGCGCGCTTCTCTAAAAGTCTCTGGTCGAGAACTATCCACCATGACAATAAAGCCCAACATACCTTCTGAAAGGATTTCCCACATGAAGTCAAACCTTCTCTGACCAGGGGTTCCAAACATATAAAGCACCAATTCTTTGTCGATGGTGATACGGCCAAAATCCATTGCTACTGTAGTAGCATTCTTAATTTTCTCTGATTCGAGCGATATTTTTCGTTCTGTAGAAACAACATCAATCTCACTAATTGACTGGATGAACTCTGTTTTTCCTGAACTAAATGGGCCTGTAACTACAATTTTTACTGTCTGCATAAAATACCTAATTAAATTGCTCGAATTCTATCAATAATTCTATTAATCAACGATTTTTGTTCAACTTTGTCCGATTTCTGTAATGCTCTTGGTTGTAATGCACCGGTTTTTTCTCCTGGTCGAATGATTTCAATCAAACCTGCCTGTAACAATGAGTACACGATACGCCGAATTTCTAAATCATTGAGTTTGGTTGCTTTTGCAATCTGTCGCATGGTGTTTTTAGGATTAACATAATATACCACCCGCCATTCTTCCACACTTAGATTTACATTTCTGATATTAATTCCTGGGCGATCACTGAATTTAAGCGACATATCCAATGAAGGAATTTCCTGTTGTAATTGTTCCCATTCGCGCAACTGTCTTGATCCTTCGATGATCAGGTTTTCAAGATTCATACGAACAGGAATTTTATCGGATGGCGGTAATGAATTTATTTCAAAATTAAACATTCCTTCCACCCAGGTAAATAGCTGCCGGACAATACCAACAAAATACTGTTGCAGGCTTTCGATAATATCATATTGATTAAGATACCCAGCATTGATTAATAAGATACCGAGTTCTTTATCATTCATATTGGCTGCCCGTTCTGCAAGGATCGCATACTGCCTTGAACTGATTTTCTTGCTTCTTCGTAAAATACCAGCTAAAGTATTATCCATATGATCCATTTGGGCATAAATTAATTTTCCCTCACGGAAAGAAACCCTGGCAATATCTGAAGGCCCCTCAATAACCAGAGTTCCGGTTTTACAGGCAAGATTTACCAGATTTAATAATTGGGTGATCGTAAAATCGCGCAGATTACCTTTTAAGGCCATATGTTTTCCATGTCGATATCTTGACTTTTGAAATTATACAGGTAAGCAGGTTCTGAGTCAATTAAATCTTATTCACGAATTCGACGGGTGCATTAATAACTGTCATAGATATGCCAAGTCTGCTTTTTCAATAGAATGAATTCTCTTGTATAATTTTGCCAGGTATGGAATACAATAGCAATCAAATAAGTATGAGAATAATAAAATGCTAAACATTGTCAGCACGCTCAACGGGCAAGATCTTGGTTTTTTAAAGATCGTTGCCAATGCCTGGGGTATTGAAATAAAAGCTCCAGATGCTTACGCTGCCAGAACACAATTAGCTTTTGAAATGGATAACCCTGAAATTATCAAAGAAATTTATGAGGTATTGCCAGAAAATGTTCGCAAGGCGTTCGATGTCCTGTTAGAAAATGAGGGAAAAATTCCCTGGGCAAAATTTTCTCGAGATTTTGGAGAAATCCAGGTAATGGGATCAGCCCGGAGAGATCGTGAACGCCCTGATCTGCATCTAAAAACGCCAGTCGAGTATCTTTGGTATCGCGCCTTTATTGGTAGGGCCTTTTTCAGCACAGAGACAGAACCACAGGAATTCGCATATATACCAGAGGAAATTTTTTCATGCCTGGAACCCGTCCATATTCAGAAAAAACAAATTCCTGGACGGCCAGCAACAAACAAAGAAACAAAAATCGTATATCCCGCCCAAGACGTAATTCTGGATGATGCCTGCACTTTTTTAGCAGGGATGCGAAATAGTTTTTCATTCGATATTCTTCACAACTATTGTGATATTCCGATAACATTCTTAAATTCTATTCTTACAGAATTAAAATTGATTTCCGAAGATGGAACAATAGATCCTGAACAGGTGCGGATATTTCTGGAATCCTCCAGGGAGCTATCACTTTCTTTGCTTATCAATCGTTGGATAAACAACGCCAATTTGAATGAAATGAGTCTTATACCAGGAATTATCATTGAAGGAATTCTGGATCGTAACCATCAAAAAGCCCGGCAATTTTTATTAGATCAAATCTCGCTGATTCCCAACAATCAATGGTGGGCCATCGACAGTTTTGTTTCATTTGTTTATCAGACTAATCCTGATTTTCAACGACCGGCGGGTAATTATGATACCTGGTATATAAAAAGTGCCGCAGATGAGGAATATCTGCGTGGTTATGAGCATTGGGATGCTGTTGACGGCTTATTTCTGCGCTTCATGATCACCGGCCCATTGTTCTGGTTGGGATTGGTGGACCTAGCATCCAGCAGCAATGAAAACACCATGCAGGCTTTTAAATGCTCCAGTTGGTATGCGGACTTATTATCCAATAATTCACCAGAAATCAATAAACTGGAAGAGACTAGAATTATCATAGATTCATACGGAAAACTCGTCATCCCTTTACGCTTTTCGCGCACTATACGTTATCAGATTTCCAGATTCTGTGATTGGGATGGGAAGACCAAAGATGGATACATTTATCATATTTCACCTGATTCATTACAGCGGGCAAAGCAACAAGGATTAAAAATCAGCCATTTCTTAAAGATAGTCCAATCTACCATAACGCACCCATTTCCACCCAAATTAAAGTCTGCACTGGAAAACTGGGAAAACCAGGGAACCCAGGCTCATTTTAGTAACGCAGTTTTATTACACATTGCTGATCATGAAGTCATCCAGCAATTACAAACCATGTCTGTAAAGAAGTTTATTCAAGCAGTACTCAATCAAAATACTATTGCCGTCACTCCATACGGAGTTGAACCTTTACGCAAAGCATTAATCGAAATGGGTTATTTAAGTGAATAAGACACGATCATTAATGGAAAAAAACCAACAATATTCCAATTTAAATATGTTTTTTGGTACCTTAACCGCAATCTTGTCTCGGATATAATTTAATTATCAATTAAATTTTTTTCCTGAAAAGAGGTCACAATGTCAAACCGATTAGTATGGGCTGAAGAAGAAATCCAATCTTTAAAAGACAACGGATTATACAATCAGATACGCACAATCAGTTCTCCACAAGGCGCCTGGTTGGTGGTAGATGGAAAAAAAGTATTAAACTTCTGTTCGAATAACTACCTTGGGCTGGCTAATCATCCAAAAATGATTGCTGCGGTAAAGAAGGTTGTCGACGAATATGGTGTCGGGCCAGGGGCGGTGCGCTCCATCGCAGGCACCATGGATGTTCATCTGGAATTAGAACGGCGTTTGGCTCAATTTAAAGGTGTGGAAGCGTGTATCTCATTCCAATCAGGATTCTCAGCAAATTTGGCGACAATTCCCTGCCTGGTTGGAAAAGAAGATGGCATTCTTTCAGATGACCTGAACCATGCGTCAATAATTGATGGATGCAGGCTATCAGGGGCAACCATCATTCGGTTTGACCATGCAGATGCCAAAGATTTGGAAAATAAAATTCTAGAAAATAAAAACAAATATCGCAGGTTATTAGCTATCACCGATGGAGTATTCAGTATGGATGGTGATCTGGCTCCATTAGACAAAATTTACGAGGTTACCAGTAAATATGATGTCATGTTGATGGTGGATGATGCTCATGGCGAAGGTGTGGTAGGTAAAGGTGGTCGGGGCATTGTGGACCATTTTGGCTTACATGGAAAAGTGGATATTGAAGTCGGCACGATGTCGAAAGCATTTGGTGTCATGGGCGGGATGGTTGCAGGAAACGCGAAATTGATCGAATGGATTCGGCAACGCGGGCGACCTTTTATCTTTTCATCCGCATTAACCCCCGCAGATGTTGCGGCATGTTTGACTGCGGTCAATCTATTGGAAGAATCTACAGAGCTGGTGGATCGACTATGGGAAAACGGGAATTATTTCAAAGTCGAAATGAAAAATTTAGGGTTTGATACCGGCTTATCTCAAACCCCGATCACACCAGTGATGTTAGGAGAGGCAAAACTGGCGAAGGATTTCAGTAAAGAATTATTCAATGAAGGTGTATTTGCCATGGCTTTAGGGTTTCCTACTGTTCCGGTAGGAAAAGCGAGAATTCGTGTCATGATCTCTGCCACCCATTCAAGAGAAGATCTTGATCAAAGCTTGCAGGCATTTGAACGGGTGGGTAAGAAACTCAAGGTGATTTAACTGGTTTTTAGGCTCAGGTAAGTCAATAAAAAAAACACGCTAAGGCAGCGTGTTTTTTGTAAAACCAAGGTTTACTCTTGTTCACTAAAAGGGTCATAAGTAGGGTTGGTACCTGCCCAGGTGCAAGAAGGTTGTGTCAGAAGATTACATTGCATACCATGTGAACAGCGGTGTCCAATCACGCGGGGAGGCTGATCAGGCAGATATTCCGGGGGTAAGACGACCTGAACCTCTAAATGAACTTCAATTCCAGCATGTCTACAGTATTGTGTTTTTGCTGATACCCATTTCTTTTCTGTCATTTTTACCTCCATCGAGTATTATTCTCGATATTCATTTTTGATTATACCATTTCAAAAACTGATCAATTCCCGGATTATTTTGAGTTTATTTTATAGAGAGCACCATCATGTGAAATCAGATATAGTTCACCAAAGAAATCTTCCCCGAATGAGCTGATATTTAATCCAGATTCAAATAGAGGATTCACAGCCCAATCGCCATCTGTCGTTGGAAGAATTCCCCAAATTTTACCGGTACAAAAGTCTCCAAAAATATAAATACCATACCACTCAGGCAGGTCTTCGCCCCGGTAAACATAACCCCCTGTCACAGAACAACCTAAACTATGATCATATTCGAAAATTGGATCAATCAATTCACTCGGATTGATTGGATCCCCTTTAAAAGGATGTGTCCCTTCTCGATAATTCCATCCAAAATTCAGACCCGTATCAGGGTTGGCAGGTGTAAAATTGATTTCCTCCCATTCTCCCTGCCCCACATCAGCAATCCAAAGATCGCCTGTTAAACGATCAAATGAATAGCGCCAGGGATTACGCAATCCTAAAGCCCAAATTTCAGCCCTGCCACCACCATCCAGATAAAGATTATCGGATGGTATTGCATAAATCTCCTGATCCTGCACGGCAATCCGTAGCATCTTTCCTAAAAGTGTATTCGGGTTCTGCGCACGGTTTTCAGGATCACCACCCGAACCGCCATCCCCCAGACCAACATATAGGAAACCATCTGGACCGAAAACCAAATTTCCACCATTGTGATTTGAATAAGGCTGTTCATAGGTGAGAATGACCTGTTCGCGTTTTGGATCAGCTGCTCTTCTGTCCTCATCTGCGACATATCTGGCAATAACCGTATCTCCACCCTGCCCAGAATAATTTAAATAGAATATTCCATTGTTGGCATAATCAGGATCCAAAGCCATTCCTAACAAGCCCTGTTCTGATCCTCTAGTTGTAGTTTTACTTTTGATATCGAGAAATGGCGCAGGCAATAAAACCCCATCCTCCACTACCCGGATAAATCCATCTTGTTCGAGAATATAAATTAGCAGAATGCCATCATAATGTGATGTCATTCCCAACGGTTTTGAAAAACCAGAAGCAACTTCTACCCACTGATAGGCAGATGGATCAGGAAATTCTTTCACCGTATCCATTTGAATATCTGTTATAACTTCATCTGTCTGGATAGGTTCCTGAATTTCTTCAGCAGGAAAAGTGTCTGTAGGGATTGGTGTATCCCTGACTGGTTCAGTTTCTGTCATAACTTCGATAACCTCTGGCGTAAAAGTGATCTGACGCTCAGAACACCCTGCCAAAACCAATAAAATAAGGACAACCAAATACGTAATTTTGTTTAATTTCATACCAACCTAATTCTTTTTTATCAATTATAGCAATTCGAAACATTATTTTCGAAATTATTTATACAGTTTGTGTTGATCTGAAATTAATTTTTTAACAGTTTTTTACGTTTGAATCTAATATAGGGAGCTGCCAATTTTCGAATCCAATATTTCCAAACAATCGGCTGCCACCATTTTCCCCCATCGCGATAATGAATTTTTAACATATCCGGCCAACAACGATCATCTTCTGCAATCGTTTTCGCATCTCCATGCAAACGAAAATTTGCCCACAATTTTGGTAAATACACAATCTTACTAATTTTTGCTAACCGCAGCCATAAATCGTAGTCCATTGCAAAATAAATGGATGAATCTAGAGGTTCAACTTGCTTCCATAAATCAGCCCGCCAAAAAGCAGCTTGTTGCGGGATATGGACGTAGCCCGTCTTTAATTTATAATAATCGGTCTGTTGGGCATTGAATTTTCCAATAATGTTGTCATTGGCATCCACAAAATTGCAATCTCCATACACCATGCCTACATCGGGATGTCGAAGAAGATAATCGACTGCCTGTGAGACAGCCTGTGGTTCCAGAGTGTCATCAGAATTAATCCAAGCCAGGATCTGACCTGATGCTTTGGAAAAACCTTTGTTGATCGCATCAGTTTGCCCACGATCTTTTTCTGATTGCCAATAGGCAAATCTGCTTGAATATTTTTGAATGATTTCAAGACTATTATCAGAAGATTTTCCATCGATTACGATGTATTCAATGTTGGGGTAATCTTGATTCAACACAGAGTTGATTGTTCTTTCCAGATATTTACCCTGGTTGAAAGATGGCGTAACAATTGAAACTAGCGGTTGCATAAATTAATCCTCAATTTTTTTCTTTAGGTCAAAAATAACGGTATCGCTGGTCTCTTTCCAAACCTGATAACCTTCATAAAGTAACTTCTTGATTTCAGGTTGATTGTTGAGTTCTGAGAATTGCGTTACAAGGAAATAATCCATGCCCTGTGTTTGTTCTGCAAACAAAGCCTGTAAATCAAATTTCTGGCCTGTTAACTCACGGAGGGAAAAGTCAAAGGTTGACATCCAGGGTTCTATCTCGGTCCACCCCCAATAATTCAATCGGTATCCATAATCCTGGGTAATCCCAATGACCCGATCATCCAACTCAAATACACCAGACATGTTTTCCCAGAACTTGACTTCACTGTCGTAATTATTTCTCGCGAGGGTGACCCTCACATCCCAGGCATTGATAACCATGAACAGTCCTAAAACACCCAGAACCACAATATTACTGGTCCATTTAGAGTTCCTGATCCCGGAAACTATCCTACTAAAAACAACGGATGCTCCTATGGCGACAATCGGCACCAAAGGTAACTGATAGTAATCATGCGTGGACATATGATAAGGCAAAATCAATCCATAAATAAAATAACCCAAAAACAACGCAGATAAAAGAATTCTATAACTGGTTTTTCTCAATAATAATGTTCCAAGTATCGCAGCCAGGAAGAATTCAAAACCCACCACTTTATTGATCATTTCAATCCAGCGCAACCAGAATACCGGATCAACCCATAATTGTGGAAAGAATCTCAAACTAAATTGGGATTGCAGTTCACCACTGATCAATAAACCATAGAACATATAGAGTATATAAGGCAGCACTGTCAGTAATCCCATTATCCTAATAGTTTTACTGCGGAAAACGGCCTTAATATTTTTCTTCTCAGAGAAAACGATTCCAATAAATGCAAAGGCTAAAGGAAAGATCACTACGGATTTTATGAATATCGCCAATCCCGCAAAAACACCCGCTAATAGCGCGTTTTTGATATTATCCTGATCAATCCAGCGAACCATACCCCAGATGGCTAAGATCATGAACATAACCATAAGTGGATCTGGCTGAAATGCGCGGCTGGCAATCACCGTGTATGGAGTCACCATGAATACCATAAAGGCAAACACAGCAGCGTTCCTATCGATTAATCTTTTAGTTAAGGCTAATAATACCAACCCGCCAATTGTCCAGAAGAGAATCGAATAGACACGAGGAACCCATAAAATTTCTTTACCGATCACTTGATAAGTAAAGGCTGTTAATCGTTCCAACACAGGTGGTTCGATTAACCCTTGCTCCTGCCAAAGACTCACCGCTAAATCTCTTTTACCAGTGTCATCTGATGGTTGGTTCACATAAAACATACCACGGGCTTTAATCGCTGAGTAAAGCTGCCGGGTCGGGTGGAAATCTAAAGGAGCATCTGTGAGATCATAGAAGCGGATGATCAGCCCAATTAATAAAATTAAGACAATCGAAATCACATAAAAAAGATAATGATTATTATACAATTCTTCATTCTGCGTTCCAATTTCTGATTTTAAAGAATTAGATATCATTTACCTTTTCCTTTTAGATCAGGCCTTCTAACTAAAAATCTTAATCGGAGGTAGAGGGATTTTATTTTGGTCAGTCCTAATGGTGCAAAAATAGAATACAGCATTCTATGCCATTCAGGAAAAATAGTAGGGAAATCTACCTTCATTCCTTGCCAATAAACATGAGCTGCCTGTGAATATTGGTCTCCATCCAGCAGATATCTCGCATTCATTCGATGAGCGCCAGCCAGTATTTTTTTATAATTTTCTAAAAAGGTTTTGTTCAAAACCGGATTATTTTCCATCCATTCGACCAAACGGTACGCTTCCTGGCCAAATTCAGAGGCATGAGCCACATTTTTAGCAGTCGCATGAAAACGGGCTGCTGCCCATATTTTTTTGGAGTACTTAATCGGAGCATCCGAAGCCAATCTTAGCCATAGGTGATGGTCTAATAAAAAATGGTAGGTAGGATCTAATCCGCCAGTAGAGTCTAATAATTCTTTTCTCATGAAAACAGCTGGTTGACCGATGATTTTGAATTGCATCAAATCCTCTAGATTCCAATCTCCGTATTTCATGATATTGGTAATCTTGCCATGCTGGTCAATCGACTGAACATCACCAAAAACAAAAGCAAGCTCAGGTTTCGATTCCAAAAGTTCGATAGCCTCTGAGATTGCCCCTTCTAAATATAAATCGTCCGAATTTAGCCAGCCTATATACTTTCCGTTGGCATGTTTTAACCCTTTATTGAAGGCATCTGCCTGTCCATTATCTTTTTCTGAAACCCACCATGCTAATTGCGAAACATATTTTTTGATGATTTCCTGACTGCCATCGCTTGAATTTCCATCCACCACGATGTATTCCATGTTGGAATAATCCTGGGTTAATACTGAGAGCATCGATTTTTCCAGATAATCTGATTGGTTAAAAGAAGGGGTAATGATGGAAATAAGTGGTTTATTTTTCATACGAGATTGATCTGACCAATGAATGATTGTATTTTGAACTAGTTTCTAAAAAAGCTGGTTGTAATCCACTTTTTCAAAAATCGATAACTTTCCACCAATGGTTGCATCCAGCACCTTCCGCCCATCTTTTTCGAAGGTTTCCTTTGCCATCCGGTAACCTACTTCGGATTTTTCTAGATCAGGTAATTGCCATCGGAATCCTTTTCCAAAGTATTCTGGATGAAAATGGTTAGGATCATCTCCTTCGGAGACGATTGTTGTGTTTGCTTTTCCCTTTGTCTCAAAATTATGATCCACTCCAATTAATAAAGCTTCCTCAAATCCCATATAAAATGCAATCTGCAAGGCAACGTAAGTGACTGTAGCACTCTCCCATAGACGATTCCTGATATCTTGGGAAAATTTTGGTTCAGTATAGGTGGTATAAAGGAAAAAAAGATTCTCTCGTTGGGTCAACCAGCGATTTCCCGCTCTCCAGGAAACAAAACGGGGGATATTGAGATCCAGAATATCATCTGCACACTGTTCTATCACCAGATCATTAACAGAAACATAATAGCTGGTTTCAAAACCCATTTCCTCAAAAGCAAGATAAATCCGATTCATTCCAAAAGTGAATTCGTTTTTCAAATTTGAGAGATCCGTTTGCTTCAAGCTGGGACCATTTCCCAAAATGAAACATCGTTTCCCATTGTGAATATTGTGAAATTGTTCGAGGTCTTTGCGTGATTGAACGCGCCATGGATGAAAATAAGCATCTGGAAGTTCTTTGATTCGTTTCATCCAGTCTATTGAATCGCGGACAGGGGCTAGAATCGATGGTGGAAGAATTCTTTTGATTTGATTTTTCATCTCTATTCCGTACTGAGCTTCGCAGTTGCCCCACCATCAACAACAATGGATTGACCTGTCATGAAAGATGATTGCTCGCCATCAGCCAGAAAATAAATTGCATGAGCCAGTTCAATCGGCATCCCAATGCGACCATTGACTGTTTTCCTGGCCAGGTTTTCTAATCGAATCTGATCCAGATGTGCTGAAAGCATGGGTGTATTCACTGCACCCGGAAGAATTGCATTCACCCGAATATTGTCCTGGGCAAATTCAATCGCCATTGAGCGTGTCAGTGCAAGCAGCCCGCCTTTACTGGCGGCGTAACTACCCACACCTGACGAAGTCGCAATGGCGTGTACAGAAGAAACGTTTATAAATGCTCCACCACCTTTATTTTTCAATAGCGGATAGGCTAATTTCGCTCCCAAAAACACCGACCTCAAATTCGAAGCCATCACAGAATCCCATTCTTCCGCAGTTGTTTCCAGTAAAGGTTTCACAACCTGCAGCGCAGCATTATTAATGACCGCATCCAGTGTGTCGGTAAAATTGTACACAGCCTGATAAATTTGTTCCAACCTGGATGGATCGGAAATATCAGCTTTTATAAATAATCCATTTTTTGGAAAAGATTCACCATAATCGTTGCGATCAACCCCTATCACAATCCAGCTCTTTTCGTGGAATAATTCTACAGTTGCCCTGCCAATACCCCCGGCAGCCCCTGTTATTAACATTACACGCGGTTTTTGATTCATTCTATCCTGCCATTATCCTGATCTAATTTTATTTAGATCTGAGGTGTCTTTTCCCAAACCAACCAACAGATTCTTTATCGTATTCCAATGCACCCTCTCCCAGGCTTGAGGACTGGAATTTGAGTTATGTGGTGCCAGTAGAACGTTTTTCATGGTTAATAGGGGTGAATCGAGTGGTAAAGGCTCGACCTCAAATACATCCAGCGCAGCGCCTGCCAGTTTTCCGGATTGGAGGGATGTGATTAATGCCCGCTCATCGACAATTGGTCCTCTGGCTGTGTTAATGAAAATCGCTTCTTTTTTTACAAGCTTGAGTGTTTTTTCATTGATGAGATGAAAACTGGTCGGATTTAAATCACAGTTAACACTGATGAAATCGGATTGGCTAATAAGCTCATCTAGTGGAACCATTGTCAATCCTTGTTCAAGAATAAAATCAGGTTCAATTTCACGGATATCATGACCCAGAAGTTTCATGCCAAATACTTTAGCTCGTCGAACAACAGCCTTGCCAACATTTCCCACACCAACCACACCTAAGGTACATTCACTTAATGAGCGGCCAGGGATCTTGTTCCATTCGCCAGATTTCATGGCTGCATCCATCCTGGGAAATTGGCGCGCAAATGTCAAAATATAACCAAGCACGCTATCTGAGACCGGCAGGGTAAAAGCATTGGGTGTGTTGCCAACCATTACGCCAACAGAATTTGCATACACTTTGTCAATCGAATCAATGCCAGTCCCCCATTTAGAAATCACCTTCAACCTTGGGAGACAGGCATCAATGACTCGTTTTGTAAAGCGATCATCCCCACAAATTGCACCATCTATTTTCCCGGCATATTTCAGGATTTCCTCTTCTGACAATCTCTCATGCACTTCTGGAGCAATCACTTCTATTCCATAGGATTCGAGAACTGGAACAAATCTTTCCTTAAATGGAATCATATAAGGGGCAGATAATAACACGGTTAGTTTCATATTTCTCCCAGGGTCAGGTATCGCTATGGATTATACCAAATCCCTTTTTGATTGATGAGATAACATCAAATCGGCTAATAAAAAATCTAGTTCCTCGTCAATATCAAATGCTTCTGATCGGTCCACTTCAAACATCAACGGTCTTGCACCAATTCGATTCCTGTGTTCAAGTAAGGTTTTGCGTTCAAATAAGTAGATACAGGAGTTTTCTTCATAGATTGGTGGTAAGTCCTGGGTACGCAATAATATTGCTGGATTGTGATTGATTGGTCTGGTTAATTGATCCCAGAACCGAGTATGAAGTTTGGTCACCGAAAAAAGCGAATCGAATGATGGCATATTATCCAATAAATAATTTATTGCCCTTGAGATTGTTTCTGACCTTAATAGTGGGTTGGTACTATGCGTTTGCAAGTAAAAATCCGCATCGATTGTATCCGTATCATGCAACAGGATTTCATTCATGGGGATCGAATCAGCTCGTAAATGCTCAGGTCGCTGGATAATTTTAATGGATGGGAAATAGTTATTAATACCTTCTGAGATTTTTTCACTATCGGTATCCACCACAATCTGATTAATCTCCGGAACAGATAAAAGGCTCGATAAAATATAATGGTAAAGAGGTTTCCCGGCGATCAATCTAAAGTTCTTTTCAGGAACTCTGACCGAATGGTGACGCATGGGTACAAGTGCAACTACTTTTGGTTTTTTATTCATTTTTCATCCTTTCCGGTCAAGTTCTGATAATGAATTGGTTTTATCTCACGTTCTTTCTTCATAATTTGATCACCGTTTCTGGGATAGTAAAAGGTCTGTTTTAATTGCCATGTTAAAGGGCCTGATTGATGATACCCTAAATAAGTACCATAGAATTGGTTCCATCGAAAACCCAACACGCTTTTCCAAACTTTATTTATTATCTTATCTCTTCGGGCTGCTCGCAAGTCATTTTTTACATTAGAAAAGAATGCTTTAATCAGATCCAAAATACCAAACTGCTCCTGTGGATAAATGATCTTAAAAGCCATACCCTCACGACGATATCGGTTCGAAATACCATGCCACGATTCATTATGGACATGAATGATCTCTGCTTCAGCAACATAAGCAATTCGGTATCCTTGCTCATGCACCCAACGTGCCCATGCAAGATCTTCCAGGCCGGGCAAGGTCTCATTATAAGCATTTTGTTCCCAGAGTTTCTTACGTATGGCAGCATTGGCATTATTGCAAAATGGATAATTTTGATGAATAGTAGAGGTATCCGGGAACCAATGTTCAAAAATTTGATGTTCTGAAAATTGCGTGGTTTCCATACCACGTTGTTTTCCGTAACTGATGGCAACTTTTTGATCTTGAAATGGTTCTAGCAATCGCTCCAGCCAATCCGGGTACACTGGATAAACATGCGCACTGGCAAACACCACAAAATCAGCTTTTGCGTGAGATATTCCGAGATTGAGGGATCTTCCAAACGTGAAATCTTGTGGTTGTATATGGACAATTTGAACAGCATATTCATTGGCAATCTCAACCGTCCGATCAGATGAACCCGAATCAACCAGAATGACTTGAACATCCTGAATTGTTTGATGAAGAATCCCATCCAATAATCTGGATAAATGTTTTTCTTCGTTGAATGCCCGAATAACAACCGAACAGACTGAGCTCATTTTTCCAACTCGAAAGCAGTGTCTTCTAATATCCCTGCGGAGATTACCCTTAAAGTTTCAGAATTTTCAGGCAGGAGATCTTGCCAACTAAAATCTTTTAACTGTACATAACCATTCCAAACCTGATCTTCTTCAAGATATCTATCAAATGGCAAGGAGGCTCGATACAATTGTGTATAAAGGAATTTCCTTGTATTATCAATAAACATCTCCGGCAATTCCACTGCTTCAGCGCTTAGGAAGTCTTCAAAAGTTTTCAGATAATTATCGCGAGTTCTTGGAAAATAAACCGTATCTATTTGGGTGAAACGTGATTTTCCAGCACATAAAACTGGAACACCTAATAGTGTCGCTTCCAGTCCAATGGTAGAGTTATAAATCATGACAAATTTAGATTTTTGGATTAATTCATACGAACTGAAATATTCGGTCGCATCCACAAAAACCACATTTTCCAGGGTATCTACCCGATTCAATCTAGCCCACTCTGACACAGATTCGCGACTTGCTTTACCTGGCCTGGCTTCATCTGGATGAGCACGAATGACAAATAATGTGTCTGGATTTTTCTGAATAATTGTTAAAACTTGATCAAGCCAGTCAAACATATGCTCAAAAATGACATTGGCATGCGACTGGCTGGTATCAAAAATGACATTCGTAAAAATCGGAACGATTTGTTTGAATTTCGATGACAAATTATTAAACGAATCACTTAATGTGCGCATGGTTGGCCAAAATTTCACACCTGCCATGGAAAAATTACCTTGAAATCTTTGTTCAAGATATTGGTCTAATATTTTGTTCTGATCATCATTCAGGAAAAAATTCGTTGACAAATGAATCGGGTATGCTGTCGCTTGATCATAAGTAAAAAACGCACTAAACGGTTGCAAACCAACTTCATGCGTAATTACCGGAATATTGTTTTTTTGAGCAACCCATCGAACAGTCGCTTCTGGAAAAGTCATGCCATTAAAGACAACTACTTTTCGCGGTTTTTCTTTTGCGATTAACCTGGAAAATTGTGATGCAATATTTTCAGCCGCCAGAATGTAACTTTTGAATAAGGTTTTTGTCTCATCATCATCTGGCAAATGATAGCATCGGAGAACCCACCGTATGGCGGGCAGAACCAAAGCTCCTAAAGGAAGCTCCTCGTATTGATACATTGATAATTGTTTGATTGACAGGTCATTTATTTCGTTTTTAATTTCCGTTGAGGGCCTGTTCTTATACCAGACAACATCTAACTGGGAATACATTCTTTTTGATTGTCTGATGCATATGGCGCATGGCGGACTATCCAAAGGGTGATTGAGAATGCTCCCTAACATGCAATGATCCATCCCGGCATCACAAATAAACTGAATAACCGGAACTCCCTGCAATTGCAAGCTCCATTTGGTAAGCAACGCAAAACCGGCATTCAAACTCATACCCTGCAAGCGGGTGGACACGCCCATAAATACAATCGGTCTCTGTGGTCGCAGTTTCGAATGCTTTTTTACATCGTCAGCCAATTTATCCAGGTGACGATCATTGATAGCATGAATCCAACGCTGCCGAATACCTGCTCTAACCTTTTTAAACTTACGAATCATTAGAACGAAGTAACCCTGCGTAATTTCTGTAAGGATGATTTTTCACTATCATAAACTTTCTTAACACCATCCCCTAATGCATGTTCAGTTACCCGAATGTATTTGACCAGTTTTTCCATTCCTTGCGGTTCAACGGAGGCTGCTTGATCGGATCCCCACATGGCTCTATCCAATGTGATATGACGTTCCACCAAACATGCACCCAAAGCAACAGCAATTGCCGAAGGCACCAAACCAACTTCATGCCCAGAATAACCGATGGGGCAATCAAATTCTGCTTGCAAAGTTTCAATCATCCTCAAATTTAGGTCGTCCGGAGGGCATGGATAAGCGCTGGTTGTATGGGTGATCAGCAGATTTTCACTGCCAATTTCCATAATCGCAGTCCGAATCTGATCCATGCTCGACATACCCGTCGATAAAATGATCGGTCGGCCAGTTGCTCGCAGCTTCTTTAATAAAGGCAAATCTGTCATGGAGGCTGAGGGGACTTTATAACAGGCTGGAGAAAATTTCTCCATGAAATCCACTGATGGTTCATCCCAGACGGAAACAAACCAAGTCATCCCTAACTCCTTGCACAAATTATCGATTTCTCGATACTCCTGCTCTTCAAATTCCACTTTATAACGATAATCCAGATAGCTGATGTAACCCCAGGGGGTATCGCGCATTTGGGACTGTTGTTCTTTGGGAACACAGATTTCAGGAGTTCGTTTTTGGAATTTTACAGCGTCAAGACCCGCTAAATGAGCTTCTTTTATTAATTTCTTGGCGATATCTAAATCTCCATTGTGGTTGATTCCAATTTCGCCAATGATATAAACAGGATGACCTTCTCCCACCATTTTATTATCAATTTGGATTGCTTTTGCCATTTTACTCCTTCACTCTTTATCATCTAGATTGTAACAATAAGTCACAAACCTCGCGTACTGCTCCATGCCCACCATTGTGGCTTAAAACAATATCAGCCAGCCTTAAGGCATGTGGATGTGCATCCGCAACTGCTAACGCACAACCTACTTGAGAAAAACAAGGCAAGTCATTAATATCATTGCCAATATAGATTACGTTTTCGGAATTAATTTGATTATCCAATAAATATTTTTTTAAAACTGAAGATTTTTCATCGACACCCTGAATCGCCGTAAGATTCAATTTTTTGCAGCGAACCTCCACCACAGGGTTTTTCTCCGAAGAAAGAACGATCATTTTGATCCCGGCCTTGTGTAAAAGGTTCACACCCATTCCGTCTCTGCGATTGGCAGCGACCATTTCCACACCATCCTGGTTTACGAAGACACGATCGTCCGTCATCACACCATCAAAATCAAATACGACCAATTCAACTTTTTTTGGAATGGGTCTTCTTTTATTTCCAGGTACAACCATCTCCAAACCCCCATACCATGCCAGCCATTCTGCTCGTTGCCAATCAGATGGTTTGTCAATATCCACAGTGAAATCGGGATTGATTTGAATGGGTTTAATTATTTTTCCTGACATCGATTTTTGTTCGATAATTACTTGTAAACGAATGACATCAATATGCCCCGTTTGCCAATACGTGTCTGGTAATGCCTGGCGCGCTGAATTATACGGTTCAGCTAGACCCTCAACGGATAATAAACCTGACATTAAACCAGTTTGCGGATCAATTTTCCACATTTTATATGGGTTCTGCCCGGAAGGAACTACTCCACGTACAGAATCGATCTCCAAATTGTTTAACATGATTTCAATCGCGTCATCGATCAAATTTATAGGCCGAATGGGAGATGTTGGCCGCAGTTGAATAACAAGGTCTGGTTTATAGTTCTCCGTTTCGAAAAGGGTATTAAGAAGGTTTTCGAAAACTGGAAAATCCAGCGTTGAATCATGAGCATATTCTGTTGGACGTATAAAAGGAACTTCAGCTCCATATCTTCTAGCAATATTCGCTATTTCTATATCATCTGTGGATACAATTGTGCGAGTCACATATTTTGAATTCAGAGCAGCTTGAATGCTATACGCAATCAGCGGATAACCAGCAAAATTTTTAATATTCTTTCGTGGTATTCCTTTTGATCCACCCCTGGCAGGGATAACTGCCAGAATTTCAGGTTGTGCTTTTACCATGCTGTCCATCCGCCGTCCACAACTAAATTTGCACCTGTCATATAAGAGGATGCATCCGATGCCAGGAATAAGCAAGCGCCATTCATCTCATCCTGTTCAGCCATCCTTCCTAAAACAGTCCGGGCTGAATATCGTTCGGTAAAGATTTCATCATGTTGATTGTAAACACCACCAGGTGTAAGAGCATTTACACGAATTTGAGTTCCCATGTAATATGTTGCCAGATATTTGGTCAAACCCAACACACCAGCTTTTGACACCGTATAAAAGACAGGTTTGTACTGCCTGGGTTGACCTTCCCTTTCATATAAACGTTGATCAGGCCCGACCAAACCATAAGTCGAACAGATATTGACAATCGAACCCTTTTTCTGTTTCAGCATTTCTTTTACCGCAGCCTGGCAACACAAAAACATGCCGGTCAAGTTAACATCCATTGCAGATCGAAACATTTCGACTGGATACTCTTCAAAACTGTTATTATGTTGACCCGCATGTTCATTGTCAAATTTCGGATCCATCGCAGCACTATTGATCAAAGACCTCAAAGTACCATATTCTTGGATGGTTTTCTCTACCATCATTTCAACTGAATTTTTGTCGGTAACATCAACCTGGACACCAATTGCCTTAAAGCCCGCTCCTCGCAATTCCTGAGCGACTGATTCTGCTTTCGCAATTAAAACATCTGCGACAACTACCCCCGCCCCCGCTTCGGCAAGGGTTTTGGAGAATTGTCTTCCTAATAAGCCGGCACCACCTGTAACAATCACTGCCTGGTTCTTCAGATCAAATTTTTCGAATATATTGCCCATATTTTAAACCTCTGGTTAAATGTCAAATTTTTTGGAACCCAATTTACAAAAGTAATTCTAGTCCAGGTCTATTCTCCTTTTTTCAACCTGACTTTGATAGATGGCGGACACAATCTCTTGGATTCTAATGCCATCATCCAATGTACATATTGGATCCTCCTTACCTTTTATAAATTCAATAAAATTATGCATCTCATCAATAAACAACGTATTTCTTTCAAATTCAGGTGAGGGGGAAAATGAATGCCATTTTTCATCTTTTGCAGAATAACACCTGGCCATTCCATCTTTATTATCCCAAGTTATTGTACCCGAATCACCTATGATTTCCAGCATATGTTTCCCGGGTCTCTGAATGTAATTGAGATGAACATGGCCGAGGATATTTTCAAACATCAGGGAAATATCAGCTGTCCCTTCTGAATCGATTTGCAAATGCTCAATTGAAGAATAGCTGCTCCATACAGAATGAATCTCCCCAAACATCCAGCGTAAATAGTCGATGGGATGGCAAAGCGTAAGAATCACCCCACCTCCCAAATCCTTTCTGGCACTATAGCTTTTTCGGTGGTCTTCCCACGGATGCCATCCTGGTAAATACTCTCCCCAATGTGCTTTCGCTGAAACAACCTTTCCAATAAAACCATTATTGATCCAATTTTTTACCTGTTGTAATCCAGGGTGGAAACGGTATTGGAACCCAGTCATTGCTTTCCCACCACCGATTTCCAGGGCTCTTTTTAAATCTAAAATTCCTTCTAAGGAATCAGAGATCGGTTTTTCAAAAAAAAGATTACAACCTTGTAATGCAGCAGGAATTGCCACATCCAGATGTAAAGCAGTGGGGTTTGAAATAATAACTGCATCTGGTTTATGTGCCAATGCTTTTTCCAGATCAGTTTCAACAACGAACCCACTGATTTCTTCCGTATCCAATGTGCTTTTGTTCGAACGATATAAAATAATGTCGTCATATCCCAGGCTAATCAAATTTCTGAAATGTCTGCGACCGATAGAACCAAACCCGGCGATTAAAAAACGCATGCTTATTCTCCCTTCAAAAAATGCTTACCAATTCTTGAATACAGGAAGTCAGCCACCCGTATTCCGGAACTTGCATCTGTAAATGAAATTTCATGCTCAACGAATTTCTTGCGATTCTCTTCCTGAAAATCGCTTTGATTGAATGCGTGGTTCAAAGCGATCCTTAATGCCTCTTTATCAAAAACAACCTGCCCTGCCTGCGCATCTCTAAACCGCTGGTGGGTAGGCCACTCCCCTATTTCTTTCAAAGAGAGGGAATATTTATTTGGGTCATTCCAACCGCCAGGAACATCGATACAAATGCTGACGATGGGTCGATTATGGATGGCAGCTTCCACCACCATGGTGGAATATACGGTTGTGAACACATCAGAATAAGCCATCATTGAGGTTTTTTCTGGCATATCTTCCCCTGAGTAATAACCTAATTCCCCACCCAATGGGACGGGTTCCACCATGTGAATGTGTTTATTATCAGACGCTAACTTACGAATGGCTTCCTGTTCACCTCGAAAGTGTGGATCATCCAGAAAATGATTTGGGTGCAAACGGATGAGTAATTGTGAGGAATGATCCAAACGATCATTTTCTATAAGATCTACCAAAGTCTTGATATTTTCAATATTTGGTGCAAACGTTACAAAACTACAGGCAAAAGAAATCAATTTCCGCTTCGGATCAAGATCATGCAAAAGGAAATATTCTTCATTAGGCATCAGCCACAATTTTTTATAATATCCATCGTATGTGGGAATTCCACCGATATGGATTTGTTTTGGATCCCAATCTGATCCATCTACCAATTCTTCCTTTTGAACCTGCGACCAGCAATTGATCCAATCGATAGGAGCCCCGGAGATGCTATAACTGCTCGGGTTATCCCATCCGACGACCACAGCTGTTGTTGGAACACCACCAGCAGCTGCCTCGCGTAATAAGTAGCGGTCATAACGCCACCCAGGAGAACTGGCAACCACCAATCCTGGTTTGTATTTGCTGAATAAATCTGAATAGATATCAGGTGTGAATTTCAGTTGTTGTTGAAAGACAAATTTTCTGACGGACCGAAAATGGCGCATCAAAAAAAGGACAAACCTGATGAGTGGCAAAATGGCGCGTCTTTTTCCCTTCGCCTCGAATTCAACCTGGGGAATCTGACTATCCAAAGCTGCTGTATTTATTTTTTTGGAAGCACCAAAACGGCGTAAATGGTGCAGCCAATATTGGAAGGTCGGTTCTATTTTCTCACTATATCTTCTCGCCCGATCTAACCGTAACCCTTCAAAATGAATACCAGGTTGTCCGAATTTCTTAGCGATTTGATCCAGTAAAGCGTCATCGGTTAAAAAAACAATCTCTACTCCTTTATCCAACAATGTTTTTACAACATCCGTCTGTAAAAAATACACGATTGCCAATCCATGATCTGCTGAGATAAAGATTGTTTTCGATGTCATCTGCTGACTCCTGGGGTGCTCACCGATCATAGTAAGCAACAAATATTCTGTGATGAATAAATAATAATACTCGTTTGATAAAAGGGAAATCAATCAGTCTGGATGACATTTTGGACTTTTCTTTTTCTTGGGCTTTATTTACGCCTAATTTTTCTAGAGTATTGCTCATATTATCCGCCAATGCCTCTGAGGTCATCAGTCTTAAATAACCAGCTTCATTCATGCGCTGATCCAGTTGACGCACCTGTCCCATCGGACGATCCATGTCAAAAGGCAGAAATTGCTTGATAATGGATTTTCTGGTAAGAAATTGCCAATGAGATGCCCCGGCAAAAGCAATCTGATTTTTATATTCGATTCTTTCTATGTTATTTTGGTCGTAATCCTTTTTTATTTCATCAATATTTTGGCCTAAACTCAAATTAAATTCTGCGAAAACTTCCCATGGAACAAATTTGCCACTCTCCAATTTCACATCATTGGATTCATTCGCCCATTGGATGGTGCTGGTAATAAATTCTTTTTTGGTGATAAAAGGTCTGGAAGTTACCATGCCGACATTCGAAAACGTATCAAGAATTTGTTTACTTTTTGATAACCAATCGTCATGAAAAAATACATCGCTATCAGCATACGCAATGATTTCACCTGGAGCAGCATCGAAAATAATATTCCAGGCACCACCTTTGCCAAGATTTTTATCGGATAAAGTCAAAAATTGAATGTTTCCGACCCTTTGCTCACCGAGTAAATAATCTTGAACCTCAGCACAACTACCATTATCGAAAACAAACAAATCAAATTGTAATTTTGATTCGCTCTTGATGCTGGATAGGCAAGCATCCAACACTTTTAAGGCTTCTGCGTAAAAACCACTCAGGTAAGGGATATAACTTAGAACAGCAACGGTGATATCGGCTGGCTTTGCTACGGAATTCACAAATTTTGCTGGATTTTGACCTTTACGCATTTTCATTCCTCTTTTTCTTCCTGATAGAAAACCAACTTCTAAATTCCATATATGCCCGTTGAGGATGTAGGATTGCAAAAAAGATTTGCGCAAGAAAATGAGATTTGATTGAAATCAGTGGGAATATCTCAAATTCTCTCCAGAACTTTTTTCCGTTCAAAGGAATATTTTTTACTTTTCCATTTTCAATTTGAAAATTTACATCCATCAGAGTAAATATGGTTCGGCGTCCACCTGCCAGACGAATATTTTCATTCGTTTCAGGGAGACGATAATGCGCCTTACCACCTGGCAAATGAGCATAATCGTGGTTTTGGTGAATAATCTGAATAGAATTTGTAGCGTCGATGACTGGCCATTGTTTCCTCCGTGCCTGGTAAAACATCCAATTATCCCATCCAGCCCTGCCTACAGCAAATTCTGGTATTTTGAGAAAACAATTCCGCGGGTATATAAAGTAATCACTACCTCCCCTGGGATGTAATTTCCCACTTGATTGGCATTCAGTTTTTAAGGTTCCTTCCCATCCATTAGAAAATTCAATCCGCTTCTGAATGTCCATATCCCAGCGCTGACCAACCAATAAAAACTTATCAAACTCGGTTGAGACTAATTGTGATACTTTCAAAAAATCTGAGAAGATAATAATATCCGTATTGATATAAGCCAATAAAGGGCTTTGATTGAGGTTTCTACCAATTTCAAAAATTGAGGAGATCAAAGGCGTGTTTTGTGAGTTTCTTTTTACATCCGGTACAAAATGAACATCCAATTCTTTGGAAACCGAGTCAACCCCTTCTTCATCTCCGATCAAAACAATAGCAACATCCGGTTCTAATTTTTTCCAGGATTGAATTGCATTATATTGAATCGTGGAGATATGTGAGTCCTTAAAGGGTTTGGGTGCAGTAAAAATTGTAAATTTTGTGTTCGTCATGATGTTTACTCTTGCTCCTTAAAGCGCTGATCAACATCTGCTACATTTTTTGCAACGATATTCATGTTTATTTTTTCCAGATCTGGATTCTGGTTGATCACTTCAATTACTTCCAACCATGAAAACTCAAGTTGTGGAGCGAATTTTTCGAAAATAGCTTTTACAAACTCAAGATCTTGGGGGGTGTCAACAGTCCAGCGTTTCTTGCCATAGTCTGGGTCGTGATGTGTCAATAAAATCTTAAATCGCTCAGATTGGTCATAAAGGTATGGCATAACATGTTCACGTTCAAATTGTGATTCAGCCTCCTGCCAGGCTTTTTTTAATGCGTCGAAATGAACACATTCTATATCCAAACCAATCGGATAAGATCTTTCCCAGGGTGGTGGAAGGCGATTGGCTGCAAAATCGACTTTTGCATCCGAAAATGTCCGCAGCAGAGAATCAATCAATTCCGGGTCCATCAACGGACAATCTGCGGTGATACGTACGATAACATCTGCCTGAAATTTTAAGGCTGCCTGGTAATACCGATCGAGCACATCATACGGATGCCCCCGAAAGCAAGCATACCCATTTGATCGACAGAATTCTTCGATTGGATTATCAGCCTCATCATCCGTCGTTGCAATAACAGTTTGATCTACCATTTTTGCAGAGGAAACACGCTTGGCTACATGATAAAGCATAGGAAAACCAGCAATGGGAATTAACACTTTTCCTGGTAAACGACTTGAGGTCATTCGGGCTTGAATAATTGCGACAATTTTCTGTGTGTGTGTCATTGATTTCTCATCAGAATCAATCTGATTGCTCCCCATTCATGAGATCTGAACGCAAAGCAAATTGATACACATCCAATAATTTTTGAAAATTTTCTTCCCAATTTGCTTTTTTCTTTGCTGTTTTCCTGGCTTCTTGTCCAATGAGAGGAAGTTGGTTTTTTTTATTAACAATTTCCAGAATTGTATTCTTTAGAATCTCAACGTTCCCAGTTTCAAACAGCCACCCATTTTTACCTTGATCAATCCATTCCTGGTTTCCAGGAATGTTTGAAACCAGCACGGGTAAACCACAGGCTAATGCCTCCATTAAAGACACGGATGAACCATCACTATATGATGCGCTAAGATATAAATCAGCAGTCCGGTAATAATCTGGCAGATTCTTTTGTGCTACGTTCCCACCAATATAAACTCGATCGATCATCCCGGCTTCTTCGAATATTTTCTTTATTTCAATTTCTTGTGAACCATTTCCTAATAGTATTAGTCTCAGGTCAGGCTCAGATTTTGCAGCTGAAACAAATGCTTTGGCAACGATCTCCACACCATAGATTTTCTCCCAGGAGCGCAATGAAAGCAGGACAAATTTATCTGCCCAGCCTAATTTATTTCGGAACTGAAGATTATTTCCTGGTTGATAGTGGTGCAAGTCAATTCCCCACGGAAAGAGAACGATACGGTTCTCTGAAAACCCAAACCGGATCGCTTTAATTTTGACAGCCTCACAATCGCCAAGGAAAACAGAGGTTTTATTTAATGTGAATTCAGTAACCCATCTCCAAAGATAGTCTTTTCCACTATCTACCAGAATATCAGATCCCCATGACATGGTAATTAATGGAGAAAATCCTGTTAGAGCGCTCAGGAATCCACAACTTTGAATTGGGCCAGCATGGATAATATCTGGGTTGACCTGATAAATGATTTTCCGTAATCGGTCCATCATCAAGGTGAAATTCACTGATTCATAATTTTCGTATCCAAAAAGACCTGGTAAAACGGTTACGTTTTCCGGTAGAGATTTCTCATTTAAACTTGTATTCTTTTTTTCAAGGCGTAAATAATATACATCCATCTCGGTTTTTGCCAGGGAGGATAAAAACCGGAAATCATGTGTTGTCAGATCACGACTGAAATATAAAACTCGTTTGGGAAAACTCATCACCTATCATCACCTTAGACCAGGTCAGTCCAGCGGATTTCTTTTCCTGCTGGAATATCTACATTTATTTTGGTACCAATCACATTGTTGATTTCAAATGGTTTAATCGCGCCAATGGTCGCTGGTCGGAGAACATCCAGCATATCTCTGATGATGACTTCACCAGCTGTTAAATCTCTAGCTGCCCGAACACAACGCCTTTGAATAACCGCTGTTTCTATTTCATTTTCAGCAATCACTTTTTCAGTGCTGCCTAATGCTGCTTCCAATTCTCTGGTTCTTAATACCATATCTTTCCAGGATTCTGGATCCATCGAAAATGGATGATCCGGACCTTCTCGCTTCGTATCATCAGTAAAATGTTTTTCAACGACTCGTGCACCGAATGAAACTGCACCAAGCACTGTTGCATGTCCCGGCGTGTGATCGGAAAGACCTAAAATCACATCGGGAAACATGACTGCGTATGTCTTCAGCACATTCAGATTGACAAATTTAAGATTTTCCAGACTGCCCGTGTAATTGGTATTGCACTGCATGAGGATCAATTGTGGGTTTATCTTTACAACGGCATGCACAGCCCGTTGTACTTCACCAATGTTTGAAGCACCGGTAGCCAGGAGTATAGGTTTTCCTTTGGATGCCATTCTTTCTATTGCTTCTACCCAATCAATTTCACCTGAACCCACCTTAAAAGCCGGCATGTACGGATCCAGATAATCAATGGCTTCGAAATCATAGGGTGAAGAGAAGTAGTCTATTCCAACCTCATCACAGGTCTCCTTCAATTCTTTTGACCAATCAAACGGCACAGATGCATCGTTATAGACTTCAAAGACAGATTTTTTCCATTTTGATTGATGGGATTGCTGCCCTCCAAGATTTTTAAAACCGTAATCCGAGACAATTTTAGCAGCTTGAAAATTTTGAAATTTTGCAGCATCTGCACCAGCTTTTTTTGCTAAGCGGATTAAATACTTTGCTCTTTCCAAACTGCCATCATGATTTGCTGCAATATCAGCAATAAAATATGTGGGATGGGTTTTCCCGATCAGCCGATCACCAATTTTTAATTCCATTTCTTCCTGCCTTTCTAAAAAACAATGCTAATTTTCCATTGAATAATTTCTAATTTTGTGAGCATACCCATTTTGAAAATCGTCAAAGAACCTTTTTATGCCATCGTGAACTGCGGGTATGGGTTGATGCAAATGCTCAGATAACTTTTTCGTTGAAAGCGTTAAATTCAACGATCTTTCCGCTTGCAAATTACTTTGAAGTATAGATATTGGTCTAATCACTGAAGGATCAAGTCCGAATTGTTCAGCAATTGCACATCCAAATTCATATTTTGTCAGATGGTCAGAACTCACAACATGATAGATTCCTGATAAATCCATTTTAACCATATCTATGAGTAAATCTGATAATTGAGAGACATATAACGGGCAAAAATGGACATCCATAAATCCATTGACTGGTGTTTTCGAAAGTAAATTGTTGATAAAGAATTCACCAAGGCTGCGTGTTCCACTGAGACTCCATCCGTAGAAATTTACTCGGGCTATGATCGCGTCAGGATTTTGTTTTTGCACATTTACTTCACCCGCTCTTTTGGTTTTGGCATATACTGAAAGTGGATTAGGTTCATCAAGTTCGGAATAATTACCTGTTTTTCCATCAAAGACAGCATCAGTAGAAATGTGGAGGAACTTGACACCTTTTTTTCTACATTGGAAGGCTAAATTCCCTGGAACGCTGGCATTTGTTTCATACGCCAGTGTTGGATTTTTTTCACATTCTTCCATATTTGCAATCGCTGCACAATGAATAATTACATCCGGCTTGAATAGATCGAGGACATTGTTTTCAAAATTATCTGTTACGAGATCCACTATTTGAATATCGAAGGGTAATCCTTTTAACGGGCTAACATTGGCAATTCCAAGAATCTCATCATGCTCATTAAGCTGTAATGATAAATTCAAGCCTAATAAGCCACTCGCACCCGTTACAACAAATCTGGTCATTAAAGCTTTCCTGCTAAATATTCCTCTTCGATGGGGTCAATTATGGCTTTAATTTGATTTACATCCAACCAAATGGTATTGGTATTACTGGCATATCGATATTCTTCTGTAATTAATCGTCCTTGATTTTCCCAATCCCGCCCAAACCATAAGGCTTCCGCGGGTTGAACAACAAACATATCCTCTAATTCAACCGTGGTTCTGGCTTCATCTTCAGAAATAAGAACTTCATGTAGTTTTTCACCGGGCCGAATTCCGATCTCATTCACTTTGGCTTCTGGTGCAATCGCTTTTGCAAGTCCAATGATTGACATACTTGGAATTTTTGGAACGAACACCTCGCCACCATGCATTTGTTCCGCACAGCGAATCACAAACCGCACTCCTTGTTCTAAGGATATCCAGAAGCGAGTCATACGATCATCCGTGATGGTTAACTCACCATTCTCTCTTTGTCGAAGAAAAACCGGGACTACACTCCCACGGCTCCCCACCACATTCCCATATCGAACACAAGAGAAGCGGGTTTTTCTACCTCCAGCATAAGAATTGCTTTGAATAAATAATTTTTCAGCCGCTAATTTTGTTGCGCCATAAAGATTTACAGGATTAACCGCTTTATCCGTACTCAGTGCAACAACCCGTTCAACACCCGCATCTAATGCAGCATCAATTACATTGCTACTCCCTAAGATATTGGTTTTGATCGCTTCCATCGGATTATATTCACACGCTGGCACTTGTTTTAATGCCGCAGCGTGAATCACAATATCAACACCTTCAAATGCCCTTCTCAATCGATCCAGGTCTCTGACATCACCAATAAAATAGCGCAGGTTCGATGCATCGAATCCTGAGGTTCGCATTTCATGTTGTTTTAGTTCATCACGGCTTAAAACAATCACCTTGGATGGATTATATTCATCCAACAATATTCTCGTTAATTTTTTTCCAAATGATCCAGTCCCACCGGTTATAAGGACTACTTTTTTTGACCAATCCATATTATCACTCCAGTTTATAATTTATGAATCACGATTAATGGATACTGCCCATTTTCACCAAAATATCCAGGAAATTTTTCTTCAAGCGCATATAAAATTTTTAGCCAGAATTTTCCGCCAAGTGCATGATGAAATACCGCACGCAAAAATCGCACATTCACTGATCGCCATACTAAAATTTCTATTTCCATTATCGACAGCTCTCTTCGTAACCATTGTGCGGTTAATTTTTCAATATAAGTGCCGGTCGGTTCTATTTTTATATTTTTATTTTCAACAATTTTTTTCTCAATTAGCTTTTTTTGGTTCTCAATCTGCTTCCCTCGCACCTTGAGAACGAGCTGCCCAAATCTTTCCATTATTTTCATTAACCACGACCAGCGGGTCATCAACTTTGATTCTGTCCATCCATTCACTAATACAGCGTTTTTACCGGCTCTTAATACCCGATATAAATCTTTATATGCTTTTTTTTGTTCATTGATGGGTAAATGATGCAAAGTATGCAGGGAGACAATACCATCAAAAGAATCGTCATTAAAAGGCAAATTAGCGATATCTCCCACCACAAATAGCCCCTTGTTGCCTATCCTGTTTCTAGCTTCTTGTAATGCGACGATGGATATATCCATGCAAAGCCGATATTGAAAGCCTTCCATATATGTCAGGTATGCGGGGTATTGTATCGGACCTGAACCCGCATCTAATAAAATCTTTCCATCTTTTATCAGATGACGATTGACGCGCAGATGACTTTTCTCGATATATTCACTCGAAACAGGACGCAAATCTTCGTACCTGGCATTTTGATAGAATCCATCTGATTCCATTCTCCAGCCAACCTGATCGTAAAATTCTCGTACATGTTGTTTTACCTCTACATCGCTCATTGGTTCTCACCAGCTTCATTTCTTTTATCCCAATCCAATGGTTTGCCAACCAGGTTTAGAAAAGATTCATTGTAATCAGCTAACCTCTGCGGGCTAAAAACAGATATCAAGTCATTTTGTTTGTAATCTTCCCACATCCGCACCAGATGCCATGGAAATGGTTTGGGGAAATCGAAGAAAAAGTGATAAGCATATTTCCAGGCTAAATCAATTTTTTCTTTCTCAAGACGGAAAGAATCTGGATTTTCCAACATGGCACCCAATAATTTGTAGTAATTGACATAAGAATCAGGATCGAATGTGAAACCTCTATTGCGATAATGCGTCTCCCCAACCACAATGGCTGGTATTCCACTCATAGCCATTTCCATACCGACAGTGGTTGTATATACCAAGCCGATATCCGTAATTTCCACAAGGTCATAGGTATTCACTTTATCTTCCGGTTTTATCAAATGGATATGTTCTGGCAATTCTGGCATCAGTCGATGGATGATTTCGACCATTGAGACACCTCGTGATTTTATTTCTCCAGGGTGTACACGAATAATCAATTGTGCGTCGGTACGAGCAACAAAATATTGAACTGTCCTCTCGATCCATTCTGCCATGCTTTTGGTAAACACTTGCCTGCCCAATGTAAGGCTATCTCCTAATACATTGGTCGCTAATAACACAATCGGTCTTTGGTCCAAACCCAAATTCTTGCGGGTTTTTTCCGAGCCTTGCGTCGGGATTCCTTGCCATAAGCGCGAAAAATTCTCGAATAAACTCGCTTTTTGTCGGGAAATCATTAATGCACGAACTTTTTCCAAATGGTCCTCTGAAAGGATTTCATCAATTCTTGCTTTCCAAAGTTCGTTGGTATCCTGCCGCATTATCTCGCTGTTTTGGGCAATCCAGAATCTTTTCCTTTGATCACTGAACTCATATGTTACGGTCGGTATTTTCAACGATCTGGCAACCCGATAACAGATTCCCAGCTCCATGATAGTTCCATTGGGTACGATAACGACATCTGGTTTCTCAGAGCGTAACCATTCCAGCAATGACTGAGCCGCATCTCGATTCCGGCGGTATCTTAATTTATAAATTTCACTATTCAAGTCTATATCTTCAATTTGTTCTGTATATTGTGAATCGAATATACTGACTTCTTTGACTGAATTTTCTAAATCATTTGACAGAGGAACATAGGTAGCTCGTCTTGATAAAAACGACACAGTATCGATTATTGGAGCAGTTTTACGAAAAATATTTTTTGCATAAGCATTTTGACGTCTCAAATCAAAACGATTGATAGGGAAACGCCATTCACAAAAAGGTAAATAACCCAGCGTAACATCATGCCCTTGAGAGGATAAAGCAAAGCTCAACAGTGTTGTGTGCTCAATCCAGTAATGTAACGTGGCGAAAATGAAAACTTTCTTCCCTTTTGGAGCTACTTTTTTCATTTCACTTGCCTGGGCGATTAGACCGGGAAGATTTTTTTCCAGATTTTTTAAGGAAAATCGATTAATGGGTTTACCTTGTTGACGGAATAACCAATATAATTCAGCTGTGTATGGAATATTTCCAAAAAATTTTTTTATTGCTTCTTTACCAACGATTGACATATTATTTCTTCTCAATTTCCCAATTTAGTCTCGGACGGGTAGGACCTAATCTTTGTTCAGGCCATTGCATTCCAGGTGCACCAGCAGGATCAATGTTGAACGTAATAGCGCGTTCGTCTTGAAAGTATCTACGAATTCTATAGGTGCTGGCATTGACACCAACCACAAAACGACCTTCATTAAAAGTATCAGTAGGGATATTACAGCGACTATAGTACAAACCGGGGCCTCTGGCTGAAAATTCATCGTACATTTGTGGTTCATCCGTATCAAAGGTTGTAAATATGTATTCTCCGCGAGCGCTCATTAAATAGAAGCCAACACGCAAACCCGTGATAGCTTCATCCAACTGGTATTCAAATTCAATGGTCATATCCTCGATCGATCGAATAGTATTAACCACCAAACCTTGTTCGTTTTTAATCCGTAGTGCAATAGGCCGAAATGGTTTGGCATTGACAGGAACCTCACCTACATCCCAAACCCGTTCCCCAGTTTCTGCAAATCCACTGGACAAATAATAATCAACTGCTTCAATGGAGGGAGCACGTTTTACAATTCTGCCTTTTTCCATCACCAGGGTTTCAGAAGTCAATCTTAGAATGGCAGACATATTATGGGAAACAAATAGAACGGTTCTGCCTTCTTCAGCCACATCACTCATTTTTCCCAGACATTTTCTTTGGAATTCTGCATCCCCCACTGCAAGAACTTCATCGACCACCAGAATGTCAGGTTCTAAATGGGCAGCAACTGCAAATGCCAAACGCAAGTACATGCCACTTGAATAGCGTTTCACCGGCGTATCAATGAATTTTGCCACTTCGGAAAAATCAACAATTTCGGCAAATTTTTTCTCGATTTCAACTTTCTTCATTCCTAAGATAGCACCGTTCAGATAAATATTTTCTCGTCCTGTCAGCTCTGGATGAAAACCTGTGCCCACTTCCAGTAAAGAACCAACACGACCTCGAATCTCTCCAATTCCACTAGTCGGATCTGTAACACGGGAAAGAACCTTCAGTAATGTGCTTTTGCCGGCACCATTCCTACCGATGATACCGATAACTGAACCTCGCTCGATATCAAAACTGATGTCTTTTAATGCCCATAGTATCTGGTTTTCAGAAGCAGATTTCTTGCGAAATGGTGATTTAAAGGTGGATACAAGGAAATCACGCAAGGTATCATGTCGCTCATACATGGCTCCCAATTTGTATTTCTTAGACAATTTTTCTACGTGAATGGCTATATCATTCATTTATATAATATCCGCAAATGTTCTTTCGGTATTTCGGAAGAAAATAACTCCGGAAATTAGAACAATCAATGTAATCGATATGGAAACAATAAATAATGGGCCAGGATCAAAATTTTCTACATATTTACTGCCTAAAATAGCCCATCGAAAGCCTTCAACAACACCAGTCATTGGGTTTAATCCTAATAAAAACCGGAATTTTTCTGGAATTAATGTAGCGCCATAAATTACTGGGGTTGCATATTTCCAGATTTCGATGATGAAAGGAACAAGATGGTTAATATCTCTAAAGCGCACATTTAATGCTGAAAGCCACAGACCAAACCCAAGCGCAGTCAACATTGCTAAGAATAAAAATACCGGTAACATCAATAAATTCCAGGTTGGGATAATTTGATAAAACAACATCATGCCAATCAGAATAATTAATGAAACCAAAAAATCAACGATCCCAGATAAGACACCAGCTATTGGGATTACCATCCTTGGGAAAAATACTTTGCTGATCAAATTTGCACTGCCAACCAATGTTGTTGAAGACCTGGTCAACGATCCAGCAAAATACAACCAGGGCAGTAAAGCAGCGAATGAAAAAATTGGATACGGAATTCCATCGGTTGGCACTTTCAACAATTGTCCAAAAAGCACGGTAAACACAACCATGTTAATAATTGGTTGAAGAATCACCCAGGAAAATCCAAGAATTGTTTGTTTATACCTGACTTTCAAATCACGCCATGTCAGAAAATAAATTAATTCTCTGTAGTCCCAGAGGTCCTTTAAATTCAGGGCAGCTAATCCCTTCGCAGGCCTCAGATAAGTTATTGGAATTTGATTCTGATTGGTTGTCATAATTTCAAAAGAAATAGCTTTCTTTAATTAATCTCGTCTTTATGATCCCTAAACCAGCTAATCGTATTTGCCAGTCCCTGATCGAATGTTGTTTTGGCTTTAAAACCAAATTTATCAAAAGCCCGTGAAGTATCTAATCCTCGACGGGGTTGACCATTGGGTTTTTCGGTATTCCAGGTTAATTTTCCACTGAAGCCAGATAAATGCGCAATTTTTTCTGCCAGATTTTTGATGCTGATTTCATTCCCTGACCCTAAATTCACTGGTAGGGACTCATTATAAAATTCTGTTGCCATGAGAATCCCTTCTGCTGCATCTTCGACGTACAGAAATTCTCTGGTTGGAGAGCCATCTCCCCACACTTCGATTTCCTTAATTCCTTTGGCTTCTGCTTCAATACACTTTCGGATCAATGCGGGAATGACATGTGAGGATCTCAAATTAAAATTGTCTCCAGGACCATATAAATTTACTGGAAGCAAAAAGATTGAGTTATAACCGTATTGCTGTCTGTATGCTTGAGATTGCACCAATAACATTTTCTTTGCAAGGCCATATGGGGCGTTTGTTTCTTCTGGGTATCCATTCCAAATATCGTCTTCTTTAAAGGGTACGGGTGTATATTTCGGATAAGCACATACTGTCCCAATTGCTACAAATTTCTTAACAGCGGTTTGCCAGGCTTTATGCATGAGTTGAACACCCATCATTAGATTATCATAAAAGAACTCTGCTGGGTGTTCGCTATTTGCTCCTATTCCACCCACATGAGCTGCCAGATGAATAATCACATCCGGATTGGCATCAGCTAACAAACGATCAATATCATCTGGATCTACAAGGTTGTAATCCTCGATGTGAGGAATATAAATATTGTGCGCTCCTCTTGCCTGCATTTTTCGGGTTATTACTTTCCCAAGAAAACCTGCTCCCCCCGTTACCACAAAACGCTGATCCTTCCAGAATTCACTCATTTTTTTTGATCCTCCTTGAAGTCAACATGTATTTTTAATTCATTTATCCTGAAAATCGGAGAGTTGTTGAGCTCATCTACTATTTGTATATTTTGTTCCAGGCAAGTTAAGCGACAAATTTCAGCAACTTCTCCCCCACCTACTATTTGAACCTCATGAAATCCTGATTTTCGTAATTGTTGAATGGCTTTCAAAGATCTTTCACGTACCAACCGATATAAACTCATTGAAGTTTGAATGTAATCAATTGCCAAACGTGCACGTAAAGCAATCCCTTCAGGTGTAATGATGTAGCGAAGCTTTCGACGTTCCGCTCTACGAACTTTTACATAGCCTTTTTCGATTAATCTTTTGAGATGCCAATTAATCGTACCTACAGCTACTCCTAGTTGAGAAGCAAGGGTAGCTTGAGTAGCATCTGGATCAACTGAGATTTGCTCCAATAAAGCTAATTCGCGGTGTTCGTTTTCTGAGTAAGTAGTCATAATTCAAAATTCAGTTGCTGAATTATAAACCCACTAAGCATATAGGTCAAGCTGATAAAAGTCAGTTTGTGATTGTTCAGCGAATTTGACACCCTGAAAGTGTTCAGGGAAAATGTCACCTTATGGAAAAAGTGACATTAACAATGAACGAATTAAAGAGAGAATACATCTTAAAACAAATTATTGAAGGCAAGCTTTCCGGTATCGAGGGGGCAAGACGATTGGATATATCAATTCGACAAATGAGGAGGATCATATCAAGTTATCGCAAGGTGGGTGTGCTAGCCGTTATACATGGAAATCGAGGACGGCAACCCAACAACAAAATCAAGGAGGAAATTCGCCAAACCATACTTGACTATGCAAAGAAGGAATTTCTAGATTACAACGATAGTCATTTTACTGATGAGATGAACGATTTGGGAATCCCAGTGTCGCGCTCAACAGTGCGAAGAATTCGCAGGGAAAATGGATACAAAAGCCCCAGAAAGCATCATCAACCTAAGCATCGCAGTCGTCGTAAGAGGGTCATCCAAGCCGGAATGTTATTACAAACAGATGGCAGCAAACATGATTGGTTGGAAGGTCGTGGTCCACAGCTTGTATTAATTGCCTATATTGACGATGCCACCAACGAAGTTATGGGCGCCATTTTTAGGCAGCAAGAGGACGCTGCCGGTTACTTCCTGGGGCTAAAGGACATATGTCTCACCAAAGGCATTCCGCAAGCCATTTACGCGGATCAGCACACCATTTTTCAGGGATTAAAAAGATCATCTGGTGAAGACTTTTCTGATAGAGAAACATCCACCAGTTACTTTGGAACTCTTCTCAAAGACTTAGGCATTGAATTGAAGGCAGCTCGTAGCCCGCAGGCTAAAGGCAGAATTGAACGTTTATGGGGTACTTTACAAGATCGTTTGATTAAAGTCCTAAGAAAAGCAAATGCCACCACCCTGGATGAGGCTAATCTGGTTTTGAGATGGTTTATTCCAAAATACAATCTTCAATTTCAATTCAAACCTGAGCAAGAAGATTCCCAGTTCGTCCCGTGGAATAATACCTTCAATCCCGATCATCTCTTTTGCTTCAAATACACACGGAAGGTGGCTAATGACAACACTATTTCTTTAAATAACAACAAATTGCAAATTCAACCGGGCCGTATTCGCTCAAGCTTTGCCAAAGCCAGGGTTGATGTGTGGCAACAATTGGATGGACGATTACAAATTAAATTTAGAGGTGAGCTATTAGCCACCTACCATCATCACCCGGACGTTCCAATTCGTGTTGGATTTTTTGTGCCTGCTCCTGATCAGCTTTTATTTACTCCAGATACAAAACAAACCGTAAATGAGATTTCCCTATCCAAAGAGAATGTAAAGCCCAGGGTACCGAGTCCCAACCACCCCTGGAGAAATTATCCGAAAACTAATCCACAGGAGGTTTCCCATGTCAATTGTGATAATTCATGATTTGAGGCAAACTGGAAAATTTTCCAGCCTGCCTCCTTGGGGGTATTTTTGAGATTATACTTATTATTATCTGTTATTCAAGATGACATTTCTGTTGAACAATTATGGTGACATAATCGCTGAACAATGACAGCTGATAAAAGTCAGTTGTATCTTTTTGGAGAAAACACTTCCTTGGGATAAAGGAACAAAAAAGCATACCTTCAAAATTCCAAGAGGTATGCTTTTGATCATTAAATCTGAAACGTGTTATTGTTTAGCACAAAATCAAGGTGCTACCGTTGGCACATATTTACTTTCTGCATCATTTTTCAGAGTGAAATTGATGATAGCCAAGTTTTGTTCACATGTTCCATTCATCTGGAAGGAGTAGATTCCGCTGAGAGGAATCCCATCAACATCAAATAATTGTACCCAGAAGATACCCGGGCGATTTACCTGACTCAAAACCAATTCATATCCACCCGGACCATAAGATTGGGCTAATCCGCTATACCCCAAGACTTCCATCATATTGTTATTCACAGCGCCTTCGACGACAATAATTAAACCATCTTTTGGCTCAAGATCTTCACCAAATATCTGTCCAGCTACACCCATCCAATTGCACGCTGCTTCAGGATGAACAAAATTCGAGGTATATAAAGGCTCTACAGACTGAAGATCAAACGGCAGGAATGATCCTGGAACCGATTCCTGCAACTGATTGAACTCCATTAATTGAGATTCTGACACCTCAGCAACTTCAATTTGCTCATTTTCCTCAGACGGCTTTTCTGTCACCACTTCAATTGGCTCAAGATCTTGAACTATCTGGTTTGTTGGAGCGCTTACAACAAGGTCAGCTACTGGAGCAGGATATCCCATATTAGGCTCTGGAGAGAATTGCGTTGTTTCCTGGAGTTTTTCTGGTTGCTCAGAAGCATTCCCATTTGGTTTGTCCGTGGGCTCATTCATTGCTTCTTCAACATCATTGAATGGTTCTTCGGCCATAACAACTTGATCGCTATGAGATTCCAATTCTGTCCCATTTATTGGCACAAGTTCTACCACGTCCTCTATCTTTATTTCATCTTCAGGTGGTGAGAAGAAGCGATCCAAAGCAGCAATGACCTGTGAAACCTCATCTTTAAAGGAAAAAGTTGTCGACTTTTCCTTCATTATAGTAGCCTGGGTTTGTAGCCCCGCTTTTACAGTTTCCGGATCAATTTCATCAAACCATCGAAACCAGGCAGCTGTCAGCATCAAGACAAATAATAAAAACACTAAAGCACGTTTCATCAGAACCTCCAAAAATATGGTGATATTAATTGCTATAAGGTGCAAGAGTTATGCCTAAAAATGTATTGAAAATTAAGCCACGATTATGAAATAATAATCGTGAAAATTTAGAATAACTGAGAATTTGCTTATGATATACTTAATCAAAATTTTGCAGTGAATTCAATAATTAATGAAACTAATCATTCAAATCCCTTGTTACAACGAAGCATTAACGTTGCCAGAAACAATCCGGCATTTACCCAAAAATATCGATGGAATCGACCAGATCGAGTATTTGGTGATTGATGATGGTAGCCAGGACAATACAGCTGAAGTCGCGAAAGAGCATGGCGCGAACCATGTCATTCGACTAAAAAAGAATCAGGGCTTAGCCGGAGCATTCAAAGCGGGATTGGATGCCTGTATTCGGTTGGGTGCAGATATTATTGTCAACACCGATGCTGATAACCAATATGTTTCGGCTGATATACCCAAATTAATTGAGCCGATTATCAAGGGAGATGCAGAATTAGTGATTGGAGACAGAGGTGTCGCGACAGAAGAATCATTTACTCCTTTGAAAAGAAAACTTCAGACGATTGGGAGCTATGTTGTGTCCAAAGCCTCTGGACTGGAAATACCAGATGCAACCAGTGGTTTTCGGGCCATGACACGTGAAACAGCCCTGAAAACTAACGTGCTCTCCAATTACTCCTACACATTGGAAACCCTGATTCAGGCAGGTAACCGCAATATTAGTGTGACCTCGGTCCCTGTGCGCACCAATCCTCCCCGCAGACCTTCCAGGTTAATGCATGGCATTTGGGATTATTTAATCAAATCTACGATCACCATCATCCGAGCCTATGCCATGTATCGGGCTATTCGGGTCTTTTTTAGTATTGGACTGGTTCTCTTATTAGCCGGTGGGGTGCTAGCAGTCAGGTATCTGGTCTTCTTCCTTCAGGGTCAGGGCGCCGGGCATGTGCAATCTGTAATTGTTTCAGCGGTATTGATAATTGTTGGATTTCAGACAATGTTGAATGGTCTGCTGGCAGATTTGATTGCGAGTAATCGAAAGATGTTGGAAATCATAAGCGAAAAAGTGAAATCGAATTCATAGGGATTGGTTTTCATTTGTAATCCTCATCCTCTATTTGTCATATCTACAAGATTAATTATATAAAAGCACCAGATGTTTCTTTCTTTGCATCTGGTGCTTTCATTTCAAGAATTTGTAACCAAAGAAATTTGGTTATGTTATGAAAACTTAGGGATTAGTGGAGACACCTGTGTAATCCTCACCAACTGAGTTTCCAAATCCAATATAGGTTTGTACACGAACCACTACTGCTAGTTGACTTCCGGAAGGACCTTCAACAATCGCAGCACCGCCAAATGAACCATCTGTATAAGTACCAAATTCACTTCCAGCAGCACCGATAACAGAAGGATTCGAATTCACCTTTCCACCAATCGCTATCGCAGGCAGATTATGTGTTCCAACTAAAGTACCGTACTTATCGTAATATTTTACTTTGGCTTCTCCCGCTAATAAATCTTCAGTTCCAACATTTTGGATAGCAATATAAGCTCTTTGACGAGTTCCATCTAACCAATGAGTCTCAGTCCAACGTACATAAGGTAAAGCAATTTTTGCACCACCACTCGGAAAACCTAAGAATGCAGTTGATAAACCACCACCATAAATTTTTCCGACAGCAACAATTTCCGCACCTGTTGAGGTGATTACCGCAGATCCTAGAAAACCAACTGGGTTCCCTGCGCCACAACCATTAAAACTTCTCTTTGCCCCTGGAGCAAGTGAGTAGGGTCCATCAACTTTCCCATTACTATATGTTACACGAACACTTGCATTTACAGAGGATGACGTATTTTGAACAGCATAAGCTGATGTCGTATCAGAATTTGGGCCAAAATTGCACAAAGCTGATGGCATGTATATTTTCAAACCTGAGTCAGCAGCGCCTTCAAAAGCATAAGTATTATCACCAGTTAACTGTAATTCCATTGAAGAAGCTACAATGCTTCCTGGAGTAGTAGAGCCGGTCTTAACGGATTTTATTTGCACAGAACCGTTGAATGTTGAAGCAACCATATTGGCGAAATTACCCATATCAATGTATTTTGCTGATCCTGAAGGTAATCCAGATATATTATAAACAGTGTTTGCAGATCCATCTGCAGGTACAAATGTTAATGTTAAATCAGCACCTACGGAATCAACGTTCTGAACCGAGTAGATAGAATTAAAATCAAATGTATTTTTTAACACTGTAGGGATCAAAACATAATCCGAACCATATGAAAAACCGCTTGATAGTGGACGATTTTTAACTGTTCCTGATGGTAATTGTACTAACGTTGCCACCAATGGTTGATCTGAGGACATGACTGCAGAACCTAAGAATCCAGAAGTAATTTGGGATAAACTACCAATGTACAATGAGGTTCCTGCGCCAGCCGCCAATTCAGGGCGTGTGATTGGTATAGGAGTACCGTTTGCTTCTGTGTAAAAATCAATTCGTATACTATTCGCTGTACTGGTCCCAACATTTTGATACGTGATAGAAGTTATGAATGCAGTTCCATACGCGGCAGCCTGAGCTGGTGTATAAAACCCAGCCAAAGCAATAATAAAGACAAAAACTAAAATTATTGAAAATATTCTTTTTGACATTTAATCCTCCATTTCCTTTTTATATATTCTCCCAATATATTGATGGTTCGGCAATAACCCTTTTGGGTAATCTTAACAAGATTTTGCATATTTTAGATATAATGATATAAAAATAAGACTAATAGGTGAAAAAATGAAGAAAAAAACCTTACTTTCTCTACTGCTATTGGTTGTGCTTGTTACGGCCTGCAAAACTGATACCCCTTCAACCCAAATGCCTTCACCAGAACCAGATCTAGCTACAATCCATGGAAGAGTTCTCTCCGAAGGAGGCACTCCATTACAGAATACTTCAGTCAGATTAGCTGATGTTTATCGAGGCGAGGACAATGATGGAGCCTTTGCACTTGATGAAGCTTTTAGTCCTTCTGCATTATCCGATGAAGATGGTTTTTATATTTTTAATAACATAAATCCAGGAGAGTATGTGTTATTTTTTGGTTCCATTAACTCTAATTATATGATTGTTGCCAACGAAGACGGTAGTGCAATTGTATATAAAGTATCACCGAACGAAGTGTTAGAAATTGAACCAATATCCGTGAATTTTAAATGAGAAGAATTGATCAAATATATTATTTCTTAATAAACCTTAAAACACTAATTTTTTACAATAAAACTTATAGAACAGCTAAAGAAGTATCTCTGAATGGTTTCACTTATTTAGATAAATATGCGATTTTGAACCTTATCAATAGTATTATTAAAATTCAACAAAAAAAAGTAAAGGGTATTTGGGTCGAGGCAGGAACAGCTCTCGGAGGATCAGCAATTATCATTTCGTCTTTAAAAAGCAAAAACCAAACCCTTCATCTATTTGACACATTTACTCAAATTCCCTCCCCAGACGTCAAAGATGGTGCTGACGTACATTTGCGTTATAAAGAAATAGTTGAAGGAAAAGCTATAGGCATTAATAATGACCCTTACTATGGTTACATCGAAGACCTTTTATTACAAGTTAAAGATAATTTCGCTAAGTCTGAAATTGACACAGAAAACATTGTTTTTCACAAAGGATTATTTACTGACACTATGCAATTTTCGGAAAAAATTGCATTTGCTCACATTGATTGTGATTGGTATGAATCAGTTAAGTATTGTTTGAATGAAGTAATACCTAACCTTCAGAATGGTGGGATAGTGATTATTGATGACTATGATCATTGGTCTGGATGTAAATTAGCAGTCGATGAATTTATCAACACATATTCGAATATTGATAAATACAAAATTACTCATAATGTCCGGTTTAAAATAGAGAAGGTGAGATAGTCTATTTTTCACCATGATATACCTTCAAATATTCTTTGCATATTTCGTCCATATCGAATTTTTGGACTTGGTTGAATGCTTTTTCAGATACGGATATTCTCAATGACTCATTCTGAAGAACTTCAATCATCTTGGAGGCTAACCCATCAACATCCTGAGGATCTACTAGGAATCCAGTTTTCCCATCTTCTATAAGTTCTCGGGTACCTGGGATATTGGTTGCAATTACAGGTACCGAACATACCATAGCTTCCATTACAACCGTAGGAAGTCCTTCCCATAATGAAGATAAAACAAAGAGATCAAAATTTTTCAAAATTGAAGGAACATTAATCTTTAGACCTAAAAAGGATATGTGGTCAGTTAAATTAAGAACTTTTGTTAATTCTAATAATTCATCTCTTAATTCACCTTCACCAATAATAAATAACTTTACATTATTGATTTTCATCGAAACCAATTTCATAGCTTCAATGAGGAAAGGGTAACCTTTCTGTTCTGAAAGCCTTCCAACTGCTCCAATTATCAGAGGTTTGGGGATTGTTTTTATTATCTCTATTTTCTCAGTTTCATTGCTTAATTCAATTATTTCTTGAATATTGATTCCGTTATAAATTAGATGTATTTTTCTTTCATCAAGATTGCGTGTTTTTCTAGCCTTCAAATAATTCACCACAGCCTCTGATACCCCAATCTCACCATCAAGATATTTTGGGAAAATAAACCTGATAAATAAGGGATTAAGGAACCAAGTCATTTTACCGTTATCCCATTCTTTGCGGATATGCGAAGTGCGAAATGCAAATTTTGATATTCCCAAAAATTTCAATAAAACCGCTGTAAGTGATCCTAATTGAAAGTGACTGTGAGAAATATCCACCCTGTCTTTGTAAAACATTGTTATTAAATTTTTAATTCCTTTAAAATATTTTTTGAGATTATTATTTCCCCCCCATTCAGAAACAAAAAAGGTTTGTATCCCTTCTTTGTTTAAAAGGTGTAGCCATTCTTTTTCGGTCTTAGTTCCTACAGAATAAAAAGCACAAATTATTACTTTTATTTGTTTATTTTTATTTAATTCACGTGCTAACTTCACACCAAATAACTCTGCTCCCCCACTATCACCACCAATATCCAAGCCTTTAATAATTTGTAATATTCTAATTTTTTTCATTTGGTAATGTTTCCTTAATTATTTCCGGAAATTGACCTAATTTCTCCGAAACTGCATTCATTTTTTCATCAATATATGAAATCATTCTGTCTCTATGCTTATCCATATATATTAATTTTTCTGTTAATTTATCAGTTGTTAATTCTTTGAGATCAAAATAAAATTCATCCAGGTCAATTGATTTTAATACTCCAATTGTTTTATCTAAATATCCAATAAATAAGGTTGGTACGCGCTGATCAAGTGCAAAAATCCCTGAATGTAACCTTGTTGCTAAAAATAAATCCATTTGACCATAGCATCCTTTTAATTCAGATGGGTTTAATTTTTCTTCAATTACAATGATTTCCTCTCGGATGGTTTCAGTCAAAAAAGACATTACAAACTGAGTACCAATTAAATCATTCTCATCTTCAGTTGGGCCAGAGACTTGATTGAAAACAAAAACTTTATAATTGAGAACAGAAACTAAATCGCTAATTGTTCTAGCTAATTCATTGTAATAATGATTTATTCTATTTTTATCAATATAACTAGGCATTTTTGATAATATTGTGATCCCCATATTTTTATTGTGAGTGGAAAAACCATATTTTTCTAAAATATTTCTAGCTTCTAAAGAATCGATTGAAGGGTATGTAAAAGCAATATCTGGCATAAATTGGGGTTTTGATTGTTTAATACCAATTTTCTTTGCTAAATCTAGAGAAACAAAATCTCTAATAAACAGCTTGTTCACTTTATCATATAAATAATAAATATATTTCTCCTCCCATTTATATTTAAATGGCCCAATGGATTGAGGGAAAATAATTATTGGTTTATGCAAACTATAGGCCAGATATATTGGAAAACCGATAATTGGTAATGGCCAACCATATTTTCCACTGGAAAATAATTGATTTCCTGAAACAGCCACAATCATGTCACTTTCTAAAAAATCCATAAATAATTTTTGCCAATTTTTAGGAATTATCGGTTTAATTTTTTTAATATATTCCAAAATTTAAAAATATTAAAATAGATCATGCTAAAAACAAACGACAATAATTGATATCGTGGTTTCTTGTTTTTATTCCATACCTCTAAAAAATACCATGGTGAAGGCCTTATTTGAAAACCAAGATTTATTAAAGGTTCTTCATTTGGCCAATTAGCAGATATGGAAATATCTACGTTCCCAAAGGCTGACTTCAAATAATAAATTGTTTGTTGTAACAGGGCTAAATCGCCAGCATTTTCAGACGAATGGACATTGACAATCAGAATTTTCATTTTCTCAGTTGTTCTCATCGTGTTCATAATTGATATTCTTTAAAACTATCAAACCATATCCTACCATTAGGAAAAACTCACTTATTACATAAACCCAGGCAACTGCAACAACCCCCCATACAGGTATTAAGATAATATTTCCGATGATATTCATTGAAGCAACAATAAATTGTGGAATTAACCTTTTCCGCTGGAAACCCATTGCCACAATAATTATTGCTAAACCATACTCAATTGATTTTATAAGTAGAATTGGACTTAATATAACAATAAAATTTCCAGTCTCTAAATAAGAATTTCCTAAAATATTTATTATTATTAATTCCCCAAATATGGATACAAACAAAAACAAAATTAATCCTATGCTAAGAAACAAAGAAATTATTTTGATTATTTCTCTTTTTGTATTAAAGGTTTTGATATTAGAGAATTTCTTAGAATAAATTGGTATATATAAGCTATACAATGAATTGGGTATCACAAATAATGCATGAATAATTCCCGAGGCTGGTGCATATAGTCCTACATTAATGCTGATGGATAGAAATGTTAATATCGCTACGTCAACATTTGCATAAATAACAGCTAATATTTCGGAATAACTAAATTCCGAAGATCTCTTGATAATCGAGATAAATTTTGATCTAACACCTCTAAAAAGAAAGGGGCGAATATATAAAAAGCAAATACCTGCTACGATAAATGAAATCGCCAAACGTGATAATGATATTGTTATCAGAGATAATTGGTTGAACAATAATAAAATGATTAAGAGACCAAATTTTCCTAATCGAGAGACTAATAACATAATTGTTATTTGTTTAATTTTCTTTTGAATATTCCAGGATGCTATAAAAGTATTAAAGGTTACATCAAAAAAAACGTCCAAAACAACAACTAATACAAGAACTGTTGAAAAATAATTAGGACGAATGATAGGTAATGTGACTACCAGGATTATTCCCCAAAAAAAACCCAGAAAAGCCTTGATAGACAAGACGTCACCAGTTAGTAATCGGATTGAACTATTTCGAAACGCTTCCTTCAAAATCCAAGTGTCCAATCCCCAATTAATGATTGTCACAGTAATGCCTGCGATGGCATAAATTCCGCTGTAAATACCTAATTGCTGTGGTCCTATTCCACGTGCAATGATGACAGCATAAACCATCATGATAATCTGAGCCAAAAAATTTGCACCACTGAACATTGATAATTCTTTCAATGAATGAGTTATTTTATTTTTGTTTGTTTTTATGTAATTCAACAAATTATTAAGGCTCATAAATTTCACCAAGGAAAGAAACAAACCTTTTTACTAAAATTTCCCAATAATACATTTTTATATCTATTGTTTTTTCAAAATTTTTCGAGCCGTCATTAAGAGTCCAACTAATTTTTTTGGCAATTTCTTGGGGGGTAATATTTTCAACAATAATTATTTTTTTACTAATATTTTTTAACACATTTCGATCGCCAACTGCCATAGTAATGATAGGTGTTTCACAAATCAAACTTTCAAATAATTTCAAAGGAGACCTTGCCTTTGCAGTGATATCGTCATAAACAGGATCAACAGTGATATCTGCTAGACGATAGAAATATTTCACTTCATCTGGGTGAATTCTACCCGTAAATATTATGTAAGAATCTAATTTCCTTTTGCTTACAGAATTAAGAAGCAATTCATAATCTTCACCACCACCTACCATTAATAACCGGTAATTTTTATTTTCATTTACTACAATTGAAAAAGAGTCTATTAATAAATTTATTGCATGGTTCGATAAGCTCATACTCCCAATATACGCTATCACTTTTTTGTTAATCAATTCATGATCATTTCTCAACATTTCAAGTTTATCTTCGTTTATATCAAGAAATCTAGAAGGATCAACTCCGTTTGACAAATAATATATCTTTTGTTTATCGATCCCCGATTTTACCAACCGTTCTTTGGAATAAAAAGTGTTGACAGTTAACAAATCAGAAAATTTAGGTATCTTTAATTCAAAAAACTGGATAATGAATTTTTGCCACTTACCTCTAAAATTTCCTGAATTTGTTTCATCATCATCACAATCAACAATGAGAATTTTTCTACGGATTATTTTACAAAAAATACCTGCAAGCCCGTTCATTGGGTGAGGTTTTCCTACAATGTAAATATCAGCATCAGAATTTATCGCAAAATAAAGCAGACGAATTGTCGCAACAAAAACAATCCAAATTAGTTTAAACAGAGGAAAGTATTTCTTTGTATTTTCTTCCTTAATTACATGCATATTGGAAACATAATGCACAGAGAAATCTTTTTGGAAATATCTTTTTTTCTCATTAAGGCTCTTGTAATTCCCATGCAGGGCAATCATTTCTACTTGATTTCCAAGTTTGTTCAATTCATTTGCCCAAGGATAATATCTGCCCAAACCTGAAGGGCTTTCGAGATCCTGAGTGAGAATAAAACAAAATTTCATTTTTTTCAAATTTCCATAATAAATGAAGCAAAATCAGACCAGGAGGTGAAATGTTTGATGTTGATCTCATTGGTTAACTGAATTTTTTGTATTGCTAGAGATAAGGCTTCAGGGTCATTGGGTGGCACAACAAGCCAATTTTCATCACTTATCTTCTTCTCTTCTGAAATAACCGAAGAGGCAACGATAGGCAATTTGTAAGATAATGCAATTTTAAGAGCACCACTTTGTGTTCCACTTACATATGGTGCAGTAAAAATATCAGCTGCTGAGAAATAAATTGGAACATCATTATCAGGAATATATCTATTATGGATCGTTATATAGCTATCTAATCCTAACTCATTAATTTGCCGGTGATATTTATTGATTGATTCCCAAAACTCCCCTGCTACTAATAATCTATAGTTGCTATTATTTTTAATTAATTCATGCATCGCTAATAATAAGCATTCCAATCCTTTATACGGGCGAATAATTCCAAACATCAAAATTATTTTTTCCTTTTCAGAAAATCCCAGGATTTTTTTGGCTTCGACCTTACCGATTTTTTTGTCTAAATAATTATCATATAAAGGGTGAGGAAAAAATCGGTGTGATTTATTTGGTAAATAACGGATAAATTTTTGTTCTTCCTTTCTCGAATGAAAAACAAATTCATTAAAATTATTTAGTGAAATTTTTGTTATAAATGGATCAAACCATTTTTTTTCATGAGGAAAAAGATTGTGAATAATACAAATTTTTTGAAACTCACCTTTTCTCATCAGACTAGTAATGAAAAAATAAAAGAAAGCAAAAAAAGTTGTCCACCAATGAAATATTACTTTTTCAGGACTAAATTTTTTTATTCTATGGAAACATTCAATCCACGTTAATGGATTCATCATATCAATAATCGGTTCCGAATTTTCAATGATTTTTTGTGTCAAATCCTTATCATTTTCCCCTGGATATAAAAATTTTGGATAAAGTCTTGAATATGATATCGACAATACATCATTCTCTGAAGAAGATAATGATTTGAGTAAGTTCGTATTATGATGAGAAATACCACCCCTATAAGGTGGTGTTGGACCAATAACCACAATCTTCAATACAGTTTCCTTATTAATTATTGTTTTTTTTCATATTGTTTTAGTATATAACACATTCGTATATTACCTTGAAAAGTCTAATTTTGAAAAACTGAAACCCTCTTCGTTTTTTCGAAAAAAGTAAAAATCAAAAAAATATTAAACATAATGCTAATCCCGATAGTAATTTTTTGATTTTTGGGAAAAAATTTCATTTCGTTGAATCTCAAGTGTTTTCAAGAAGCATAGGAAATATCAACATACTCGAAAACACTTTTTATGGAACATTAACTTCTATGTTTAATGGAAATATACATGCAACAGTATTTTTTATTTTAGAGTCATCCGGTACCTACTAGCATTCGTTTCAATAGTTTTATTTTCAAAAATAGTCCGTCTTTATCTCTTTTTTTTTTAGTTTGCTAATGGGATTAATCAGTGGTCCTTTCCAAAGCAATATTCATTATGTACTTTCATTACCTGTAATATTTTTTAATTGTTATCTGAAATATCATCAAAAAATGAGATTTTTGTAAAAATATGGTCACTTCTAAACATACTATTGCTGGGTCTTCTTGTAACATTGTTCTCATTCATTTTTTGGGTTGGATATATTATGGTTCGATCAAAAAATTTAGGCAATGATTGCTTCTCTTAATTCTAAAAGAACTTTTTGAATAGGTTTTTAGATATTAATTTTCCATCCTTGTATTTAAAATTTCTATCAAACCACTCTTGTAATCCTAATCGTTTTATTCGACTCATCATTTTTATAATTTCAGCAAATTAATTATCTTCTCCCTTCTGGCCCCCTTCTTGCACCCATTCCTTTAACAAAACTGTGAGGTTGTAATGGGTATGCGCTTTAATCTTTCGTTCTTTTGGATAAAAATTGTCGGTTTAATAGTTGTAGTGCTTATGATTAGTGCATTCATCAAGCCGAAAGACAAGGAAATAACGCTTGCGAAATTAGATACCCTTGGGATGGGTTCCTCAATCCATTTAAGGGTGGGGGCAGAAGGTCTGCCGGGGGCTTACCAACAACTCGAGGATATGAATGTAAATTGGGTCCGGGAAGAAATCCCCTGGCGGGAAGTGGAGCAGGTACCCGGACAATTTCAGTGGTATTACGCCAACGGCAATTCCCAGCGAGATTTTCATTTCATGCTTGAAGAAGCTGAACGGCACAATCTGGAGGTTGTTGCTGTGTTATCCACCGGTCCGGCTTACTTGCCACATGTTTATCCCGATCAGAGTGTAGATGTGGATTTACTGGTCGAAAACTGGAAAAAATATGTCCAGGCGGTTGTGGATCGTTTCGGAGATCAAATCGATTATTGGGAAATCAGTCCGCAGGCAAACCGGCCTGAGACCTGGGGAAAAGTGATGTTTCCAACGAATTTGGATGCCACCAGTGAAACAAACCCTTTCTTGTATGCCCGCATGCTCACAACGGCAGAAAAGGTGATCAAAAAGCATAATTCCAGGGACACAATCATCTTAGGTGGTTTATATAGTTCTCCTGCCAACACCTGCGAGACCACACCGATCATGTTTCTATCGGAGATCAAAAAAGCAGGCGCATGGAAACACTTCGATGTGATTGCTGTAAATCCTTATTGGGAAAATAATCCCCCAGAAGCCTGGATGCCCCGTGGATCAGAAGTAGATGTAGAAACAATGGGTTGCGATTCTACCACCACGCATAGCTCCAACCTCGTTGATGAAATTCAGATGATTCGCGATTTTTCGAATCAGTATGGCAAGAAACCAATCTGGATCACTGAAATCGGTTGGAGTGAAGATTGGCTATCTTATCCCGCTGCACAGCATGCCATCACTCAGGATCAGGTGGAAGCAAATTATGTTGTCAGAAGTGTCATTCCTCTGATTTCCGAAAATGGAGTTGAGAAAATTTTCTGGTATTCTTTGTACGAAGACCCTGAAAATCCTGGATTTGTTTTGGGAGTGGATGGTCAACAAGCACTCAAAAACATTGGCAGGCTTCTGGGAGGGGCAAGAGCACTCGGTCAATTCCAGCAATTAAGTAGCTATGCAACGCCACAGGATCTGGGAATTTACGAATTCCGCTCTGCTGAGCGGCGGACCGACGTGCCTTCGCATAGCAGGTGTCGAGCAGTTCGGCGGGATAGGTCCGCAGGCTCGGGCTGTCGTCGATGGCAAGCTGGATTTGCAGGCGGGCATCTGCGATGGAATCCCGCCAGCTATCCGAGCGCCGTTGCGGCTGAAACCGCCATTTGAGAAGATGAACCATCAGCCGTGTCAACTGGCTCGCAATCCCTCGACGTTCGCCCTTGCCAAAATCCTCCACCTCGTCGGCCAAATGGTCCGCGTCCAGATCCTGCCAGCGCCGCTCTCGGATCAGCCGCGCGGTGTGTGCAAGCCCAACCCTGTTAATCGCAGGCGTATTCACCAGTCATCCGGATTCTCCTCGTTGGTGCTCCTCGTTGGTGCTCCGGCCGAAGCGCTGCGCCCGTCTCGGTCGATGTTCCGTGGCGTCGTCCTTTTAGGTTGCGAGCGAACACCTCAGCCTTGGCCTGTGCCCACTTCGGACCCGATGCCGATCAACATAGCGCGACCGCTGGTCAACAGCAAACTACCGATCAAGTCCAGCAGCTAGTCCCCAGCCTCATCCGGATCGATCCCAAGCTTCCTCAATTGACGCGCCATCCGCTCTGCGCCGTTGTTCCGTGTTTCTCGTACGGGCGGGTGTGATCACAACTGCTGTCGCTTGGCATGACCGTTGCGCTACAGCAGTTTGACCAGCGCGGCTATGGCGGCGACTTGCGCGAACATCAACGGCACGAACCATTTGAGCAGATCCCACTTGACCCGTTCGATTGCGGCGCCGGTCTCACCGCGCTGGCGTGCTAGATCGATCTGTATCTCTCCCCGCATCCGTTCGATCTTTTCGATCAGCTCGGCGCGCAACCTGCTCGATCTCCTTTTGCAACCGCAGCTCCGTCCTGCGCAGGGTGCCCTTGAGTAGCCAGGTCCGGCAAATGGGGGTAGCGTTCTTCGAGCCGCTCGAAGGCTTCTGCGATCAGGCGAGCGCGGGTCCTGTCGTCCGGGGCCGACGTCAGCGCTTCGTAGAGTTGGACGGCTGAGTTCATGTCCGTCAATGTGCCATCGGCCCAGCGTTGCGCAAGCAAGGTCGGCATCATCATGAGCACCCCGAGAGGTACGGTGAGGCACGGACCGCATCGCGGCCCTGGCCAACGTTTTATTGGGCGTTTGAGGGGTTTCGTCGTGACCCCTGGCTTCGTCGTGCTGGCTTCGCATGACCCCTGCCTTCGCAAGTCTTCGATGCCGAGAGCCTGGAAAGCATGCCCTGCTCGAGGCTGGAGAAGGGATCTCGGGGTTGAGCGGCATCGATCGTCCAGACGCCTGGGCGCGGGACGGTATTCACCCCGTCCCGATAACGTTGATGGTAACGGCGCTCCGGCGTCGTCGACGCATCGCAAGCCGCAAAATCTAAAAAAAAAACCGCTTGGCGTTATGTGCGAAAGCACAAGGCAAGCCCCCTTGATTTGTCTCCGTTGTGGCTGACTCCGGCGCGGTCGCGGCGCTGGAACGCCGGAAGAGGCGACGACGCTAGAGCGCCGTCGCGATCATGTTCCGTAGCGTCGTCCTGTCAGGTTGCGAGCGAACACCTCGGCCTTGCCGGCCTGTGCCCACTTCGGACCCGATGCCGATCAACAGGGCGTCGACCGCTGGTCAACAGCAAACTACCGGATCAAGTCCAGCAGCTAGTCCCCAGCCTCATCCGGATCGATCCCAAGCTTCCCTCAATTGACGCGCCATCGGCTCTGCGCCGTTGTTCCGTGTTTCTCGTACGGGCGGGTGTGATCACAACTGCTGTCGCTTGGCATGACCCTTGCTTCAAGATTGCCCTGTCGATCCGGTGAGGAACAGCCTGTTGCGTGGCAGAGATGCATCGCAAAGCCAGGTCTCGATTTGGCGGGCAGCGCTGTTTGCATTGCGCACGTCCGGACCTAACTGTGGGGACTCCGGAGGTCGCCGCGCGGAACTGGGCCTCTTGCATCGCGCCGGAGTACGTGGCTTTAGCCGCGTCCGAACGGAAGGCCCAGAACCCAGGCGCCGCGCCGCGGAGCCCGGCCTTCTGCATCGCCCAGAAGTACGCGGCTTCAGCCGCTCGCTACCATCAGCCGGTTCGGCAACCGCGGAAAGTAACCGTCCCGCCGAAGCGCGAGAGAGGGGTACGAACGGCTGCCGTGCGACACGAGCTTCAGCCAATTCGTAGGCCGAATCACGATACGAAAACTCCGATCGGCATGCTATCGTTTGATGTGATAGGTCGGTTTTGTGTGAAAGTGCCGAGAAAGGCGAAACACGCGGCGCCCTTGCGGGGCGCACCTGCCGACCGCACCGGCCGACACACGAAAACGTCAAACGATTAGGCGCGGTGACGCAGCAGTCTCGGACATTCCCGACTTTCCCAAGATGCGAAAATCGCATTTTGCAACGCGCGGCGCGAGCAAATCATTGCGATTTGCAAATCCGCCTCATCGCAGCGGAGCAGCAACGCGGTTGATTTCCGAGCGTGGCAGTGGGGTAATGGTGTTGGCCTGATAATTGCCTATACTTTTCACATGCTCGCTCTGCGGCGCCGTGACATTCATCCGGCGACCGCGCTTAAATGTCTGATCGTTGGAACGTGTCGATCGTCAAACTACAAGATCCCTGCGGCATTGTGCCCAGCCACAGAACTCACGAGACTGCTATGGAACATCATCGGCCCAGCGCACAGTGCACTAGACTGAAAACGCCCGTCTTCGGCCTCGTGCTGACGGGCGCCATCGCTGGATTCGCCGCGCTGGGCGCATTCTCACCGGGCGCGCAGGCGGCAATCGATCCGAACGTCTGTTACGCCGCATCGGATGCCACCGACCAACTTGTGACCATCGAGAAAGACGGTTCCAACCCGACCATCGTCGGCGCCTTCGGGAGAATTCGCGTCGAGGCCCTTACCCTCAGCCTTGACGAAGAGACGCTCTACGCGGGCAACGAAAACTCCTCGGGCACCCAAGGCGAATTCGGCTCCGTGAACGAAAACACCGGGCTCTTCACTCTAGTCGGCAACCTCGGAACCGGCTCCGGCAGTCTCGGCAACATCAACTTCATCGACCCTGACGGACTCACCGTCGATGCCAGGACGGACATCATCTACGCGTCCATTCGTCGGGAGGCGACCACAACTCCAGCTCGACCTGCTGATTCAGGTCGATCAGACCACTGGGGCGCACATCCCGAATGCCTTCGGCGCGGGTCTCGACTATGTGCCTATCCAAAGCGGTACGGCCGTCGACCTGTACGACGTCGACGACATCGCCATCGACCCGGATGACGGTCAGATGTACGCGGTGGCCAACAACAACGGCGGCAATGATCGCCTGATCCGGATCGACAAGGTCACCGGTGCGGTCACCGACGTTGGCCGGTTGCGCCTGAGCAACGGCACCTTTGTCACCGACATGGAGGGTTTCTCCTTCTCCAATGACGGCACCTTCTACGGCACAACAGGCGATCAGACCGTCACGAGCCAACAGAACCGCTTCTGGACCGTCGACCCGGACACCGGCATCGTGGTCGAGATCGGCCCGTTCGGGTTTGGCGGCGACTATGAGGGAGTCGAGTGCCTGACCGAGGGCAAGAACATCATCAACGGCACGGTGTTCGAATACCTCGACGGCAGCGGTAGCTGGAACCCGCCCGGCGAGCCCGGTCAGGGCAGCGTGGACGTCTTGCTCTACATCGACGAGAACAACAACGGCGAGGTCGACGGCGGCGACACCCTAATCGATACCGAGACCACCGCGGCCGACGGCAGCTACGAGTTCGTCATCGGCATTACGGGTGATTTCGTAATGGCGGTGGATCAGTCCACCCTGCCGGCGGGCACCGAGTTGACCACCGACAATGTCGAGACCGCCAGCTTTGCCGGCTTCGGCTTCACGGATGACGACAACGACTTCGGCTTCCGCACCGGCGCCGATCTCAGCATCGTCAAGACCGCGTCCGCTGACCCGGTCATCGTCGGCAGCAACCTGACCTACACGCTCACCGTCAGCAACGCTGGACCGGGCGACGCGCTCAATGTCGTCGTCACCGACGCGCTACCGTCCGGCGTCACGCACGTGTCCACCACGCCCAGCCAAGGCTCGTGTTCGAACCCGGCCGGCGTGGTCTGCGAGCTTTGGCACCGTCAACAACGGCGCAAGCGCCACCGTCACCGTCGTCGTGACGGCCAATTAAGGAGGGGAGCGTCATGAGTACAACGACAACCTGCTCCCCGATGAGCCCGAATATGAAGCACACGGATATGAAGCACAGGCCCAAGCACCTCATCACGGGCAAGGTCCGCTGGCGCCTGTCGCCCCGGCTCTTGCTGCCGAGTGTTTTCGCGTTTGTTGTGTTCGGGATGTTCCAGGTCCAGGCCGCGATTGCTGCCGTCACCTTTGAGTCGAAAGCCGAGAGTGAGGGTAAATCCACGTCGATCCCGATCGGCAAGCCATCCGGTACGGTGGCCGGTAACCTGTTGCTGGCGACCATCGGTCAGGATCAACACGACGCTGTCATTAGCGCGCCCTCTGGGTGGACGCTGATCAGTCGGGGTGCGGGCGGTGCCGACTTCACGAAAGATGCCTACCTGGCGATCTTCTACAAGATCGCGGGTAGCTCCGAGCCGAGCAGCTACAGCTTCACCAGTACGAAGGGTGAGAACTTCGCGGCCGCGATCCTCCGCTATTCGGGTGTCGATACCGCCGCGCCCGTCACCCATCCGGGCGTCGATTCCGACGGCTTTTCGGGAAATCAGAGCACGACTCCGACCGCACCTTCGGTGAGCACCGTGTATACGAACACCAAGGTAGTTCGCATCTTCACCCAGAAGCAAGGCGAAAATTCGGTTACCTCACCGACAGGCACCGTTGAGCGCGTCGTAGTCGACGAGGATGGCAACATTACGCTTGGCGTTGCCGACAGTAACAAGACGTCCACTGGGTCTACCGGTTCGGCCGTTTTCACGACCGGGCAGGATAAGGATTGGCGCGCCGCCACCGTCGTGCTCGTTCCGCAACAAGTCCAACTCGGCATCACCAAGATCGCCTCGCCGGAGACCGTCGACGCCGGCGCCCAGGCCAACTACACGGTCACCGTCAATAACACAGGCGGCGCCACCGCGACCGGCGTCGTCGTCACCGACAGCCTCCCCACCGGCTTCAGCTTCGCCAGCGGCAGCGTCAGCACCGGCGGCGGTGCCACCTGCACCGGCACGCCCGCGCCGACCGGCGGCAGCGGCACGCCCCAGTGGGGCACCTGCCAGGTGCCCGCCGGCGGCTCCGTCACCATCACCTATGCGGCCGACATCGACGTCGAGACGCCATTCGGCAAGTACGGCAACACGGCCTCGGTCGACTCGACCCAGACCGATCCGATCGACACCACCGCCGGCGTCAAGGTGCTGGACGCCGATGTCGCCGTTGCCAAGACCGTGAACTTCGCCACCCCCAACGAGGGCGACAGCGTCGTCTTCACCGTCACCGCCACCAACAATGGCGGCGGCGGTGCCAGCAACGTCGTCGTCACGGACACGTTGCCGGCGGGCCTGACGTTGGTCTCCGCCAACGCCAGCCAGGGCAGCGGCTGCTCCGGGTCCGCGCCGATCACCTGTCAGCTCGGCACCCTGGCCAACGGCGCCAGCGCCACGGTCACCATCACCGCCAGCGTCGATAGCGGCCTCGGCGACCTGGCCCTGCTCACCAACACCGCTTCTGTCGCGGCCGACCAGAACGACCCGGTCGCAGCCAACGACACGGCCACCGCGTCCGTCACCAGCTGCCCGGCCGGAGACCTGCAAAACAGCGCCTCCGTGTCCTCGTCGGTGGGTGATCCAGACAGCAGCGACAACACCGGTCGCATCTGCACCGGCACGCTCGACCCGGACCCATCGCTGAGCCTGGTCAAGTCCGCGTCGCCGATGAGCTACGGCACCGTCGGGCAGATCATCAACTACAGCTTCCTGGTCACCAACACCGGCAACCTCACCATCAATAGCCTGTCGGTTGCCGACGACAAGACCACCAACGAGAGTTGCCCGGTCACCACGTTGGCCCCGGGTGACTTCACCACCTGCACGGCCAGCTATAGCATCACCCAGGCCGACCTCAACGCCGGTTCGGTGACCAACGTCGCCAGTGCCTCCGGTACCGACCAACTCGGCGGCGGCGTGACCTCGCCGACCGATACCGCCATCGTCACCGCCATCGCCGGCGCCGCGCTGGACATCGACAAGTCCGCCTCGCCGAGCACCTACAGCGCGGCAGGTCAGACCATCAACTACAGCTTCGTCGTCACCAACACCGGCAACGTCACCATCAGCAACCTGTCGGTCGCCGACGACAAGACCACAAACGAGAGCTGCCCGGTCACGACCCTAGCCCCGACCCTGTCGACCACCTGCTCGGCCAGCTACACCATCACCCAGGCCGATGTCGACTTAGGCTCGGTGACCAACGTCGCCAGCGCCTCCGGCACCGATCCCGGAAACGCCGCTGTCACCTCGCCGTCCGACACCGCCACGGTCACGGCCACGGCGAGCCCCGCGCTGACCATCGACAAGAGCGCCAGCCCAGCCACCTATGCCACGGTCGGCGAGACCGTCTCGTATAGCTTCCTGGTCACCAACACCGGCAACGTCACCATCGACAACCTGTCGGTGGCCGACGACAAGGCCACCGACGAGAGCTGCCCGGCTACCACGCTGGCCCCGTTGGCATCGACCACCTGCACCGCCAGCTACACCATCACCCAAGCCGACCTCGACGCCGGCTCAGTGACGAACGTCGCCAGCGCCTCCGGCACCGATCCGGGTTCTAACCCGGTCACATCGCCGACCGACACCGAGACCGTCACGGCAACTGCCAGCGGCGCGCTGACCATCGTCAAAACGGCGACGCCGACCACCTACACCCTGGTCGACGATGTCATCAGCTACAGCTTCCTGGTCACCAACACCGGCAACGTCACCATCGACAACCTGGTGGTCAACGACGACAAGGCCAGCGACGAGAGCTGCCCGGTCACCACGTTGGCCCCCGGTGCGGCCACCACCTGCACCGCGAGCTACAGCATTACCCTGGCCGACCTGACCGCCGGCTCGGTGACCAACATCGCCAATGCCTCGGGCACCGACCCGAACGCCAACCCGGTCACCTCTCCCGACGACACCGCGACCGTCACCGCCGACTCCGCGGACGTCCAGGTGGTGAAGACTGCGTCGCCGGACACCGTCAACGCCGGCGATACCCTGACCTACACGCTGGTCGTGACCAACAATGGCCCCGGCAGCGCGCCGGCCGTGGTCGTCAACGACATCCTGCCGGGCGGGGTGACCTGGGTCTCGACGCAAACGCCCGCCGGCACCTGCAATAGCGGCGACTCGGTCAGCTGCGACTGCTCGGCCCCGCTGGTATGACCTGCGAACTGGGCTCCATCGCCAACGGCGACAGCCAGACCGTCACCGTCATCGTGACCGTCGAATAGGGCAGGGGACATGACACAAAGAATCAATTCCACGGTCGCGGTCCAAGGCACTCTGAAGCGGAGTGCCCAACCATCGGTAGGACGCCGAGACACAATAAGAACCAACTGCACCGCGCGGCGCGCCGCGGCGGACTATTCGATGAGGCACGCTATGGACCACCATCGGCACGAAGATGGCCAGCAGAAAGACGCAGGCCAGGGCTTCATCGCCCCGCACCGCGCGCTGCTGACCCTCGCGGTCGCACTAGACATCGCAGCGCCCGCTCGTGCCGCGCGGGGCCCAGGCCGGCGTTGCCAAGCGCTTCGCGATGACCGACACCACACCGGGGCGGTTGATCTACACCGTGCCAAACTCCGGTCTGTCGCCGCTGCCCAGCTATATCGACATCACGTTGACGGGCGCCAGAACCAGCTTCAACGGCGAGGGGTCCGCCTATCATCCGTCCAACCAGAAGATGTACCTATTTCACTGTGCGCCGGCGACAATACGGCGCCCTGCGACCTGACCGCGCCGACCGTCAACTTCGCCGCCTCGCCGCCCACCGCGAACACGGTGCTGGTGAAATCCAATATCGTGCCCTCCGGTTCGGTCGGTGCGGTGGAGGGCGCCATCTTCGAGACCCAGGCGGACGGCACCGAGGCCCTCTATGCCGCGGTGGGCGAGACCGACGGCGGCTCCGTACAAGGCCAGCTCTTCAGGTGGGACCCGGATGCGAACTGGGCCACGGTGTTCCGGTATCCGATCAACATCTCCGGTGATGCGTCCTTCCTGACCGGCCTTGCCTACGAGTCGGCAACCAACAGCTACTTCGGAGCCATCAACCATAGAGGCCCAATGGGTTCCAACACCACCTACCCGGATATCCTGTCGGTCGACTCGAGGACGGGCGTCACCGACTTCCTGGGCGACGTCAACGGTGTCGTCGATGCCGAGGGCATCGCCTTCGGCGCCGACGACAAGATGGCCGTCGAGGACGAGGCCGACGGCAGCCATGCCGGCCTCACGTACTCGACCCCCTACATCATCGAGGTGGACTTCACCGGGTCGGAGCCCTACGCCACGACCCCGGCGGCCATCATCACCGACTACAACACCACCGGTCGCGACTACGAGTCCATCGCCTGCAACGACCCCGAGCGCAGCGACTTCGGCGATGCCCCGTCCAGCTACGGCGTCGCGGTGCATTCGATTCCGGTGTTCGATGCAACGCCCAGCCCCGCGCACCTCGGCAGCCTGCGCCCGGACAACGACAGCGACCCGGTGGTCCAGTCCGGCGCCGGCGCCGACGGCGACGACGCCACCGCCACCGCGCCGAACGGCAGCGGCAACGATGAGGACGGCGTGACCCTCGGCGGTTCGAGCCTGCAGGATCAGAACCTCTCCCTGGGCAGCAGCTACAGCTTCACTGTCGCCACCAACGGCACCGACATCGGCTACCTGAACGCCTGGTTCGACCGCAACGCCGATGGCGACTTCGACGATCCCGGTGAGCAGATCGCGACCAACCAGCAGCCCAGCACCGCGGGTGGCACCCTCAGCGTCCCGGTAACCATCCCGTCCACCACCGCGACCGGCCCCACCTACGTGCGTTTCCGCTACAGCACCGAGCCGAATCTACCCTCGGCCGACGCCTATCTCACCGGCGCCGAGGCAGGCGACGGCGAGGTCGAGGACTACCGCGTCGTGCTCAATGCCGGTAGCGACCTGCTCGTCACCAAGACCGCGAGCCCGGACCCCGTCACGGCCGGCGAGACCCTGACCTATCTCATTACGGTCACCAACAACGGCCCGACCGCCTCCACCGGCGTCGTCGTCAACGACAGCCTGCCCCCCGGGGTCACGCATGTCTCCACCACGCCGAGTCAGGGCAGTTGCTCCGACCCCGACGGCGTCATTCGCGAACTGGGAACCATCGGGGTCCTCAAGTAAAGCGCCACCGTCACCGTCGAAGTGACGGTCAACTAGGAGGACAGCGACATGAGCCCAACGCATCGCATACCTCCCGAGAGTCGAGTCATGAACCGATCACCCCAAACCCCAGGCACCGCCATGTACGACAAACGCCTTACCCCGTGGAGGCTGCTTGCCGGGCAGTTCGTGTTCCTATGCCTTGCGCTGTTCCAGGTTCAGGCCTTTGCCGCCGCGCCCGCGTTCGGCTCCATCGCCAGCGCGGTGGAGACCAACAAGGACGCCGACAGCCTGACCATCAACAGGCCCAGCTCGACGGCTGCGGGTGACCTGCTGCTCGCCACCATCGCGTCCAGGAAGGACGTACGAAGCATTCAGCCCCGTTGGGCTGGACCCTGATCGACGAGGGCGTGAACAGCGGCGAAGGGACCATGGCCGCCTTCTACAAGATTGCCGGCGGTTCGGGGAAAGCCGAGCACTTACACCTTCGATCAAGCCGTAGATGGCGAGGAGATGGCCGGCTCCATTGCGCGCTACACCGGCGTCGATGCAACCACGCCGATCGACATCTACGGCACCCAGATCGGCAAAGGAAAGACTGCGGGCGACGGTGGACCGACCACCCCTTGCGTCACCACCAGCTACGACGACACCCGAGTCGTACGCGTGTTTGCCCAGCATGAGGGCGTGGAGAGAGAACCACCGTGCCTGGAGCGGTGACCGAGCGGGTCGACATCGCCGTGGATTCCAAGATTCTGCTGCCCGTCGGTGACGGTAGCCAGCGTCTCTGGGAGTCACCGGCGATGCCGAGTTCACAACCCTGCAGAACAAGAATTATGGGGAGGTCTGACCATCGCCCTGGTCCCCGTGGGCGGCATCCCCAACAATGGCGAGGCGACCGTATCTTACGCCTCCCTGCAAGAAAACCAACACCGAACAAAGACGGTAACATCAACAGCATCTCGCTGGGCAAACCGATCGGCACGGAAGAGGGCAACCTGCTGCTCGCCAGCATTGCGACCAACAATAACGGCACCACCATGACCGCCACCCACGGGCTGGACCCAGATCAACCAAGGCCAGCAAAACAACACCGCTACCCTCGCGGTCTTCTACAAGCTCGCCCGGACGAGCGAGGCCGGCCCGTACGACTTCGACACCGGCGCGGACGCTGGGAGGAGATCGCCGCCTCCATCCTGCGCTACACCGGCGTCGACCAGACAACTGCCACACTGATCGACGCCAGCGCAGGCGCGAGCGGCAAGAGTCGAGACGCCGACCGCACCTGACGGTCACCACCAGCTACACCAACACCAAGGTGGTGCGCATCTTCGCCCAGGCGAAGGACCTCGACTTCGACGACTACGTCAACATCCCGTGCACGACCTACCGAGTCACCCTCAACGCCAACAACAAGGTGCCCCTTGGCATCTCCGATCGTGAATCAGGCCGCCATCGACGACACCGCAGGTACCGGTGTCTTCAATACCGACGCCAACAAGGATTGGCGTACCGTTACCCTGGTCATGGTGCCCCAGCAGGTGGAGCTTGAGGGAATCGACAAGACCACATCGACGCCCGTGGTCGACGCCGGCGGGACCAGGCCAGCTACAGCGTACCGTCTCCAATGTCGGCGGCGTAACCCTGGCCGAAGACGTGGTCGTCGACGATCTGTTGCCAAGCACCTTTACCTACGTCAGCAGCCTCGTCACCGAGGGCTCCGTGCGCGACC
>CALOAF010000006.1:0-219672 GCA_942491385.1 uncultured Anaerolineaceae bacterium | reverse complement strand
AATAAATTATATGTGCCGACGATATTCGTTTGTACAAAAGCACCAGGTCCCTCAATAGATCGATCAACATGTGATTCTGCTGCGAAATGAACTATAGTGTCAATTTGGTAATTAATTAGAATTTTCTCAACCAATTTCTGATCACAAATATCGCCTTGAATGAAGGTGTAATTTTCTTCCGGAATTTCGAACAAATTTTCCAAGTGACCGGCATAGGTCAACAAATCCAAATTGACAATTTCCCAATCTGGTTCATTCTCAACAACATACTGAATGAAATTTGATCCAATGAAACCTGCTCCACCAGGTATTAGAATTTTTTTATTATTTTCACTCATATAATTCGGCGTCCTTAAATTTCTTTCCTTCACAATCTTTTTGTGAAAGAACCGGCGTTTCCCCTAAATTAATTGGCCATTCTATTCCAAGATCAGGATCATTCCAAATAATTGTGCGTTCTCCATCAGGATTGTAAAAATCAGTCGTACAATATTCTACTTCAGCCCAATCACTCATCACAAAAAAACCGTGAGCAAAACCTGAAGGAATCCACAATAATTTCTTATTGTCATCGTTTAGGATGATGCCGGTCCATTTTGCAAAAGTAGGTGATGATTTTCTCAAATCTACAGCAACGTCATAAATTTGCCCCTTAAGTACTCTGACTAATTTTCCCTGACTATTATGAATTTGATAATGTAATCCTCTTAAAATGTTTTTTTTTGAACCTGAATGATTCTGTTGAGCAATATTGATCTCAATGCCATTTAATTTAAATTTATTTATATGAATGCTCTCATAGAAAAAACCTCTTTCATCTTCAAAAATTCTTGGTCTAATAGCAATGAGGTCTTTTAAGGATAATTCTTCAAAAAACATACGTCCTCTAATTTTGTTGGCTTTTACGATATTGATCGACCGCTTCTTGAGGGCCACCAATGTACTGGATAGTTCCATGGTCTAACCAGGCTACACGTGAACTGCGATCAAGAATTGTTTGCATACTATGAGCAACAATCACAATTGTTGTTCCATTATTTCGAAACTCTTCGATCCGGTTAAAACATTTTTTTTGAAACTCTTCATCACCGACCGCCAAAACTTCATCTACAAGTAAAATATCAGGTCTGGATGCGGTGGCAACAGCAAACCCTAATCGAGCCCACATTCCCGAAGAATATGTTCTAATTGGCGCATCAATAAAATTATGTAATCCCGAAAATTCTACAATTTCACCAAACTTACTTTTCATCTCTTCTCGAGTATATCCCAATATCGATCCATTTAAAAAAACATTCTCACGGCCTGACAATTCATGATGAAAACCTGCGCCTAACTCTAATAAAGGAGAAACACTTCCAATAATCTCAATTTTACCAATCGTAGGTGGCAAGACATGTGCAAAGAGCTTTAGTAGAGTACTTTTTCCAGCTCCATTATGTCCAATAACACCAAGAACTTCACCTTGATTAATTTCCAAATTTACATTTTTCAAAGCAAAAAATTTTTGCTGTTTAACTTTTCCTTGAATATAGCGAATTATATATTCTTTTAAAGTTCCAATCCTTTCAGATGGGATTCGGTATTCTACAGAAACATTTCGTAATCGAATAATTGGCTTCATAAATAATGCCTATATTCTATATGCAAATTCATCTGATCGGTAAGTAAAAAACAACCAACCTATGAAAAAAACTACAATTGAGAGAAGAGCTGGAAATAAAAATTCTCCAAGGTTTGGCAAACGCCCATAATAAATAGGAATTCTAAATAACTTAACCAAGCTATACATGGGATTGAATGTGGAAATAATAAAATGTATATTGCCAGGCAATATTTCTTCAGGGTAAATTATAGGTGTCAAATACATCCATGCAGTCAACACTATTTGATACATTTCGGCGACATCAGGGAAATAAACTGCTAACGTAGAAAGTATTAACCCAAAACCTAATGAAAATAAAGCTAAGAATAGAATTGGAACTACAATATAAAAAATAGACCATCTGATTTGTAATCCCAGTACAAGCATAACAATTAACATAGGGACAATGGTCAGGAGTGTATTTACCACACCAGTTCCAATAGCGGCCAGAGCAAATGACGTTCGAGGAATATATATCCTCTTTAACAAACCACCCCCCCAAACTAAATTAACCATACTTGCATAAGTTGTTTGAGAAAAAAATTCCATGCCATCAATCCACGTAATACATAAGCTGGATATCCTTCTGTCATTTTAAAGACCTGCGAAAAGGCAATCGATAATACAATCATTGTTCCCAACGGATTTAACATTGTCCATCCAATGCCTAAAAACGATCTTTTATACCTAGTAACAATATCACGGCGTAAAAGTTGTGCAATTAAATAACGATAATTGTATGCCTGTTTCAGTTCTTCTAGAGGTTTTGCCGATTTATTTTTTGCATCGTAAACGTAATAATTACTAATATTCGCCAAGTATCACCTGTTATTTCATTGAATTTTATTTGCTTCTAATATTAGATCATTTTCTGGCAGAAAAATTATTTTTGCCTGTAAATACTTTCCAGCAATTTCGGATGGTACCCATTTCCCAATTATATAGACTTCCTCATTATTGGGAAAGTACTCAGGCGATTCGTACAGCACCATGGTTGCACCAGCCATATTCGGCGACACAATCATAAATCCCAAATTTCCTGTTTCCCTTGCCAATAGCCATTCAATATTATCTCCTGGTTCTCCTTTTCCCGCTTCATAAAATCTCGGGTAAAAAGCCTTGGTGTGGATAAAAACCAATTCCTGGTCTTCTGCCATTTCACCAACAATGGATGCTTCTTCAAGCAATTTTTTTGAAATAAGTTTCTCGAGAAAAACCTCCTTGCTTACCTCTCCCTCGTATTGTCTTCCAATCAATAATTCAGGCGTAAGCATGCCAACCGATAATAATACAACAAAAACGATATTCATTAACAAAATTGGTTTTCTAACAATTCGTTCTTTATCCTCATGAATCGAATTAGATTCCATGTTAAATAATAATCTTGAGTCAAAGTTCATTAATCCGATCTTATGCAATAAAGCATGCAAAACCAAAATAATACCAGCCAAATAATACAATATGATGACCCAATCAGTGACGATCACATATCGCCAACCCGATACTCTGGCAATACCATTCGATAAATTATAGAAAAGATGTATAGATAATGGAAATAATCCAAACCATCCGAACTTCTTATAACTGAGAGATATTCCCAAACCGATAAAAATAAGATTTGAAATAATTGCGATAAACTGCCTTAATTTAATCTCACCAACCCATGATTCCTGAATGTAATCATTATTTTTTATTACACCAACAATCGATTCCGCAAAGACGGAATTAGGGAAAATCAATACGGAATGAATTTCATTATGCAAGAAATTTGCGGTTGTAAACCGAAGGATATTTAGAATTTTTTCAGAATCGAAAATCAAAATCGAATTTTCAGGTTGGCTTTCAGGCATAATCATTTGGGCAGGCTTGGACGATCCTGGTTCAACAGCATCAGAATTATCTTCGAGTTCAAACCTGGTATCTATCACCATTCTGAATTTTTGGGGTTCAATCCCAAATTCTCCAATTTGGAAATAATTTCTGGTCATCCAGGGAATTAATATGAGAAACGAAGCCAGTCCTAAAATTCCTATTCTTGCCAGCCTTGTTTTGATCTTTGCATCACCTTTGAAAAATATAGTCAAAAATATTGGAATAAAGACTAATAGTAAATTGAGTCTCAATAATAAACTGATGCCCAAGATTACACCAATCAGAATCAGTAGTAAATAATTTTCTCTTTTTTCTATAAACCAAATACAAACTAATAAAGTAATCAGTAAAGCTAAAAAACCAGCCCAATTGTCTGTCATATATAGCTTTGAATGAACAATTTCCATAAGTGGTGAAGCCTGAAGCGCAGTTAATTCCCGTAAAACAGATAGAACTCCTAAAGAAATGCCAATAATAGGAGAAAACAGCTTTTTACCTAAATAGAATAATAGAACCGGGAAGAAAGCATATAGAATTGTTTGTAAAAAAACTACATTCAGATATTTTTGACCAACTACATTGTGAAATAAAAATAACATGAAGCCATAAAGTGGCCTCTGAACAAACCCTCTATTCATGTACCCTTCTCCATTCATTAACGATTGGGCGGTCATGTCATAAATTTGAGCATCGGAATAGGGGTAATATTCATAATTTGGTGGCTGAACTTTTGGTGCAAAAAAATGTGGAGTAATAGGTTCTAGATTCCAAATGAGTATTGCGGAGAAAAATAAAATAAACGGAAAAATTTTTATGGACCAATTTTTTTTATTATTCTGACTGTTTTTTCTTAAGATGGACATATACAGAATTGGGATAAATAAAGAAACATACAGTACTAAAGGTAAAATGGGAGTAGCTGCCCCACCCCAAAAATCATGATCAATATCTAATCCAATACGGGTAGTTATTAAGAATACCCATACAACTCCAATAATAATTGCGAATGCAAGAAATAATTTTAAATTAATATTTTGTCTAAAATCGATTCTCTTCTTATTAACCCTGAATCTGAGCAGAATTAAAAATGTAAAAAAAATTAAAAATAATAGAACTACCATTGGCTGCAAACGGGAATATATTACTTCATATTTCCCAAATCGATATGCCGGAAAAACGATTACCACCCAACTTATAAGCAAAATTAAATAGTATAGCCTGTCATTCTTCGTAAAAAATGTCCTTATTGTGATTATTAATCCAGGCTCATGTGAATTAATCTTATATTTTAGTAATTGGAATATACATAACCCAAGAAAAATGAGCAACAATCCCAACATCAACAACCGGTTGAGAGATAATTCTGCAAAGAAAATATTCTTCGGATCTGTTGGGATTCGAACCAAAACGATAACTGCGATAATTGTCTCAATTGCGGAAAGAATATAGAATATCTTCACGGGAAACTTATGATTTTCAACCATCGTGAAAGAATTATACCTGAACAATATTTGAAATTATCATATAATCAGGTAAAGGGATTATCGCATAACATATGGACCAGCTTCCAATTCATCAACAACCTGACAAAATTTTATTTGAAAACTGGTGGGTACTCCTGCTTGGTGGAATTATTGGTGGATTGATTGCGACCTTTTCTTCCATGTTCCTCATAAAACCTGTCTATGTTGCAGAAGCCAATCTATCAGTCCTGATAAATTTTAAGGAAGTTGGGAATCTATCTCAATATGAACAGGATCAGATGATAGGTAATGTCATCAGTCTTTTTTCAACAGTTGATGTGATCAGCGAGACCATCTCAAATATTGATAATTCCAGCATTTCCGAATCTGAATTTATGGATAGTTGTTTTATTGAACGCCACGTTAATTCAATATTATTTCGATGTAAATCTAACAAACCAAATGTTGCCACGATATGGGCAAATAATTGGGCTTTGGTATCGCACGGATTATTATCAGAAGCATACTCTCATGCACTGAAATACGAATCGATGAAGAAACAACAAATTGCTTTTGAAAGTTGCATACAAAGATCGTATTTCGTTTTTCCAACACCTGCCGAGTGCCTGAAAATTATTTCGCACAAGTTAACCTTTGAGGGACTTGAAACCTCAATCAACCAGGAATTACTCTTGAGTAAAAATATATTTCCGGGAATAAAATTTTCTGATGTAATACCAGCTGAAGTTCCCAGTAAAGCTACTCGGTATCAAACCAATTCTCTGGTACTGAGTGGAGCTTTTTTCGGGTTTATTCTTTCCATCTTCTTTCTCATCTATGATAAAAATGGAAAAAAATAGAATCGATACAATTGGCAACTCTGTCTGGTATGTTCTTGTTTTTTTGTTACCGTTTACCAGTCTTCCCCTTGCCAGTAAATTTCTGCGCTCGGAAATGGTCGCTGCACCATCTATTTTGATTTTATTTGTATTATTGATTTTCTCTTTGGTTTTTTTGAAAAAAAATAGATTAAATTTCGAGAAATTACTTCACCCACTTCTACTTTTTGGTTTATTCGCTATTTTTTCTTCATTACTCACTTTTTGGATTCCTATTCCGATTCAAAAAGATTTTTCGATCCTCAAAAATATCTTTGAGGGAATAGGAACCCTGTTCATCGGTATTTCTTTTTATTTTGTCACCATTAACATTATTCAATCGCAAGAAGTTTTAAATAAAACTCTGCGTATTGTTGTGTGTAGCTTTATTCCTTTATTGATTTGGTGTTTGTTTCAATTTTTCTTTGGGCAAATCATTCAGGATTATCCAGCCTGGATGGGAACAATCCAAAATTTTATAACGACATCAGGTACTCTCTATAAAAATCGATTAACAGGTTTTGCTTTCGAACCATCCTGGCTTGCTCACCAACTGAATATGTTTTATATTCCGATCTGGTTCAGTGCAACAATTTTTAGGAGAAGTGTTTTTAAAAAGGTGTTCAATAAAATCATAATTGAAGATTTTTTCCTTCTTGCTTCCATATTTATTTTAATATTTACCAAGTCCAGAGTTGGGTGGATTACATTTTTTGTTGTTGTGACATATCTAATTATCATAATAAACCGACGAATCATAAAAATTATTAAGAACAAGTTTCAACCAGAAAAAGATAGATTTCTAATCAAATTTCTACCCATTATTCTTGTGTTTTTTTACATATTGCTGCTAATTGCTGGATTGTTCTTCTTCAGTAAATTTGACTCCCGAATGGAATCGCTCTTCAAAATCGAGACTTACAAGAACCAAAATATATTTTCGATTGCAAATGAATTTGTATTTGCTGAAAGAATTTTATATTGGCAAACCGGATGGCAGGTTTTTAACGATTATCCTATCTTCGGCGTTGGGTTGGGAAATGTCGGTTTTTTCTTTGAAGACTACATACCATCGTTTGCCTGGGCATTAGACGAGCCTCGCCATTTGATTTTTCAGGCAAGTTACCAGGGGAATGTCAAAAATCTATGGTTTCGATTACTATCCGAAACTGGCATCGTCGGATTTATTTGTTTCGGGACCTGGTTATTCTTAATTTTTTTAAAAGCAAATCGGTATCAAAAACATTCATCTAATGTTTACAATTATTGGGGATTAGTGGGAAAAATTGCGTTAATCACACTTGTTATCGAGGGATTTAGCATCGATAGTTTTGCTTTACCCTATTATTGGATTATTTTAGGAATGGTTTCCAGTTATTATATAGAAAAGAAATCTGTGGCTTGACTTAAGAATTATTGTTTTTCATCTTCAATTTATGGATTTTTAATTCCTTAAATATTCCAGTGAGAAGAATTCCACCAAAAATGATTGATAAAACAATTACCATTTGAAAGAATGGTAAATTATCAAAAAGACCAGTGTATCTCGATATATACCATTGTAAAAAGAACAGAACAAAAACAAGTTCAGCAATGAATATTCTTGTTAACCAATGGTCTTTTGTTTTCCAACCATTGTAAAGTGCGACCCCAACGAGGTATGCAATGAATAACAGAAAGCTCAATCGATAGCGCGGGTTATCCCACATATCTCCCCCAGCTCTGATGGAAGACAGGAAAATCCAAAATACACTTAATGCCCAGATAAATAGATATTCTAATTTTTTTTCCTTCTGTTTTTCTCTGAAGATATAAACCAAACCATATACGATAACTGGCATCAGAATGTACCATCCTAACGCTCTTAATGAATTTAAAACGCGCCAGAAGAATTTTGATGGTTCAACTAAGGTTGCAGGTAAAACAGGTTGGAATAACCCATAAAGGGAAGCAAAGAGCAATCGATATCTTTCCCCAATGATTGATACAATATATTGAACAAATCCTGAACTTTGCTCAAGCAGAATGGCGTCCCATTTTCCTGCTTCTACAATCCAATTGTAAGAAAAAAATAAACCAATCATTACAAATAATACGATCGGTATAAGAATTAACTTTGAATGGATTATCTTTATCTGTTTACTGTATGGTTGTATGAATATCCAAATGAAAAATGAAAAGATGATAAAAATCCCAATTTTCAGCGAAATTAATAAAAGTAAAATTGATACTGAAGCGAATAAAGCTAACCTTCGCTGAATATTTATTTCTTGTTTGTGAATGATCCAAAATAAACAGGCTGATATTCCCAGTAAAAGTGGCTCTCTCATTTGGGATGCACTAAACAGAATTGCATCCGGATAGAAGGAGAAAATTAAAATAATAATTTTGGACGTCGTAGAAGGCGTCATTTCTTTATATTTTTCCTTCAATCCAAAGGCAAGGAAAATAATCCCTAATACGTTGACTATTGCCACAAAAAATATGATATTTATTTGAAAATGAGCATTAGGTGTGAAAAGCCGGTATATCAAACTGCTTAAGGCTAATAATCCCCCATATTGGTCAGTGAAAAAATCATTAGAAAAAGCAGCCGCCAATGGCTGATTAGAACTAGCCAGATCCCACGCTTGAAAATCTCGACTATACGCATCTTTAAACAAATAACCGCTCTGATATGGTTCCTGATCATAGCCCCAATCCAGCAAGTGCTCTGTGGTCACTAAACCCAAACCCAATCTAAGAAAGAGCGCTATTCCAATTACCCAAGACAAAAATTTCGTGGTTCCAAATTTATTATAAATCTTAATCAATACAAAAAATGAAATCGTTGTTAGAACCCAGGTTCCCCAAAAAATATCTTTAAAATCAAACTTTGATGGTATATAGAATAGCCAGGTGGTTATGAACCCAAGCAAGCAATAAAATCCAACCTGTTTAAGCCACTTCATTCTAAAAACCCATGCAATGATCTTTTTGCCCGTTCTATCCAGGAGTATTTTGCTACATCCAATTTTGCTTGTTGACCCAGACGGTGAGCCAAATCTGGATTAGCTTTGACCAGATTGATTGCACCTACCCATTGATCAACATTATTGTGTTCACAAAAAATTGCATTTCCTTCATTCAAGACTTCATGGAGGATTGGCAGATCACTTGAGATAATTGGTTTTCCTGCCGCCATATATTCGAACATCTTCATTGGGCTACAAAAATCTACTGAGTTTCCACCACTACTGCCGGAAATGCTACTCTCATAAGGCATCACAAGAATATCTGCTGATGATTGGTAAGCAGGAATTGTTTTATTCCCTACAAACCCGGTAAGAACGATATTCTGAATTCCATTTTCAAGAATATAATTTCTCCATCGAGCTACCTCTTCATCTTTTCCGCCAACCCATAAAAATTGAATTTCTGGTAAAGTCTGTGCTATTTCCACCAGCAAGTCCATACCTCTTCCTTGGTATAAATGTCCGGTATAAACCACAGTATAAATATCTTGGATGCCTAATTCTTTCCTTATTTTTGAAGTTTCTGCCCAATTTTTGTAGGATTCAAGAACAACTCCATTTGGGGCAATCTGAATTTCTGAATCTTTGAATCGAAAACTATATGCATTTTCATACATAATTTTTAGGGCATTTGTAATACATAAAAATCTTTTTTTATGGTTTGAAAAAATAATATCCTTATAGATTTTCGGCCCAACCTTTCCAGTTGGCAAACCATGTAATTCAATAATATACGGCTTTCCTATGATTCCGGCAATATTAGCTATTTGCGGCATCCACGTATGTACTAGATCAAATTTATTAACGAGCAAGGTAAGACCTGAAATAAAAATGAAATCATATTTCCGAGAAATTTTTATCGTCGGTATGTATTTTATGGAAAATTTGGTTTGAATCCCGAAATTTGTTTTTATCTCATCCCAATTAGCGGTCTTTTTCCCCGGGACAATTAAAGTCACATCATGTCCTAACTGACAATAGGACTGACAGACTTTCATAACTTGAATGCTATTTGCTGCTATGGAAGGAACCTGGCTAGTTGTTATGACAGCTATCTGCATTAACCAACACTACCTTTTCTTCAATGGAAATTTTCTTCAAACCCAAGTATACCATTACGCCAATTGAGACGATAAAATAAGAGCTCAACAATCCAGCTTGCATTAAATATCCGAACTTGGGAACCAGTATGAACATTAATAATGTTTTAATCCCCCCTACAACTGCCATAATTTTTATCGGTAAATCTGGTAAGTTGAAAGATAATAAAAGATTTCTATTCCAATAAAAGACACTGGCAAATCCGTATCCAATCAATAAAACATAAATGTATGGTAACGATGGAATATATGCCCCATCTTTTATAAAAGTTAATATCCATTCACCCAACACCATTAATCCAACTGCACAGATAATAATCCATACAAAAGCAATTGCACTTGTCCCTCTCAATAATCTCTTCAGATCTTTCCATTGTTTTGAAATTATTTTCTTGTTGATTTGTGGATAAGTAACCGTAATAAATTGCGAAACTGGCAATATCACTGCATTGATAACGGCTACACTAAATTTATAATAGCCTGCATATAATGGACTTAGGAAAAATCCTACCCATAGCACTTCACTATCGCGGATAACCAAATTGAGAGTACTGCTAATATTGGTACTGAAAGCAAATCTTAACAATGCTTTTTTTTCCTCCAGTACACTTAATTTCGCTTGCCACCAATTATTTCCAATTAATTCCCGCATGGTAATAATCCCTAAAACGAATATACCGGTGCCATAAAGGAACTTTCCAGCTAAGTAAGCTAATAGGACTTGAAATAAATCTCCTTTTGTAAAAAATAGAACGGTAATCCAAATAGCAGTTAGAAAACTTTGCAGGAAATTTAAAACAGCTAACTTTCTAAATCGATCCCCGATTTGAAGGATCGCCGTAGAGGTCTCAGTCATAAAATTTGCAAGTAAAGCCGTTCCATAAATAATAATCCATCTGGAGATAGATGGATCTTTAAGGATTACTTTTGCTGCCCAAGGAGCTAGGACAATTAATAATAAATATGCCACCAACGAAGTGATAATTTCAGCTAATCCAGCAAATTTGATCACAGCGGCAGCTTTTATAAATTCTTGTTTCTCCAAGTACTCACCGCCAAATTTAACAACCAATTCTCCCATTCGGAATGATAAAAGTCGATTAACATTTGATGCAAATGATACAACCATCCCCAGCAAGCCATATTCAACCGGACCTAGTATAATTGCAGCCAGCATTCCCTGCACAAACGTTAGTCCGGTACTGGCAGTATTACTGGTGACCATATAACCGGTATTTTTGATGACTTCCCCTAAAGATTTATCTTGTATCCATTCATGGTAAATCTTTAACGGAGATTTCATGGTGTCGCGACCTGGCTGACCCAATCTCTTTCTCGTAAATACCAATTTACTAAATTCGTTATTCCTAGCTCTAAATTTACTTTCGGTTCCCAACTGAGAATCTGTTTTGCTTTTTCAACATTGGCGCAATTCTGCATCACATCCGCTTTATGTTGCTCTATATATCGGATATTGGCTTTTTTTCCAATTTTTTCCTCCAAAATGCGAACCAATTCATTAATAGTGATAACTTCGTGACCACCAAGATTAATCAAGGAGTAGTTTAATTCTTTAAGACCAAGAATTGTCCCCCGAGCAATATCATCAATATAAGTAAATCCTCGTGATTGATTACCATCCCCAGTGATATAAACTGGTTGTCCTTCAGCAATCCATTTTGCCAATCTGAACATGACCATATCAGGCCTTCCTGCCGGGCCGTAGACGGTAAAGTAACGAAATACAGTTGTATCGATTCCATATAGATAGTGATAAGAATGGCACAAAGCTTCAGCCCCCTTTTTGCTGGCTGCATAAGGTTGCAAAGGATGATCACTCTCTGCTGTTTCGGGGGTTGGTAAAGGTGGATTTTCTCCATATAAACTCGAAGTTGATGCCAAAATAAACTTATTAATCTTCAATTGTCTAGCAATTTCTAATAGATTTAAATTCCCAACCACATTTGTATTTACATAAACCCAGGGATTTTCTACCGATTGGCGTACACCCGCTCGGGCAGCAAGATTAATAATCGCATCGACTGATCCATCAATCGTACTTACCCAATTTTTAAGAGTTTCATATTCACTGATATCTAATTGTTTGAATTGGAATAATTTGTTAAGTTTTAATTGGCTTAATCGCCAATTTTTTATACGCACATCATACGCATCATTCAAATTATCAATGCCGTAAACTGTATGCTCTTCAGCCATTAATAATTCAGAAACCCGTTGACCAATGAACCCTGCAGCACCAGTAACAATATAGTGAGCCATTACAGTCTTACCACCTTGGGGTTTTTTCTTCCAATTTCTCCAATTGCATTTCTGGAATCCACGATTAAATTAGATTTTTCTAGGATCTCAGCATAATCATAAACTTTATGATTGGTGACAATCACAACACAATCAGCTTTTTCTATTCCATGATTAAGATCGGGTATGGATTCCAATTCCCATCCCTCATGATAAATATGTTGCACATAAGGATCATGGTAACTAATTATTGCGCCTTTTTGTTCTAAGAGATGAATCACATCCAATGCAGGCGATTCACGAATATCATCAATGTCAGGTTTATAAGCCGCACCGAGCACCAATATATCGCTTCCCCTGACAGGTTTGCCAACTTCATTAAGGGCATCCTGCACTTTGCTGACTAAAAAACGAGGCATATTGGTATTAATTTCCGAAGCAAGCTCAATAAACCTCGCATTGTAGTTCAGTGATTTTAGTTTCCATGATAAATATAATGGATCTATAGGAATACAATGCCCTCCCAATCCAGGTCCAGGTGTAAATTTCATAAAGCCAAAGGGTTTGGTCGCCGCAGCTTCAATCACTTCCCATACGTCAACTTTCAGACGATCACACATAATCGCCAATTCATTTACCAAGCCAATATTAATCATTCGAAACGTGTTTTCTAGTAATTTTGCCATTTCGGCAACTTCAGTGGAAGTTACTGGAACAACTTTTTCAAGTGCTTGTGCATACCATTTTGCGGAAACTTCAGAACAATCCTCAGTGATTCCCCCAATCACCTTAGGCGTGTTGATCGTCGTCCAATCTTTCCGTCCAGGATCAACCCTCTCGGGAGAAAATGCCAGGAAGAAATCCTCTCCTACTTTAAATTCACAACAATCCACCAAAAGTGGTAGTACCATTTCACGTGTAGTACCCGGGTAAGTGCTGGATTCTAAAACGATAACCAAACCGGGATGCATATATTGAGAAAGTGATTCTGTCGCTGAAACGATAAAAGATAAATCAGGATCTCCAGTTTTTCTTAAAGGGGTTGGAACACAAATTGAAACAGCATCCATATTTTCGATGACTGAAAAATCAGTGGTAGCATGCAAACGGTTCTCGCTAACTAATTTCTGCACTTTTTCACTAGGAACGTCAATGATATAACTTTCTCCTTTATTCAATAGATCGATTTTTTCCTTAATAGGGTCGATCCCAGTTACATCAAAACCAGCTTCAGCAAATACAACAGCTAACGGAAGGCCAACGTATCCCATACCAAGAATCGCAATTTTTGCTTCTTTTTTTACAAATTTTTCAATCAATTTTTGTTTATAATCCATTTATCCCTCACTAAATTTAAAATAAAGACAATTGCGTTGGTTTTTCTTCATCTTCCACTTCAACCGCAATTGGATTGTCCCTTTGGTTGTGTATTTCATTTGTTTCATTTTCTGATTTGACTTGTATCATATAGTTCTTTAGTTTTGCGAAGTCACTTAATAAAGTATTTTTTAATGCAGGTTGGTGTAAAGCTGCTGCTGGATGGTACATCGCAACAATATATCTTTCCCCGGTTTTCTTCATGCTTCCATGAATCTGACTGATCTTAACCAGACCAAAAAATTTTGCCATTGAAAAACGACCTAATGTTACAATGATTTCTGGATTTATTAATTCTATTTGTCTGTCGAGGAATTTCGAACAAGCCTCCAATTCTTCAGGTTGTGGATCGCGATTTCCTGGTGGGCGACATTTTACTACATTTGTGATAAAAACTGTTTCCCGGTTTAATCCAGCCACAGATAGCAACTCATCTAAAAATTTTCCTGCCTGGCCAACAAATGGCCTTCCTTGTTGATTTTCGTGGAATCCTGGACCCTCTCCTATAAACAAAATATTCGCATCTTCAGGTCCTTCGCCAGGCACCGATTTAATTCTTGAATGATGTAATGTACAAATTTGACATTTTGAAACCAAACTTGCGACATCCGCTAGGTCTTTCATTATTTTAATCTCCTTTCTGGTTATTCATCGTTAATTGCATTTTCCAGAAGAAATTTTTCATAAAAATCATTTTCATTTATTGAAGCACTCATTAAGACAGCGGTTTCGCCATTATCACGATAATAATGTTTCCTTTCACCATCTATTGTGAATCCAAACTTTTGATATAAATTCAAGGCATATTTATTGGATTTTCTTACTTCCAAAAAAATTTTTGTCATCTTTTCTGAGACTAACTGCATGCATATAAATGCTAAGAATTGCTGTCCTAATCCTCTTTGTTGAAAATGAGGATGAATGGCTATCGTACCAATATGTGCTTCGTCTAATATAATCCAAATTACAACAAAAGCTATCAGTTCAGGTTTAAGACCATTCTGGATTTCTCCGACCCATGATCTTGAATTTGTATTATTTTCAATCTCGTATTGAAATGCATTTTCAGGCCAAGGCTTTGGAAAAGCTAATTTATCAATCGCCTTAACAATTGCTAAATCCTTTAATTCCATTTGTCTAATTTGAAGCTTCAAATGAAATCTCCCTGATCAAGGTATCGGATTTGCTATGTGAATATAGAGTGGAGATAATAATCGAACGTCTTCTACTTTCCCTGATTTAATTTTTCGCCACGCCAGGTAGGCCAGGTAAGAAGGTCTTCTGAGTGATTGTACCGGGGATGCGAGTACAAAATTTTTATTATTTTTCAATAAAAAGTGCCTATCATCGGTAAGTAATTCTCCACAAAGTAATGTCGGTGATGTCACCATTTCGGATATTTCGTCAATTTTTTTGATAAATATCTCACCTTCGGGCAACCAGCCTTTGACATGATAATTGTATTTTCCAATTGCATATCGATTTCTTCCGGACTGTAGTAGAGCGTACATGGGAATGTCTCGTAATGGTTGTGCAGCCACCAGGACATCGAGCGTAGGAATGGCGACAGCGGGGATATGTAATGACAAAGACAAACCTTTGACAATCGCAAAGCCAATCCTTAAGGATGTGAATGAACCTGGACCGCCTGCGACAGCAAGACCTTTTAATTGATCATAACTGATACCACATTTCTTAAATAGCTCATCAATAGCTGGTGATAATTCAACCGTATGGTGACTTCTGGTCTGCCAGATGATTTCTCCAATGACTTGGGAACCATCAAATAATGCAATTCCTACTGTTTGCGTTGAACTATCAATAGCCAGTAACATTTAGAATCAACCTCCAAAAGCTTTTTGTCGAAAAGCTGTTAACAACGACCTGTAGCGATCTCCTACCGGAGTGAAAACCATTCTTCTTTGAAATTCATCCACCCAGGATAAATCTATCCAAAGGTATTCATCAGGTAATGCTGCCTTTATCCGGTCTGGCCACTCAATCACCAGTGCCCCACTTTGAAACATATCCTCAATATCAAGCGCAAATGCTTCTTCCGCATTTTCTAATCGATATGCATCCATGTGAAAAAGAATTGCACCTTCAGGTTTTTTATATTGGTTTACCAGAACAAATGTTGGGCTTGTAACATTATCAAGCGACCCCCAACCTTTTGAAATCCCTTGCGTAAATGTTGTTTTGCCAGAACCTAAATCACCTGCCAAACAAATAACATCCCCAACTAATAAGGCAGAACCGAGACGAGTACCCAATCGTCGTGTTTGTTCACCACTTTTACTAAAAAATTCCAGGCTGAATGGGTCGAGTATTGGCATACAAATGATTATACACTTTTCTCGTTTCTATTTTCGATAGAGATTCGTACTTGTTTTTCTAGCGCTTTGGCAATATCTCTGGATGCATTTGGTTTCGATAATTGTTTCGATCGTTTTGCCACGTTATTTAATTCATCTGGATGGGTTAACCAATTCTGTAATATTTCTACCATGTGATCAGGATTTGGTGCCCAAATGCCTGCCCCTTGATTGGTTACATATCCTATATTTCCGTCTTCTTGACCAGGCATCTTACTGTACAGAATCAAAGGTAATCCAGCAATAAACGCCTCACTGATTGTGCCTGGACCGGCTTTGGTGACCAACACATCTGAAGCTTGCATAAATTCCGGCATTTCCTTTACAAATCCGAAGATTTTTGTTGGCATATTCCAACTTTGGTTCTCTAGTTTTGATTTTAATGCTTGATTTCGGCCTGCCACTACATTAATTGAATGGGTAAATGAGATTGGTTGAGCGTGATAGCATGTCTCTCAAGATTTCCCATCCCTTCACCCCCGCCCACTAAAAGTACAGTAAGCAGATCAGAATCCCAACCTAATTTTTTTCTTAATTCATCTTTCGTTAGTTTTTGACTGATATATTTTTCTGCGATTGGTTGCCCAATTACCGTTATTTTATCATTTGGCAATCCACTTAGTAATCCTTTTTCCCTGGCTGGGATAGTAGGTACAATAACCAAATCAGCCCCTGGATGATACCAGGCTGAATGTGTGGAAACTAAATCAGTTACCACTGTAACAAACCTGATATTTGTTTTTAAGCGTGATCGTAACAAGGGGATATTGACCAATTGATGGACTGAAACAATCAGATCAACCTGGTTTTCTTTAAGCAAATGATGCACAGCTCTCCGTAAATATGGCCACATCACATCATAAAAAGCTCGAATCCTGCGCGTACCATTGCTTACTTCATAACCTAATTTCCACATCTTTGGATAGCGGGATAAGTGAGGATAGATCTCCGGGGCAAAATTTAAGGGCAAAGGAGCATATTCTCGAAAAAAATCAACCATTTTAATATCAAATTGCTCAGGATATTCTGTATGGATCGCTTCGATAATAGCTTCTGCTGCGCTTCTATGTCCCCCACCGGTATCAGAAAATAAAAATAATATACTGGGTTTTTTAGGCATCATTGGGTCGATCCAACTCATTTTTTAAATATGATTTCATGCGCCTGGCTAATTCCCTTCTGGAAAGCAAAACTTTCCTACCACATTGACAGCAAACCAGTCCAATATCCGCCCCAAGTCGAACCACTTCCCATTCATAACCGCCGCAAGGATGAGGTTTTCGAAGAATTACCCGGTCATGTAAACGAATTTCTGGCAACACGCTACGATTATACCACCCATGATATAATCACAATTCTAGGTAAAAAATGCTGGGTCTATCTGTTTCAAAATTAATCATCCGAATAATCACACTGGTTATCGCCTTCACTGTACATGAATTTTCACATGCCTGGACTGCTAATTATTTTGGAGATCAAACACCAAAAGATCATGGAAGATTGACATTAAATCCTCTGGTTCATCTCGATGTGTTTGGCAGTCTGCTCTTGCTTGTTGCTGGGTTTGGATGGGCAAAACCTGTCCCGGTTAATCCTTATGTTCTTAACCGCCGCTCACCCAGTGCATTTATGTGGGTTTCTCTGGCTGGTCCTTTATCAAATCTAATAATGGCAATTGTTGCCTCAATTCCTGTAAGATTGGGTTTGATTCAATACCAAATATCAACCTCAAATTTCATACCTACAGCATACGAATTTGTGATTGAATTTATCATCATCAACCTGGCTTTGATGCTTTTTAATTTGATTCCGTTGGCACCACTGGACGGTGAAAAGGTACTGGACTTTTTCCTTCCCCAAAATTTAAGGCAGGGATGGAACAAAATTAAACAATATGGACCCATTATTCTGCTTGCTTTAGTTTTCGTTTTACCAATGGTTGGTATTGATTTAATCAGCATGGTGTTATATCCCGCTTTGTCTGGCTTATTGAGAATTCTCATTGGAGGTTTCTGATGACCATCAGATTGTCTGTTATCGGTTGTGGAAAAATTGGAACTTCAATCGGGCTGGCATTAAAAAATCAAAAAGAAGGAATCCATCGAACCGGTTTTGATCGATTTCCTGCCACTTCCAAAAAAGCGTATGAAATGGGAGCATTCGATCAAATTGCAATAAAGATCAATGATTGTGTTGAAGAAGCAGATATTGTCATTCTTGCCAATCCAGTTGATGAGATAAAAATTACGATTGATACAATTTGTCCCTTCCTAAAACCTAATGCCACCCTTATCGATACATCTCCAATCAAAATCAATATAAAGGAGTATATCGAAGAAAAATTACCTGAAAATCGATATTTTGTTTCCTTATTCCCAACCATTAATCCTGATTACATCCATGAACTGGATAATTCACCGGAGCATGCCCATGATGATTTGTTCCATCGTGCTTTGATCGTGATTACAGGTTCTTCTCGTACAAATAATGAAGCCTTTAAATTAGTAACGGATTTAGCGAAATATATGGGAACTCAGGTTCTATTCGCTGATCCTTATGAAGTCGATGGCTTGCTGGCAGCCACTGAAAACTTACCAAAATTAATTTCCTCAGCGTACATTCATGCTGTTATGGAACAACCTGGCTGGAAAGAAGGTCGCAAATTAACAAACGCTCCTTTTTATTCAATCACCCAATTAATTACCCAAACTGACGAACGGGAAGACTTTGGTATGGCAGCATATCTGAATAAAGAAAACACAATCAGATCAATTGACAATTTAATGATCTCCTTAAAAACTATTCGTGATTATCTACAAAAGGAGGACTTTCAAGCTATTCAAAAATGGTATGAGGATTCCAAAGATAATCAAAAGATTTGGTCTGAGGAACGAGATGTAGCAGCCTGGCAAAAAATTCCAGGTTATGAAGACATCCCACGCAGTTCTGATTATTTCAGGAATTTATTTGGTTTTGGAAGAAAAAGAAAAGAAAAATAAGGGGTGAGTAAACCTGTTTATTGTTATATGATTCTGTGCGAAAATCAGGCTTTTTATACCGGCTGGACCAAAAATATTAATTCCCGATTCCATCAGCATAAAATAGGAAATGGTTCTCGCTATACCAAACAGAACAAACCAATTAAAGTAGTTTATTGGGAAACCTGCAAAGACAAATCTTCTGCCATGAAAAAAGAATTTGAAATCAAGAAGTTGAACAGGAAACAAAAAGAACTATTAATTTTTGGGTGGAGAACAAAAATGGATTTACCCGAGGCATTTGATCAATATCAGTATCTCTCCATTGCACCAGGAAGGGTTAATATGTTAGGGGAACATATCGACTATAACGGGGGCTCTGTTCTGCCAGCAGCGATTGACCGGTATGTTTTTTTAGGAGCCAATAAACACAAAGATCAGATTATAAAAATTACTGCCTTGGACTTGGCGCAAACAATTTCATTTCACATTGATGATATTGAGAAGAAAATTGATATTGATGGAAACCCTCTGCCTAATTGGTGCTTGTATCCGGCAAGCGTTTTTTGGGCTGCTTCGGAACAAAATTTGGAAATATCTGGTTTCGAAGGGTCATTCACTTCTAACATTCCCATGGGTGCCGGATTAAGTTCTTCAGCTGCAGTTGAAGTTGCCTTTGCAGCACTGATGCGCGAGCTTTGTGCCTGGGATGTGGATAACCTGGAATTGGCAAAAATGTGTCAATACGCTGAAAACCAATATATTGGTGTAAATTGTGGGCTGATGGACCAGTTTGCTTCAGCCAACGGAATTAAGAATACTCTACTATTCTTTAATACAAACAATCTTAACTGGACTCCAGTGGAAATTCCAGATTCAGTCTCGATCGTCATAACGAATTCCAAAATTCCACGCTCACTTTCAACTTCAGCTTACAATGACCGGAGAGAGTCCTGCGAAAAAGCTTTACGTAAAATCCAAATAAAATATCCTGAAGTGCAAAAGTTATGTCAACTTTCTCTATCAGATTTTGAAGAACTTGAGAACGAATTAGAGGCTACATTACAAAAACGCGCAAGACATGTTGTTCATGAATGTGCTCGGGTTAACCAATCCATTGATTTATTAATTAATCATCAATTGTCCGAATTTGGGGCTTTGATGAATGCCAGCCATGTTTCCTTGCGAGATCTGTATGAAGTAAGTACACCTGAATTGGATTTACTGGTATCAATTGCTACCAGTATTCAAGGATGTTATGGCGCTAGATTAACCGGGGCTGGGTTTGGTGGATGTATTATTTCGCTGGTCAAAAAAGAGAATGTAAAAGAATTTGTAAAAGAATTGGAATCTTCATACCACATGATAACCGGTAAAGACGTCGAAACCTACGTTTGCAAAGCCAGTGATGGTGTTACCGTCCATTGGCATGAATTAAATTCTTAAAATTAGTATTCAACATCCTGTTTATTTTCCCCCTTTATTGATGATGAAAATGCCCCACTTTTAAATAATTTTTGTATAATTTGGAAATAAGCATTGTTTGGAGGTAATTAATGAGAGTTATTGTTGATTCGGATTTGTGTATGGGTTGTGGAGTCTGTGAAAGTATTGCTCCGGATATTTTTGAATTAGGTGATGAGCTTCATGCAAGAGTCATTCTGGATCCAATCCCTGAGAGTTATAGATTTGTTGTTGAAGAGTCAATTGCTGAATGTCCAGAAGTTGCAATCATCATCACTGAAGAATAAAAAAAAGAGAGCGCTCTCTTTTTATTATCAAATTTAATTGTAAAACCTATTCAAAAAATAAAGGTAGATGACCCAGGAAATAATCCCTCCCCATTCATTTGAATCACCTTCAGTAAATATTGCTACTTCTTCTACAATTTTCGCTCCTGCCATATCCATTAATTTTCTCATTGCTTCCAACGTTGAGCCGGTACTTATGACATCATCAACCACGAGGACTTTTTGACCTTCAATCAATCTCAAATCTTTTTCATCGAGAAACAGCTTCTGTTCCGATCCTGTCGTAATTGAATTAGTCTCAACCTGCAAAGCATTTCCCATATATGGTTTGTATGCTTTTCTTAAAACCACATATTGTTTATTATTCATCACCGACATTGCATGAGCAAGCGGAATACTTTTTGATTCTGCTGTGACAATTAAATCATACTCAATGTCACTCAATTTTTTCATCAACTCATTTGCACTGGCTTCAACAAGTTCAGTGTCGCCTAAAATATTTAGAACAGCAATCCGTAAACCAGGTTTCACCTCGAATAAAGGTAAATTTCTTTTTACTCCTGCTATATCTACTGAATAAGTTTCCCTCATAATAATCTCCACACAATTTCTAGAAAATGAATTTCTTTCGCCTGACTATGATTTATGATCATCATCAAAAGTTTATCATAATTTCAAACTCATGAGAGAAAATTTGCATATTTTATCATTATCAAGATTTACCAGGAACTGGTTTTCGTTTTAATACATAAAAATAAGGCATGTAAGGAGTTGCAATGAGTTTATTTGATGGCTAACGTCTTGATAACGAAACATTCAAGTTAGATATTGAACGGATGCGAAAAGGTTGGTATAAAGACAAATATTTCACAAATATCACCTTTATGATAGAAAAACTATCAAAATTAAATCAAGCATAATCCGGGGATAGATTTAGAATTCCAGATTCTCTGCATGATAATGAGATCATCAATGGTGATATTGAGGTAGAAATGCAGTGGTTCACCAGGCGGCCAGGAAATACAATTGTCGTTGGTGTTGATCAAGCATTATCAATGATAAGGTACTGCTGTGGTTACTGGGATGGCGATGATTTTATCGATACCTCTCAGAGTTTGAAGGTTTGGGCAGTACAGGATGGTTGTAGAGTATTCAATTACGATGATCCGTTAAATGTCAGTCCGGTTATCCGTGTTCGGGGAAGAGACCGCGATTTTGCAATCCTTGATACACCAACCCTGGGTATCCTTACCCGAGCAAGCCGGGTGGCAACCAAGGTATATCAAACGCTAATCGCATCCAAAGGCAAGTCCGTTTAATCTTTCCTCCACGCTTTGACTTACACGAAGTACAGGCCGCTGATGGCTATGCCTATAACATAGCGGTCAAGCGCTTTAATCATGACGTTGCGAATCAAATTGACACTTTTGTCTCGACTGACGCCCAAGGTGATTGGTGGGGAGGATCTGGGGGAAGGACAGTTGCCCATGCTGCGATTGCGGCATTCATGGGGGACACTGGCGAAGCAATGATCAATTTTCCAGACTTTTGCCTACCAAAATCCCAAGGATTGCTCTTGTTGATTTTAACAATGATTGCGTATCTGATCCATTAAATGTTAGTAAAGTGATGTTTAAAAAATACATGAGCGCACTGACTTTAGGGCTGGAAGAGGAGGCTAAAAGGTTCCTGCTTTACGGTGTAAGGTTGGATACTGGTAGTTCCTTGAGGGATGTTTCGATAAATACAATAAGAGATCCGGCTTTGGATTTGGGTGTAAATCCGCGTCTCGTATGTAATGTTCGACAGGCTCTCGACACTGATTGGCAATCGTGGAACATTTCTTCAGAGTGGAAAGAAAAAGCAAAGAAATATTGTGAACAGGTAAAAATTGTCGTTTCAGGTGGTTTCAATCCGGAAAAAATATCCAGATTCGAAAAATTATCTGTCCCTGCAGATATCTATACTGTGGGATCTTATTTATTTGATATTCATGGTGTGACAGTCTCAGATTACACAGCCGATGTTGTCAGAGTCAAGATTAATGGGGTCTGAGTCGATATGGCTAAATTCGGTAGGACCCATTTGGATAATCCCGACTTGGAGAGAGTGTGGTGATTTATCGCGATTTTTTGAAAGCCAAACCAACCCAATCATTGATCAACACTTTTTGGATAAGATGAAATCCCTCTTCAATAGCTTTTTGAACCACTTCATCAGCTTGATAATCAAGAATGCCCGAAAGTATCAGGTAACCCCTCTCCTTCACCAGTTTAGAGAGACCATCGTTAAATAATCTTATAATGATGGGGGCTAATATGTTCGTTAATACAAGGTCAGCTTCATTGAATGAGAATTCCTGGTTATTTATTTCGCTGACAGAACCAAGACCAACTTCCATTTTTTCTTGTACACCATTGAGTTCAGCGGTTTTTTTTGCAGCCACAATGGACGCATTATCTAAATCAACCCCTAAAGCTTTTTTGGCTCCTAATTTGATGGCAGCGACAGATAAGATTCCAGACCCACAACCCACATCGATCACATCCATACCAGGGAAGCAAAATTCTTCTGTCAACGCCATGCACATCTGGGTGGTAGGATGGGTGCCTGTCCCAAATGCCATAGAAGGATCAATCTTTACAATTATGCGGCTTCGATCTTCATGCGGTTGGTTAAGCCAGGAAGGAAGTATTAATAATTTTTTTCCGATTTTTATAGGTTGATAATATTTTCTCCAACTTTCCATCCAATTTTGATCCAAAATAATCTTATAAGTTGGAGTGGGAATAGGTCGGATCATATTAAGATGCCAAAATGCTTCTTCAATTTTTTTCCGTTTCTCTTCCACTTCGTCATCATAAGCCAGATAACCAAACACTCGGATGTCTCCTGTTTCGAGCAAAACTTCCTCTGCCTCGTCATATTTTGCATCAGTCTCAGTAACCACGCCATCCGGGATATATCTTGAAAGAATTTCGCTGACAACCTCAGCGGTTTCTCCATCACAAGATACTTTTATTTCAAGCCAGTGAAGTTCCTCACCCACTCAAGACCTCTTTCAAACGATCAAAGAACCCTTTTTCCTGTGGTAAAACTTCGGTACCCAATGTATCAGCTAACTTTTCGAATAACTCTCTTTGTTCCTGACTCACCTGGCCTGGAATTTCTACACCAACAATTACCAGTTGATCCCCACGACCACTGCTGCGTAGATGCGGCACTCCATGGCCTCTAAGTTTGAAAATTCTGCCTGGTTGAGTACCAGGGGGAATCACAAGTTTTTCTTTGCCATCCAATGTGGGTACTTGAATTTCAGCACCTAAAGTCGCCTGCGCAATATTGATATTCAAATCTACCTGGATATCTTCTTGGTTTCGCCTGAAGAATTTATGGGGTTTGACTCGTATCTCCAGATACAAATTGCCAACAGGACCACCATTCTGCCCGGGTTGCCCCTCACCAGCCAGCCGGATTTGAGTTCCGTTATCCACACCTGCAGGAATGTGAACTAATTTCTTCGTCAATTTACGTTCTAAACCACTTCCCCGGCAAACTTTACAGGGCGACTCGATCACCGTGCCTTTTCCCTGACAGGTTGGACAGGTAGCTACCTGAACCATTGAACCGAGGAAAGTCTGTCTTACCTGGCGTACTTCCCCCCTCCCACCACAATTTGAACAGGTAGCAGGGCTGGAACCAGCTTCAGCACCGGTACCGCGACAAGTTGAACAGGTTTCATCCCGCGTGATTTCAATTTCTTTATCGATACCAAAAACTGCTTCCTCAAATTCTAGCGTAACAGCATAAGAAAGATCCGCCCCTCTTCGGGGTGCGTTCTTCCGTCGGGAACCACCACCCATACCACCAAAACCAAAGAATTCTTCAAAAATATCTGAAAAATCTATAGTGGTAAAGTCCGGCATTCCGCCCATGCCATTTACCCCAGCATGTCCATAGCGATCATAAGCTGCTCTTTTATCATCATCGGATAAGATAGCATACGCTTCATTGATTTCTTTAAATTTCTCTTCTGCATCCGATTCTTTACTGACATCCGGATGATATTTCCTGGCCAGATTCCTAAATGCATTCTTGATCTCTCCCGCACTGGCATTGCGGTCAATATTTAATATTTCATAATAATCTCTTTGAGCCATGGTCACCTACAGAATAAAAAATAACTTCACAATAATAGCATAAAAACCAAAACCGGAAGCAAATGCTACCGGCTGGCATCTCACAAAACTGAGATTACTAATCTTACCAGTTTACAGAGAGGGGTTTCCCCTCTGTAAACTGGTTATAAACAATGCTAGACACTCTTGAATTCACCATCCACAACATCATCATTGCCGGGTTCAGAATCTCCGCCTTGATCTGGTCCTTCTTGTGGACCTTCTTGACCCTGGTCAGCACCTGGTTGTTGATACATATTTGCGCCAACTTTTTGGATCAATTCCTCCAATTCCTGGATCAATTTCTGGATACCTTCAACATCATCTCCGGTAACCTTGCTGCGCAAATCCGAAATTTTGGTATCGATTTGTTGTTTCATCTCGCTATCAATCTTATCTGCATTCTCACGAAGCAGTTTTTCGGTCTGGTAAACCAAATTATCGGCATGATTACGGGCTTCAACCAGCTGTTTGCGCTTCTTATCCTCATCAGCGTGTAATTCCGCTTCTTTACGCATTTTTTCGACTTCTGTATCATTTAGACCAGAGGACGCTGTGATGGTAATGTTTTGTGATCGGTTGGTTGCTTTATCAACTGCCGTGACATTCAAAATGCCGTTGGCGTTAATATCGAAAGTCACTTCAATCTGAGGTACACCTCGTGGAGCTGGTGGAATACCATCCAGAACAAATTTCCCTAAAGATTTATTGTCTGCAGCCATTGGCCGTTCACCTTGCAGAACGTGAATCTCTACCGAAGTCTGTGTATCAGCTGCTGTTGAAAAAATCTGGCTCTTACGAGCGGGAATGGTTGTATTTCTTTCGATAATTGGCGTTGCCACACTTCCCATTGTCTCAACGGAGAGAGTCAGTGGGGTCACATCCAATAACAAAATATCTTTTACATCACCGGATAAGACAGCACCTTGAATTGCAGCACCAATAGCAACTACCTCATCGGGATTAACACCTTTATGGGGTTCTTTGCCAAATTCTTTTCGTACTGCTTCCTGCACAGCTGGCATGCGGGTCATACCGCCTACCAAAACAATTTCACTGATGTCGCCAGGTCTTAAGCCTGCATCAGACATTGCTTTACGAACGGGTTCCATAGATCGTTGCACAAGATCTTCTGTCAACTGTTCAAGCTTAGCTCTGGTAAATGACTTCACCATATGTTTCGGACCACTCGCATCAGCGGTTAGATAGGGAAGATTAATTTCTGTTTGCAAAACCGTTGAGAGTTCAATTTTTGCTTTTTCAGCTGCTTCTTTTAATCTCTGTAATGCCTGGCGATCTTTTTTCAGATCCATGCCAGTATCTTTCTTGAATTCGTCAATTAACCAATCCATGATCCGTAAATCAAAATCATCACCACCCAGGAAAGTATCACCACTGGTGGATTTAACTTGAAATACACCATCTCCAACATCAAGAATCGAGATATCAAATGTACCACCGCCAAGGTCATACACAGCAATAATCTCATTTTTCTTTTTGTCCAGGCCATAGGCCAGTGAAGATGCGGTTGGCTCATTGATGATGCGCAACACTTCTAATCCCGCAATACGACCTGCATCCTTTGTTGCATTTCGCTGAGCGTCATTAAAATAAGCTGGAACTGTAATAACTGCCTGTGTTACCGGTTCTCCTAAAAATGCCTCCGCATCTGCTTTTAATTTTGATAAAATCATTGCAGAAATTTCAGGGGCAGAATATTCACGATTATCCAACGTCACCCGCACATCCCCATTCGGAGCTTTTGAAATTTTATAAGGAACGCGTTCAATTGTGTTTTCAGTTTCCTTATCCCCGAATTTTCGACCCATCAAGCGTTTAATTGAGAAAATTGTATTCTCAGGATTAACAATTGACTGATTTCGAGCCGAGCGACCCACGATTCGTTCGTGGTTCTTATTCACAGCAACCACAGAGGGCACTAACCTTTCACCTTCAGCTGAAGGGATTACAACCGGTTCACCACCCTGCATTACTGCAACGACAGAATTTGTTGTACCTAAATCTATACCTACTATTTTTCCCATTTTTCCTCCTAGCGAGCTATAATTACCAGCGCTGGTCGAATAACCCGTTCACCAATCTTATATCCCTGACGCATCACTTCAACAATTTCTCCACTTTTAAATTCTGGGAGCTCTATTTGTGAAATAGCTTCATGAATACTTGGGTCAAATTCACCTTTTACTGGAATAAGTTCTACTCCTTCTCCTTCAAGAATTAAAATTATTTTTTGATAAACCAAACTAATCCCATCAACCCACCCCTGGCAATCTTTTGTTGTGGGACGATTTTTTAATGCAAGTTCCAAATCATCAATAACAACTAAGTATTTTTTGATGATTTCAGACGTAACAAACGCTTTGAGAGATCCCTGATCCCTCTCAATCCTTTTTTTGTAATTTTGGAAATCAGCTCTTTCTCGCTGCCAACCTTCAAAATACTCCTGTGATTGTGTTAACAACTTTTCAAATTCCTTATTGCTTTTCATTTCCGATTCGTTTTCTTCAAAGTCATCAGTTTTTATCTCTTCAATTTCTTCGGTATCGTTATCTTTCAAATTTTGCTCCTCTGAGGTTTCATCATTTTTTTTCTTTTTTGTCATTCACTCACCTCTCTATGAAGATTTGAATTGGTCATCATACATTGTTTCAGATACCAGATCACTTAAAATGCCAGACATAAATCGAACTGCTGATATGGTTTGTCCATAGGGCATTCTTACAGGGCCAAAAACACCTACAGTACCAAAAGCTACACCTGGTGCCCCATATTTTGATAAAACTATAGAGCAATGTTTCAGCTCTTCCCAGGCACCATCGCCACCGATAAGTACCTGAACCGAACCTTCATCTCCATTTTGAATACTTCGTGCTATCACATCTTGCAACATGGATCTATCTTCTAGTACTTTCAATGTTTTTCTTGCTTCATCACTATCATTAAATTCTGGTTCCGACATTACGTTGGTAATGCCATCCAGAAAAAGCTCTCCCGATACGAGAGAGTCCGCCCGTTGTAATTCATTAATCACCCAACCCAAAAGATCATTCTCTAGGAGATTGTCCGCGTTTTTGTTTTCGTTGATTTTCTCCATATCAAATCCTTGATATTTACTCATGATTTGGTTCGCGATATGTGACAGACGTTCCTGACCAACATACTCTGGCAGGGATTGAATACTTTGCCTGATTTCCCCACCCATCAGCACCAAAACCATCAATACCTGTCTTCCTCTGGTCGCGATGAATTCAACATGCTTTAAGCGGGCTAAAGTTGGATGTGGTGCAGTAATTAATGAAGCGGCTTTGGATTGATCTGCCAGAATTGAACCGGCCAATTTCATCCATTGTTCGACCTCATTACGCATTTGATAAAACTGATGCGTGATTGTGCGACGTGTCGATAGTGGGATTTCCCGCTCATTCACCAGTCGACCGACAAAGAAGCGATAACCCTCTTCAGTTGGCACCCTTCCTGCGGAAGTATGCGGTTGTCTTAAGTAACCCAGGTCAGTTAAAACTGACATTTCATTCCGCACGGTTGCAGAACTCAAGCCTACATTAAAGCGTTCAACCAGCATTTTTGAGCCTACTGGCACCGCTGAATTGATGTGCTCATGGGTTATGAGGGTTAATAAAATCTTTTGTCGATCAGTTAATTCTTCCATAATTTTTCAATTAGCACTCTTGCATTAAGAGTGCTAATAACCTATGAAATATAATATCATGGCGAAAAATCAACGTCAAGACACTATTTGGTTTTCTAATAGAATTCTGATATTCGCTGAAACCTGGGCAACTTAGTTGACCCTTCTGATCATTCTCACTACAATATTATTATGCTTATTACGATCAATAACCATCCCATTGCGGGATTTTTTCGCACTGATCATGATCCTCCTATTTTTTTGTATCAGAAAATAATTAATTTTATAAAATAAGGAGAAAAACAAATGACACAAAACAAATTTACTAGCAAGCGTGCCCCTTTTTACACAGATGTTCCTGATGAAAAATGGAATGATTGGCGTTGGCAAATGGCAAATCGCTTGAATTCAGTTGATGATTTTGAAAAAATTCTAAATTTGACGGCTAGCGAGAAGAAAGCGCTCAATTCCGATGGATTGTTTCGGGTGGATATCACCCCTTACTACGCTTCTTTAATTGATCGCGAAGATGAAAATGATCCGATCCGATTACAAGTGATTCCTACCGCCGGTGAAATTGTACCATTTACCGGAATGATGGAAGATTCTTTGGCAGAAGATCGCCATTCACCAGTTCCAGGGTTGGTTCACCGCTATCCTGACCGAGTATTGATGTTGGTAACGACCCAGTGTGCATCATATTGTCGCTATTGCACACGCTCAAGAATCGTTGGTGATCCTAGTGCAACTTTTTCAAAATCTGAATTTGAATTACAACTCGATTACCTTAGAAAAACCCCTCAGGTTCGTGATGTACTCTTATCCGGAGGCGATCCGTTAACATTAGCACCAAAGGTTTTGGAACAATTATTGGCTTCACTCAGGGAAATACCTCATATCGAGATAATCAGAATCGGATCCAGAGTACCGGTATTTATGCCACAACGGGTGACGGATGAATTGTGTGATGTATTACAAAAATACCACCCATTATGGCTGAATATTCATGTGAACCATCCGAATGAAATCAGTAAAGAGTTAGAAATTGCCTGCGATAAATTAACACGCGCAGGAATTCCGTTAGGCAACCAATCGGTTCTTCTTGCTGGGGTTAATGATTGTGTGCATATTCAGAGAAAATTGGTGCAAGACCTGGTGCAGATCAGAGTCCGACCATATTACCTTTATCAATGCGATTTGGTAGATGGCGCTGGGCATTTTAGGACGCCTGTTGCCAAAGGTATCGAAATCATCGAAGGCTTGCGTGGCCATACTTCCGGGTACGCAGTACCGACTTACGTTGTGGATGCACCGGGTGGAGGTGGCAAAATACCGGTGATGCCCAATTATCTGATCAGTGCGTCAGATCATAAGATTGTTCTCCGCAATTACGAAGGATATATAACTACTTACGAAGAACCGGTCGAATATGAGATACATGATACAGAAACTTGTTCATATTGCCAATCCAAACGCGGTGAACCCGGTCAAAGCGGTGTTTCCGGATTATTGGATGGCGAGGAAATGTTCATCAAACCCGACGGCTTCGATTTATTGCATAATCGAGGAGGAGGGCAACACCGCTTACGAAATAATGAAGATAAATGGAAACCACTTGGCATCGGACAAATAAAAAAGTAAAGGAGAAGAAATGCATTATCGAAGGTTAGGCAAATCAGGGTTAAAAGTAAGTGAAATTGCACTGGGTGCTTGGATAACGATTGGAAATCAAATCGATGAAAAGGTTTCGTCTGACTTAATTCATGCTGCATACGATCAGGGAATCAATTTCTTTGATAATGCGGATGCTTATGCACTCGGTCAGGCAGAAACTGTTGTCGGAAAAGCAATAAAAGACCTCCCCCGTGAAGCATTGGTGCTATCCAGTAAAGTATTTTGGCCAACGATGCCTGGACCCAACGGTCGTGGCTTGTCCCGCAAACATATGACTGAATCTTTGAACGCCTCGCTCACGAGGATGGGATTGGATTATGTGGACATATATTATTGCCATCGTTATGATCCTGACACTCCTGTGGAAGAAGTTGTTTATACAATGAACACATTTATCCAACAAGGAAAAATTCTGTATTGGGGTACCTCCGAATGGGAAGCAGCCCAGATCACGCATGCCAGAGGTATCGCACGGCAATTCAATCTCATTCCTCCGGTGGTGGAACAACCTCAATATAACTTGTTCCATCGCAAAAGAGTGGAAGAGGAATTGACCCCCGTTTGTAGAGAATTTGGCATCGGTCTTACCACCTGGTCTCCCTTATATTACGGTATTCTCTCCGGGAAATACAATGATGGCATCCCGGAAGGATCACGAGCTTCTCTAGAGAATATGAGTTGGATTCGCAACCGGATTACAGATGAAAAGATCGAAAAAGTTAAATCATTGACTGCTTTAGCAAATGAATTAGAGATAACCACCGCGCAATTGGCAATCGCCTGGTTATTAAGAAGAAAAGAAGTCTCAGCAGTCATCACCGGTGCTACACGCCTGGAACAATTGGATGAAAATTTACTGGCTGCAGAAGCACTGCAAAAATTGACAAATGAAGTTCTTGAAAGAATCGAGATCATCATTGGACCTTTGGATGAGACAAACGAAGAATAAAGGCAATCGATAAAACGATTTACAAAACACCAGATTTAACGAAACGTCTGGTGTTTTCTTATTTTCTGCATTGTAATAACAAGATATCTGAATAGGTTGAACTTCTAACCACACTGTCAACACCATAAATGACAGCAATGTTGTACTCAACCTGCGAGCCATTGATTAATTGATAAGTTAAAAACGACTTCTCAGCCGATAAAGAAATTTCCCAGGTTGTGGGTGTTAACTGAGTCATGAACACCGTTTTCCAATTGTCATTGGTTTCAGTATTGCTGATGAGCCTGAAAACAAGATATACATTATCAACCATCTCGTAATTATCAATTTGGGCACGTATCGTTGTTGTTTCATCACCACACAGATCACCAAAATAAATTTCCTGGGAAGTTTTCGTTACACCCAGAATAATGGGCACATCCAGCACGCTATTTCCTGAAGATTGCTCACCATCATCATCTTCCGGAAAATCAAAATTCACAAAAAATTGAGCTGGGATTTGTTTGAGGGTTGATGTCGCCAGATTTTCAATTTCCGATTGAACCTTAGCAGCCAAAAACCCACTGAAACCTATCTGTAAATAATATTTATCCTCAACAACATCCAGTAATCCTTTAAAAGCTCTCGAATTTAATATCCAAAATGCACTGTCTCCTACTGTAAGAAATCGTTCCCACCGGAACTCCATTCTTTCATACACAACCAATCTGGCTTCCTGCAATGAGCTAAGCGATTGATTTTCATTATTTTTGAGGATTTCATCAACCAACGCTTGGAAATCCTGGTCCTTCCAACCATCGATAAGCTGCCGTGTGTGCCATTGCATGGCCGCAAAAGCTTGTTCCCCTTGAAAAACTGAAATCCATATCGAGCGGGTATCCCACTGATTTCTGATAACACATCCACCATTTTCCTCATTTATAAATAAAGGACTTTCTTGAAAGATTGCTTCCATTTGCGACAAACTAATCAGGTCGCAAGGTTTTAGATAAGAGCTGGGTGATAAAATCGTTTGTGTTGATAAGGGAGCATCAGAATTAACCAAAGGAGAAGAATCATCCTCACCCAAGGAGGGATTTCCGTTACAACTGGATATTAACAGAGTTAAGATCAAAAGTAAAAAATAAAATTTGTGTTGTCCCATAAGTGAAATATCTATAGCAATGAATTGGTTAAATGGTATCACATTCAGTTTCTTAAACAAAAGATTCAATAGGTATTGCGCTTAAAATAATTTTTTTTTGAAATCAGAGTTTGGGGCACATTCGAAGTTTGGTTACCACAATAGAAAGATCGCTGTTGACATGACCAGGCGAACATCATATAATCTTTTCAACAATCGCCCTGAAGTAGTAGGATGGCAAAGAACCGACAGAAAATGAGGTCAGCGGCTGAAAGCCTCTACGGGAAACTACCACCGAAGTCGTCTGGGGTCTATGCTGAAGAAATTCGAATGGAAAGTAGAACAGCACGGAGCAGCCCGTTATCGCTATGACAAGTGCGTCAATTATCTTGACGAATCGAGGTGGTACCACGGAAGAAACACGCTTTCGTCCTCAATGAGGCAGCGTGTTTTTTTATTTTTTGATCATTTATCAGTCAGGAGAATTGAATGAAAGAACTACCAAAAGCCTATGAATTTTCAAATGTGGAAGAAAAATTATATGGCTGGTGGGAAAAGGAAGGCTTTTTTAAACCCTCCAATGACCCCAAATCTGCCAATTTTGATCCATCTAGTAAACCGTATGTGATCTCAATTCCTCCTCCGAATGTAACCGGAGCTTTGCATCTGGGGCATGCCTTATTTGTTGCCATGGAAGACTTGATGATCCGCTACCATCGTATGAAAGGGATTCCAACCTTGTGGGTTCCTGGTACGGACCATGCAGGCATCGCTACGCAGCTGATGGTTGAGAAAATGCTGGAAGAACAAGGCTCGTCAAGGGAAGAATTAGGACGAGAGAAATTTGAAGCAGAAATTTGGGCATGGAAGCATAAATATGGCAGCCGCATCACTCAGCAAATCCGCCGCTTGGGAGCTTCCTGTGATTGGGAACGTGAACGATTTACACTAGACGAGGGTCTTTCCAAGTCCGTTCGCGAAGCTTTTGTGCGTTTATATGAAAAAGGATTGATCTATCGTGGTCCCAGGATGATCAATTGGTCACCACGTTTGAAAACAGCCGTTTCTGATCTGGAAGTGGAATACGTGGAAGAGCCTGGTTTTCTTTATTACTTCAAATACAGGCTGGCAGATGAAAGTGAAGAATTCATCCCTGTAGCGACGACCCGACCAGAAACTATTCTTGGGGATACGGCTGTGGCTGTCCATCCAGAAGATGAACGCTACCAAAAATTTATCGGTAGAAAAGTGCTGGTTCCCATCTTAAATAGAGAAATTCTTGTTATTGCAGATGAATATGTTGATCGGGAATTTGGAACAGGCTCTTTAAAAATAACGCCTGCGCACGACCCAAATGACTATGATATCGGTAAACGTCACCAACTGGAATTCATCAGCATTCTGGATAAAAACGCAATCATCAATGAAAACGGTGGGCCATATCTTGGTATGGATCGATTTGAATGCCGAAAAGCAATCTGGAAGGATATGCAAGCCGCCAACCTGGTGATAAAAGCACAGCCCTACACACACATGGTGCCAAGATCAGAACGCGGTGGAGAAATCATTGAGCCAATGATCTCTACACAATGGTTTGTGAACATGAAACCACTCGCTGAAAGAGGTTTGGAGGCTGTTCACAACGGCCAAATTAACATCATTCCTGAACGGTTCAGCAAAATTTACAATAATTGGCTTGAAAACATCCAGGATTGGTGTATCAGCCGGCAATTATGGTGGGGACATCGTATTCCGGTTTGGTATTGCTCAGACTGTAACCATATTACCGTCAGCCGGGAAGATCCCGATCAATGTGAAAAATGCCTCAGCACCAATATTTATCAGGATGAGGATGTCTTGGATACCTGGTTTAGCTCAGGACTATGGCCATTTTCAACATTAGGATGGCCTGATAAGACACCGGACTTAAATTACTTTTACCCAACGACAATGATGGAAACAGGTTATGACATCCTTTTCTTTTGGGTTGCCCGAATGATTATGTTTGGATTGGAATTTACTGATCATGCGCCTTTTGAAACCGTTTATTTGCATGGCATCATCCGCGATGAGAACGGTGTGAAAATGAGCAAAACCAAGGGTAACTCCATTGATCCATTGGAAGTGATGGATGAAATGGGTACAGATGCATTGCGGTTCACCGTGCTGGTAGGATCAACCCCTGGAAACGATACCAATATCTCCATCAAAAAGGTGGAAGCCAATCGCAATTTCGCCAATAAAGTTTGGAATGCTGGACGATTTGTCCTTGGCAATCTGGAGAAATCTCCTGATAAACCCTCCAAACCCCCAGAATGGACATTAGCAGATTCCTGGATTTGGGCGAGGATGAATCAATTAATTCGCGATGTGGAGCGGTTATTCAGTAACCACCAATATGGCGAAGCAGGTCGTCAGATCTACGATTTCTTCTGGAGTGAGTTTGCAGATTGGTATCTGGAAATTGCGAAAATTCAAATTACTGAAAGCCCTGATCGTGCTTTTTACACCGTCCAAACATTGATTAAAGTATTGGATAATTGTTTGCGACTTTTGCACCCATTCACTCCTTATGTAACGGAGGAATTGTGGGGACATCTTAAATCTGCCTGTCAGGAGAAATCTGACCAATTTTCCCCGAAATCTGGATGGGAAGAGGCACTAATTATTGCCAGATGGCCTGAAGCCCAGGATATTGAAGGTTGGGAAGATGAGAAAATCAAAAACTTCAATATCATTCAGGAAATTGTTCGCAGTATCAGAAATATCCGAGCTGAAAAAAAGATTCCACCTTCAAAGAAAATCCCCGCCACGATTGTAGCAGGAGAAAAATATGAGATCATGTCTGATCAGGAAAATACAATTATTGCCCTCGCAAATCTGGACAAAAATGAAACCAGGAATTTCCAGGTTTTAGATGAAAAACCAATCAACCAGACAACGGTAGTGCTATCTGGGATTGAAGTATTCCTGCCGCTGGATGATTTTATCGATGTGAATGCAGAAAAAGAGAGGATCAATAAAGAAATCTCCGAGATACAAAGTCAGATTACGCGGCTTAAGAACCTTTTAAATTCTCCTTTTGCAGAGAAAGCACCTCCTATTGTGGTTCAGAAAGAAAAAGAGAAATTGAGCCAGTTCCTGGAAACAGAGGCCAAATTAAGGGAACAACTAGAAAACCTCACGTAAATAAGAAAATCCCCTCCAAAAAACAGAGGGGATTTTCTTAACCTGATTATGCTATGTCTTTTTCTATCAAAATTCGTAGGGCTTCTATTGCCACCCGAATCATACCGTCAGGGTCATGTTTTTTTGAAATTGTATCCATATCACTACCAATGATCATGGTGACAGCCCCAGCCCGTTTACGATAAATTCCTGCCAATATATAAACGATGGATGCTTCCATTTCTGAACAGATTGCACCGCCAGCAACCCATTGATTCCAACGATCTTTCAGGAATGAAGCCATGGGCATTCGGTCTGGTTCCACTTCACTATAAAAAGAATCTTTAGTATGCGATACGCCAACAAAATGAGTGTATTTCAATTTTTTCGAAGCCTGTACCAGGGCATTCATCACGTCCAAATCTGCGATGGCAGGGTATTCAATAGGCAAATATTGTCTGCTTGTTCCTTCATCCCGAATGGCAGCATTGATGATAGCGATATCACCAACTTCCATATGCGGCTGCATCGCTCCAGAGGTACCTACCCGAATAAATGTATGACATCCTATCTTCACCAATTCCTCTACTGCGATGGCTGTCGAAGGACAGCCCATTCCAGTTGACACAACAGAAACCTTTTCACCCCCCAAAAAACCAGTGTACACTTTATGTTCTCGGTTAAAAGAAACAAATTTTGGTTCATCAAAGTAATTGGCAATCGACTCACATCTGCCAGGGTCACCCGGCAATAAAACATACTTGCCTACATCATCTTCACCAACCCGAATATGATATTGAATTTCCGACATCTGTAACCTCCCGGTGCTACGATTGAAAATTTATCTACTGATAAGTGGCGTTCTTATTGTACAATTATCTGACAAGTTTTGTACGGTTTAATCAAAATTATTGCTTAATAAATCACCAATATCAGGAGAAATAATGCTCAAAGTTGGTTATATTGGATTGGGATTAATGGGGAAACCAATCGCGCGAAATATTTTAAAAGCTGGATATCCTCTTGTTGTTCACAACCGCAGTAGAGAAAAAGTGCAGGAGTTGGTTCAAGAAGGTGCTATAGAAGCGTTTTCTCCAGCAGAAGTGGCCTCACAGGTTGATATTGTCTTCACAAACCTGCCTGACTCTACAGATGTGGAAAATATCGTGTTTGGAGAGAACTCTATTATGGTTGGCGGAAAACCTGGACTGATATTTGTTGATAATTCGACGATTAAACCAACGGTTGCCCGCACCATCGCTAATTCTCTGGCTAAAAAAGGTATCCTGGCGTTGGATGCACCAGTTTCTGGTGGTGATATTGGAGCGATTCACGGCACTCTCACCATTATGGTCGGTGGACCCGAAGAAGCGCTGGAAAAAGTTCGCCCAATTTTCGAAGTGATGGGAAAAACAATTACCCATATTGGCGCTGCTGGTTCAGGTCAAATTGCCAAGGCCGCCAATCAAATCATGGTGGCAGCACAAATGGTAGCTATGGGAGAACTGCTGATATTTGCTCAGAAAGCAGGGGCAGATCCCATGAAGGTTGTTGACGCTATTCGAGGTGGTGCGGCCCAATGTTGGTCATTGGATGTGAAACCGCCACGACTATTCAACGGCAACCGGCAACCAGGGTTCAAAGCTTCTATGCAATCAAAAGATCTCAATATTGTGATGGAAACTGCCAAAGAATACGGAATTCCTTTGCCATCCTGTGCAATTGACCAGCAGTTATATCAGAGTATGTTACAAAATAATCTTGGCAATCTGGATAACTCAGCCATCATTTCCGTCTTGGAGATCCTCGCGAATGAGACGCTAGAAATTTCATCAGATTAGTTACTTATTAGACTATACAATTTATACCAATCCCCATAATTAGCGACCATATCCAGGTCGGTGGTTAGTTTATCTAAAGCATCCAATTCCAGAGGAGGATGATGTGGATCTTCATATTCACGCAAAAATTCCATACCTTTTTTGTATACAAGAATGTGTGTATACCCCGTGTTCTTCCAGGAGGTTAAAATATCCCCTTCTGAATCAAATTCATGAAATGCAACTTTCCAATGATCCAAAATTTCATCCGGATCACATTGTGGAATACATCCAAACCCGCGCGGTTCATAGAGCATCAAAACTTTCTCATCATTTGCCAGTAATTCAACTTCTTGAATGGCTTTGGCATACCAGCCTAGATTCCTTTCCAAATATTCCTGATTGGATAAGTATCCAAAAACGTTAGGTAAAACATCTTTTTCCACCATTTCCGAAATCAATTGATAAGCATTAAATGCCAGTACGATGATGATGAAAACACTCACTAATCGTCCGATGCGTACCTGACCCAGACGATATTGTTTGATCTGAAAATATCCAAATCCGGTTAAAATTGCAAAAGCAGGAAACAGTACAAAATAGAACCTGGTTTGAATTAGAAAACCAGAAAATTGATTTCCTATCGCCCAAATCATTAACCCAAATAATGTAATTAAGCCGCAGTTGACAATGGAGGTTTTATGCTCTTCTTTTTTTTCTTCCCAGCCTAAAAAGGCAATTATTCCCAAACCCAACAATAATGGGCCATTCGATACGCTATAGCCATGCGTACCATCTACACCCATAATCGTTGCCCGAATGGGGAGTAAAAACAAATCTAACAGGTCGCCGTATGGCTGCATACCTTGATATACATCTAAACGCATCTGATTCATCGATCCGGCTTCAAAAAAGAAAGGATAGATCGGATTTCCAGTAAAAATCAGATTCTTTATCAACCATGGAAACGCCAACAAAGCTGCGCCAAAACAAAATAAACCAAGTGCATTCATCCATTGCTTGGTCTTATCCTTAATAAAAAATATAATGAGAGAAAATAATGCAGCTAAAAAAATCACTCCAGCCGGATACTTACAGCCAAAAGCCAGCCCACTGAAAACCCCAGCCAGAAATATTGTTTTCATATCTCCTGACCTGCGGTAGTCGTCCAATAACAGGACAACACCCAGCCCAAAAAAAGCTGACATTATATCCACATATCCCCAGGATAGCGCTGAAGCAAAGGTGTATCCGCAAAAAAGGCTGGCAGGGGCAACCCAGGCACTTTCCTGCCCCACTTTTCTCCGCAGAAAACCAACCAATCCCAGTGTTATTAGCACACCAATCAAGACATTAAACACCAACACAGATGACTCACCACCTAACCCCATCAAAAAAGTATAGATCATCTCCGATACTTGAGGCATGCCAGACATAACCAACCATGGAATATCACTAATCTTTTCCTGTAAGAGGTAAGTTTTAGGCAAGGTCAAATGATAATTTAGAGCGTCATACCTCGTAGCTGGTACTAATGCCACCAGAAATTGGGATAGAAAAATTAACCCCAATAATATGATGATAATGATCGTCCCCTGATTAATTTTTTGATCAGTTTCTAGTTTTTTCCTGAAAATATCCTTGATCCAGGCCCAACTATGTCTGAATAAGATCAAACTCAGGATGAGTAAAATTCCTAAAAATATTAGCGGTTTCACCGTCCATATTGAACCCATGAGCAGAATGAAAATCGAGAAAATTCCAATTCCGATGCCAGCCTGTAAATATGATCTCGTCCAGGGATCGTGGTTTTTAAAGGCAAACAACGTGCGACCCAAACCACCGGCCAGAGACATAAACCAAATACTCAGGAAGATCGTCCAACTATGCGTGACGAGTGAAGGTGTTTGGAATGGATTGATTGGTTTATGAGTAACATAATAACCAATAATAATTAGGAAAAACCAGCTAAAAGCGATGATGGCAGTGACACTTGTATTTTTCTTTCGCATTATTAAATATTATAGGTTTTTTGTAACCAGCGCAATAAAAATTTTGAAGTATCTCGTACCGATTTCTTAATCGCGGGAGAAATTTCTGAAAATGGGTCAATCACAGCTGGCTCAATGCCGAGTAGAAATCCCAGGGCAGTTGAATCAATCTGTAAAAAAGAAATCAATAAATCAGGTGACAAACGATGAGTGTTCGCTGCAACCGTTTTTATCATCGAACTATCAAACAGTTGCACATTTCCAGGTCGTTCACCGAATGCAGCCGCATCGATTAGCCAAATCCAATCAGGATTAAATCTTCGGATGACCCCTGAGTAATTCTCAGGGGCGATCGAACCTTCAATCAATTGAATCTGGTCACATTTTGGTAGCTTATTTTTTAAATTCCTGACAATAAGAATGCCAGCTGCATCATCTCCATTTAATTCATTTCCAATACCCATAATGGTCAAACGGGGTATTTGCTTTTTACTCGCAAGGTGGTTCGTCAATTCCTGGTTGAGCTGCTTGTTCAAGTAAGAGAGCAATATCTTCATCCCTTCCGTAATACACCTCGAAAGCCTCCTTGGAGGTAGAAGCCATTTCCCAATCCGAGTTGGACATATTTATACAATTAAATCTACAATTTTGTACACATTGAGAACAATAAACACATCGATCCGAATGATAACGCATAACAAATCGTTTATTAATCTTATCGACAGTAATCAATTCAATTGCATTGGATGGACAATCCTTCACACACAACATACATCCAACGCACTTTTCCGGATCATAAACCAGCTTCCCTCTTAACCGCTCTGGTGCTAATGTTTTTGTAAATGGATAATTTTGTGTAACTGGTTTTGAAAATAAAGACTTGATTAGATCACCAAATAAGACACCGATAGCCATTTTTCACCTAATACCTTACCTTAGGATTTCTCCTAAATATTTACCAAATATGATAGCCAGTAATTGTAATAATCCCATTAACGCCCCTAATCTCCACCACAAACCAACTGTTTGATCAATTCGCAAGCGAGCAAACATGGATTGTAAAGCAGTAACAACCAGTAATAATCCCGCAGATTTCAGAATAAATTCTAAAGGATTCGCGATGCCCCCCAGGTAAAAGATGACAACTAACGTTAATCCGATTACAAGTTCAACATTTTTTCCGATATGAAACAGTGCCAGACCTCGACCTGAATATTCTGTCAATGCCCCTGCTACAATTTCAGTTTCGGCCTCAGGGGCATCAAAAGGAGGAAGTTCTAATTTTCCCATCAAGCCAACTACTGCGATAATAAATCCAATCGGTTGCGCCAGAATTAACCAAATGTTTTCACCTGTAAATGTGTTTATTTTTCCAATATTCCAGGTCCCTGCGGCGATAGCCGGTCCTAACATTGCCAATAAAAAAGGTGCTTCATATGAGAACATTTGTGTTAATGCTCTAGTTGCACCAATGATGGTAAAACGACTTAGTGTATTTGCTCCAGCCAGTCCAATACACAAGGTCATCATGCTGAGCAAATAAAGCGCAACAACTAAGTCTCCTTCAAAACTAAAAGGCGCTTCAAACCCAAACATTGGTACGTACAACGCTGCTGTGAGTGCCCCAGCCAGAGCCATGATAGGTAATGCCAGGAACATGATTTTATGAACACCATTAGGAATAATTTCCTCTTTTGCCATTAACTTAATTGTATCGGCCAGAGGTTGGAACCAACGCGGCCCCACACGGCTTTGAAAACGGGCAACCAATTTTCGATCAGCCCATTCATACAATAATCCAATGTTCATCAAGAACAATCCACCAGGGAAGATCAATAATAATATTAGCGGGTGTATTGAAAGGTTCATCGGTAATGCTCTATTCCATATTTTCTAAGACCCTCCCAATTCATGATTTGGGATGGTTGTGAATCTGATCGAATTTCGACCATTCGATCATTGCAGGAAAAGCAAGGATCAATGCCAACTAATAACATGGGCATATCAGCCAATTTATGGCCAACGGCAACATCTGTAATTGTTCCCCAATTACAAAGGCTTGGTGTGCGGATTTTAACCCTATCCGGCATTTCTGTCCCGTTACTTTTGATATAGTAGAACAATTCTCCTCTGGGAGCTTCAACCCGCGAAATCACTTCTCCTGCAGGAATTTTCCTTTTCATACGAGTGGTAATCTCCCCTGGTTGAATTTTATCCAGGATTTCTTTGATAAGGCGATAGGATTCATATAATTCTTTCAACCGAACAACAAAACGTGCTTCAAGGTCACCGGTTTCATCCGTTACAATTTTTACTGGAAAATCTTTGTATCCAGAATAAGGAGCATTCACCCGGATATCCCTCTGCACACCCGAGGCACGCGCTGTTGGACCAACAGCGCCTAATAATTCAGCCCGTTCTTTCGAGAGTGTGCCAATCCCTCGGGTTCTCCCAATGAAAGTATCATCCATTGTGACAACTTTCATATAATACTCTGTTCGCTCTTCCAAAAAGTCCATGTCTTTTTTGATCAGATCAGATAAGTTGTCATCCACATCAATTTTCACACCACCCAGCACATTAACAGAGTAATGCACTCGACTGCCGGACAAGGTCTCCAAAATATCCATTACTACTTCTCTGTCCCGCCATGTATACATAAATAAAGTATCAAACCCTGCTTCGTGTGCAGCTACTCCAAACCAGAGTAAATGACTGTGAATGCGTTCCAATTCGGATGCAAGCACTCGGATAGCTTCAGCACGAGGTGGTGCCTGTACGCCGGCCAACTTTTCAACACCAAGGACAAATGCAGTTGCATGCACATGAGAACAAATTCCACAAACTCTTTCCAGTAAATACATATCCTGGGTATAGTTTCTGTTTTCACAAGCTTTTTCAATACCTCGATGAACATATCCCAACCGAACAGCTGCATCCGTCACGATCTCGCCATCTACTGTGAATTCAAAATTTCCAGGTTCTTTAAGTGCTGGGTGTTGTGGGCCAATTGGAACAACAAATTTTTCTACTTTAGGTTCAGTCATTGGATTGCTCCTTTTTCGAAGTTTCAAAATCCTGCAAACTTGTGAATGATTTTCTTAAAGGGTACACACCATCAGGCCAGGAATCTGGTAATATTAATTTTTTTGTATTGGGTGTATTCAATAAATCAAATCCAAACAATTCTATGGCTTCTCGTTCATAAATTGTTGCAGAAGGTATGAGGTCACAGATCGATTCAATTTGAGGTTTACTATAAGGAACTTTAACCCTGATGGTTATGATGGCTGCTTCATTAGCAAAATGGTATAGTGCTTCCAATTGACCTGGTTGGTTATTGTTTTCCTGATCCGTTGCGGGAGGAATATCCATACCAGTAATGGTTACCAAATAACCCCAATGATTTTCAACAAGACTTTTTACCGCTGATTTAAAATTTTCAGGTAAAACCCAAATATCCAAACGGTTTTCTTCAAAAGTGTTGGATGATTCCACCCATTTTTCCAGCAGGTTTTCCCCAGATTCTAATAAATTATTGATTTCCATTGCTTTCCTCCTCAACGATTAAATCTGGAAACTCATTTGAAACAATAATTTTTTCTCGTTTTTTCCCCTTTTTTAAACTTTCTAATAACTGAACGACCCCATAAATAATCGCTTCTGGTCTGGGAGGGCATCCAGGCACATAAACATCAACCGGAACAACTTTATTTAGATCACCAATTACATTGTAACAACCATCGAATACACCACCAGACAATGCACAGGATCCAAGAGCAATGACATATTTCGGATCTGGCATCTGCTCATATACACGAATTAAACGGTCCAATGCCTGCAAGGTGACTGGACCAGTTGCGATTAAAACATCTGCATGGCGTGGGCTTCCCTGTAATTTAATGCCCAGTCGCTCAACATCATACCGTGGGGTCAAAGTAGCTAAAAGTTCAATATCGCATCCATTACATGAACCACTATTAAAATGAATTGCCCAGGGAGAGTTGATTCTGGCCCAATTTTTAATTTTATCAACAATTTGTGTGTAAATATTTTCGGAAACATCACTCATAATAATTTCCTTTCTATCCTAACAATAAGGCGATGAGAGAAACCATCAAACCAAGCAAGAACGGTACAGACTGGAATGAAAACGTGCCAGATCCGATAATTAACATCCCAAGATGGAGTATCGCAAAAAAGAAGGCAATCAGAAAAAACGGTCTGTATCCTGGTGCAGCTGCATTCGTGGAAGCTTCTTCACCGCTGGCATAGATTGTTTCTTTCATTATTGATTTTTTTGATGAACCAGCCATCCCTTTTCCAAAAAATAACAACCCAATCAAAAACGGCACATAAATCAAAAACGCAAGAGGAGGTGTAAGTATAATATCCATCGATACTCCTTTATTGACCAAAGAAAATGAATAAACTATATCCAGCAGGCCCGGTTAACCAGTACAAAATGGAAGGGACAATTCCCAACACTACAATAGCCAGGGTTAATAATGCGATGGGAACATACATCCAAATAGAGACTGCACCACCCTCTATTACGTTGGCACTTGGTTCGTTTCTGTACATTCGATTAACCAAAGGCGCATAATAACCCAGAGAAAGAACGCTCATTAATCCGGCAAATACCACCAGAATGATCATGATGGTGTTTTGGGTTTGCGCCACACCTGCCAATAATTGCCACTTAGACATAAACCCGGCTAAGGGGGGTAAACCTCCCAATGAAAGTAGTGCCACTGAAAATGCGAATGCTATGAATGGATACTTTTTTGATGCGCCATTCAAGTCTTCCAAAACCAAAGGTTTATGACTACCTTTTGAAATATAAAAAATATATAGAAAAACGCCTGCACATAAAAAGGCCAGGCTTTTCATCAAACCATGAGTGATAAGGTGAAAAACAGCACCAATACCCGCTAATAAACCATTTAAAGAGATAAGCACACCAAAACCTAACAACATGTATCCAACATGGCTTAAACTGGAATACGCCAACATTCTTTTTACTTCTTTCTGGCGTAAAGCAAGTAGGTTACCAACGAACATATTTAAGACCCCAAATCCAATCAATAAGTAACCCCAGCGATGGCCACTTAAGGCAATTCCTCCGATTGTTCTCAATAATGCAATTAGACCGACTTCAATTACGATCCCTGAAAGCATGGCACTAATGCCACTGGGTGCCTGAGAATGAGCATCCGGTAACCAGGTGTGTAATGGGACCATGGCAATTTTTACACCAAAACCAATCACCAATAATGCCCCTCCAATGAGTAAAAAGGGGGAAGGAGCATTGATGGACATTCTCAACATTTCGATGTTTAATGTTCCAGTTTCGAGAAAAACAAGTGCAATCCCAAGTACAACCATCATCGATCCGGTCGCACTTTGAATAAGGTATTTCACACCAGCCTCAAGAGACGCTGGTTGATCTTTATAAAATGCGACCAGTACGATTGAACTGATCGTCATGATTTCAAACCATACCCATAAATTAAAAAGGTCTAAAGCACATCCCAACCCATTAATGGTACCTATCATGATGACTAGTAGTGCATAGAACTTCTCTTCGCCTGATTCTTTCCCAAGGTATGTAAATGAATAAATTGTTACCAGACTACCCAAAACTAAAACCAGCAAGGATAACATCATACTGATCCCATCAAAACGGAACCAGACTTCTCCAAAATCCTGGTAATGAGTCTGTCCTGTAGATAAGACATTCGTGATAACCAGATATAAGAAAAATCCTGTGCCTAATAGAGCCACTATAGCTAACCATCGGGCAGGGTTGATTTTATTTTCATTTTTTACATTTCGGGAAAATACCCTTCCAACCAGATAAATTACCGCTGAAGATATCATTGGGAACATTAGCATCCAGGTAAACGCTGTATTTGCATCCATGTTAAGCTCCTATAATCAATACACCGAATACAACAACCAGGGCAATCAGAATATAAAAAACATTCCAATTTAGTTTTCCCGTTTGAGTAACTCTGAGGCTCTCACCCACTTTTTGTGTCGCATCCACTATTAATTTATTTATTTTTTCAAATCCAAAGCTCGCGTCAGCCATTCGGGCAATTGGTTTTAATGCTTGCTGAATCCCACCTAAAGCAGCCCTACCAACCCATGTCATTATTCCAAGCGCTATAATAGCCAGAGCAATCCAGGTTGCCGGTGCCAATAATACATGATTGAAGAGATGCCCCAGATTTAATTCATTGATGCTGTGCATTGGAAGAGAAGTGCTCATCATTTTTGAAAAAGGTCCTATCAATAACCAGGTTGTTATTGCCCCGAAGCCTAGTGGTGCCAAAGCGATTTTCATATTCTTTCCGATCGGATGAATATGTTCTTCCAATTTCTTTTCACCATAAAAAACCAGATACACGCAGCGTACTGTATAGAGCGCTGTTATCCCAGCCACGATGAGCATGACCACATATATCCAGATTGGATTGCCATGTTCCAACCCAGCTTCGAGAATTAATTCTTTACTCCAAAATCCATTGAAAATCGGTATTCCAGCCAAAGCCAAGGCTCCGATGATAAATACAGTTCTTGCGAAAGGCAATTCTTTCCCTAAACCACCCATTTCACGCATATCCCTGGTACCTACCGAGTGAATTACCGCTCCAGCTGCAAGGAATAACAATGCTTTGAATACACTATGGCTAAAGAGATGAAATTGAGATGCCAGAATACCACCAGCACCAACGGCATAGACCATATAGCCTAATTGGCTGACTGTTGAATAAGCCAGTACGCGTTTAAGGTCATTTGCTACCAACGCCATGAGGGCTGCCATAAGAGCCGAGATCATTCCAACAACCATAACCGAAAGCGTCCAACCTGGAACATCTTTAAATGCCGGGTAGAATCTCGCCAAAAGGTAAACTCCAGCATTCACCATTGTCGCTGCATGAATTAAAGCACTGATCGGGGAAGGTGCTTCCATTGCATCCGGAAGCCAGGTTTGAAAAGGAAATTGAGCAGATTTGGCGGCGGCGGCAATTAACATTCCAAATGCCAGGACTCCTAATACATTGCTCGGCAAAAGCGTAGGATTTGATATGAAGATATTGATATCAAAACTTCCTGTGTAAGCAAATAATAACGCAGCTGCCAGTAAAAGACCTAACCCACCAAATTGGGTCACAATCAAAGCCTTTATACCACCCGCAACCGCTTTTGGATCATCATTATAGAAAGAGATCAAAGCATAAGAGCATAAGGCTGTGATTTCCCAGAATACGAACATCAACAATAGATTACTGGTCAATACAAGACCAACCATGGCCCCGATGAAGAAAAGAACGAAGGAATAATATCTTCCCAATTGAGGATCACCTTGCATATAATCGACCGAAAAAATAATCGCCAGGGCACCAATCACAGTTGCTACGAGTGATAGAAACAACCCTAATCCATCTGTTATGAAGGTAAAATCTCCAAAGGAACTGCCCATTTTAAAAGAGAGGATCGTCCCACTTTTATACACCCACAACATCGCAATGGAAGAAATCGCAGCAGTGATTGAAAAAACCACAGCTGTGACATGTTGGATTTTTTCGTAACGATTCCCAATTAACCAAACAACTAAAGCCCCGATGCAGGGAACTAACATTGTAATCATTACCAGAGGTTCTATTTGCAGCATCTCTTCACCTCTTCAACTTTGATATATCTGCAATATCCAGGCTTCCGATACTACGTTTCACCTGGACAGCTAAAGCCAAACCAATAACAGCCACGATTGTATCGGCCACAATTACAGTCAATGCCATACTTTGGCCCAAACTGGGTTGCCCCTTCATCTGCCCTACAAAAACCAGAGCCAACATAACGCCTTTCACCATAATTTGTAAACCTACTACCACACGAATTAGGTTTCGAGTAACAAGCAAACAATACAACCCAACACCGAATAATCCAATCACGACTGTAAAAACAACCATTGGGATGCTGAAATTCATTCTCGAACCTCCGTGTGAAACGTTTTAATGCGATATTCGTCAGTCAAGAGTCTTAACATGCTGATGACACCTGCAAAAATCATCACAACCTGGAGATATAAATCAGCTGTCCGGTTTTCCCAAACCAGTTGCTGAAATCCAGCATCCTGATTCAGATTGAATGGTAAATTCAATAAAGGGAATAACTGCCAGGCAATCAAAAGAACAGCAACGATCGAGAAAATCCTTGCCAACCATTTCGGAATAAAAGAAAGGTTGGGTATTGGTTCATCGCCAGCAATATTGATGGCAAAAACAAATAGGACCGTCACAAGCCCAGCTCCCACACTCAACTCAATGACAGCGATCTGATATGCACCTAGTAAATACATGAGAATGGCTACCAGCGCACTGGTACCAGCCAACCAGATTGCAGAAACCATCAATCTTTTATCACGGACAGCTTGGAAAGCACAAAAAAGAATCCCCACCAGGATGATGACGTACCACATAGATATCTCCTCCACATTCGATTTGGGGTTAGATAAACCTTACTGTTTATACATCATAACCAATAGATTGTCATGTGAAAATAATCACAAGTTTTCTATCAGTTAAGAACATTATCTAAATGAAATTCAGAAATTATGGTGAGGAAGAGAAAAAACAGAAGATTTTCTCTCATCTTCTGTTTTTTCTATTTTATTTGAAGAAATATTATACGATTTGTTTTTGTTTCTGAAGTTCAGATACCACTTTTTCCTGATCAACAGGTAACTTTTCAACCCGCACACCTATCGCATTATAAATAGCATTGGTGATGGCGGGAATCGTTGGAATTAAGCAAATCTCCCCAATTCCTTTTGCGCCATAAGGACCGTCAGCAGAAGGATGCTCAACAATAAACGATGTGATCTCCGGTGTGTAATAAATTGAAGGAATTCGATATTTTGCCAAACGGTCAGTAATCACCATGCCCTCATCCAGAATAAAATCTTCAACCAATGCATGCCCAATCCCCATGACGATGCCACCTTCGACCTGCCCTTTCAGCCCTAATGGATTGATCGCAAAACCCACATCGTTTGCAACAATAACTTCTGGTACTGTTACCTCACCGGTGATCGTATTCACCTCAACCAATGCTGCTTGCGCTGCAAAAGAGAAAGCAACATGCATATCCCCACCCTGGCCTAAAGGTTTTGTTTCAGGAGCCCAATAGGTATACGACACCTTGGGAATAATTCCATCCTTACGTAGGTTGCTTGAAATCGTCGAAAGTTGAACTTCCCGGCGATCGATTTGAGCTAACCCTTCCTTGAATTCAATTTTTTCGGGCGATATATCATATCGTTCTGCCAGTTCTGATGTCAATAAATCCCGCATTGCCCTGGAAGCAAATTTTACGGCATTTCCAGTGACATACGTTTGTCGTGAAGCAGTCGTTGGACCACCATCAGGTGTAAGATCTGTATCCGATAATAAAACCTGCACATGATCGGTGTCTTGCCCCAATTCTTCAGCAGCTATTAACTGTAAAACAGTTGGTAACCCCTGCCCCAATTCGGCTGAAGCAGAACGGACTTCAAATTTACCATCCGGCAATAATTCTACCTCTGCGCCGGCTTTGTCAGGAGCACCACCACCCAAACCAGTGTTTTTATAAGCCACAGCAAAACCCCAGGATCTGACAATGTTTGGATCTTCTGAGCTTACGATTGGTACGAATGGATTTGGTCCCGCTTTTTCATGCAATGCTTTTTCTACTTTTTCGATGCACTCAAGCAAACCAACGCTTTCCCTTAATTCTTGGCCAGTATTGGTTGAACTACCTACACGGAGAGCATTTTTTCTGCGAAATTCAATCGGGTCAAGCTGCAATTCTTCCGCTAGGGTGTCCATGATTGATTCGACTGCAAATGCTGATTGCATCACACCAAATCCCCGGAAAGCACCGGCAGGTGGATTATTTGTGTACATGGCATAACAATCGATGTTCACATGTGGAACTTCATAAGGACCTGATGCGTGGGTGGTTGCGCGCGTCATCACTTTCTCACCTAACGAAGCATACGCCCCGGTATCTCCATGTAATTCTGTTTGAACAGCCACTAATTGGCCATCTTTTTTTGCGCCAACTTTAATATTTATCTGTGTTGCATGCCGTTTTGGATGAACAAGCAAACTTTCCTGACGATCAAATAATAATTTAACCGGTTTCTTAGTTTTCATGGTTAACATTGCAGCATGGATTTGTCCGGCGATATCTTCTTTTCCGCCAAATCCACCACCGATCAATTGCCCAATAATTCTTACTTGATGTTCTGCGAGCCCTAGAACAGCTGCGACCTGTTCGCGATCAGAATAGGGAATTTGAGAACCGACAAAAATCTCTAGTTTGTTCTCCTCTGTTAATCTGGCAATACTACATTCGGGTTCAATAAAAGCGTGGTCATTAGGATTCGTATAATAAGTATGTTCAAGAATTACGTCCGCATCTTTGAAGCCATCATCAACGGAGCCCTTGTTTACTTGAATATGTTTCAATAAATTTCCTGTGTCATGGATCTTTCTGGTTTGAGGTTGGTGAGCCTGGACTGCTGACGAGACAACAGGTAATGCTTCATATTTAAAATGAATCAGGTCTAATGCCTGTGAAGCGATTTCTCTTGAATCCGCAGCGATAATAGCGAGCGCATCACCGACATACCGGATTGGATCTCCTATATCGATCAGAACCGGCCAATCTTTAATAAATAAACCATGTGTTTTTTCGTTAGGAATATCTCTGGCGGTTAATACCGCTCTAACACCTCTCAAGGTAATTGCTTCAGAAATATCCAATTCCGTCAATATACCTGCGGGAATCATCGCACGTTTTACTCTGGCATGTAGCATCTCTTTAAATTGAATGTCATCACTAAAGACGGCTTTTCCAGTGACCTTTGCGATTGCATCAGGACGGCGGCTGAATTGACCCACCATTCGCTTGCTAAATTTAGAAGTTTGCACCTCAGGTGGATTTATTGGTTTTCCTGTTACAATGGATTCAGATGCAGCTTGAATAGCGCCAATGATACTGGGGTAACCAGCACAGCGACATAGAGTATCCTTGAGGGCGTATTGAATATCTTTGATATCGGGAGTTGAATTTTTTTCAAGCAAAGCATAACTGGTCATGATCTGACCAGGAATACAAAAACCACACTGCACTGCACCATATTCGATGAAGGCATCCTGAAGAGGGTGAAGCACGGTATATGAGTTACCATTATTCCCTGCGTTTTTTGCTAGACCTTCTATGGTGGTAATTTTCTTACCATGTGCCTTAACGGCTGGATATGAGCATGACAATATTGGTTCACCATCCACTACAACCGTGCAGGATCCACATTCTGATTCATTGCATCCTATTTTTGTTCCGGTTAGCCTCAGTCTTTCTCTCAGCAAGTTCGATAAAACCTCCCCCTCAATAATCGGAAGTGAGTATTCTTTTCCATTGACAGTAATTTCAATATTCTTCAAATCTTTCATTCTTTTTCTCCCGCCCTCATCCACGCAATTTTTACCACTTTTTCCAATAACGCCATTGCTAAATGGTAACGATATTCAGCGGTTGCTCGCATTCGGCTGGTTCTAAAACTGACAGATTCCAGAATGGCCTTTTTGGCCTGCAAAATTGTCTCTTCATTTAGTTTATTACCCCGGAATACATCCTCAACCCGCAAGGCACGCGTTGGAATCGGACCTGAAGGGCCAAACACAATTCGAATATCGCTGATCACTTCGCCATTTCTGCGTAACCAGATGGCAAGGTTCAAAATTGGTAAAGCAACACCTTGCGGACGCATGACACGATCAAATGCTGAACCTTCCCCAGATTTCCGAACAGGAAATTCAAAACCTACTAGAATCTCATCATTTGCTAGCGCTGTTACTCCAGGACCTTTAAATAAATCGAGAATATTCTTTTTTGAATATCCTGCTAGGCAATAAGTAATCGCTGTTGCATTGATCGCTATCAATGAGATCATCCCGTCCGCAGCCGGTAATGCGTGCGCTACGTTGCCGCCTAACGTTGCAGAGTTTCTCACTTGTGGTCCACCGATCAAACCAGTGGCTTCGGAAACCGCCATAGCATGGTCTTTGATGATAGTCGAATGAGTAATTTGACTGACTGGCACAGCAGCGCCAATAAAAATCTTACCTTCCACGGCTTTTAATGCTCGCATCTCATAAATGTGATTAAGGTCAATCAATGTTTGCATGGTTGGGTAGCTGCCTTGTTGAATCTCCAGCAATAAATCCGTCCCTCCAGAAATAAAACGGACAGGTTTTTCGGCCTGTTGATAGGCCTCAACCGCTTCAGGTAAACTATAAGCTAATTGGTAATCTTTCCAGATTGTCATTTATTCGGTGGCTCCTTTCGTTTGGCGGCACTTTTCGACGGCTTCTCAGAACCGACGCCGGTCTATTATCAAAAACCGACCACCGAATCAATCAATTGTATATTTATTTGTATGAATCACTCTCAAATATTATATCGATATTATTTCATTAATACAATTACTCGTAAATTCTCAGCTCGCCTCTAAAACCCTCTGATTTGATCACGGTTTTGATTAATCCTCCAACATTTCCAAGAATCCTCCAAACCCATCGTGATATGTCAAATTCAATTTGAGAAAAATTGCATATTTTCTTCCTTCGCGGTATACTGCGTGCTACCTGAAGGAAAAAGGACGACATGCTGCTAACGATGAAAAAAATTAATGAGTGGGATATTATTCTAACCAACAAAATCCGCTTGAACCCTTCTTCCAAACTGATCTGGCGAATATCCACGATCATCGCTCACTCAGGTGATTCCTGGTATTGCCTGGGTGTTTTATTTCTAATCTGGTTATTCGCAAAAAATGAATGGCGAGCCATAACTGCTGCAATGGGGTTGGGTACTTTTATTCTAGCATTCATCGTTTTGCTTATAAAATTTTCAATTCGCAGAAAGCGGCCTGTTGGTGAATGGGGTGAAATTTACCGCAGTACCGATCCTCATTCGTTTCCTTCTGGACACGCCACACGCGTCTTCTTCCTGGCTTCCATGGCCTGGAGTATTGCACCGCTGTGGTTTGCTATTTTTCTAACGATCTGGGCACCCTTGGTGGCCATATCGCGCATCCAAACAGGCCTGCATTATTTGTCTGATGTGATAGCAGGTATCTTATTGGGTTGGGTTTTAGGAAAATTAGTCCTCTTACTGATCCCCACCATGAACCTCTGGTTCCCCTGGGCTTTTTAACCGCTCAATCACCCTGAAATTTTGGCAAAACAATTTCTGCAAAATGAATTAAACCATCCAAATCACCCAGATCAAGCCATTGCAGCATTATTTCGTCCACACCTGTTTCTTGGTATTCTTTTAATTTATCAGCAACCTGTTCAGATGAACCAACAACTATTCCTCTTTGAATCATCTCTTCTGGATCTCTGCCTCTTAATTTTTTGCTTAACAATTCTTGGTTGTACCCAAAAGTTAAATTCGTCATTAATGATCGCCGCACATCTTCTGGTTTTTTTCCTTTTATCAGGAGCAATTGATCTAATTGATCATTTTTCACCCTATATTTTTCAGGGGTAAGAAAGATTCCATTCCATTCATCGGCGAATTTAACAACCAACGGAAATGTATAATTTTCTCCATTTCCCCCAATTAAGATTTCAGGTCCATTCTGGCGTTGAGGTCTGGGTAAAAGGGTTGCATCTTTTAATTGAAAGTAAATACCATCCAATGATACCGGACCGTTTGATTGCAGCAAATTTTTAATAATCAACAAACCTTCCTCAAAGCGTTTGAATCTTTCTTTAACTCCTAATAAGTCGAAGCCATACATTTGATGTTCCCGCTCTTGCCAGCCTGCGCCTAAACCTAATTTCAACCTTCCTGAAGATAAATCATCAACTGCTGCCGCCATTCTGGCAGTTATTGCAGGATTTCTAAAAGATATAGGAGTAACCAGGGATCCGAACTTAATCCTCTCCGTGGTGACTGCCAGATAAGTTAAGGATGTCCATAATTCTAAAGAATCTTTATTAGGAGGACTGGCATTGGTAAAATGATCGGAACGATACAATCCATAAAAACCATGTTTTTCAACGACATCGACGATTTTTTTCCAATAGATCCAATTTAAACCATTTTGGCCTTCAATCATGACCGATATTTTCATGAAATTCCTCGCTACTTAGGCAAAATTCTCAAAATTTGATATTCAGTAGCTCCATGATAATCAATGTGGATTTCCTGCTCTTCATCACTCAATTTCCATTCTCCATTTTCAAATTCCACCCGAAAGCCTCGCGGGTACTGGTAATCGGGGACAAATACGACTAATTCCCCGTCTTTATCATCTTCGAACAATAACGTGTATTCTTTTCTGCGGTATTCAAATGATTGCCTCAAGGGGTTACCAGTGATAAATCTTAAATAAGGTCGGATGAAGGCTTTTAATCCTCGGCCACCCGAATTAATATTTTCGGGGTCAACCTGTTGGTCTCGACTGAAAATTGATAAGTCTTCATCATTCCACAAGTCTCCATGTTCATTCGTATTATCGGACGTGTAATTCCAGATAGTGGAATCTATAAATAATTCTTCGATAATTTGATAATAAAGATCCAGTGCTTCTGATTGATTTGAGAAATCACCTGTTATAAAGGCTTTTTTCTTGTTCAGATCAAAAGGAACACCAAATTCTCCAATTACCGTGGGCACATTACCATATTTTGTTATTGAATCATTTTTGATCCGGTTCAATTGCTGATAAAAAACCTTGCGGACTTTTTTCTTCCCATATGCAATTCTCATCCGTTCAATATCCATGGTGAAGTTGGGATTGAAATTCTTCGTTAATAATGTGACACCATCATACCAATGGGTAGCATTAACGATCCCTTGCACATCCTGTTCTGTCCATTCAGGTAGAGGAATGTCAGGGACACCTTCGATGAAAATCATGGCATCCTCATCAACTTTCCTTACGGCAGAGGAAAAACGATTAATAAAAGGTTTAAGGTAATTGGAAGAAAAATCAACCACCTCACCATTTACCTCTGAAAAATAAAATGGATTTATGAGCACCGGATTATTTTTATCATCAGTTGTCCAAATGCCATGTTGTTTCCACAAGCATTCTGTGCCAGTCTGCCAGGCTCGGATTTCTTTTTCATTGATCATTTTCCAATCTGTCAACTGCAGCCCCAACATACGAATTTTCCAAATTTCAACTTCCTGCTCCCTGCCATCGCCTAACAAAATGGATTGCCAGGGAGTCGGCATTTCTCCTAATTTAAGGCGACCATGATTTTCTCTCAAGTCAGGATGCCCTATCCAACCATTAGAAGGTTCATTTAAGCTATCGTATCCAATTACATGGGGATATTTCTTTAACCTATCAACAATTTGTAGAATAGAATTGATATAGTGGTCTTGCAAATAATCCTGAATTTGAACACCCGCTATTTGGAAATTCGGTGCAAAATCTTTCCCACCGAAAAATAAAGTAAACATCGTGGCAGCAGCGAGTTTTTGATAATTTGTCGGCCAGATCATACGTGGGTAAGGATCCCCTTGGACATTATGAACAATCGCCGCTCCACTTGTATGAATTTTCTTTATGTCAAATCCAGCCAATTCCAGTGTCCAACCTGGCGCACCATCTCCTCCGGTGAACCTGCTCCAGACGTCCTGATGAGGATCAACAAAAATCGTAAAACCATATTCGTTTGCTTTTTTTACAATTTCCTCAAAATAATCCAGATACTCTTCATCATAAATTCCCGGTCCACAATGTTCAATTGCTTCCCAGGTAGTCAACAATCTCAAAAAATTAAATCCCCATTTATTAAGTCTTTCAAAATGTTCGTCTGCCTGTGATATTGGAAATGGACGTCCTACAAATGAGACATTTAAGTGATCAAAGAACCCATCTTTTTTGTAGGTGGCTCCATCCGGAAATACAGGAATTTTACTGCTTCCCCCTAAATTTACACCTCGGAAGAAGGTTTTACGGTTTTTCGTATCAATAAAATATTGCGTGTTTATCCCTATTTTTTTCATGATTCACCTTATTGTTTATTATATTGGAAATTCAAATAGTGATATGCTGCTTGTTTGATCTTTTATTGTTGATTTTATATTTCTCAATATTGATCTCGTTCCAACACATTAATAATTGACCAAATAAAGGGGTTCGAGTATCCTTAAGGGTGGGAGTGGTCAGGTCCCGGTGGGCTTCCCGGTCTTCAAAATCGGTGGCGGGTTGTTATGCAGGCCGCGGTGGGTTCGACTCCCATCCATTCCCGCCTGTATAAAAAAGACATGGCATATCGCTTGTCTTTTTTACATTAAGTGGCATTCATTTAAGAAAGTGATTAGAATAGTAACAGGATCAATAATGGACATGAATTCATACTTTGAAGATGATTTTCAACCTCTCCACGATTATATAAGAAGTTTCATGCTTGTGGAGAGCATTACGACAGGCAGAAAAGAAGATAAGTGGCAAGTTCGCTACATTGGTCATTTAAAAAACCAAGAACAAAGTGAAACCACTTTTGACCTGATCGAAAAAAGAGCAAAAATCAATAAATTTTCTGTCTTATTAACTGAAGAAAATAGTAAACATGTTATCTATCTCCTGGATGAATTTCCCTCTGCGAAGAAATCAAATCCAAGAACCAATCTGATACTTTTTATTATCACAATGATTAGTGTTCTGGTGACAGGTGGACTTTTTTCCAGCCCAACTCTGCCAGAAAAATTGGATTTTCAGGCGATATTGTTAATCGCTAAAAACGGCTGGCCTTTTGCCATCTCAATTCTGGCCATTCTTGGCGCTCATGAAATGGGACATTATTTTGCAGGAAGAAAACACGACGTAAATGTTACTTTGCCTTATTTCATTCCTTTGCCAATCATCAGCCCTTTCGGGACCATGGGCGCTTTTATCAACATGAAAAGTATCCCGAAAAATAAAAAACAATTATTTGATATTGCAATTGCCGGTCCCCTCAGCGGAATTATTGTTGCAATTCCAATTATCATTTTAGGTCTGTCGTTGTCGCAGGTGGAAATGCTCCCTGCTCAAATACCGGTAGATAGCGGACTGCAAATGGAAGGGAATTCATTGCTATATTTGGGATTGAAATACCTGGTTTTTGGGGAATTATTACCCAATCCCCAATCTTTTGCTGGATTGAATCCAATTGTTTTTTGGTTGCGCTATTTCTTTACTGGTCAACCTTTTCCATTTGGTGGTTATGATGTCATGATCCATCCCGTTGCCTGGGCAGGTTGGGCTGGTATATTGGTGACCTCATTAAACTTGATTCCGATCGGACAATTGGATGGAGGACATGTTCTGACATCAGTTTTAGGTAAAAAAGCCAGAAAGTTGACACCAGTATTCCTGGTCATCATGGGTTTGTTAGGGTTTGCTTGGTCTGGCTGGTGGTTTTGGGCGTTTTTATTGGTATTTCTAAATCAGGTTCCCTCTCAAATGAAAGATTCTGTAACGTGTTTGGATCCTACACGAAAAAAATTGTCTCTCCTCATGCTGGTTCTATTTATTCTCGTTTTCACCCCAGTCCCACTGGTTATCATCATGGGTTAAGCCAGCATCGTATGGATCGTTTCTCCCTCTACATTAATGTACTTTCCCATTGCCTGAACGGTCAAACATGAATGTGCTGGTAAAACACACACCAGACTGCCAGGTTTAATTTCTTCAGGAATTCCTTCTGGAATGACCGCGACACCATGTTCTTGGGAAAGGGAACGCAAGTAACCTAGTATTTTTTTATCGTCCCATCCACTGCTAATTTTTTTTGGCAATGCAATCAGACCATAAGCACTTTTTATTGATCCCCAGGTATGGGTATCTTTCGAAAGATGAATTGCACCGCCATAAAGGACTAATTCATTCCTATCTGGATGAACTGCAACCACCGGGCAAAACAAAGCAACTGCGATTTCTTCTAACTGGCAAACACCAGCCTGGAATTGTTGAACATCATAAAACAGGAAATTTCCCGGACGAAGTTCATCCACATTCTTAAAATCTTTCACCAATCGAGAAGAAGGGGTATCGCCCACAGAAAGTGCAATTTTCGAAAAACCAACGCGATTCAATTTGTCTCGAATTTCAAATAATGTGTCGATTGATTGATCATAGACTGAGGTGATTTCTTCATCCCTATTATAACGATATGTATGCCCAGCATGGGTAACCAGACCACAGAACTTAATATTCTTACTTTTTTCAAATTCTTTAGCAATTAACAAAATTTGTTCAAATTGATTGCTGTGCAATCCACAGCGATTTGCCCCAGTATCGATCTTTATCCAACCAGAGATGGGATGAGAGAGATGATGGTCTATGAATGCTACAGTATTTGAATCTTCAAATAGCAAAGACAAATCAACCCTAATGGATAATTTAACAATTTCATCAATTTGTAAAATATTGACCGGAAATGCAATAAAAATATCCTCCCAACCATGGTCTGCAAAATAAATAGCCATATCAATAGAAGATACCGAAATTTTCCGAATCCCAATTTCCCGAAACCATTCCCCAATCTCCGCAGATTGGTGAGTCTTGAAATGCGGTCGAAATTGCACACCCTGCAATTTAATCTTTTGATGCAGAAAAGAAAGATTCTTTCTGGCTTTTTTTTCATCAATCATTAAAGTAGGCTTTTGAATGCTGGAAAAAATTGTCAATTTTCCATTCCTATCAGGGTAAGTATCCAAAATAGATCAGATTTCCATAAGCAAAATGAATAATTCCATTCGGATTTACCGCAAAAGCGGTTAGTTTACTGGATTCATCCAGATTCTTCCCCTGACTACCTGGATTAGGTTGAATTTGTTGTTGTAAATTGAGCGCCATACTGAAATGGTAAATTGCCTGCTGGCCCATATCTAAAAAATAAATAGAGGGGTCAGGCGGTAGCGTAATGGAAACCTGAGATAAGTCTGCACCTGGCAAAACACTGAAATTTTCCCTGGTTTTTCCATCTACAATCAATCCAAAACCAATATTATTCTCACAAGTTAATTGATTTAGATTACAGCGGGTTAGGTGACCACTATCATGAACCAAAAATAATTCCTCTTGATTCACAGAAAGATCAAGTGAATTGACTAAATTCTCAGGAATGTTTCCGGAAAACAAACTTTCAGGAACTAGATCAAAGGCATACTCATTTGCTGGGTAACGGTAAATATCCCTGGTTTTCTCGCCCGCATCCAAAATATAAAGGCTATACCCATTAAATGCGAGGGCTTTGATTTCACCCCAATTTATGTCCGATCTTTTCAATTCAATTGCAATCGGATCACTACCCGGTACACACATGAGAAGATTCCCTCTGCCATCGATACCCATCAAAGCTGCGTTAATCTTATTTGGATAATAGACAGGCTCGATATCAACCAGGGTATCTACTACAACATCGCCGAATTTTCCGGGACCACAAGCAAATGAAGTATCAATGACATAATCTGGCCGAGTGGCAATCAATCTGATGACTCTTCCCGTGCCAGAATCCAATGCGTATACATCACCATTTGCATTCGTTCCCATACGGGTGATTTGGATTCTTTTATCCAGACCACCAAATACGGTAGGTTGAATATCAATCCTGGTTACATCCTGAAGATTATCCAATTGCCCCTGAATAAAAATTTTAATCTCGGTGGTCGATTCGGATTTTCCATAACTTTCAGATTCAGTCACCAGTCTTAACGCTTCCTGATACATCAAAATTTGATTGTTGAAATCTGGTTCGTCCAAAGCATCACTGATCAATAAATTAGCATTGGCTATTAGTTCAACCTGTTGCGACCCAACGCCACTTTGCATATAGACTGCAATGCCAATTGCAGAAACAAATACAGCCACCAGGATAGCGATCATTAACATGGATAAAGAAGATAAAGAATCAGGATCTTTTTGGATTTTCATTTTTGCAGAAGGCTTTATAACTTTTAATAAACCTTTGGTAAACGAATTTTTCAGGTTTCTGTATTGGTTGTTTAGGTTAAGAAAAAATTTTCGTATGTTCAATAGAAATATGGCGAAAGTATTCGATTTTTTTTGTTTGATCCGTTTCTTAGGTTCTTTTTGCTGACGACTGATACCAGAATCCCAAGTCTCTCCGCTGATGAAAATCCCCTTTTGTGGCTCATCATGCCCAGCTTCCTGCATTAATTCAGGGGATGTGTGTGGATGATCTTCAAGAAATTTTGACTGATCCCCTTCTTTAATTTGGTCAGATTTAATTTTTTCACTGCCAATATTTGAAAATTCCTCTGGAAATTCTTCCGTCAAAATACCCTGATCTTTATCTTCAAATCTCTCTGCCACTGGCTCTTTTGATGGCGGAAAATAATTGCCTGAATCATCATCAATTTCATCATCAGTTTCACCGATAACAATATCAGGCGTATTGTCCTGGGAGGATTGAGTTCCTACTTTATTTTCCGAAGAAGAGAATTCTATTGAATCGAGCTTCAATTGGTGAACACTGCCATTCCCGTTACGGAATTGAATGATGACCGCTTCAAAATCATCCTCGCTTAATTGCATCAAAGATCTTCTTAATTGACTGATAGAGAGTCTCTCGTCCCCCAATAAAGCTTCTTTTGTCCAGCTAATTGGTGGTCTTGATGAAAGAATAATACGGTCACTTTCAATGATTTTGGAGTGGAAAAACCGGATTCTAATGCTTTTCCCAACACCAATTCCCTCAACTCCATGAGTCCTATCCTCAAATTTTTCAACGCTGGTTCTTGTGATGTGGTAGGATGTTGAACCGCTAGTCTGGACGAAGTATACGTCATTCTTGTTTAAGACTATCAGGTGAAAGGCTCCAAGAATTGGAGCTTGACCAGGATTTTTTATATTTAACTGATTGAGATCATTGTTGAAATTTTCACTAGCATTTTTTGCAGCGGTGGTGATCGGTCCTTTCGTCTTGTAATATCGATCACCAGCCTTTGAGACCATATTGTTAATAATTTTAGTTTCTTCTTCGGATATTTTTCTAAATGGGGTGAATCGAATTACAATGATGTCTTCAACTCGTGTTCTGGTTGCTTTACGATGAACATTCCCTACAAAATATCCAGTTAGATCAGAATATTCTTCATTTTTGCGGTAACCAAAAGGATATATATATAAATCAAACACAATAAATAAACCTCTCAAAGAAAAAATACGATAGATTGATTATACAACCTAATTTTATTCCCTTTCTATGAGCAATTCGAAAGAAAAATCGAATGGTTGAAAGATTTTACTAAATCAAGATTATTTACTAATTATTCACTATAATCAAATTAAAGTGACAAATTAATCGCTGGAAAGGCTTGGTGTAAGATGACAAATGAAAATAATGCTCTCTCATTGGATGTAGGATCGAGATTAAAAGAACTTCGTGAAGCCCGGCGTATATCCATGCGAGAATTAGCCAGAAGAAGTGAACTTTCTGCGAATGCTTTAAGTATGATTGAGAGAAATCTGACCTCCCCTTCAGTAAGCACGTTAAACAAATTAGCAATTGCCATGGAAATTCCGATCACAGCTTTTTTTAGAATTAATCCTGAGAAACATAATATCGTGTTCTGTAAATCATCAGAAAGAAATCGCGTTCCCTTCATGAAAGGGTTATGGGAAGGTCTGGGCAGTGAGTCATTTGTTGGCAGAATTGAAGCCTTTATTATTACACTAGAGGCCGGGGGAAGTAGCGGACCACATGGAATGCTCCATTCTGGCCATGAATTTGTTTTTTGTTTGAAAGGTAACCTGGAATATGAAGTTAACGATCAAAAATTCGAATTAGAAAGTGGCGATAGTTTAATTTTTTCCTCTCAACTCATGCATCGCTGGCGGAATGTCGGGCAAACTGTCTGTAATGCGATTATTATCATATCGGGTCACGAAGATAATGAAAACCCATCTGAATTTCATCTTGCTTCGGCCAAAATTCTCGATGATTTAAAAAAACTGGATGACCAGCCCAAAAAGTAAGTCATTAGGGAGAAGTTTTCTTAAATACGTAAATCAAACGACAAAGGGAATATATCAATGATTGTTTGCCTACGTGTAATTTATTGTTTTTTGTTTTGATCTATCCTTCATCCATATGAAATAGCCAGGTGCAATTAATTTTTTTATGGTTCATTATCCAGGCGTAAACCATGGCCACGAACGGTAACCAGATATTCATGTGTCGGATCAAACACGGATAGCCGATCTCGCAGTCTTCGAACCAAAGCATCCAACGCTTGTTCTGAAACACCAATAGCTTTTTCATCTCCCCAAATTATGGCAATCAAATCGCTTCTGGAAACAACCTTGCCTTGTTGTTCATGCAATGTATGCAATAATCGAAATTGGGGAACACTCAAAGGTGGCAAAATTTCTTCATCTCCCACCCAGACCCTGCGGGACCGAAAATCTAGTAACATTTTCTTTTGATTATTTAAAGATTTAGGTTCTGGTAATACTTCCTTGTCTAAAGGCATGGTTGCATCTGAACTAAGGAAGAAAAAACTTTGAACGAGTGCTATTTGGATAATGTCCCCTTCTTCGAGAACGATGGAGTCATTAATTAGGGTTCCATTCACATAAGTACCATTTTTACTGCCCATATCCTCAAGGTACACATCTTTTTTGTTAAATGTAAATTTGGCGTGCACTCGAGAAACCTGTCGGTCTGGAACAACAATCTCACAGTCTGGATCCCGACCAACTTGTATTTCAGTTTTTATATTCCACCGCTGACCCAACAAAGGGCCTTTCTGCGCTATTAAGATTGGAAATTCAGAAAACAATTCTTCCATCAAACCCTCTATCTTTAAGGTTTCTTATTCTTCATCAATTGAACTCTTACCTTTTTAAAATTTTTTTTATCCTATTTAATCTACCAAACGAATAAGGTATAATATATCAAATAAACGCCGAAATGTAAAAAATCGCCAGTAACAATTTAATAGGAGAAGAAAATGCCGCTTCCGTTGAAAGCGGGGGATGTATTGCGTGGTCGTTATCGCATCCAAAAAATCATTGGACAAGGTGGTTCTGGTTCAATTTATCTCGCAGATGATATACGATTATCCGGCCGACAATGCGCCCTGAAAGAAGTTGAACATAATTCAAACCTACCGGAAGATTTGATCAAGGAAGCTCGTGACCAATTCTTTCGGGAAGCAACCGTTTTGGCAAGGTTGGATCATCCAAATCTACCGAAGGTTTCTGATTTCTTTTCTATAGGTCCAAGAGATTATCTAGTGATGGATTATGTGCCCGGTGAGGATTTACGCACAATAATGGTAAAAGCAAAACAAAATAATCAATTTCTCCCAGAAATAAACGTATTGAGTTGGATATCTCAATTGTCTGACGCACTGATTTTTTTACACGAACAAGAGACACCCATCCTTCACAGAGATATCAAACCCAGCAACCTTAAGCTAACACCTAGTGGACTCTTGAAGCTCGTTGATTTTGGTTTGGTGAAAATTGCCGCACCAGGTGAGATTACGATAACAATCGTTCAAGGCCAGGGAACAGCTCTATATACTCCATTGGAACAATATGGTGGCGATCAAGGACATACAGATGTGCGAAGTGACATTTTTTCGATGGGGTCCACCATGTATCATCTCTTAACCAATACCCCTCCAACTGACGCTCGCCAACGGTTCCTAAACCCCGATTCACTCAAATCACCCCGTTCGATTAATCCAGAAATCAGTACTCGTACTGAAAAGTGCCTGTTATGGGCAATGAATTTACACCCTGATGATCGTCCTGTTAACGTGACTAATTTTCGGCTAACATTATTTGGAGATCGAGCTATGCCCCTGCGTCCTATCAACAAAAAAATTACTTTTCATGAAATAATCAGAATGAATCCTGAACAAACATTGCTGTTCTCCGCAGTTTTAATTTTTGTTCTCAGTTTTTTGATGACGGTAGGAAAATAATCAGGATTTTCCCAGGTTAATTCTTCTTCTGATATACCAAACCCATCCGACAAACCATCCAACTACCCCACCAAGGAATGATACAGCCATCAGATCGATCGATTTAAGCGATATTGTCCATTCCACTCTCATGATGGTTTGGAAACTGATGAAAATATATGCAAGAATTCCCCCCATAAATGCCAATATTGCCCATCTTGTACTCCAACGAATAGGAATTCTTTTCCTCGTGAAGAAAAATAGACCAACTGACATTGAAGACACGAGGATAACCATCGCGATCCAATCACTGAATCGGGGGAGGACAACCGGATTATCCTTGAAGACTACTGCCGGCTCGGTTGGGGTTAAAGTCACCGTCAGAGTTGGTGTCGGTGTTTCAGTCATTTCCGGTGTAGACAGAACAACAATCGTCGCTTCAGCACCCTCTGGCACAGGCACCTCAAGCTGGATTACTTCAGAATTATATGCAGGGTCACTAACAGCTCTGATTTCAACCAAGCCTGTATTTTGCAATCGGTAAGAGACCATCGCAATTCCTTTTTGGGTAATTGCTTCAACCTGTTGCACATTGCTGCCTTTTTCGATATAGCTGAATAAAAATCTGACAATGGTTCCATCCGGTACAGGGTTCAAGTTGTAATCAACAATCACACCCGTCTCAAGGTTAATCGTTTCACCTAAATTAACTTTTGGAATATTCGAAAAGTCTGGTGATGTATCCCCCTCTGCTGGGGAGATTTCCTCTGGTGTTCGCATGAAAAGTGGGATGATCTGATTTGGATTGGGGGCTGTTCTGGATATTAAATCATATCCAATGCCAGGCACACTAACTGGCAAGACGCCATCCGCAGAAATCTCCTGAAACAACAATCTGGCAGCCGTATCAATAAATTCAGTCGTTTTACTAAATAACACATAATAAGCAGTTAATTTACTGATATCAGTCGCATCCAGATAATATGGTGCATTAAATCCAAAGGCAATCACTTTTTTGTTATTGATCAAATCCGGACGATCAGCAAGGAAATTTTGTAATGCCATCGAATCCTGATTTTCAAAGTTGGGTTTAATAAATGAGAACACAATCCAATCAGAATTCCGTAATTCAGAATCTATATTTCGCGATGTCTGTGGATCAGTTAAATATCGGTTTAAATCAGCAAATGTATACGAAGACATTCGGGAAGGTGTGACCTGGTCTCCTGCTCCTGGACCATATAACCTTTAAGACAGCCTCTTGAAAAGTTGAAACACCAAAAATTGATTGTGAGGGACAATCGCTACATTGCCGTGCTGAAACCGTATCAGTAATAAATAGAATTCTTTCATTACTTTGGGGAGGTTCTGGAAGAATCGCATTCAATTCAACCCTATCAGGGCACATTAACACGACTGAATTGCTGGCAATTTCAAAATTTATTTCCTGATTTTTACCCACATTTTCCAGGCTATTTTCTTCCTGAAGAATATTTTCGATTGTAAAATCTTCATATAATTCAAATTTTAGTTTCAATATTCTCTCAACCGAAGAATCTACTCGTTGTGCAAAAGCTGGATCTTCCAAATATTTTTGGGTAAAGAACTCTAAAACTCTTAACATGGTTGAATAAGGATCTAAATCGCTTGTATCAACATAAAGATCTAATAACAATAGATCATTTCCGGAAATGAGTGCATTACGAGAAATTTGCCTTGGATCAAATCCCTCACCAGTGGGGTTGAAAAATTTTCGCACAGCGCTGGATCCCAGGTTATCGCTGACGATAATCCCCCTGAATTTCGCCAAGATTCAAATGCCGGCAATGACATGAGTTGCTCCTGCGCAGTTTGATCAAAACTAACTGGTCTGGTGGTAGAGCGAATATTACCCTGAAATCCTTGATAGCGGATATGGGACATTAATAATCCATCAGTGGTTGACTCTTCATTATGGGAATTACCAGTGACAGAGAAGAATGGCGCTAACTCAATTTGCTTTAATTGTTCCAGTGATTTACGAACTGTCGCAACTTCATTTTCTGGTAATCGATCTGAAGAACCTCTCCCGGGAAAATGTTTGGATATGACAGCCATTCGGTTGTTACTGCCAGAATGGACACCTTTTATGTAAGCCTTACCCAATTCTCCAACCCAAAACGGATCACCACCGAAAGTCCTGGCTCCCAAATCATCCCCACCTTCAACATAAGGTAAATCCAATACATCCAGGGAGGGTCCTAGTAATAAGTTGAACCCCAAAGCAGACAGTTCCTGTCCCAATACATTTCCAACTTCTTCTGCTAGGTTCAGATCCCAGGTAGCACCAATCGCCAACTGGCTGGGTAAAGTTGTTACACCATTGATTATCGAGTTATTGGGATATGAATCGCCCTCTTGAGAAATTGCCGTAAAAATTGGTATATAGTTGTTCGATTGTGATGAGTCAGAATCAGCACTATCCGATTCAGTTACCAAAGAGCTTTCCCACTCAATCTGTTGTAAGGTTTTGGTTAATTGATAAGTATTTTCTATTGTATTAAGAGATGTGAAATTATCATTTTCTAAATTGAGGACCACCCCGCCAACATGATGGTTGGCGATTAAATCATAAATTTCACTTGTCTCTGAAACTTCAGGACCTTGAAAAGCAACCAGGAATAATTGTCCAACTCTCTCTTCGGGAGTCATTCTTTGAATTAAATCCTGAACATTAAGGTCTACTTCATTGATTTGTTGACCAAATGCAGAATATCCAGTTTTTAATGGAATTAATAAAGATAATAATAAGAGGAGTATCGTAAACCGGTATATTCTTCTCATCAAATATTAAATCATGTCCTTCCAACGTTCACAAATTTGTTTATGATAATCTGCTTGAATATTACATCCGGTTAAAATCAATACCGGTTTTTTTGCAGAGATTTTTTTTGATAAGATCGCTGCGAGAGGAACCGCTGCAGATCCCTCCACAACAACCTGATAATGATACCAGACATAGGCAATCGCTTGTTCTATTTCTTCCTCGTCGACCAAAACAAAATCATCTAACATACTCCTAACCAACGGAATTGTTAATGAATTCTTCTCAACGCCACCAGTTAATCCATCTGCAACACTTTTTGTTTCAATAACATTTTTCATTGTTCCCAAATGATAAAGAGAGTGAAAATATGCAGAATTTTTGCTTTGCACACCAATGATTTTTGTGTTGATATTATTAAATTTAAAAGCCAAACCTATACCGGAAACCAGCGCTCCACCACTGACTGGAACCAGGCATGCTGCTGAGTCATAGGGTTTCACCTGATCAATCAATTCCAGCCCTAAGGTCGCCTGGCCGTCGATCACTTGAGCATCATTATATGGAGATACCCAGGTTGCACCACGTTTGACTGCATAATTCTGTGCTTCCATTTCAGCCTGCCTAAAATCTCCGGCAATCTTATGCACAGAAGAACCATAACTGAGTATGGCTTCTTCTTTATTTAATGTGGTTTTTTCGGGAATGAAAACGGTTGCTTTGGCCCCTACTAAATTTGCAGCGTAAGCAACACCCAATCCATGATTTCCAGCAGATACCGCTACCAGGCCTCTTTCCTGTTCCCAGGGAGCCAAAGCCAAAATCTTATTTAACGCCCCTCGCACTTTAAATGCCCCTGTTTTTTGCTGGTTTTCCCATTTAATATATACGTTCAAGTCCGCATCGTAAGTTAACGGAGTTCGTACAATTTTTCCTAAAATTCTGGCGGAGGCGGCTTGAACGGAAGCTAGGTTCATGATCATGGGGTTAACAGTCTTCTCGCCAAAACGGGATCATCGGTAATGATTCCATCAACATTATCCTGGATCGCTTTTTTTATTTCCATTTCAGTATTTACTGTCCAGACATTTACCTTTCGATTTCTGCGATGTTGTCTTTCGATATATTTTTGATCGATATCTTTATAGAAAGGATGAATAATTTCAGGACTGATCCAGTTCATTAATCTTGATCTACAAATCCAGCCAATTTTTCCCGGTATAGCTAGTAAAGCAACCGGCACTGTCGGCAGGATTCTTCTGCATAAAATGAGATTATAAGGATGAAATGACGAAAAAAAGACGCTTTCCTCTATGCCCATTTTCTTAACCAGTGTAGCAGCTTTCTCTGCCAATCCATCGCGTATGGATGAATAATTGGTTAGTTCGATATTCATCATTAATTTGTTTGCAAATTCCTCCAAAACTTCACTCAAAAGAGGTATTTTTTCACCTTTGAATGCAGTAGCGAATGAGCTACCTGCATCCAGGTTGCGTAAATCATCCAGGTTTTTTTCGATCACACTTCCTGTCCCGTCAGTGGTTCTGTCTACTGTCTGATCATGAATGATAACCATTTCGCCATCTTTAGTGCATTTAACATCAAACTCAATGCCGTCGGCTGATAATTCTATCGCCTTATGAAATGCAGCCATAGTGTTTTCTGGTGCATAGGCAGACGCTCCACGATGAGCAATAATAGTGGGGTTACTTTTTTGCATATTGAAGCCTTATTTATAAATCTACGAAATAAGAAGCAGCAGCTCGATCAATCAATTCCTTATTTAATATTGGTTCGATATTCAGATATCGGGAAATATCAATAATCTGATCGCAAATATCTCGTGGGTGGGAAGCACGCAGGTTACGGCTACGCTTAATATAATGCTCCTGCAGTAAATAAGCCAATCCTTCATCCGTGTAGGTAACACCCTTCTGTGATGCCACCCGTCGGAATAATTCACGAAAGTCTTCATAGGACGGATCACCGATTTCGATTTTATGTCGTAGACGTCTCAAAAAAGCTTCATCAACCAGATCCTTTGGTGGTAAGTTCGTTGAAAAAATTACCAGAACATCAAACGGAACTTCGATCTTCCTACCTGTGTGCAGGCTCATATAATCGATACGATTTTCCAGAGGGACAATCCAACGATTTAATAAATCCCTGGGTCGCACGAGTTGTCTCCCGAAGTCATCAATCAATAAAATTCCACCATTTGCCTTTACCTGAAAAGGTGCTTCGTAATATTTGTTGGTAGTATCAAATACCAGGTCTAATCCTGCCATTGTTAACTCACCGCCAGTGATAATAAACGGACGGCGTACTCGCAACCATCGTGGGTCCCGTCGAACGCCTGTTCTGGCTGATCCTGTACCACCGCTGGTGGTATCTTCTTCACGTACCAATTGGTGATTGACTGAATCATACAGTTTAATGACCTGTCCATCCACGTATATTGAAAATGGAATATACATGGTTTGACCCTGGACCAGGTTACCAATCGATCGTGCAACACTCGTTTTTCCATTACCAGGAGGACCATACAAAAAGATGGAAGTTCCTGAGTTAACAGCTGGCCCTAATTTGTTAAATGTTGGCTCATTTAACACCAAATGAGCCAGCACTTGATGCATTAAACGGCTGGTTGCCTGTAAACGGCCCCGTCCTTGCTTGAGGATAGATTCATTGTAAACATCTATCGGAACCGGGGCTGGCCCAGCATATTGGCTACGATCCAAAGCTTCCCTTGCACGATGGATACCTGCTCCTGTGATGGCATAGGTGTAGGATCCTTCCCCCAGACCCATTTGGGAGGTTTTGACTTCAACCAGCTTTTCTCTTTTTAAGATTTCAATGATTTGATCAACAATCCCGGTAAATGGCAATGCCATTTCTTCTGCCAATTTAAAGCCTGACATGTAACCTTGAAAATAAAAAATCTTTAAGGCCAGATCCTGTACCCAAAGAGGAGATAATCCTGTCTGCTCCAGATTGGAAATTGGTTGGGGTAAAAAAGATTTTTGAATTGGACTGACTGCAGAAATTGAACTTTTAGCTTTAGGCGACTCTTCTTCCATACATCCTCCATATAGGAAAACAATCAAACTGAAATAATTATAGCATGCTGAAAAATTTTGTTTTTATTTCCACTACCCACCAAATTTTTTATATAAACATCCAAATCTATTTGTTTCAATGAATTTTAATTGGAAGGTTTTAAATCTTTCACCCTGAGCTGCTTATAAATGTTTCCGTTGTAATGGTTGCGTTCCACACAATAAACCACATCAACCTTGGCAGGCATCTCTTTTCCCCAATATCCAAGGTTAAATGCGATCGCATCATATGGAACTTTCAAATCTCCTAATCGCAACTTAAGATGATTCTGATCTTTGCCAACTGTCCTGGCACTTCTTACTTCAACATCTCTGGAAACAAACACTGCTTCCGAATTTTCTGCACCTAGTGGTTCTAATTGATCCAAGTCCTCTAAAATTTTTTCCGGAAGTAAGTGCAGAGGACATTCAATATCAATATTGATTTTTGGGTATAAATGATCCGGATTCAGTCCCGCTTCTGCAATTTTATCCAATTCACAGATCAACTGGTCAATTTTCTCATTGGCAACCGTGAACCCGGCTGCCATAGCATGACCTCCATGACGGACTAGTAAGTTTTCGCATTTATCCAAAGCTTCTGTAATATGGAATTCTGGAATACTCCGACAGGATGCTCTGGTATATTCTTTCCCCTGATAACCCACAATGGCTGGTCGGTAGAATGTTTCAGTTAATTTTGCTGACACCAACCCGACCAGACCTGGATTAAATGCCTCATCCATGACAACGATGATCATTTTATTTTTGTCAATTTTTGCCTGTGCAGATTCCTGCATTTCCATAGTTTCTTTTTGTCTTTTACGGTTTATATCATCCAATTCCTGGCTCAACATTCCTGCTCTGCCGAGATCCGGTGTTATCAATAATTCCAATGCTTTTTTAGGCGAATCCAATCGACCGGCTGCATTTAATCTGGGAGCGATACCAAAACCTATATCCATTGTGTTGATTTTTCGCTGATCAAATCCGGCTACTGATATTAAACTTACTAGACCAACCCTTTTCGAAAACCTAATGGCTGTGATACCTTTGGCGACAATTAACCTGTTTTCCCCTAACAAAGGTACAACATCTGCAACCGTCCCAATTGCTGCCAGATCCAGCCAATGATCAGCAAATTCCATTGACCCACTTTTCGTCTGGAATAATGCCTGGGCTAATTTATAAGCAACACCAACGCCTGCCAGGTTTTTTTCAGGATATTGATCTCCCTCCACCCGTGGGCAAATAACGCTATGCACATCTGGAATAACCCCTGCAGGCATATGATGATCAGTCACAATGACAGTCATACCCAATTCCTGAGCATAGCGTAATTCTTCAACTGAACGGATTCCACAATCTACTGTAATAATCAATGAAATTTTTTGATCATATAGAAAATCTATCGCGTTCGTATTAACCCCATACCCATCTTCCCGTTCAGGAATAAAAGGGAAGACAACCGCACCCAGGGTTTCGAGTACTTCTGTTAATAAAGCAGTCGACGTAATTCCATCGGCATCGTAATCCCCAAATACAGCAATAATCTCCTGCGAATCAATAGCTTGCAGCAATCGTCCAACGGCTCTTTCCATATCATTCATCAAAAATGGATCATAACCGCTGGAATCTTTTTGTAAGAATTGTGCTGCCGATCCAGCATCCGTAATTCCACGGTTATATAGAATTTGCTGCATGATTTCCGAATAATCACATAATTCATTTTTGACATCCACGGGGATTTTTGGAGCAATAATCCATTCTTTTTCTATTGGGGTATTCATATAACCGCCTCTAATCTTTTTTCCAATCGATAAATTTTCCTCAGGCACCACTCACTCTTTCAATTGAGTCTAATTGTTTTCAGCTGAATATCAATCAAACCTAATTTCACACAGGAGTGCCGTAATTCCTCATAGTATAATCGACAAGGCATAATTATTTTATTTTTTTAGGATTCGATTAATGAGTTTCAACTTCAAACTAATCAACAACGAAGATAATGCCAGAGCTGGAGAATTTGATACCCCGCATGGGATTATCCTCACTCCAACTTTTGCGCCTGTGGGAACCCAGGCGACCGTTAAAACGTTGACCCCTGCACAACTAGAATCAACCGGTGCTAACTTAATTCTTGCGAATACATATCACCTCTTCCTTCGTCCCGGCGCAGACTTGATCGCAGAAATGGGTGGACTGCACAATTTCATGCAGTGGAATAAACCCATCCTGACTGACTCAGGTGGTTTTCAGGTATTTTCTCTGGCTGATATGCGCAAAATAGACCAGGATGGTGTCACATTCCGCAGTCACATCGATGGCTCTAAACATAGATTGACTCCGGAGATTGCAATTCAGATACAGGAAAAATTAGGTGCTGACATCATTATGGCATTCGACGAATGTGCTTCACCCTATGATGAATCTTATAGCGTCAAAGCGATGGAAAGAACCCATGCATGGGCGATTAGATGTAAAAATGCCAAGTCTCGAGATGATCAAGCGCTTTTCGGAATTGTTCAGGGTGGCATCTTTCCCGAATTGAGAAAAATATCTGCTGAGTTTATTAGTTCCATCGATTTTCCAGGGTATGCCATTGGTGGGTTATCCGTGGGTGAAACAAAAACCGAAATGTATCACGCACTGGAAATCGTAAATCAAATCCTGCCCAAAGACAAACCCCGTTATTTAATGGGGGTCGGCACACCAGAAGATTTAATCTATGGAGTGCAAAGGGGGGTCGATATATTTGACTGTGTTCTGGCTACCCGTCTCGCCCGACATTCAGCAGCCCTGACGAATAGCGGTCGTTTGAACTTGATGAATTCAAAATTTGCCCGTGATCCAGAACCGATTGAACAAGGATGCACCTGTTACACATGTAAAACTTTTTCCAGAGCTTATATTCGCCATTTAATCGTGGCAAAAGAAACATTGTCTGGTACTCTAATCTCGATCCATAATATACACATGCTTCAGGATTTGATGAAGAATATACGCCAGGCAATTCTTGAAAATCGATTTGAGAAATTTTCATCGTTCTATTTAGCAAATTATCAATATAAAACAGGCGTTACCGCTGATAAAATCCTTTTATCTTCATCGGAGATTCTATGACTATCTGGCAAGCATTTATTTTAGGAATCGTTCAGGGACTTACCGAGTTTTTACCCATTTCAAGCTCAGGCCATCTCGTTATCACTCCTTTCCTCCTTGGCTGGTCTATCCCGGAAGAGCATGTTTTCACATTTGATGTACTCGTGCAAATGGGTACCTTGATAGCCGTGATTATCTATTTTTGGAAGTATTTATGGAAAATTGGTAACGCTGTGCTGAAAGGAATTCTGGAGAAAAAACCGTTTGGGTCAGAAGATGCGAAATTGGGCTGGTTTGTCGTGCTTTCCACCATACCCGCGATTCTTGGAGGGCTTTTTCTTAAGGACCAAGTCGAAGCTGCCTTTCACTCCGTTCAAATTACTGCAGTTTTTTTGCTGATAACTGCCTTTCTACTTTGGATTGCGGAACGCCTGAGTAGACAAGTAAATAAGATGGAAGATTTATCAACCCTGGATGCATTTATCATTGGCTGTTTCCAGGTTCTTGCAATTTTTCCAGGACTTTCTCGTTCAGGTTCAACAATTTCTGGTGGCATCCTCCGCAAACTTAAACGAGAGGAAGCTGCGAAATTTTCTTTCTTGATGTCAATACCGGTTATGCTCGGTGCAGCAGTTATGAGCATTAATGACTTGTTAGAGGTGCCTAATTTAAACGAATTTTTACCCGTGTTGCTGGTTGGATTTATTACTTCCGGTTTAGTTGGATTTTTATCCATTCATTGGTTATTGAAATTTCTTAATAATAACAAGCTCGGATTATTTAGTATTTATTGTGTTGCGATAGCTGTCCTTACCCTGGTTGTCGCCTATTTCCGTTAAAAATTTATAAAATTTGTGGCAGAATTATGACAATAACCGCTTTTCTCAAAAATAAAGAATATGTATTGACAGAGACCAAAGATTTAACCGTCAGCAAAGTTTTCAGTAAATTAGACATACTCCCCGAAACATATTTATGTATACGGAATGGTGAGTTAATCACCGAACGTGAACTTCTCAAGAATGGCGATGTCATTCGATTCATCGCTGTGATTTCTGGGGGTTGAGTTGAAATGTAGAAAATGCGATCACAAAGCTGTCATTAACATGCGACAGCATAAATTAGCCCTTTGTAAAACTCATTTTTTAGAATGGGTCTGTGATCAAACCGAGCGAAACATTTACAAATATAATATGTTTTCCAAAGATGACAGGATTCTGGTTGCTGTTTCAGGGGGAAAAGACTCATTAGCGTTGTGGGATGTTTTGAACAAACTTGGTTACAAAACCGGTGGCGTCTATATGCATCTGGGCATACATGGAGAAGACAATTACTCTACAAAATCTCAAACTCTTGCAGAAAAATTCGCATCGGAACAACATCTCCCACTACAGATCGTTAACGCAAAACAGGAATTTGGAAAAACCATTCCTGAATTCTCTGAGTCTAACAAACGCGGAAAATCAAAACCTTGTTCTTTGTGTGGATTGGTTAAAAGACATACAATGAATGAAATTGCAGCAAAATATGGTTATGATGTATTGGTGACTGGTCATAACCTGGATGATGAAGTAGCTGTTCTGTTCAATAATGTCCTCGGATGGCAGATAGATTTCCTGCGCCGACAAGCCCCTTTTATACCCGCAAAAGTAGGATTAATCCCAAAAGCAAAACCGTTTTGCCGCTTCTACGAACGTGAAACTGCGGCTTATGCAATTCTGGCAAATATTGAATACATTCAAGAAGAATGCCCTTTTTCTGAAGGGAGCACCACCATTCAAAATAAAGAATTGCTCAATCAACTGGAACATAAACGTGCTGGGACCAAACTAGCCTTTTACCTCAAATTTCTAAAAGCAAAAAAAGTATTATTTACAGAATATGAGATTGAACAAATCGCTGAGGAGCTATTTTCCTGCCCTACATGTGGACAGCCAACGACTACTCAAGAAAAGTGCACTTTTTGCAGAATGGTAATCCGTTAGTAAACATGAATAACCTTATCCAAAAAGAGGAATTTACTTTGAATGTAAATTCCTCTTTTTGAAATTTGCGATTAAGCTGTTTCCAAATATCGCTGTTTTTCCCAGTCGGTAACAAAAACCCGGTAATCATCCCATTCAGCACGCTTCGCTCGCATGAAAGCGTTGAACATTTCACTACCAAGACTACTCTTAATTACTTCGTCTTTTTCTAATTCATTCAGTGCTTCTAATAATGAACCGGGTAAATGGCCAATTCCCATCGCAGCCCGTTCTTCATAGGATAACGAATAAATGTTAATATTTTTCAGTGGTTTGGGTGGTCTCATCTTGTTCTCTACACCATCCATGGCTGCTGCCAGCATGGCATTAAATTGCAAATATGGATTTCCAGATGGATCAGGACTTCGTAATTCAGCTCTTACAGCCTTATCATTTCCTGGTGTAAATCTGGGAATTCGGATCAATGCGGATCGATTTTCACCAGCCCAGCCAATGTAGACAGGTGCTTCATACCCAGGAACCAACCTTTTGTACGAATTTACGGTAGGGTTTAAAATGGCTGTCAGGGAGCGGGCATGATGAAGCTGACCAGCCAGAAAATTGTATGCCAATTCAGATAAATGAAAATCATCATGTGCATCAAAAAATAAATTATTGCCATTATGATCAAAAAGTGATTGGTGACAGTGCATACCTGATCCTGCAGTGCCAAATATTGGTTTTGGCATGAAGGAAGCAACCAGGCCATGTTTTGCAGCAATGGCTTTTACGGTATATTTGAGGGTTAACACATTATCGGCAGTTTTCAATGCTTCGCCAAATTCAAAATCAATCTCATGTTGTCCTAAAGCAACTTCGTGGTGGCCAACTTCGACTTCCAGTCCCATTTGAATTAATGCACTCATTAATTCTGTCCTGACACTAACCGCTTCATCATTTGGAGAGAAATCAAAATAGCCGCCCACATCATGGGGAACCGGATGTACATTATCTGTCCCGTTTCTTCTAAATAAGAAAAATTCTGGTTCAGGACCTACATTGAAAACATAGCCCTTATTTTCCAGCACTTTTAATTTCCGTTTCAAGGCACCTCGAGGATCACCCTCAAACACCGATCCATCCGGATGAAAAATTTCGCAGAAAAATCTGGCTCTCCGATTCTCTTCAGGCGACCAAGGTAACACTGCATAGGAATCCAGATCAAGACGGAGATGCATATCACTTTCCTGTATTCTGGCAAAACCTTGCACGGATGAGCCATCAAACCAAACCCCGTCCTCAAGCGCACGTTCTAACCTTTTTACCGGTGCATCCACACTTTTGACGGTACCGGTGATGTCGGTAAATTGATATGATACATATCTCACGCCATCAGCTTTTACTCGTTCCAAAATTTCTTTATTATCCATGATCATTCTCCAAATCGTTAAAAAATTAAACACTATGACAAACTGCATCTTTTGTTCTGTCAGCAATGTTCAAAATACTCAAAATAAACCTTTTCAAAAAAGGTTTTTCTAACCACTATGGATCTTTGTTTCTGCTGTCACCAACAGATTTTCAGATTCACATTTATTCCAGGAGATTGAAGCCAGTGGTGTGGCTTTGAAGGCATCCGCTGATCACTCGATTTTCTTCTGTGTATTTGCCCCTGACAGAATTAACTCTCTCTTTGCAGAGAGGAACCTCCTCCTCGTCATCTCAATGATGAGATTCAGTCGCTAGATCTCCAACTATTCGATTATTAATTTGCAGTGGAGTTAGTCTACCTGAAAAAGGATGCTGTTGTCAAGGGGGGAAAATCTGCTTGACATTTGAACATTTGTGCTATAAACTATTATTTAATTCTTGATTACAATAATAGCTATAATTTGATAAGCTTACTTTAAGGAGAACCCAATGGCTCGTAAGAAAAAAAATGAATTATTCTCACAAGATGAAAATAGTCCAATGAATGAAGCTCGCCGCGCAGTTTTAGACAAAGCCTTAAGTGATATTGTGAAGAGATATGGCGAAGGTTCCATTATGCGAATGGGCGAAGCGAAACATCTCAATGTGGAAGCTATACCCACCGGGTCATTATCCCTGGATATTGCCCTGGGAGTGGGTGGTATTCCAAAAGCAAGAATCACTGAGATTTTTGGTCCAGAATCTTCCGGAAAAACAACTTTATGTTTACATTTAGTCGCTGAAATCCAAAAATTGGGCGGTATGGCAGCATACGTCGATATGGAACATGCATTGGATCCAGTCTACGCCACTCACCTGGGTGTAGATATCGATAATTTGTTAATCTCACAGCCAGATACCGGTGAACAAGCACTCGAAATTACTGAAACATTGGTACGTTCTGGTGCGATTGATCTGGTGTTAGTTGATTCAGTAGCTGCATTAGTACCACGCAATGAAATAGACGGCGACATGGGCGATGCAACCATGGGAATGCAAGCTCGATTAATGTCACAGGCATTGAGGAAATTATCCGGAGCGATCAACCAGACAAAAACTGCCGTAGTATTTACCAATCAATTAAGACAAAAAATCGGCGTAATGTTTGGAAATCCTGAAACGACCACAGGTGGTATGGCTTTGAAATTCTATGCATCTGTACGGCTTGATATCCGTCGTATTCAATCCATCAAAGTTGGATCTGAAATTATTGGGAATCGTGTTCGGGTTCGTGTTGTCAAGAATAAAGTAGCGCCACCATTTAAAGTAGCAGAATTCGATGTCATGTACGATGAAGGTATCTCAACCGCCGGTGATATTCTGGATCTGGGCACACAATTGGAAATTATCACCAAACGTGGAGCATTTTACTCCTATGGTGATATTCGCTTGGGGCAGGGACGAGAGAATGCGAAAGAATTTCTACGGCAAAATCAGGATTTGATGGATGAAATTGATCGTGCAGTCCGTGAACATGCCGTGCACGGTTTTGAAATAGGAGTTGCTTCCGAATCTGAAGAAAATTTCTCTGATGAAGAAATGTAATCCAAACTGAAATAATCAATCCTTAAGTAGGAAGGTTTATGAGCAAAAAAGGTTTTGTAATCATCAGTCTTATTGGAGTATTGTTTTTCCTCTCTGGGTGTTTGCGTCCCCTACAGGCTGATCCAATGGAAACAGATGTTCCGGCTTTTGTTCCGCCAACATTAATTCCAGCAACCCCAACCATTGAACCGACTAGAGCACAAGGCCAAAAAACTGAGAATTCAGCACCGGACACATGTATTGATAATTTAACCTTTATTGAAGACAAGAGCATTCCGGATGGAACAGAAACAACTCCAGGTTCGGTAATAAAAAAAGAATGGGAAGTGAAAAACTCTGGTACTTGCAATTGGGGATCAGGTTATACGATCCAATTAATCGGTGGTCCATCCTTGGAAGCCCCCTCACCACAGGATCTTTTTCCTGCACGCAACGGAACGTCTCTTATCATTCAAATGGAATTCATTGCACCTGATGAACCTGGCAATTACCGTAGTGCCTGGCAGGCTTATAATCCTGATAATTTAGCTTTTGGGGATTCCTTTTATATTGATTTTGTAGTCAAAGAATAAAAAATGCATCCTGGAACAAATTCCAGGATGCATTTTAAATTTAAGTTTACGAAGGATTAAGTTCCCTCTTGCCAGGAGTTCAGATAGTGAACCTGTTCATCCGTCAAGATATCAATATTGACTCCCATTGCCTCTAATTTAATGCGGGCTATTTCTCTATCAATATCTTCAGGAACGGAGTACACCTGATGTTTGAGAGATTTCCCGTTTTTGACCATATATTCTGCACTCAACGCCTGATTGGCAAAAGACATGTCCATTACAGAGGCAGGATGCCCTTCCGCAGATGCTAAATTGATCAAACGACCTTCTCCTAAAATATGGATTTGCCGACCATCTTTTAGTGTATATTGATCCACAAAGGGGCGTACAAGCTGTTTGTCAACCGCCATTTCATCCAAGGAGGGAATATTAATTTCAACATTGAAGTGACCAGAATTGGAAACGATTGCCCCGTCTTTCATCATTTCGAAATGATGCTTGTCAATGACATTAATGTCGCCAGTTAACGTGCAGAAGAAATCTCCAATTTTTGCCGCATCGTTCATTTTCATAACCCGGAAACCATCCATAACGGCCTCTAGAGCTTTCAAAGGATCGATTTCTGTAACGACCACATTGGAACCCATACCCCGGGCACGGCTTGCTAATCCACGTCCACACCATCCATAGCCAGCCACCACAAAAGTTTTACCAGCTAGCAAAACATTGGTTGCGCGAATAATACCGTCAATCGTGGATTGCCCGGTCCCATAACGATTATCAAAGAAATGTTTCGTCATGGCATCATTGACTGCAATCACAGGGAAAGCCAACATTTTGTCCGCAGCCATAGCCCGCAAACGAATAACCCCGGTTGTGGTCTCTTCTGTCCCACCAATAATCTCAGGTAATAAATCACGATAGTCCTGGTGAATGGTGGAAACCAGGTCAGCGCCATCGTCCATAGTCAAATGGGGGCGATGAGCCAAGGCAGCTTTAATGTGTTTGTAATAAGTAACGTTATCTTCACCCTTTATTGCATGGACTGGAATTTCATCATGCACAACCAGAGACGCTGCCACATCATCCTGAGTAGATAAGGGATTCGAGGCTACGAGTACCACGTCAGCGCCACCCGACTGTAGTGTTTTCATTAGGTTGGCAGTTTCAGATGTGACATGCAAACAGGCTGACATGCGAATACCAGTAAACGGGCGTTCTTTCTCAAACCTTTCTTTAATCATTCTTAAAACAGGCATTTCTCTTTCAGCCCAGGTAATTCTTCTCCGCCCACCTTCAGCAAGCTTTGAGTCCTTGATATCAAAATTAGACATTAAATTCTCCTTCAGTTTATATTTTGTTAAGTAACCGATTTAATTCAGTATTGTCGCTGTAAAACAAGCGAAATCTATTTACAAATTCTTCTATCGAGTAATGATGTGTTTGTGTTCCATTTTGTTCGAGACAATATGCAGCTGATAGGGAACCAATTTTACCGCATAATTCCCAGGAAAAATTCTGTTGATAGCCTCTCAAAAAACCACCACGGAAAGCATCTCCTACACCTGTTGGATCAACAATTTTCTCAACCGGAAATGCCGGGACAAAATATTCGTGATCGTCAGCATAAATCTTTGCACCCTTTTCCCCTAAAGTGACCACCAGGAATTTAACTATTTTTAAAATATCGTTCTGGTTTAAACCGGTGTGTTTCTGTAACAGTTGATATTCATACTCATTCACAAATAAAGAATAAGCGCATTCAACACCATTCCGAATTTCCTCCGCACTCATTCGCACGATTTGTTGACTGGGATCAAAAAGATATGGAATTTTCAATTGAGTACACTCATCCACATATCGATTCATCGCGATCGGATCATTTGGAGAAATAACTACCAGTTCAGGAATAAAATCTAATTCTTTTAAGGAATAATCTCTGGCGAATGTCATAGCACCCGTATAAAAACTGGCTATTTGTGAATTGGCATTATCCGTATTCGCAAAAAATGAAGCTGTGAAAACCCCATCGATTTTTTTGATAAATTTTGTCTCTACCTTGTTATTTTCCAACCACTGTCGATATTCTTCAAAATCTTCCCCCACAGTAGCAAAAACAACTGGTTTTTCTGATCCTAACAAAGCCAATGTATAGGCAATATTCGGAGCAACACCCCCACGCACTTTCGTCATGCTATCCACAAGAAACGACAAACTTAATGTCTCTAAATTATCAGGTAATATATGATCTTTAAAATAACCAGGGAATTTCATTAAATAGTCATATGCTACAGACCCGGTACATACAATTGACATTTTAAACTCCAAACAAAAAAAATCAACTTACACAAAAAACGCCCTCTGAACTGAGAGCGAACCCATTAAGCACGCCTAGTTTAACATAGTAAGAATTCTTTGTAAAGCACGCACTCCCTCAATTATAAATTAAGACTGATTTTCCTCCTATTATTTGTTACAATTTGACTTGATTTGGAAACCTTATGAAAAAATTATTACTGATTTCACTATTGAGCTTGACTTTATTGATTTCTGGCTGTTCAAATTCTCCATCCAGTGATGAGTTTGCTGGGGATGAAATTAAAAACATTCTACAACTAGCCACTTCTACATTCACACCTGTCCCTTCACCCACCAGTACACCTACCCCCATTCCTGAAGTGAGAATTTCATTGGCAGAAACATCTTTTTTTCAGGGTGATTACGAGAACGCCATGAAAGAGCTCGAACAAGCCAAAGCGAACTCAACTAACCTGAATCTGGAAGCAGCAGCAAATATTCGTCTGGCCCAAATCTATATTTCACAATCTCGTTTCTCTGAAGCTGTAAATCTTCTGAGTCCATATCTGGAAAATGAAACAATTGAACCTGAAAATATAGCCAAAGCACATTATTTCTACGCTGTCAGCCAGGAAAATCTGAATAATCCCGAAGAATCTGCCCGTGGTTACGCTGGTTACAGCCAATTTTTGCCTGGCATGCTGGATACCTTTATGTTGGAAAAGGCGGGAGATGTATTTTACAATTCTAATTTGTTAGATGATGCCCTTGCTTTCTATAAAATGGCTTTGGATTCAGTTGAAACTCCGGACGTGTTCAATATCAAAATTAAGATTGGTAGAATTTACGCAGCTCAATTAGACCACACCAGCGCAATCCAAATTTTTATGGAAGTGCATGACGCTAGTCCAAATGAATATATTAGAGCACAAATGAATTTACTTGCTGGTCAATCCTACCTGGCATTGGGATTACCAGAACAGGCTTATGCCAGATTTCAGGAGTCTGTGCAAAATTTTCCGAAGGCGTTCGACACCCATTCTGGTTTAGTAGCACTAGTCGAGGCAGGTGTTCCAGTCGACGAGTTCAATCGTGGATTAGCCAATTATTATGCCGGTAGTTATGGATTAGCGATCAATGCCTTTCTCAGATTTATGGAACAAACACCTGATCACAACGGGAATGCTTTGTATTTTATTGGTCTCTCCTACCTTAAAATGGATGATCCGGCAAACGCAATTGTGTTTTGGAATAAGCTAATCAACAATTATCCTGATAACATATTTTTTGTTGATGCTTGGGAAGACATTGCCTATACGCAGTGGGCTTATTTGAACCAATATTCGAACGGGGCACAAACGCTCATAAATTTTGCAAACGCCTATCCCAGCAATGAAGCTGCTGCCGAAGTTATTCTGGAGGCAGGTAAGATTTATGAAAGGAATACTCAATTAACCGATGCAGCCAATACCTGGTCAAGCATGATTGATTTGTATCCACAATTGGAAATATCTTCTCAAGGTCTTTTCCTGAGCGCAATCACAAACTATCGTTTATTAAAATTTGATCAGGCGTTATCCCAATTTCAACGATATTTATTACTGACCGGAATACCAGAAGAAAAAGCAGCAGGTTATTTTTGGATTGGGAAAACCTTTGAAAAAATGGAAGATGACCAAAAATCTATAGAGGCCTGGCAAAACGCTGCCAAGCAAGATCCGACTGGATATTATTCTGAAAGAGCCCGGGAATTAGTTGCCGGGGCACCACTCCTTACGCCGACTACCGAAGTAAATTTGCAAGTTAATCTTGAACAGGAAAGATTGATTGCAGAAGTTTGGATGCAAAATACTTTTTCTCTTACCCAGGATACAAATTTTGTTACTATGAACCCATTCCTGGCGGATGAAGCCTTTAAAAAAGCCACTGCTTATTGGGATTTGGGACTATATCACCTCGCGCGCAACGAATATGAAACATTAAGAAAAGTATACGAAAATGACCCATTAAACCTGTTTCGATTAACCAACCATTTCATTGAAATTGGTCTTTACCGTTCCGCTATTTATTCCAGCCGACAAATATTAGATTTAGCAAATTTGGATGATTTTGCATCCCTGAATGCACCACTGTGGTTCAACCATATTCGGTTTGGAATTTATTTTAATGAAATAGTTGAAAATGCAGCCAATGAATATTCAATTGACCCATTATTACTCTTTAGTCTAATCAGACAGGAGTCCTTCTTTGAAGGCTTCATTGTTTCATCTGCAGGTGCCAGGGGTTTAATGCAAATCATGCCGGCGACAGGTGAGGAAATTGCTAACTTAATAAAATGGCCGCTCAACTATGCCGAAAGTGATTTATATCGACCCATTGTCAATATTCGCATGGGGGCAAGTTACTTATCCAGAATGCGTACTTATTTCGATGGCGATATATTTGCTGCTCTGGCAGCATATAACGCTGGTCCAGGAAATGTTTCAAATTGGGAAGAAAAGGCTGATAACGATCCGGATCTATTTTTGGAAATCATTCCATACGAAGAAACACAGCGTTATCTGAGAAATATATATATTTTTTACCGAATTTATGAAACCCTTTACCCCGTAAGAACTGTTCAATAAAAAGTTTCTATCCATTTATTCAAATGTTATCGTGGTTTTTATATATATTATTGCCAACAACCTCAGCGAATTGGGAATAATTGAAAAGTTAAAAATATTGTGCTAAGCAATTAAAATCGAAAGCTTCTAAAAAAATCAGTATCGTGAGACTTATTGAAAAAAGCCTCAAATAAAAGGTCCAAAATCCCGTCTCACCCCGTCATTTGTTATGAGTAGTTCTGAAAAATCTGAAAATTCCGGTGGACGATTTTTTGGTATTAATTGCAAAAAATTAATCAGAATGCAAGAAATGATGCTAAAATTTAAAGTGTTCAGTCATAAGCATCACCCAAATAGGGTGAAATTGATCGCAAAATATATCGGAAGTTGAATTTCGATATATAATCATATTTGTACTTTCCATACTGATTTATCCAAATTTTTTCAAGGAGAAAACGACATGAAAGATTTATTTAAGGTCAACACGAAGACCATCGTTGCCACAGGGTTAGGCGCAGCAATTTTCACCCTTCTATTCATGTATGTCAAGGTCCCTTCCCCTGTTCCAGAAACCAGTTTTCAGACAGCCTATGGTGTAAGTGCTCTTTTCGCCACCTTGTTTGGTCCCATCGCTGGTGCTCTTATCTCGTTCATCGGTCATGCGCTCAGCGACGCCCTTCAGTATGGCTCACCTTGGTGGAGCTGGGTCATCGCCAGCGGCGTTTCCGGCTTCATCTTCGGTTTTGCCTTCAAACGCACCAAAGTTGAAGAAGGCGAATTCAAGGGTAAGGACATCATTACTTTCAACATTATCCAAATCATCGGCAATGTCATTGCCTGGGTTGTGATCGCCCCTTTGCTGGATATTCTCATCTATCAGGAACCGGCAAATCTGGTTTTCACCCAGGGCATCACTGCCGCCATCATGAATTCCATCAGTGCCGGCGTGATCGGCACACTGTTGCTGATTGCTTACGCAGCCACCCGCACCAAAAAAGGCAGCCTCAGCATGAAATAGGGATCACACCTTTTTTGGGCCGTTTTTGGTCAGAATAAAAGCCCAGACTTTCATGCTAGCAGAGTCTGAGCTTTTTTATTCAATAATGAATGCTTATGAACTCAAAACCGATCATCGAATTCACTAACTTCACATTTCAATATTTCAGCCAGGCTGAACCCACTCTGCATGATATTAACTTAAAGATATACACCGGACAGAAGATCCTTATTGTCGGCCCCAGCGGCAGCGGCAAGAGCACTCTAGGTCACTGTCTGAATGGATTAATCCCATTTTCATACAAGGGCGAAGTTCACGGCAGCTTGAAGATCAAAGGTCAGGAAACCTCCACGCTCGATATTTTCAAGTTATCAAAAACGATTGGCACGGTTTTGCAGGATTCCGATGCGCAATTTGTCGGCTTGACAGTGGGAGAAGATATTGCTTTTGCACTCGAAAATGACAATATATCCACTGATGAGATGCACCAGCGAGTGCGCAGCGTAGCACAAATGGTGGACATGCATAACTGGCTAACATCTTCCCCTTTCGAGCTTTCCGGTGGGCAGAAACAGCGTACTTCGCTGGCTGGAGTGATGATCGATGATGTGGATATTTTGCTCTTTGACGAGCCGCTGGCTAACCTGGACCCCGCCACAGGCAAGAGAGCTATCGAGATCATCGATGATATTCACAAGCAGTCCGACAAGACGATCCTGATCATTGAACATCGTCTGGAGGATGTGCTGCATAGGGATGTTGACCGGGTGATTGTGATCAATGAAGGGCGCATCATTGCTGACATGGATGCCCATTCCCTGGTTGCTTCCATTGTATTGCAGGAAACAGGCATCCGCGAACCATTGTATGTTACTGCACTAAAATATGCCGGTGTGAAGGTGACAGAGGCAATGCAGGCAGGGTATATTGATACACTCAAGAGCGAACTCTCACGAGAACCACTGAAAATCTGGTACAGGCAAATTCAACCAACCAGGCATTTAAACACCCAACTATCCATCCTGCAGATGGAGAATATCTCCTTTTCCTATGACGGTCTCCGCCCAGTTCTGGAAGATATCAACATCGATATTAAGCAAGGTGAAATGGTGTCAATTGTGGGAAAGAACGGCGCAGGCAAATCTACGCTTTCAAAGTTACTGTGCGGTTTTGAAAAGGAAGACAAAGGGCGCATCCTTTATCGCGGAGAGGATATCAGAACCAAGTCGATCAAGGAAAGGGCTGAAATCATTGGACTGGTAATGCAGAATCCCAACCAAATGATCTCCAAACCACTGATCTTCGATGAGGTTGCGCTCGGCCTGCGTTTGCGCCAGGTACCGGAGGATGAAATTACCTTGCGGGTAGAGAAAGTACTCAAGGTGTGTGGTTTAGCGCCATTCATCGATTGGCCTATCTCTGCCCTAAGCTATGGGCAGAAGAAGCGCGTCACCATTGCCTCCATTCTGGTGCTTGACCCCAAGATTCTCATTCTGGACGAGCCGACTGCTGGCCAGGACTATCGTCATTACACCGAGATTATGGAATTTCTCGTGGAGGTCAACAAGCTTGGTGTGACGATTATACTCATCACGCACGACATGCACTTGATGCTTGAATACACACCACGTGCCATCGTGCTGGCGGACGGACACAAGATTGCAGACACCAGCGCCGCTGAAGTGCTGACTGATGCTAAAGTGATCGCTGAAGCCAACCTGAAAGAGACTTCGTTGTTTGCTCTTTCCCAAATGGCAGACGTCGAAGATGGTACGCAATTCGTGCAGAGTTTCATCGATTATGAGCGGAGGTTGAAGAACCGATGAACATGAAAATGAAACTTTTCTCCTACAATCTGGCCGATACTTTTATTCACCGGCTTTCTGGTCTCACCAAGCTGATTTGTTTTCTTTTCCTTACCTTTGCAATGATGTATTCCTACGATATCCGCGTCATACTTGTTGTAATGGTTTTCTCCATCTTGCTAATGTGGGCAGCAAAGATCCAGTTCTCACAAGTACGATTGATGGTCATTTATGTGCTTATTTTCATTTTTACCAACGCAGTCATCTCGTTCTTCTTCTCTCCCGAGTTTGGTACATCTATCTACGGTACCAGTCACGAATTTGCCAGGGTGTTTGGCATCTCGCTGACCTATGAGCAGTTGTTTTACCAGGTAACGAAGATGTTCAAGTATGCATCGGTCATTCCGCTGGGTATGATCTTCCTGCTCACCACAAACCCCAGCGAGTTTGCATCTTCGCTGAATGGCATCAAAGTCAATTATAAGGCTGCCGTTGCCGTGGGGTTGACTTTACGTTATTTTCCGGATATTCAGCGCGATTACAAAGACATCTATTTAGCTCAGCAAGCACGTGGCCTGGAGTTGTCGCGCAAGGCTAAGTTTATTGACCGTTTCAAGAATTCCCTTCTGATCGTCATCCCGCTCATTTTTTCCACTCTTGACCGTGTAGAGGTGATCAGCAATGCCATGGACCTGCGCGGATTCTCCAAGAGCAAAACGCGCACCTGGTACACGTCGCGCAAATTTTCGAGACAGGATGCCTTGGCGTTGGTTGTTTCTGGCTTAATCTTTATCGCCACCGTTTTCGTGTCAATCTTCATCAATCAGAGCCGTTTTTATAATCCGTTCATTTAGAGGAGTAATATGTTATGAAACCGATACTGGTATTTCAAACCGATTTTACATATAAAGAAGGTGCGGTCTGCGCTATGTATGGCGTAGTCAAATCTGTGGACCGCGAGTTGGAAATCATTGATGGCACACATGAAATCCCCCAGTATGATATCTGGAGTGCGTCATACCGTCTTGCGCAGTCGATGAACTTCTGGCCAAAAGGTACGATCTTTGTCTCGGTTGTAGACCCCGGTGTGGGCACACCACGAAAAGCATGTGTGACGAAAACGACCGAAGACTATTTCATCGTGACCCCCGATAATGGCTCTTTGACCCATATCAAAGCATGGCAGGGTATCAGCGAGGTTCGCGAGATTGATCAGAGCGTCAACCGACTGCGAGGCAAGAACACTGAATATACCAATGTGTTCCACGGACGAGATGTGTTCTCGTATTGTGCTGCACGTCTAGCTTCTGGCATCATCACATATGAAGGCGTGGGACCGGCATATTCAGTGGATGAAATCATTACTTTACCCATCCATGAGGCGGTGCTGGAAGGGGGCAAGGTGAGTGGTATTTTTGAAATTGTTGATCCCAACTTTGGCAACCTGTGGACCAATATCCCACAGGCATTGTTCAGCGAAGCCGGTTTTGCCTACGGCGACCATTTAAAAATGACTGTCCGGCATGCTGGGGAGGTTGTCTTCCAGCAAGCAGTTCCGCATTACCAGTCGTTTGGTTTCGTGCCCAAAGGGGACATTGTGATCTATACGAACGAGTTGATGCGGGTCTCACTGGCGGTCAGCCAGGGCAACTTTATCGAAAGAACGAAGTTCGGGTATGGCAGTGACTGGCAAGTGGAATTTGAGAATTGAGGCGGGAGATACCCTTTTCCCAACTTCCTCGTCAGGTTTCCGGTTGAGATAAAATTTGTGTGAGTACTTCTGCAAATAAAAAAAAATTTGTACCTGCAGAGTGTTTCAGGTATAACCATCTTTAATATTTGGGAACCCATCGAAAAAATTGAAGCGAAGATTACCTATTAATATTGGCGAAATGATAATGCCCGAGATGGTATCTTAAGTTGTGATTGTAGATTAACAACAATAATAGCCCTCTCAATATTGATTTGTTGATTCGTTTGACCATTCTTAAAACTAAATCTTAATCATATTCAACCATCGGAGCAAACAACATTTGTGTTCGAATTTGAAAAACTAATCCTGCGAGATGACATATTGAGCAATGGATATATCATTTGTATTTTCTCTTCCAGATTACCTTTTCCTTTACTCCTTTACAACAATCTGAGCGCATGCTTAACCAATATTCTGGTTTATTTATTTCAACAAAGCTATTTCTTACTCGCTACTTCTCCTGACTTGATTTCATATGTAAATAAACCATTATCGGGTTCCAATTAATAATGTGATCCCCTTCTCGCTGCCAGGGGACATGTATCGGCTTCAACCTCAGAATCAACTACAACTACATGAATACTGCCAGGCAGAAAATAATAAAAATGGCGACTTAAAATAACAGAGGCATCCAGAACGTCTTGAGGAGGTGACACTCGCGTTAAATCGTCTAATTTTGTCTCTGGAGCCAGATTAAGAATGACACCAGACATGGAACCAATTTCAAAATCTCCTGTACCAAAATCATTCATTAAAGAAACAATTTTCATATTTTCTCGAAAACAATCTCAACTTTAGAACCTATCTAGACCGAGCCACCAATCTTCTGATGTGCATTCGAATCCACACACGCGATCAACAGATCATTTTGAGTTCGGATAAATCCAACTACGGTTACCTGTGGTTCATCACTAAATGTAGAAACAAACCCTGTGTTTGTGTGATCTAATTTTTTTTTGAAAAAGTATTTGCAATATTTCTTCAAGTGATCTTCCATGATGTTTTTAGCAAGATTGCCAAAATTATCAAAGGAAACGACTTCTCCGATTATTTAATCTTTGGAAAATTCAAACTTAGGGAAAGGAAATAAAATTAGATCGATAAAAGGAGATCCGATTTCATAGATAAACACATTAGTGAATAAGTGCGGCTCTACAAGTGCAAAAATATCTCTTCTGTGAAAAACATGCCTGATATTACTTAACCAATATTGGGGATTGGTCAACAGGACAAAGTGGATATCTTCTTTGGATTCCTTACCCTGGTGAATATCCCGTGTGAATAAGCCATTATCGGGACCAACAAAATACTGAGACTCGATTTTCGCCGCCATAGGACGACGCTGGGTTCCCACCCCTGGGTCTACTACGGCAACAAGAATGGTGTTCTCAAGAAAAAAAGTACTCCTCGATGCAAAGCGATACTTCCCAGATTTACATCTTGAGGTGAAATAATTTGGTTAATATCAACAATTTTTACAATGGGATTAATCCCACAGATCACTCCAACATAACCATCTCGCAATCCAAAATCTGTTGTTATGGAGATAATCGTCACGAAAACCTCTACTAATTATCTTGGATGGTTAAAAGTATAGAAATCTAAAAATAATAGCAAGCAAAAAATAACAAAAAGGCTCCCGGAGGAGCCTAATATTTACAATAATAATCTCAATGGATTCTCTAATTGGAATGCCAGGGTTTTCATAAATTGTGCCGCTTCAACACCATCTGTCGCACGGTGATCAGCAGATAATGTAACCTTCATTCGCCAGGATATTTGCACTTCATCGTTGACAACAACGGCTTCTTTTCTGGCTGTCGAGACGGCCAATATCCCGGATTCAGGAGGATTAATGATTGCGGCAAAATTCTCAACATCAAACATGCCTAAATTGCTGATTGAAAATGTTGATCCTTCCACATCTTCTGATCTTACTTTTCCTGATCTGACCCTGGCTGCCATCTCTTTGACTTCCTTGGAAATAACACGGATGGGCTTTTGGTCAGCATTCCTGACGACAATCGTCAACAAGCCACCTTCTACTGCAACAGCAACACCGATATTTACATTACCATGTTGTACTAACTCGTTGTCAGAGATCGACGCATTTAAATTTGGAAACTCGTATAATGTGAGAGCGGTTGCTTTGATAACATAATCATTGATGGAGATTTTTTGTTGTGCAGGTAATGTTTCATTTACCTGTTTATAAACTGACATGAGTGGTTCGACATTGATGCTCTTGGTCACATAAAAATGGGGAATATTTTGTTTCGAGTTCACCATTCTTCGTGAGATTGCTTGGCGAAGTTTATTTAAGGGTTCCCGATTTTCTTCTCTCTTTAATTCATCAGCAAGCCAAATAGCTGAAGGTAATGGGTTTCCAGATTCGGGTTTCTCTTCAACCGCCTTTTCTTTTGCTGCTTCAGTTTTCACATCTTCGATTTGAGAGGTATACATTTGTTTGGATTCTAATACTGCTTCAATATCTTTTTTAACAATTCTTCCACCCGGTCCGCTACCCTCCAGATCATCAAGGTCAATCTTATTGTCTGATGCCATTTTTTTCGCTAAAGGAGATGCCTTTATTCGTTCACCATCATCGTCGTCGGTGGCCATTGATTCAATTTTTTCAGAGGTTTTTTCTTCAAGCTCATCATCTAGTTTTGTTTCAGAAGATTTAGTTTCAGGTTTTTTCCCTAATAATGATTCCAGGTCAATTTCTTCACCCTTCTCAGCAATCACCGCAATCGGATCACCTATCGGGACGATCGCATCAGTTTCAACCAGTTGATTGGAAAGAATTCCAGAAAAATAAGATTCTACCTCTACGGTGGCTTTATCCGTTTCAATCTCCGCCAGGATTTCGCCCTTAGAAACCTCTTCACCCTCATTCTTAATCCAGCGAACAAGAATGCCTTCTTTCATATCAAATCCTAACTTCGGCATAGCAACAATTTCAGCCATTACAACACCTCCCTGACAGCCTTAATAATGTCATCTACCTGCGGTAGTGCCATTTGCTCCAGATCTCGGTTATAGGGAAGTGGCACTTCCTTTTGTGCAACCCGTTTAATGGGAGCGTCTACATAATCAAAAGCATTTTCATAAATTTGTGAGGAAATTTCAGCACCTACACCGAATGATTTCCAACCTTCTTCCACAATTACTGCTCGATTGGTCTTCTTAAAGGATTGAATTACTGGCTCGATATCGAGTGGTCTGAGTGTTCGCAAATCAACAATTTCTACTTCTATGCCATCTTTGGCTAATTCATCTGCGGCTTTTAATGAAAGTTCAAGCATTTTACTGTAAGTCACAATCGTCACATGCTCACCTGGTCGTTGCACAGTTGATTTCCCGATCGGCACAACATAATCCCCATCTGGAACTTCCCCACGTACCTGATAGAGGGTGGCATGTTCGATAAACATGATGGGGTCATCAGAGCGAATAGCTGCTTTCAACAGCCCCTTTGCATCCGCTGGTGTGCCAGGTGCAACTACTTTTAATCCAGGAAAATGAGCAAAAATCGCATCGGGTGTTTGTGAATGTGTGGCTCCTAATTGTCTGCCACCACCACCAACAGTTCGAATGACCATCGGTAAAAGCATTTGACCGTTGAACATATAATGCATTTTTGCTGCCTCATTCACTATATGATCCATTGCTGAAAATGCAAAATTGATGGTCATTAATTCAGCAACAGGTCGGGTTCCTGTCATAGCCGCACCAATTGCTGCACCAATGATGGCTGCTTCTGCAATCGGGGTGTCTCTAACACGCTCAGCACCAAAATGATCATAAAACCCTTTTGTGACAGCATACGTACCGCCCCAAACACCAACTTCTTCACCTAATATGAATACTTTTGGATCTCGTTCCATTTCTTCCCATAAAGCCTGAGATATTGCCTGACGCATTGTAATTTTTGCCATTTTTAACTCCCCTTTTCCACATAAATATTTTTGAATAATTCTTCAGCAGCTGGTTCTGGGCTTGATTCGGCAAATTGTACGGCTTCTTCAACAATTTCTGCAGCTTTTTTATCTTGCTCGATTAATTCATTTTCACTGGCAATTTTTTCTTCGACTAGGAATTTTCGATAAATTCCAATCGGATCATTCTCTTGCCATTTTCTAATTTCATCTTGTTGGCGATATCGTTCAGGATCACCCATGGAATGCCCCCTAAAGCGATAAGTATGGACTTCCAGAAATTGAGGGCCAGATCCACCACGGATTTCACCAATCATTTCCAAAGCTTTTTCGCGCACTTGCATCAGATTCATACCGTCAACTTGATCATTCTTCATGCCATAGCCATCCGCTTTTTTCCGTATTTCAGAAACAGCGGATGCTCTCTCGACAGTAGTGCCCATGCCATATTGATTATTTTCACAGACCCATAATACCGGTAATTTCCAGACTTTTGATAAATTCAAGGCTTCGTGGAAATAACCAATATTCGTAGCGCCTTCTCCAAACATACAAATAGTCACTCCATCTTGTTTTTGATAAATATCGCCTAAGGCCAATCCAGCGGCGATGGGTAAGTGGGCACCAACGATTGCATGCCCACCAAAAAAATTCTTGTCGACATCTGCCAGGTGCATGGAACCACCTTTACCACCAGACACACCGGTTGCTTTCCCCAATAATTCCGCCATCACCTCATTCGCTGATAAACCAGAATTGATCGCCACACCGTGATCTCGATACGCGGTGATAACCCTATCCTGTGGTTTTCTGGCTGAAATTAAACCAGTACTTACTGCTTCCTGTCCAATATAAAGGTGTAAAAATCCACCGATTTTTCCCTGTTGGTATAGCTCAGCAGCTCTTTCTTCCAACACCCGTATTGTTACCATTTGTAGATAAAGATCAAGATGTTCTGCTTTTTCCATCTTTGTAATTACTCCTATCCGAAAGCTCATTGAAAGCCTTCGCTATTTCAAATATTCAGTGTGCTAATCTTTCACCACCAAAAAAATTATAACAAATGTGCAACCTTTCTGAGTAGATTGTACATGGATTCTACACAGACAAAGTCTATTAAGTTAAAGAAAGGTTTGGATTTCTCTCCAAACCTTTCATTTTCAAAATCTTTTGATCTATTTCGGTTGATGTTTTATTGCAGAATGTGCAGCAGCCAAACGGGCGACTGGCACACGGAATGGAGAACAACTAACGTAATTTTGTCCAATTAAGTGACAAAATTCAATTGAGTTAGGATCTCCACCGTGCTCTCCACATAGTCCAACTTCTAAATCAGGACGAACTTTTCTGCCTTTTGTAACAGCAGTTCGCATCAAATCGCCTACGCCTTCCCGGTCAATAGTCTGGAATGGATTCTTAGGCAGAATACCATCTTCAACGTATTTCAACAGGAAACTGCGTTCTGCATCATCACGGCTGTAACCAAATGTCATTTGAGTCAAATCATTGGTTCCAAATGAGAAGAATTCAGCAACTTCTGCAATCTCATTTGCGGTGATAGCTGCACGTGGAATTTCGATCATGGTGCCAAATTTATAGTAGAAATTAATCTTTTTATCATCCATTACTTCTTTGGCAATCGCTTCCAAACGAGGTTGAATCACATTTAGTTCATTCACATGACCAGTCAATGGGATCATAACTTCTGGCTTTGGTTTTATACCTTTCAAGGCAACATTTGCAGCAGCTTCCATGATCGCTCGTACTTGCATTTCAACGATTTCTGGCATAACGATACTGAGACGAACACCTCGTAAACCCATCATTGGATTGCTTTCGTGCATGCCTTCAACAGCATGTAAAAGTTTTTCCAATTCCTGAATTGATTTTGTTTCGCCTTTTCCTAATAGATAATCAGCCATGCTTTCGACACGCTTTGTAATGATCTGATCCTGTAAATCTCCAGCGGTGGGCAAGAATTCATGCAAAGGAGGATCAATTAATCGTATGATCACAGGCAAGTCATCCATTGCGGTGAACAAACCTTCAAAATCCTGGCGCTGATGTGGAAGCAACTCATTCAGTGCTTCCGTGCGTTCTTCACTGGTTGTTGCTAAAATCATATTTTGTACGCTAGGAAGTCGCTCCGGCTCAAAAAACATGTGCTCGGTTCTACAAAGTCCAATACCCTTGGCGCCATATTGTCTGGCACGTTGAGCGTCTTTTGGATAATCAGCATTCGCCCAAACCTGTAAACCAACGGTTGGATATCCTGGGCCTTCACCAGAGCGGATACCAGGAGTGGCACAAATTTCATCAGCCCATTTTAATAATTTCAAAAGTTCTTTTTGTTCATCCAGAGAAGGAGCAAATTTTTCCAATTTTCCAAGGAAAACTTCACCAGTTGTTCCATCAACTGATATCCATTCACCTTCTGTAACAACAACTTCACCAACATTCATCACGCGGCGATCAAGATCGATTTTCACTGCAGCGGCACCAACCACACACGGTACACCAAATTGACGTGCTACCACAGCAGCATGCGATGTAGCACCACCTTCACTGGTTAAGATACCCTGTGCAGCCAGCATACCATGGACATCATCAGGTTTTGTGAAAGGTCGCACCATAATCGTTTGTTGGTGCTCTTCTTTTGCCATACGTTCGGTTGTATCCGCATCAAAATATACCTGACCCACTGCTGCGCCAGGAGATGCATTCACACCGCTACAGAAGAAGCGACCACTTTCTTTGGCGGAATTTTTATTTTCCAGATCAAACTGTGGGTGCAATAACGTATCAACCTGCTCTGGTGTTACCCGCAATACAGCCGTACGTTTATCGATTAATTTTTCATCAAACATATCGACAGCAATTTTTACAGCTGAATTGGCTGTTCTTTTCCCATTCCGAGTCTGGAGCATCCATAATTTACCGCGTTCAATGGTAAATTCAACATCCTGCATATCTTGATAATGATTCTCAAGTCTGTTTACGATCTCGATAAATTCTTTGTATGCATCCGGTAATGTTTGTGCCATATGTTGAATCGGTTCTGTATTACGGATACCGGCGACAACATCTTCACCCTGGGCATTCAGAAGGTAATCTCCGTAGAGTTTTTTCTCACCTGTAGCTGGATTTCTGGTGAATGCTACCCCTGTACCAGAATCCCAACCCATATTTCCGAAGACCATTGTTTGAATATTGACTGCTGTCCCTAAATCGTCGGCGATATCTGTAGCACGGCGGTAATCCACCGCTCTTTTACCCATCCATGATCGAAAAACAGCTTCAGTTGCAAGTTTCATTTGATCGTAAGGGTCCTGTGGGAAATCGTAACCCATTTCTTTCCGGACGACTTTCTTGAATTCTTCTGTTAAGAATTTTAAATCTTCGGTTGAAAGATCAGTATCGGCCACAATCCCTTTTTGAGATTTGAAGCCATCAAATACTTTTTCAAAAGCTTCATCAGAAATCCCTAAAACCACAGAACCAAACATCTGGACAAGGCGGCGATAAGAATCATAAACAAATCGCTCGTTCTCAGTTAATTTCACCATTGCCTGAGCAGTTTCATCATTCAATCCAATGTTCAAAACAGTATCCATCATGCCAGGCATTGAGAATTTTGCTCCAGAGCGGCAGGATACCAATAATGGATTATCGGTTCCCCCGAAAACCTTTCCGGTGGATTTTTCGACATCTTTCATTGAAGATAGAATTTGATCCCACAAACCTATTGGGAATTCTTTGTTCACTTGATATGCATTACATGCTTCTGTCGTGATAGAAAACCCAGGGGGGACAGGAACACCAATCCTCGTCATATCAGCGAGATTTGCACCCTTGCCACCCAATAGACCACGAACACCTTCCCAATCACCATCGACAGCGTCAATTGCCTGATTGATCTCGTGGAATAGATAAACCCATTTTTTTTCAGCCATTTATTCCTCCTAAAGAAAAATTATTTTTTCAGATTAAACAAACCTATTGGTCTGCAAAAAATCGCACTAATCGATAATTTTACCATAAAGGCTATTGATTCCTATTTTTTAATGTATGAATCAGACAAAAACCTAATAGAATTAATTCAGTAATTTATTGAAATGCAAAAATCGTTTTTTTTAACATTACAAATTTGCTAGGATTAACCACAAACCCTTTTTTTTGGGTAAATTAAATGCATGAAGTGTTACCTTCGAAATAATTGATGAATTTAAATGCTGGAGGATTTATGCATAGAGTTTTAGTCATTGATGACGATCCTGCTATGACAGATTTATTAAGAATAATTTTATCTTCTAACCAGATGGAAGTAAAAGTAGTGAATGATGGCCAGGCAGGGCTTGACAACCTAGGAACTTACAGACCGAACATAATCATTCTGGATTTATTAATGCCCGAATTAGATGGTTGGAAAGTTTGTCAACGTATTAAAGAGACTAATCAAATTCCCATCCTTATCCTCTCAGCAGTGGATAGCCCTGCGATGATTGCAGAAGCACTTGATGCGGGTGCAGATGGTTACCTAATTAAACCTGTAACAACAACTTCTCTGATCGCACTGATTAATAACCTGATCAAACGAACGACTGGTGAATTAAGATTAATTAATTCCAGGATCTAAATCCAGATTATCGATAATCTCATTGAATTTCATAGTAAAATATGAAAATGTAATTAACTCAAATTATATACGATTGGATTTTTTTCAATCTTGAGAGGGTAATGTGCAAACTTGTTCAAAATGCTTTCATATATCACCTGATACTGTCATGAATTGTGTAAATTGTAGCGCTGACTTGAGTGAATTTTCTGAAAATGCAATTAATAGAAATCGATTGATCAATAATTCGCGAGTAACAGCAATCCGAATCAGTGTCGGTATAAATGCATGCCCAACCTGTCGTCTTACTGAAGGAGTTTATACTAAAGATACACTTCCTCAATTACCGATTGAAGGCTGTTCTGGCTCCAGAGGTTGTGAATGTACCTACGCGCCAATTCTGGATGAAATATTTCCATAAATTCCTACGACGTACAACCTATATTTATTTTAAATTGTCTTTGTGAGTCATAAGGAAATTAACAGCTTCCTTGTGGTTTTTTATGTATCCTTGAATTGTTGCAATCTTTAATTGATTGATCCACCATCCAATTTTCTTTCCATCAGTTATTTTCAAAATTTTCATAACATCGTGACCATTAATATATGTTGGTGGATTTATCCATTCTTCAAAATGGCAAAAATATGAGTCCAGGAGGAAACGACTGATTTCTAAATATTTATGCCAGGGACTTCCTTTTAAATTCACCTCATCTTGAGTGATGCAATTCGCCAATGAAAACAAGCATGCGCCAACACCAGAAAATTTACAGCGATTAAAAAATAAGAAGGAGATTTCGGGATCTAAGGTTGTTTCATTCTGAATCAAATTTTCTATCATTGCGATTCCCGTAAAAAAGCCAGACATCCATTTTTTTTCAGCAGAGGATAAAACCAGTGATTTTGCTGCTTTCTCTACCAGGGGGTCAATTTTTTCAGGAGCCCAATTGTGGAAATTGAAACCAATTGGAGAATTTAAAGAAGTTTGCAAGTCTCCTAAATACAAAACACAAAAAACAAATAATGACTTTAAACTTCTATCCTGGTGAATATTTGTTTGGAAATAAGAATCCAGGGATTCACGAAATCTTCCCAAGCTTAATACCAATTCCCCTTGTTGAATATTCATGGCTCCTTCCGTTGGATAATTACTTACAATCAGTTGTTGCATTAGGGAAAATTCTTTGATAGTGGCTATACTGTAATCCATCTGCCTGTTGGTTTCAGGATTTCTTTCCATGTTTAATTCAGGAAAACTATATCCAAATAGATCAAGATGCAAAAGCAAACGTATGGCTTTATACGAATTTTGAAGATCCATCATTCGAAATATTTCATCTCTTTTACGTTCAGAAGAGACATCAATCAATTTGGATGCATAGGATTTCATGCCTGTCAAAGTATCTGTGGAAATTTTCCAATCAAATTGGACTGCCAGTCGTATGGCGCGTAGAATTCGTACTGGATCATTTATCAAACTGTCTTTTCTACTTATCTGAAGCAACTTTCTTTGCAAGTCCAACGCACCATTTAAAGGATCGATCATATTATTTCGATCTTGAATATCAATAGCAATTGCATTTACAGTGAAGTCTCGATAGGTGAGATCCACCAGAATATCATTCTCGCGAGTAGCTACAATATCAATCCATCGCTTTTGTCCTGTTTGAGATTTGTAAATTATTCTAGCAGTTTGATACTTTTGGTTGAGCATGAAGAAAGAAGCTTGCAAATAATCTGCTACCCTTTTTGCATATTCGCGCACATTTCCACAAAATGATAAATCGATATCATGCACAGGGCGGTTCATGAGAATATCTCGAACCATTCCACCAACCATATATACTTTATGGTCGGGATCTAAATTTGTATCAAGAGCAGAAAATATTAACTCAGTTTCTGAATCAAATTGGTAAATCATTTTATCTGCTTAGATTTCAGTTGTTTATACTTTTCCTCATCAACAACGCCTACAAATGGCAAGTTTCGGTACAAGTCATCCAGGTCAAGTCCATACCCGAATACAAATTTATTTGAAATATGAAAACCAACGTATTTAACTTTCACTTCCAATTCTCTGCGCTCAAATTTATCTAATAATGTACAAACTTCCAGAGTCTTGGGTTTTCTAGCTGAAAGCAGTTCTAAAACCGATGTCAAAGTGTGTCCGCTATCAATGATATCTTCTACTAATAATACATCGCGATTACGGATATCAGTGTTGAGATCATGTGAAATACGCACAGTTCCGGTTGATTCTCGTGACCCCGCTCCATATGACTCAACAGCCATAAACTCAATCGCATGCGGTATTTTTATCGCTCTCATCAAATCAGTAAGGAACATAACTCCGCCTCTTAAGATACATATTAGAACCAGGCTGGATGAATTTTGGTAATCATAGGAAATTTTTGCCCCTAATTCACAAACTCTATTTTTCAATTCTTCTTCAGAAATCAATATTTCAGACAAAAATTCCTGATAACTTTCCATCGAAACCTCTTTTATTTTTTGGGGACTACATGATGGATACGGCAACGAGCTTCATACATTTCTGACGCGCCAACAATTATGATTGGGTCATCAAAAAAAGCTGGTTTTCCGTTGACCAAACGTTGTGTTCTCGAAGCTGGTTCTCCGCATACCATGCAAATTGCTTGTAATTTTTCCACATGTTCAGCAATCGCCATGATTGTTGGCATCACACCAAAAGGCTCGCCACGAAAATCAGTATCCAGACCTGCACAAATAACACGTTTACCATCATCTACCAGCCGTTGAATAACATCCAGGATACCCTCATCAAAAAATTGTACCTCATCAATTCCGACAACAGTCGTGTCCTTATTCATTTTTCCAATCAATTGTGAAGAATTTTCGATCGGGAGTGCTACAAATGCTGATCCGCTATGAGAAGCAACTTTCGCTACTTGATATCGATTATCGATAATTGGTTTAAATACCTGCACATTTTGACGAGCAATTTCTGCTCTTCTCAGCCGGCGAATTAATTCCTCTGTTTTTCCACAGAACATTGAACCGCAAATTACTTCGAGAGATCCGTTATGATGCTTCATTAAACCTCGCTTTTTAATAATGACATATACCTATTTTATCCAAGAAATAAAAAAAAGCAGCCTCTTAGAGGCTGCTACTTCATGTATCAATTTTCTATTTACTCGGTTGTTGCAGGAACTTCGTAACCAAGTGCTCGTAATCTTTTCTTCAAATCGATCAATGATTTGCGACCGAAACCATCGACTGCCAGTAATGCTTCATCACCTTTTTGGAGTAATTCAAAAATCTGACCAACATTCATCAACTCTGCTTTAAGTAATGCATCTGTTGGGCGAGTTCCTAATTCCAATTCAGATATTGGGCGATCCAAAGAGATTTTCGATTCTTCGCGACCTTTTTTGGTTTCGATATACTCTTGTCTAGCCTGTAATCGTTTGTAGAAACGATCGACCTGACCTTCAATGTCGATAATTCTCTGCTGTTGTCCAGTGAAGAATGGATGGCAGGCAGAACAAACCTCAGTTTTGATCTCTTTGCGGGTTGAGCCGGTATTCCAACTGTTTCCACAAGCGCAGGTTACCACTGCATCCGGATAATATTTCGGATGAATTTCTTTTTTCATTGTCTTTGACCTTCCTAATAAATGCTACTTCCGTTTTCTCTTGTGCGAAAAAACGGGTAACAGAACTTAAAGCTGAGCTTCAGCGGGTAGTACATTTACACGCTTGCGGCCATCCCGTAGAGACTCAAAAACAACGACACCTTCAATTGTTGCAAATAAAGTATCGTCACTCCCACGACCAACATTTTGTCCGGGTTTAATGCGTGTTCCACGCTGTCGCACAAGAATGTTTCCAGAAAGTACTTTCTGACCAGCATATTTTTTTACACCAAGTCGTTGTGCATTACTATCACGACCATTGCGACTTGATCCGCCACCTTTTTTATGTGCCATAATAACTACTCCAACTCAATCGAATTAACCATCAAACGGGTGTACTGTTGGCGATGGCCGGTCTTTACCCGAATGCGTTTCTTGGGTTTATACTTAAAGACAATAATCTTTGGACCCTTGAAATGTGAAACTACTGTGGTTTTCACTTTTGCTCCGTTTAGTTCTGGAGCACCGACCTTTACCTCATCTCCATCAACAAACAGTAAGACTTGATTTATATCGACCTGTTCGCCAATTTCCAGGGGCAAGAGATCCACTTCTAACGCGGTCCCTTCGACGGCCTTATATTGTTTGCCGCCACTTTCAACAATAGCGTACTTCATATATCTCTCTCCATCTTCACTTCACCATAAATCCCGCGAATGTAGGACGCCGAACTATGGGGAAGCTGGATTAACATTTTTTTACCCCAGCTTTTGCTGAGGTTAACGTCAGATATTATACAGGCATCATGAAAAGCTGTCAACGTCAATTTATTCTAGCACTGACATTTTCTTTAGATTTATTTCCTGGTTTGACGGATTTTTCGAAAATCGCCTTCTCGAATTGTAACGCCGATCGAGTCAAGATGTTCCAGAAAGGCTAAGGCATATTTTCTGGATGTTTGGAATCTATCCCTGAATTCAGCCACCGTCAGTGTTCCCGATTGTTCAATCTTATCAATCACCCATTTTTTCATTTCCAGATAAAAATCATTTAAGAATGCCACATCATTACCTGCAATAATCAGAAGATTCTTGGCTTGTAAATAATTCATTATTTCATCTCCATATATCTCAATCGATTCCTTGATGCCTGGAGTGGAATAAGGCTCAGTAGAAAATGCATCAATAATTGAATTCTTTGCCTTTTCCTGAGTTGGGTTAAGACTTGGGATAAAACCGTGCAGTCGAACTACATTTCCAAGCGATTCTACAAAATTTTTCTCCTGAAATACATTCAGCATAGCAATGAAAACCGGTTGATCAAGTTTTAATTTACTTTTTAATTCTTCTTTTGGTATGCCAGTACGCAAATTAAATTGATGATGATAATTCTTCAAAAGAGTACTTGTTTTGTTTTTCTTGTCCATAAACCAAACAGACGAACTTATCAAAATGTTTGGTTTTTGAAAAACATCCCCTTTTTCCAATTGGTAAATTTGCTTCTCTTCAACGAGACCCAACCAGAAATCTCTGATTTCGGAAAGTTCCAATTTTGCTTTTTTTGCAACAGCATCAAATGTACCCACCCCAATATCCTGAACAGATTGAAGGAAAATTTCATCTGGTGTGCCTTGCTTATACGCTTCCAATTGTTTAATAACATCAGCTGAAAATCTTTTATGTCTACGATCTGGGTGCGGATTCACGATCATTCCGCCACCAATTGTCTCGCCTGGGGAAGGAATCCGGATGATAAATCGGTCTCCACGGATACCCACAATTTCTGACACAGGTTCGATCTGCACCCAACCATTTTCTCCAGGTTTGATCTCATCCTTGCCCAACACGCGAATTCTGGACAATACTTCTGAAGCACCAATAAATAATTTCACAGTCTGGTTATGTTTTATTGAAAAATTGGAAGAAGGTAATATTCGCAGATCTGCATCGAACCTTTGTGTAGGTTGATATTTCTTTACACTTGCAATTACCTGTCCACGTTGAATGTCATCTACGTTGATCCCTGTTAGATTAACTGCAGTACGACTCCCTGGAGAAGCCGATTGCTCGTTCTTTTTATGAGTTTGCAGTCCTCTGATACGAATTTTTTTTCCTCCAGGTAATATTTCTACTTCCTCACCAACCTGCAAACTGCCATCCAATAGTGTGCCGGTTACAATCGTCCCAAATCCTGTAATTGAAAACACACGATCTATGGGAAGTCGTGCTCTACCAAAGTCCGGTTTTGGTGGTACGTCAGCCAATAATTCTTGTAAAGTAGTAATTAATTGATCAATACCAATTTTTGTATGCGCTGATACATGCACAATCGTGGCATTTTCAAGAATTGTCCCTTGGATAACTTCATGAATATCCATTTCCACCAAATCAAGCCAATCAGGATCATCCACTAAGTCTATTTTTGTCAGGACAATTATTCCATTTTTCACCTGTAATAAGTCAATAATTGCCAGGTGTTCTTTGGTCTGAGGCATTACGCCTTCATCTGCAGCGATAATAAACAAAGCTGCGTCGATACCCCCCACACCAGATAACATGTTCTCAATAAAATCCCGATGACCAGGAACGTCAATGATTCCAAGTTCTTCACCATTTGGTAAATTCAACCAGGCAAATCCAAGATCAATCGTCATTTGCCGTAATTTTTCTTCTTTTAAACGGTCAGGATGAATACCGGTAAGTGCTTTTATTAAAGTAGATTTTCCATGGTCAACATGTCCTGCTGTGCCAATGACATACATGATCTAAGATCTCTTCGTGTCAAAATTATCCGTAAAATCTTCGTTTACTTCTTTAATAAATTTAAACAATGATTGTAATGATCGTTCATTTGTTTGCACAATTTGGTTGGTTAGATCATTAAGTTCCTGTGAAATTTCTTCTAATCGCATTAACCGATTTTCAAATTTTTCGAAAATGCGAGTTGTTTCCTGTAATTGCTCTTCCTCAGAAATCATATAGTTTGACCAGCGTTTTTGATCATCGGCTTTGAAAGAAATCCAATCCTGTCGCATGCGATCCTCTACCAGCCGCTGCATTTCTGTAATTTCATTAATTCTTCTTTCAAATTTTTGGGTAATTTCTTCAAACGCAGCCTGTGAATGCCGGATGGCTCGTTGTGTGGCATCTAACGACTGCAATTGTTCATCTAAATTAATTGCCTGGTTACTAATCACTTCAAAACGAGCCTGCCATTCTTTCCAAACTCGATCTTTCTCCACCTGAGACATATTATTTTTTTCGATGAACAATACTTGTGCTTGTTTACGTTCACTTTCGGAGTTTAGTAATTCATTCTGGCGCATTTCAATTTTTCGAAGATTTTCAGTGGTTAAATCGACTTTACCTCTTTGTTCTTCATTTCTTTTACGGGTAGAGGAAATCTCGCCCTGTAAATCAAGAATCCTTTTTGAATCCTGGCGAACATTTTCTTCCAGAATCTTTTGAGCACGGCGATATTCTTCATCAGCTCTTTTTATATCTATGATTTTTTTATCAAATTCACCAATTAATTTGATTAATCTATGCTCCTCTTCTTCGCGTGCTTTAATATCTTTTTTCATCTCCGGAAGGATTTCCAGACCTTTGCGAACATTAGCTATGGAACTGTTTAGTGATTCCAAATCAGCAAGTCTGACCTTTTCAATTTCCCTATCCTTTTCGATCCTTAATTTTTCAATACTTTCAACTGCCCGGGTATATTCAACTCTCAATTGTGAAATAGCCGCATCAACCGAGTCAAACCGGGACGCAATTGTTTTAATTCGGTTCGTCTCATTGGATACTTCACGAATTTCTTGGAGGATTGTAGTATTATTTCCTTCAGCTTTTCGTAAACGATCATCGAGGGAAGCAATAATTAGCTTATCTTTTCTACGTTCTTCATCCAACCATTCTACACGCTTGAGTATTTGTTCAAAATCCATTTATTTACTCCATAAGGATCGCTTTTACTTGGTATGCTGAAAATTATACCATTCGGAGCACTTATCGTTTATTACAGTAATTCCCTTAATTCAAGTTAGAAAATGCAGATAATATCTCCAAAAATGGGTTTAATACCACGCTAGGAAAAATTCCCATTATAAATAATAAAAATATTCCAAATGAAAAAAATATTTTTTGTAAGATGGGTTCAGGTTCATTTACGCTTTCTATATCAGATTGTTGAAAGATGACCGCTATAAACCTGAATCCAGCTACAAATAATCCAAATAATCCAATAAAGATAAACATAATCGGGGTTAGGCTGATTTCACTCAACCCAATTAATATCGGTAATTTAGTCGGAAAACCAGGTAGTAAGGGAAGACCCGATAAAGTGAACCATCCCGCAAGAAAACCCAGTATTGAAAAAGGAGACTTATAAAATTCTCCTTTGAATGATTCCATATCCATATTCTTCTCTTTGTTATTCCAGATTGATATGGCTAAAGTACAAATAGCAATTCCAATCAATCTCGGAATCAGAATTAATATGTAAGAATGCCACCCTATCACTTGATTCAAACTCAATGCCAGTAAGGAAAAACCGATTTCTAACATAACCGCGTATCCAATCAGACGGGTTAATTCTCGTTGAAATGCGGCAAAGAGCCCACCTAAAAGAATCATCACAGTCCCCAAAATTTGGCTGATGGTTATCAATAAAGTCTGTTCTCTTAACCAATTAAAGGAATTTAAAAACTCCATAAAAAAGAGAAGGATTGTCGTTGGTATCATACTGAATATAAAGCCTGCAGCATACGGATGACCATCTTTCGCCAGCAATGGGACCCAGGTATGAAATGGAAAAATTGCTAACCAAAGCCCTAATCCGATAGTTAATAAAATTCCTGCTTGAAAATATGCGCCCTGGCTATCAACACTCGCAGGTGCTGCTTCAAAACCCCAACCTGAGAATAAAATGAAAGGAACAGCCAATGTTTGAAAAACCAGGAAACGGATGACCCCCGGTTTGACTGGTTGCCCTCTTTGAAAAAAAATTGGGATGCTGATGAGGACCGCGATTTCAATGATTAATGCTGCGTACAAAAATGGTTGTACTGACAATGCAGCAATAAATAGAGAAATGATTGCCAAAACATTTGGTACGAAGAAGCTGTTTGCACCGGAAATTCTTGATCCTACAATCCAAAATGTACCCATTGAAAACATCAGAGCTATAATAAAGCGTTCGCTATCAATAATAATAAAATTTCTACCCAGCACCGTAAATGTGGATGAAATTTCCAATGACAAAGGTCCGAGTGGAAATACACTATCTATCTTAAATGTCAATGCCAACAGAGCTAGGAATGCACTACCTCCTCCACCTATCAGTAAAGCCAATCGGCGTTTCGTCCTGAGGAAAAAGAGAATGATAGAAAGAATAATTGGAATACCAATCCAAATAATAGGAGCACTCACACAATTTCTCCTTCTTCTTGTTGAATAAAAAGAACACCAACCAATGCGATGCCCAAAGTGATAATGACAAGAAATCCGGCTACTAACAAGGATTGTTCCACACCGGCATATAGGACTTCAAAACCAGAAAAAGCAGTCAGTAAACCAAATATAACCCGTATTGGTCGAACGGCCATTCCGATTAGTATTATTCCCATAATAATCAAAAGAACACCACCCCAAACAAGTGCATCGGGAATCGGTAAACGGGCACTAATACTTTGCGTGATGGAAAAACTAAAGATCCAGATAATAAGGACGATAATCAGTTTAAATCTTTGTTCCACCTTGTTATCTTCTACTAATTCCACTGACTCTTCTTTTACAGCCGAACCAAGGATTGCACCTGCCATCCAACCTGAAATTAATTTGACAACAGCCAGCCCGGGAGACCATACTTGTAGCACCATCCAAAATACAGATACATAAATGACAGCAATAGCCAGGATATTCCAACGCCATTTTTTGTTTGTAAAAAGGATTAAGGAAGATAATCCGGCTAATACCACAGGAAGATAATCGATTACAGTGTCCATTTACGATAAATCTCCTGAAGTTATCAAGGTGATGATCATGACAAGAAAAACAATTACCCAGACAATTCCTCCCTGGCCTTCAAGGATACTGGAAATAATATTTACAATACGCTGAACCATACCAAGAATTGACCAAAGAAGTTGATAAAGCCAACGAAAACTCAGAAATTTGATTATAAAATCACCTATAGGCTCTAAAACCTTTTTTAAAAATTCTGCATAATCTGATTTCTGGAAAAATTTTCGTATCAAAAAATAGAAGAGGATTGGCAATAGAAACGCAACAAAACTTGCAAACAATTTACCCGTAAGATACCATTGCAGGTCACTGACAAGAAAAATGAGCCACTGAGAAATGACCAAAATGAGTAATCCCAGGGGATAAGTAATCCAAATCCATCTCTCCTTTTTAATTAACAATGAATCTGTATTGGTTGCATGCCGAAGATAACCCAAAATAATGAACGATACGGACAGAATCATAACAATATTTCCAAAAATTCTGCCGCTGATGATAATTCCTTCCCAACCAATCACAGACGGCGTAAATGGTAAGCCAGTTATCCCAATCAATGCCATTAACGGTAAAATGGTCAGTTTTTTTCCTCTTGCAGAATACAAGAACAAAACTGATCCACTTAGTATTAGAGCCAATGTCCATGCTAAAGTAGCAATTTGATTTCCATTGATAGATGAATAAATTGCCAATCCGGCCATGCTTACTATCCAATAAGGTCGCCCTTCCAATTCGGATGAAGAACCATACCACATAATAGACCCAAAAAATATTCCAATAGTCGTCAAGGTGAGGAGTATCCCCTGGGTTCCTGCGGCGAAGTTTCCCATTGGCAATCGTAATAAAATAATGATTGAAGCAGCTACACTCACCATCCGAATTGAATTTCCCAAACCCCTACGAATGGGAGAACCACTCACAAATGGCAAGTTAAATGGGATAACGCCTAGCCGCAAGCCTACAGCGATGAGGACGATAAAACCTAGGTCATTTACTTGTTGACCAATCTTCAGTGGTGTGCCAAGTTTATAGCTAAACAATAATCCAAAAATTAAAATAAATAATCCTAGGGTTTTCACAGCAAACGAAACCACAATTTCATTTACTTTTTGATCAGAAATAGCCGTTCGAATGAGAATCAAAAATTCAACAATGTCGACCAGAGCCCACACCAGGAATATTGAGATAATACTGCTGGTTAAAGCTGCCAGAATTCCAAACCCATATACAAGAAAAAGTCCAGCCCAGATAGAAGGTGAAGGTATTTCATCAAGCCGACTAGAATCAGTAATGATCACTGCAGTCTGGACAGCGCACAAAGCTAGCAAAATTGGCCAGGAGAAAGAGTCCAATTGAAGGATAATTCCCCTTTGGGATATTTCACCGATTGGAAACCATTCTGGAAAATTAATTTGTAATGGATAAAGCCAGCGAAGACCTAAAATTATGCCCCAATTACTGAGAGAAAAGATTGTTGCGATTAACCAGACCCGTCCGATATTTGCTTTAATCCTGGAGAGAATCAGGATCAGACCAGCTGCAAATAAATTAAGACCTATGGGTACAAGTGTCAACATAGGGAAATTTTATAAAGTAGCGCTAAATGGTTTGCGTTTGATGAATTTTCCACTTCCGGCTTTCCCTAACCAATTCTTACCATCAACAATACAACATCCTCTGGAGAAAACCTTTTCCGGGAATCCTTCTAAATCCCACCCTTCATAGAGGTTATAATCGGTGCGCTGGTGAGACCACTCAATTCCATATCTTATCTTTTTGTTTGGATCCCATATCACCAAATCAGCATCACTTCCTGGTTGAATGACGCCTTTTTTTGGATACAAACCAAATATTTTTGCAGGGTTTGTGGATGTAAGCGCAACGAATTGGTTGGGCGTAATTCTTCCCTTTACTACCCCTTCTGTCCAAAATATTGGTAACCGATCACCGACTCCAGGTAATCCATTTGGAATTTTAGTGAAATCATCCTTACCCAATTCTTTTCCAGGAATTTTTACTTCTTTTCCTTCATAATGAATGGGCACAGTTCCGTTATAGAAGAATGGACAATGATCAGTCCCCAATACCTGAATGGTTCCATCCATGATCCCCTGCCACAATTGCTCATTATCCGCTTCAGATCGCATAGGCGGTGAGCAAATCCACTTTGCGCCGTCAGGTTGCTTAAGATTTTCGATCGTGAAAAACAAATATTGGGGACAGGTTTCTCCCATAACCGGAATTCCTAAATCCCGTCCATAAGCCAATTGGTCGACCTCTCCCCCGGTGTTCATGTGCACAATATATAAAGGCGCATCAGTATGCGCAGCAAGGGAAATACCTCTGCTAACCGCTTCTGCCGCCCCCCAAGCAGGTCTCGTGAGCGCATGCCACTCAGGAGTTGTGTGTCCAGATGCTAATGCTTCCTGAACAAGAATCTCGATAATATCTCCGTTCTCTGCATGCATCATTGTCAGAAACCCATACTTTTTTGCTATGCGCATTACTTTAAAAATTTCAACGTCTGGTATTCGCAGAGTTTCATTATACGCTGTAAAAACCTTCAGAGAGGTGATCCCTAAATCGATTAGAGAAGGGATCTGTTTTGCAACTTCTGCATTAAATTGGGATATGTTCATGTGAAAACCATAATCAATGGCTGCTTTTGCCTCTGTTTTAATAAACCAATCACTAATATCTTTTTTTAAATCATAACCAGTTTGAGGAACGAAATCGAGAACGGTTGTTGTTCCTCCAAAGGCGGCTGCTTTATGTCCGCTGTAATGATCATCTGAGGATACGGTGTTAAACATTGGAAGATCGAAGTGAGTATGTGGGTCTATTCCACCGGGTAGAATAAACCTCCCTTGAGCCTCAACAATTTGATCTATCCCCTCGGTTGGCAAATCAGTCCCAATCATGGAAATTTTCTCATTCTCAACCAGAATATCTGCTTCACATTCATCAGATGCAGAAATTATTGTTCCACCCCGAATAATCGTTTTCATTTCTTCCTCATATTGTTTTCTTGATTAATTACAATTCATCTTTGATTTTATCCCATTCCTGAAGTATCTTCAAAAAATCAATTTCAAATTTTTGACTGGAATCTTCTGTCCTAAGATATTCATCATTATTTTGAGCTCTTTCTCTGAGTGATTTCCATAAAATTTCCCGCTCTTCTCCTTCCACTACCAGGTCACGAACTGATGAGGCATTTTTTAATAGCAATCCCGTTGTATAAAAAAAAGTGATTCTACGCCAACGATCTGCTTGAATGTGGTTATTTAGAGATATTAAATCTCCAATTTGTATCTTGAAATATTCTTCATTGGCTCTTGGATGATCTGGTTGATCCCGAAACAATTGCCCGCGGGTGGTCAATTCATGACCTTTTACTGGTGCAACAAACTTAATCCGCCAACGATTTTCTTCGTCAAACGCCGCTGTCTGGTAAAAAGCCAGAAAATCCACGGATACAACCTTCGGAGCGCTTTTTAGGGGGATACGATACCAACCCAATAACCGGGCTAATTCAAGATCTTTCGGATCTGGCAGAATAGCAACAAGAACAAGATCAATGTCCGCTGGTAAAGAATTCATTTTTATGGTCCCTATCAATTTTACAAAAAAGGTTCTATGAAGTAAATCCATAGAACCCCGTGTTAGAAAAGAAAATCTCTATATGTATTTTTTTAACAAACCAACCCGATCATTGAATTCTGTAATATATTCATCAATTTCATCCAACTGAGATTGGAAACCAGTCCAATAATTCTTGTCATACCACTGGTCCATGATCTCATCATAGGTCTTACCTTGTTGTTCAACCCAGGTGTAATATTTCAGATTGTGTACACGTTTCCTGTCTAGATAGGTTAATTCCTGCATATTATCCGTTGTTTCACCCATAAGCCTGGATGCGAATACTTCAGCAGCATCATGGCTTGTAAAATCACCGAACTGCTCTTGATACTCAACAACTCTCGAGTCATACAATTCGACAGAATCAGTAAGAACAGTCAGGACAATATCTTCTTCTGTTAGTTCATAATATTTTGCAAACTTAATTGCCGTAAGCATATTGGCAATACCTGAATGACCAAACAGATGCAAGTTCTTAATAATATTTTCTGGCACGCCTTTCTTGGCTAAATATTTCTTACCTTCAGGTTCATTGAATAAGCGCACAATTTGTACAACCGCATTATCATCAATTGCTGTCACCATGTCAGTATTTCTGACATTATGAATCCACGGAACGTGTTTGTCACCTATTCCCTCAATACGATGTGCGCCAAAACCATTATTGAGTAATGTTGGGCATTGTAAAGCTTCTGACGCAACGATTTTCATCGTCGGGTATTTGTGTTTGAGATAATCACCCACACCGATAGTGCCAGCCGATCCAGTCGTCGCACAAAAACCAGCAAAATTACTATTGGGTTTCATTTCTGCGTTAAGAATATCTTCAAAGGCATTGCCAGTGACACTATAATGCCACAAATAATTACCAAACTCGTCAAACTGGTTGAAAATTACCAGAGGTTCACCAGATTGGCGTAGTTCCCAGCATTTATCGAAAATTTCTTTTACGTTGGATTCACTTCCAGGTGTTGCAATCACCTGCGTAGCGACATTCTTCAGCCAATCAAATCGTTCCTGGCTCATTTCTTCAGGAAGGATTGCAATAGAATCACAAGCTAATAACTTTGAATCGTAGGCACCGCCACGACAATAATTTCCGGTAGATGGCCACACCGCTTTATGGACCGTCGGGTCAAATTGACCGGTAACCAATCGAGGAACCAGACAACCATAGGCAGCTCCCACTTTATGGGCTCCAGTTGGAAACCATTTTCCAACCAAAACAATGATTCGTGCTTTTACACCAGTAAGTGATGAAGGTAATTCAAAATAATTAACCCCGTCAAATTTTCCCCCAAAATCAGTGGGCTCATTTTTCCATGTGATCCGGAAAAGATTTCTAGGATGAATATCCCATAATCCAATATTGGTTAATTCCTCTTTAATTTTTTGGGGAACTGTTTCTGGATTTCGTTGTTGTGCAAGAGTCGGGAGAATGATATTTCTTTCCCGTGCCCGTAAAACTGTCCGGTTTCTTGCTTCTTCATTTATTGAAAAATCTATTTTTGCCATGTTAAATTATCCTATTCCTTTATTTTTTTTTCTCTGTAGGTGCTTCACTAACAATGTAGAGTGGTCGCCCTTTAACTTCATCATAGATACGTCCAATATATTCTCCTAAAATTCCTAGAGAAATTAATTGAACGCCGCCAAGAAATAAAACAGCAATCAATGTGGTTGCCTGACCAGTAAATTGCTGAGATCCGAGCATTCTCATCAAAATTACTATCGGAATTGTGATCAGACTGATACCAGCTGATATAAATCCTACATAAGTGGCTATTTGTAATGGGACGTATGAAAAACCGGTTATAGCGGTCAAAGCCAATTTCATCATTTTCTTCAGCGGATATTTTGTTTCACCGGCAATCCGCGCTACTCTTTTATAAGTCACACCGACTTGTTTAAATCCAACCCAGGCTGACATTCCTCGCAGGAAACGGTGGTGTTCCCGCATCGAATTCATTACCTCAACTACTTTTCGATCCATCAACCGAAAATCGCCGGTGTCCAAAGGAATCTTGACATCAGTAATTCTGAAAATCAGGCGGTAAAAGACGGAGGCAGTGACCTTCTTAAAGTACGTCTCACCTTCCCGTTCTGATCTCACTGCATAAACAACTTCAAACCCTTCGCGCCATTTCTCAATTAATTGAAGAATCACCTCTGGTGGATCTTGTAAATCTGCATCAATAATTACAACTGCTTTTCCACGGCTATAGTCTAATCCCGCCGTAACAGCTATCTGATGACCAAAATTTCTAGCAAAAATGACAGGTCTGATCCGTTCATCTTTCTTAGCAATTTCCCGGATCACATCCGTAGAACCATCGGTTGAACCATCATCCACCAGGATAAGTTCCCATGCTTCTCCAGTTTGATCCAAGACCTTAGATATACGATCAAAAAGGATGGGTAAATTTTCTAGTTCATTAAAAATTGGGGCAATAATTGTAAATACTGGTGAATTTTCCAAATTATTCTCTCTTCGATTGAAGATGTTTTTTCAAGGATTGCAAAGTTGGTTCGATTATTGGTGCATCTTTAACGGCCATCATGGCTGCCCGTATATCCTTAAGACCTGATCCGGTATTGACGACCAAAACTGGATCATCCGCTTTTATCATACCTGATTCGATTGCACTCACCAAGCCTGCATAAGCAGTTGCACCAGCAGGTTCAGCAAATATCCCAACTTTTCCAAGCTCAGAAATTGCATTTAATATTTGCTGGTCATTTACAAGCAGATATGAACCATTTGTTTGGGAAGCCGCTCGCACAGCTCGGATTCCGTCTCGTGGTAAATTAACAGAAATACTATCTGCAATTGTATTTGCCTGAACCGGGATAATGTCCTCGGTACTTCCATGAAATGCGTTGGCGATGGCAGCAGAACCTTCGGCTTGTACCCCAAATAATCTGGGCATTTGATCCAACCAGCCTAATAAACACAAATCTTTGAAGCCTTTGTGGATTCCTGAAATAATGTTGCCGTCACCAACACTGACAAAAATGGATAACGGAGTGTCCCATAATGAATTTTTGATAATAACATCTTCCCAAATCTCATAAGCAGCCGTTTTCTTACCCTCGATGGTAAACGGATTAAATCCAGTATTCCGGCAATACCAACCGAATTCATTGACGGCTTCTATGGTTAAATCAAACGCAGAGTCATAATTCCCATCGACTAGAATCAACTCTGCGCCGTATACTAGTAATTGTGCAACTTTTGCTGGTGGGGCAGTTTTTGGAGCAAAAATAATCGCTTTTTGACCCACAGCCGCTGCCAGGCCAGCCAAAGCAGCCCCGGCATTGCCTGTTGAAGCGGTAACAACCACTTCTGATCCCAATTCTTTAGCTCGGGCGATCACCACCGCACTGGCACGATCCTTAAATGAACCGGTTGGATTCTTGCCATCATCTTTAATCCACAAATATTTAAGCTCTAGCGCTTTTTTTAACCCTGGTGGTGAATAAGTTGGTGTTCCTCCAGACATACGGAAAGGAGTATCTTCATACCCAGGGTTAGCCACCGGTAATAAAGGTAAATAACGCCAAAGATAATTTTCTTCTCTCGAGATGATGTCACTGGCTTCATATTTTCGTTTGATAGAAGCTATGTCCAATACGATATCAAGGTTTCCACCATCTTTAGGACAGGTGTAAAGTTCTTGTGTACATGGATATTCTGTCCCACAAATGGAACAAGTGTATCCGAGAAATTTATTCATTATCTACCTTTTTCCGTTATTTATAATTTCTGCAAACACCTCTATTATATCTTGATTAAAGATTTATGTCTTTTTCTAGGTGAGTTGTCTGACAATTGATATAGATAGTCATTTCTCGATTTAGGAAATGGAGAATTGTATTAAGCTCCTTATCTATTGTCGTTCAAAAGGTGTACCAAGAGACCCTGGTTGACGGGATTGCATCGATCTTAATAATTTTATTGCCCGCAGTCTTACACTATCGGGTAAAGAAGCAATTAATCGCTCCATCCATTCAGTATTACCCATATTCACGAACAATAAAGCGAGAATCATCAAGGGGAAAGGTGCTACCTGAAGAACCTGAGAAGGGATTGAGGTCATATAGGGCTGCAATACCAGTCCCAACCATTGGAGAAATGCGAACAAATATGCACCAAATGCTGCCCTAACCGGATTCCAACCTCCGAAAATGGTAATCGCCAGTACAATCCAACCGATTCCATCCAGTCCGGTAATCGTTCCTTTCCAACCAGGTTTTACACTTAGTGTATAGAGGGGACCGGCCAAACCTACCAATGCGCCACCAAGGATTGTGTAAAAATATCTCATTTTTTGGACATTCGCTCCCCTCACATAGGCAGCGGCTGGTTTTTCTCCAATGCCTTGAAGCATCAATCCTGGGCGGGTTTTAAAGATCCAGAACCAGGCTATCACGATCAGGATAATGCTGATATATGTCATCAATGATTGTTGAAAAAATAATCGTCCAACAATCGGAATATCGCTTAGAAAAGGTATTGACGTGGAGAGCATGATGGGACCTTGAGAGCCCATAATAGGATTTCCTAGGAAGTATGCCAGATCCCGGCAAGTGATCGCCAGAATGAAGCCAACTGCTACCTGTGATTGTTTGAGGGTAATACTACTGAAGGCAACGATTGTAGCCACCAAAGCTCCAACAACCATTCCAGCCAAAAAACCAAAAAACAAACTGTCGGTCTTAACAGCAACCGAAAAACCAGCCATTGCGGATAAAAGAATCACACCATTGAGTGATAAGTTAATCACACCTGCTCGTTCTGTAATTGTTTCGCCTATGACAGCAATTACAATAGGAGCACCCGAAGCGATAACACCCGCTAAACCAAAAAGAATAATGTCGTTTCCCATCGCTACTCCTACTTCTTTCCCAAAATTTTCTGTTTTATGCCTTGAGAAATCATCACGAATAGAACCAAACTTCCCTGAAGAACCCCTGTTAAGGATGAATCAAGTTTTAAAACTATAGGTAGTTGAATTCCTCCAATATTTAAGGCGGCGAAGAATAACGCAATGGGTGCCAACCATAGTGCTTGATAGTTAATTAACATAGCAATCATCAAACCCAAGAACCCATAACCACTAGATATGGAAGGAATCAAGCGATGATAAACTGCAGTTACCTGAAGCGCACCAGCCAATCCTGCAAATAGACCACAAATAATAAACGACAACATCATATGCTGCCAGGTGGGGATGCCCATCCGAAATGCAGATTTCATCCCTTTTCCAACTGCTTTTAAGCGTAATCCAAAATGAGTACCCTGAAGCATGAAATAAATAATGACCAATCCAATAATCGCCAAGGCAATCGACCACATACTAACACGAAAATCCTGGAGTGTTGGTAACCAGAATTGTTCAGGAAATGGCTCGGTACCACTCATCGAAGCAACCCCAGGGCGACTCCAGGCACCAAAAATGAGACCAATATTTAATGCTGTGGCGATGAAGTTCAAGCCTAAACCGCCAAAAATTTCATTGACCCCTCCAAATGTCTTGAGAACACCTGCCAAGGCAGCCCAAACTGCTCCCCCGACCATACCAGCCAGGATCGAAATGATAATCACTAATACCGGAGAAAGCGAGGATCCTAAAAATAACCTCATTACACCAGTAGTAAAAATTGCACCAACGGTTATTTGCCCTTCAATACCAATATTCCATAATCCCGCTGTGAAGGTGGCTAACAGACCACAGGTTACCAACAACAATGGAACCCATACCACAAAAACACTGGCTATACGTGTTGCACTGCCAGTTGCACCTTCCCAGATAAGCTGGAAAGCTTCCAGGGGTTGAGATTTAACCAATAACAAAATGATGGATACAAATAACAACGAAAATACCAAACCACCTAATTGAAACAATATGGAAGAGCTAAGGGTTCGTGTTTTATTCATGATTTTTCCTTTTTGTCAAAAACCTGATCCCAACCTTTTCCGCCAATTAGTTGACCTAATTGGTCTAGTGTCGTCGTCGAAGCTTCAAGGGGAGGTGAAACGCGTCCGCTGAAGAACACAAGAATTCGATCACTATATTGTAGAATTTCCTCCAAATCTCCGGAGATGAAAAATATCGACGTCCCTTGTTGACATCTCTCTTTTAATTTTCCCCACATATAAATGGCTGATTCTATATCCAAACCCCGTGTTGGATGTTCTAATAAAATAATGGATAATGCATTCTTGAGGAGTGATAATGCTGCTCTTTGTTGATTTCCACCCGAAAGGGATTCAACATTTAAATCTGGACGTCCAATGATGTGATATTCATCAATCATTTTTTCAGCTTTATCTTTAAAATATTCTTTATCGATAAACAATCCCTTTTTCTCGTCCCCGGCAATTGTAAAATGCTCAGCCAGACTTAATCCCGGAACGAGTCCTTCTTCCAGACGTGAGGCTGGTAAAAAGGAGACACCGTGGTTCATATATACATGATATTGTTTATTGGAAAGGTCTATATCTTTTACAATAACCTTTCCAGATATCGGCCTGATTAAACCAACACACGCCCGTAGCAAAATATCCTGCCCGCTACCTTCCATTCCTGCAAGGCCAATCACTTCACCGGAAAGAAGCTGGAAATTTACGTTTTCAATTCTTAATGGATATTGTTCTATAAATAAATCGATTAATTCCAAAACTATTTTCTCTTGAGACAAATTATTGCGTTCTCCCAAGGTAATTACTTTGCCAAACATCATTTCAACTAATTCATCAGAATTAAAAGGTGCAGGTACTTCTCCAACCAAAACACCTTTTCTTATAATTGCTACTTTCGAACAAAGCGCTTCTACATCTTCTAACTTGTGTGATACAAAAATAATTGTTTTGCCTTGATTAGCAAGAATTTTTAATGCAGCGAACAATTTTTCCTTTTGTAATGAACTAATACCTGTTGTAGGTTCATCTAATATCAACGCATTCGCCCCCATCCATAACAGACGCAGAATTTCTAATTGTTGTCTTTCTCCAACAGTTAATGTGTCCACATATGCATCTGGATCTAATGAAAAGCCGAATTTTTTTTGTAGTTCCTGGAATTCTTTAATGGTGTTCTTATAGGATGGAACAAGGCCACCTTTTTGTCCTACGATAAAATTTTCAATCAATCGCATGGGTGGAAAATCCAAAGGATCTTGATGCAACATACCAATTCCATAATTAATTGCGTCAGCAGGTGAATCAATGGTCACTAGTTTGCCATCTAATAAAATTTCTCCTGAATCAGGTTGCATAAATCCAGAAAGCACTTTCATTAATGTGCTTTTACCAGCGCCATTTTCACCTAGAATTCCATATATGGACCCACTTTTTATGCAAAAGTTTATATCGACATTCGCGTGCACAGGTCCGAAATGTTTATTAATTTTTTTAAATTCGACGTTCATTTGTCCCTTACATCTTTAAAAAAGGGGAAGACTTGAAGTCTTCCCCTTTCTTTCTATAGGTAAATTATTCTGAACGGCCTTCCATACCCTCTAATAATTGAGGTAGATACCAAATTTCACCATCAGTTGCTGCTTGTCCATCAGCCAGGAAACTAGAACCATCCTGATAATTCAATGGGCCACTCCATAGGTTCAATCCACCAGCTAATTCGGAGATGAACTGATCTAATAATGGTTTTGCATCAGCTGACATTCCAGGACCACTCAAGTACCCTACTGCAGACATATCATGATCATTGATATCATCCCAACTGGGCGGCATCCATTCAAAAGCAGATTGCCAGGTCCCGTCGATCGCACTGTTTACGTAACGAGCGTACGCAGGTCCCCAATTGAAGTAAGGGACACCCAGACAAACATCCGGAGCTTCGTCGCAAGCGCCAACAAAATCGTATGGGATAGCATATACTTGTTTTCCTTCACCGGTGGCTTTTCTGGCTTCGACCAAACCTTCAGTCGTATCAATTCCAGAAAGGATCACGTCTGCACCAGAATTGATAAATTCATTGGCGACCTGTGTAGGATCTTCTGTAAACCCTGGAATATTGAACCAGAAACCAATCCAGGTGACGCGGAAGTTAAGATCAGCAGGATCTTTTTCCAGGTAATTTTCCCAACAATAGCGTGCGCCTAAGAATGCTGAAGAAGCTAACCGACGAGTTTCTTCATTGATCAATGGTCCAAGATAACCAATGGAGCCTGTTTGAGTGTGTAAAGCCGCATCACAACCAGCAATCATCTTTCCATATTCCATACCACCCATCAGATTTGCCATATTGGCCAATGGCTGATAATTTTCACCATCTGCCCAGACAGTATCACCAGAGGCATGGATGACGAAGACATCGGGATGATTTTTTGTGAATTCAACAGCGTCATCCTTCATGTCATCGGAGTTGAAGACAACCAGTTTTGCGCCTTGAGCAACAAGTTCTTCCGCTAATTGGGCTGCTGTTGTACCCGGGCGATCAGCAGTGTTTACTTTATCCAGATAAATCATTTTCGTTCCGGGAACATTTGCTACAACATATTCACCGGCTTCATAATGAGCCTGACTATACCCTTTATCATTATAGGGCCCGACTAAAAGTAAACCAAAAACAAACTCCTCCATGGGAGCTTCAGGTTCCTCAACCGGTTCGGCTGGTTCTACGGGGGCTGCGGGTTCTTCTGGCGCAGCTGGTTCTGGTGTTGGTTGACAGGCTGATAATACCAGGGCCATCACCATCAATAATGCAATTAAAGTCCAAGCAAACTTCTTATTCATTTTTTCTCCTTCAAATCACAAATTTTTCATTTGATTTCCGACAACGATTTTCGTAAATTTTATATTCGAAACGGTATCACCTCCTTTCAATAATAAGCCATGAAAGTTGAATTTCTGGTAAAGTTTAAAGGTTCTGAATGAAATGATAGGAATAAGTGCTAAAAGGAAAGGATTTTTAAAATATTTTTATTAAATAACGTTACTATCCGGAGATTAATAATTTTACATGATTCTGGGATGAGTGAAAGAAACAAATTGAAGGGAAATTAAAAATAAAATCTGGGATTCTCATGATTCATGAGAATCCCAGAGCAAACAATTTAATTTCTGGTAATCCAGGTGCCTGTCTCGCCTTGTAACGCTCGACCAATATTCTCTGGATTAGTAATTAAAGCTTTTTCACCACCATTTTCGAGGAATTTAATAATTGCCTCAACTTTTGGCAACATACTGCCTTTTGCAAACTGACCATCTGCTGCATATTGCTTTGCTTCTTCCAAAGTCAATTTATCGAGCCATTTTTGATCCGGTTTATTGAAGTTTATGGCAACTTTTTCAACAGCTGTACTGATAACGAACAAATCAGCACCAATCATGGTTGCCAGCAAGGAAGAACCAAAATCTTTGTCAATAACAGCTTCTACACCCTCAATATCGCCGTTCGGTTCGCGAACAACCGGGATGCCACCACCGCCAACGCCGACAACGATAATACCTGCGTTAATTAAAGCTTTGATAGCCTCTTTTTCAATGATATCCACTGGTTTGGGGGAAGCAACAACGCGACGCCAACCTCGACCAGCATCTTCAACCACGACCCAGCCATCGTCATCGGTGCGTCGTTTGGCTTCGTCTTCGCCCATAAACGAACCAATCGGTTTGGTTGGGTGTGAAAAAGCGTCGTCATTGCGATCAACAACTGTTTGTGTCACAACTGCGGCTACTTGTTTATCCATTTTGCGGTTTTTGAATTCATTTGTAAGAGCTCTTGCAAACATATAACCAATTGCGCCTTGAGAATCAGCACCACAATAATCCAATGGAACTTCATGCAATTCGTGCGATGAAATTTCGGACCTTCTCAAGATGAACCCAACTTGTGGTCCATTTCCATGGGTGACAACTACGTTCCAACCCTGACTGATCATTTCAGCGATATGATGCATTGATTCTGCCCCAGCATCATATTGATCCTGAACTGATTTGCGGTTATTGTCTTTTATTAATGAATTTCCGCCGACTGCTACAACTGCTACGCCTTTACTCATAAAACTTCCTCCAATAAAATTTTTTATTGACCCATGGTTAGAGCATAGACTGCGCTACAAATATGCATTTTATTTTCCGCTTCATCAAAAATAACTGATTGGGGGCCATCCATGACACCGTCAGTTACTTCAACACCACGGTCTGCCGGTAAAGGATGCATAAAGATCGCGTCTTCTTTAGCCAGAGCCATTTTTCTTTCATCAGTAATCCAATGTTTATATTTATTAATTATAACACCAGCTTCGGTTGCATCTGTAGTAACCATCCAGGGACCCCAGGATTTTGGATAAATGACATCAGCGTCTTTAAAGGCCGCTTCCATATCATCCATCACTTCAAATCCAGCACCAACTTTGCGTGCTTCTTCTTTTGCTCGTTCAATCGTCTCATCGGACAGTTTGAATTCTGGTGGGTGTGCGAGCACGAAATCGACACCAAATCGAGGAAATTGTAATGCCATCGAGTTTGGGATGGAGAGAGGTTTTTGATAGGATTCCGCAAAAGCCCAGGACATAACAACTTTCTTCCGCTTCAAATTTCTGCCTTTTTTCTCCATGATGGTCATTAAATCTGCCAGAATTTGGAAAGGATGGTAAAACTCACATTGCATATTGAATACAGGTGCTGGCGATGCTTCGGCAACCAAATTCATATATTTATTCCCAATTCCCCAATCAACATGTCTAATAGCTATTCCATCATAAATCCGACCCATAATCTGACCGATCTCTCTTTCGGTATCACCATGAGAAATCTGGGTTGTCCGGCTTTCTATAAAAGCTGGATGGCCACCCAGGTGAGCGAAAGCTGATTCGAAAGCAGAACGTGTACGGGTACTGCTATAAAAAAACAGCAATGCTAAGGATTTATCTCGCAAATATGGGGTTGGTTGCCGCATGGCACGCTTCATTTTTAAATCCCATGCAACATCTAAAATAGTATCAATCTCTTCTTTTGAAAAATCGAGATCTGTTATAAAATCGCGTCCTTGTAAACTCGTTTGCATTTCTTTTTCCTCCAAATTAATTTTTTTAATTACCAGATATTAATTGGTTTTATTTTTTTAATTGTAAAGTAACCATAGCAGGGACCAGAGCATAAAATGCTGTCGACTTCACCATGTCATCAATAGAAACTGAATCATTAATAGTATGAGCTGTCTCTTCATCTCCAGGTCCAAATCCGATACTGGGTATTCCAGCTTTCCCAGCCCAATAAATCCCATTCGTACTGAAATTCCATTTTCCTGCAGGAGCATCCTCCAAACCGATCAATTTACGAGTTTCAAGGCCTGCCTGTACCAAAGGATGTTCTTCTTCTATTGCCCACGCAGGGAAATACTTATCTACTGGGAAAACGAACCCAGTATAGGATGGCTCATCATAAAATAACTCTTCTACTTTTACTCGATCTTTGAAATCCTCAGGAATCAAAGCTTTTACCTGTGCAAGCGCCTGTTCTTTTGTTTCTCCGAATGTCATCCTCCGGTCGATGTAGATGATTGCTTCATTCGGAACCGCGTTGATACTGGGTGTTTGGACTACCATATCGCTGACCGTTATTTTCGCATGGCCCAGGAATTCATGATCACCTAATTTTGGCTCAAGATCTCGAATACCAGCTATAACCGGAATTAATGCATAAATAGCATTATCACCCAGGTGATTGCTGGCGGCGTGGGCACTTCGTCCTTTGGCTGTCACTTTCATTTCGATGCGACCTTTATGCCCTCGATAAACATTCATCTTGGTTGGTTCACCTATGACCACAAAATCTGGCCGAATTTTCGGATCGACCTCTACAAATGAATTCGGACCTATTCCATCACACCATTCTTCCATATTGCCAAAATAATACGCGGTCCAGCCATCCAATAAACCAAGTTTGTTGGCAATCGATAATCCATACACCATCCCGGGTGTGCTATTCTTTTCATCACAGGCACCTCGTCCGTAAAATATCCCATTTTCAATTTTTCCGATGAATGGATCATGAGTCCATTCCTCTGGGTCACCTATACCCACCGTATCGATATGGGAGTCAAATACCATCACTTTCTGCCCAGTACCAATCTTTCCCATGATATTACCCATCACATCGAATCTGACTTCCTCAAACCCTAGTTTTTTCATTTCTTCTGCAATTCGTTCACCAACAGGACCAATTTTAGACTCCATGCTGGGGATTGCGACGATTTCACGAAAGAAATTGATAATATCAGGACGAAATGTTTCGACGTTTTCTATCACTTCTTTTACTTTATCTTTGCTGACCATTTTATCTCTCCATTCTTATTTTTAATCACCTATTTTAGTTCACCCACTCGCCTCACAACCTGGAAACGAAAATAACCCGGTAAGAAGTAACTATATGAATAATCGATGATTTTTCCATCAGTGGAATATAAATGAGCTTTAAACAATAATAGAACATCCCCTCGCTGAATTTGCAATGCCCGTGCAATACTTGAGGATGCTCCTTCCGCTTGTATAACCGTCTTCGACACAGATAAATCTATTTTTTTGCTCTCGATTAAACGATCGAGAACTGAGCCTGTAAATCCAGACGCCAGATCATCATTAGAGAAAACGGACTCAGGTAAGACATCTACCAGATAAGCCACCGGACGATGATCAGCATTAATAACGCGTGATATTTTTATTAATGGGGTATTAACTTCAACATTGAGATTTTTGGCATAATATTCAGTTGCCTTCTCCTGAGTAAAAGATAATTCACCCATTTTTACTTCCAAACCGATTTTTTCTGCCAGGGTTTCTAGACTCTCCAATACTTCAAGACCAGTTTCAATAACTTGAATGGGTCCTACCACAAAGGTACCAACTCCCTGCCGTCTGCGAATAAATCCCTGCCCTTCAAAGGTGCGCATGGCTTCCCGTAATGTCGCCCTGGAAACACCTAACTTTTTCGCAAGCAACGGTTCAGATGGTAATTTTTCACCATGTGGTGTGGAAGAAATTACTGTAGCCAGTTCATTCTGTAAACGCTGAAATGATGTTAATGAACTTTTTTCATGAATTTTCTGTACCTGTGCCATTCAATAACTCCTTTTAATCTTCGACAATGACCGGTATAAATCGGAAATTGGTAACATCTACTAGGCCCCTATCAGATAACCTCAATTCAGGAATTACGACCAGCCCCAACAAACTTAATTGCATATTTGGATTGTTTAACTTACAACCACATTGTTCAAATCCACGTAAAACTGAGGAAGCATTTTGGGAAACAGAATTGGCATGTTGATTTGACATTAGGCCCGCAATCGGTAAAGAAACTTCACCAATAATCTCTCCATCTTTAATCACAACCTGCCCACCACCAATTTCCACCAAACGGTCAACTGCCAACGCCATGTTTTTCTCGTCTGTACCGGTAACTATTAATTGGTGAGCATCATGTGCTACTGTCGTCGCTATTGCACATTTGCCTTTGAAACCAAACCCGGCAACGAATCCGTTTGAAACTGAACCAGATCTTGTGTGACGTTCAACCACAGCTAATTTGGCAATATCCTTGTTTGGATCTAATAAAAGAACCCCATTCTGAATAGGTAAAAGCATTTCCATGTGTTTTGTGGGTGCTTGATTCTCAATTACTCCGATAACATTTACCCGCGCTGTTCCTTCTTTGGCAGTTTTAATATTAAAAATTTCTGGTCGAACAGGTATCTCAATGTTGACAGATTGGGTTACCCAATCTGGATAGTTGATCTTAGGAAAATTGATCAGGTTTTCGCCATTTTTGGCAACTACTGATCCTTTAGCAATCACCAACTCAGGTTGAAAATGTTCAAGATCAGAGACGAGTAGAATGTCGGCATATCTTCCGGGTGCAATTTGCCCAATTTCGGAATCCAGACCAAAATAAGTCGAGGTGTTGATCGTAGCCATTTGGATAGCCAACATTGGATCTACACCCAGGCCAATTGTATGACGAAGTACCCGATCCATATGCCCATCTTCAACCAATGTAGCTGAGTGGGAATCATCGGTACATAAAATGAAATTGCGTGGCTCAATCCCATTTTCACTGATTGCTTTTACCTGCTCTTCAACATCATGCCAGGCTGAGCCAAAACGCATCATCACTTTCATTCCCTGACGTGCTCTGGTGATGGCATCAATCGTTCGTGTCCCTTCGTGATCGTCTTGAGCACCTCCAGCTACATATCCGGAGAATGGCAATCCTAAATCCGGCGAGGCGTAATGCCCACCAATCACTTTTCCAGCTGTTCGCGTTATATCCATTTCAGCATGCAATTTTTCATCATTATTTGCAACTGCCGGGAAATTCATCATCTCCCCTAACCCAATAATACCCTCCCATTTCATTGCTTCTGCCACATCATCCGGTGAAATAGAAGCCCCTGGGGTCTCAAAGCCCGGTGCGGAGGGAACACAGGAAGGAACCTGAACAAATACGTGGTTGGGTTGTTTTAAGGCTTCATCCACCATTAAACGAACTCCCTTAAGCCCAAACACATTGGCAATCTCATGGGGATCTACCATCATCGTCGTCGTACCTTTCGGAAGCACTGCCCGCACAAATTCTGTCACGGTTAACATGCCAGATTCAATATGCATGTGGGCATCGATCAATCCCGGAACAAGATATTTGTTCTGTGCGTCAACAACCTTCGTATTATCCCCAATACAGTGATCTGCATTGTCACCAACAAACGCTATTCGTTGATCTGAAATAGCTACATCAGTGTTGCCAATGATTTCACCAGTTTGTACACAAACCCATCTCCCGTTTTTGATAACGAGCGAGGCGGGAACTCTTCCCATGGCGACATCAACCAGTTTCTTGCTATCCTTCTTCTTGAATGAATTCATACGTGACCTTTCTACTCGATTATTAGGACAATAATCTGGATGCAGCTCGATTGTGTTTTGCGACCAATTCAGGCAAATCTATGTTGACTAAGTGTTGATCTTGTACAACGATTTTTCCATGAACAACATTCAAATCAACATTTCCTGGTTGACAGAATACTAACGCAGCCACAGGATCATGTAACGCTCCGGCATATTCCAGTCGGTTCAGATCAATAGCAATAAAATCTGCGCACTTGCCTACTTCTAGTGACCCGATATCCTGCCTGCCAAGAACTGCAGCACCACCTGTGGTTGCTATTTCCAATGATTGCCGTGCAGTAAATAACCTGGCTGTCTCATCATTAGAAAGAGAAGCACCCATCAATCCAGCTCTCAATCTCGCCAACAACATAGCCTGACGTGCCTCTGCCAATAAATGAGAGCCATCGTTGCTAGCTGATCCATCAACCCCCAACCCCACCTTAACCCCAGCCTGCAAATAATCAGTTATCGGAGCAGCTCCGGATCCCAGGCGCATATTGGAACTCGGACAATGAGCGACACCACACCCCTCTTGTGCGTAAACTTGAATTTCTTCCTGGTTGATATGCACTGAATGGGCAAACCAGACATCATTTCCTACCCAATTCAGGGATTGCATATAACCCAAAGGTCGATAACCAAATTTTTCGAGGCAAAAGACTTCTTCATCCTGCGTTTCAGCCAGATGAGTGTGTAATTGCACCCCGTATTCTCTGGCTAATTTCGCCGATTGAACCATAAGCTCACCGGTAACACTGAAGGGCGAACAAGGTGCCAAAACGATTTGAACCATTGATCCTGGTTTGGGATCATGATAACGTTGAATCAATCGTTGAGAATCATTTAAAATAAATTCTTCACCATCCACCACCGAATCCGGAGGTAATCCTCCCTGACTCTCACCCAAACTCATTGAGCCGCGGGAAGCATGCAAACGTAACCCAACCGTAGACGCTGCATCTATCTCATCGTCCAATTTTGAGCCATTTGGAAAGAGATACAAATGATCCGAAGCTGTAGTACATCCTGAGAGTGCCAATTCCGCCAACGCGGTTTGCGTGGAGATCCGTATATCCTCCGGTGTCATTTTCGCCCAGATTGGATAGAGTGTTTTTAACCAGTGAAACAGATTCGCATCCTGGGCAGCAGGAACCGCTCTGGTTAATGTTTGATAAAAATGATGATGCGTGTTTACCAGACCTGGAAGGACGATATGCCCACTCAAGTCCAATACTTGATCAGCTGTCTCCGGTAGATCCTGTAAAATGCCAATTTGTTCAATAAATCCATTACGAGCAAAAAGGCCACCATCACGAATCTCGCGGCGGTGGCCATCCATAGTTACCAGCAAAGTTGCATTCTTTATTAAGATGGTTTGATTCTTCATTTTTTGATTACTCTGATCTCTTGTATTTGTTAGACAACTACACAACTATCCAGAGTTTAGCAAGAATCAAACCAAAAGTCAATTGTCAGACAACATCAATTTGTTATTTTAAGTCAGCAATTTCTGCAGCCCTCAAAGTGTTTTTCATCAACATGGCGATCGTCATGGGTCCAACACCGCCGGGAACTGGAGTGATTACTCCAGCGACCTCTGAAACCTCATCGAAAGCCACATCACCGACCAATTTGTAACCACGTTTTGCTGTTGGATCATCAACTCGATTCACACCAACATCAATGACAACCGCGCCAGGTTTTACCCATTCTTTCTTTACCATTTCAGGGCGACCTACCGCTGCTACAAGTATATCTGCCTGACGGACGACACCTGGTAAGTCTTTCGTGCGGGAGTGGCAAATTGTCACGGTTGCATTGGCTCTTACCAATAATAAGGCAACTGGCATACCTACTATATTAGACCTGCCCAACACTACAGCATTCTGACCTTCAATTTTTGGAACAACCTGTTCAATCAGGTAAATGGTTCCAGCTGGAGTACAAGGAATGAAAAGTGGATCACGACCTTTTTGAGCCAATCTGCCAATATTTAATGGATGAAAACCGTCTACATCTTTCTCAATACTAACCATATTTAATACGCGCTCTTCATCCAATCCTGATGGTAAAGGTAATTGCACGAGAATACCATGCACAGTCGGATCATCATTCAATTTCTTTACCAACGCTTCCACTTCCTGCTGTGACGCGTCCGCTGGAAGTAGGTGACCAAATGAATTAATGCCAGCTTCCTGACACGCTTTGTGTTTTGAACGTACATATACCTGTGAGGCAGGATTTTCGCCTACCAAAACGGTTGCTAATCCAGGCACTACTTTGCCTTCTGCCACACGCTTCGAAACTTGTTCTTTTACTTCAAGTCTTACATTTTCTGCAATTGCTTTTCCATCCAAAATTTTAGCTGTCATACGATAAACCTCCAAAGAAATTTTCCCACTTTATAAATTATACATACGAAAGGATAAACAATCCAACTAACTTACCGCCGAAAACTCAATCAGGATTTCCTCATCCCCGCCAGACGTTCACTTTCATGCCATAGTCGTTTCCAGGTCTCTCGATTATAAGAATTTTGGTTTGATCGTACCTGCTTGTTATTTTCATCCCAATAACCCCCACTAATATTTTGCACTTTAGGATCAGCCGCAAGATACACATAAGTTTCTGCCTGGCGTTCTGGAGTGATCGACATCTTTCGCTTGATGTGATAGATTTTTCTAAGCATGGAGGGGAGATGAGTTAATCGTTCATCGGGGATAGCCACATTGGTCACTCGCACACAATTAACTGATACACCACTTCCTTGTAGTCGCTCGGCTAAATCGTATGTAAACATCACCTGAGCTTGCTTCGAATGGTAATAAGCATGCTGAGTATTGAATTTTTTCTCTCCGTTTAAATTATTGAATTCAATATCTAGAAAAGGGTAGGTCATTAATCCCTTCGAAGCCACCGTTATGATTCGACTAGGGGCACTGGCTTTAAGTGTATCGAGTAACAAATTTGTCATTAAAAAGATGCCTATATGGTTGGTGGCGAATATCGTTTCAATCCCATCTTTGGTCAGGGTTGGATTCTTTAAGGTATGATCAAAATTGGCCGCGTTATGTATGAGAACATCAAGAGACATGTGTTTCAGCGCAAAATTTTCAACAAACTTGTGAATTGAAGGTAATGAAGACATATCCACTTGCATCAATTCCACTTTTTCACTTTGCGCTGCCATTTTTACCTCTTCCAAGGCCACAGCACCTCGCTCTGCAGATCGGCATGCCATGATCACAGTTGCCCCCAAACTTGCCAATTGGATTGCTGCAGCTTTGCCTATTCCCGAATTTGCGCCAGTAATGATGATCGTTTTTTGATCAAGATTATATTGCATTGTTAACTCCTTTGTTCGCCAAATAAAACCTAATAACTGCCGGGAATAGGTTTGGACTGTGGATGATGTTTCTTCAGATATTTCTTCAAAAATTGACCTGTATATGAATCATTGATTTTGCAAATCTCTTCCGGAGTACCACTTGCGAGTAAGAAACCCCCTCGATCGCCTCCTTCAGGCCCCAGATCGATAATATGATCAGCAATTTTTATGATATCCAAATTGTGTTCAATGATTAACACTGTATTTCCGCCCTCCACCAGACGTTGGAGCACTTCTATTAATTTGTGAACGTCCGCAGCGTGCAATCCCACCGAAGGTTCATCCAGCACATATAGCGTTTTTCCGGTTGATCTCCTGGAAAGTTCTTTTGCTAATTTCACCCGTTGCGCCTCACCCCCGGAAAGCGTGGGGGCCGGCTGACCGATTTTGACATAACCCAGGCCAACATCGGATAAAGTTTGCAATTTATTGACAATGGAAGGAAAAGCTGTAAATAAACCTAATCCACCCTCAATGGTCGTATCCAGCACATCAGAAATGCTGTTGCCTTTGAATTTCACCTGCAAAGTCTCCCGATTAAACCGTTGGCCATGACACACATCACAAGGCACATAGACATCAGGTAAAAATTGCATCTCGATTCTTAATTGCCCCTGCCCCTGACAGGCTTCACAACGGCCGCCATGAACATTAAATGAAAAGCGACTGGCCTTGTAACCCCGCATCTTACTTTCTGGCAATTCAGCGAACAGTTTTCTGATATCGTCAAATAAACTGGTGTAAGTACCAGGATTAGACCGCGGTGTTCGACCGATTGGTGATTGGTCAATATTGATAATTTTGTCAATGAACTCAACGCCCTCGATCCGGTCATAATCCCCAGGCTGGGTTCGTGCTCCCATGATTTCTTTTGCAAGAGCATGATATAGAATATCAACCATTAAAGTTGACTTCCCAGATCCTGACACACCAGTGATACATACTAATTTTCCCAATCTAATGGCTACTTCCAAGTTCTTCAGGTTGTTTTCACATGCGCCGTGAATGGTGAGAACCTCCCCATTCCCTTTTCTCCTGAAAGAAGGTAAAGGCACCTGTTTTTTACCGGATAAATAAGCGCCTGTGATTGATTTTTTTGATTTCAGAATATCTTTAACAGTTCCCTCAGCAACAATTTCGCCACCATGCTCACCAGCTCCTGGACCCAGGTCAACGATCCAATCAGCAGAACGAATCGTATCGTCATCATGCTCGACTACCAAAACGGTATTTCCCTGATCTCTTAAATTTTCAAGTGTACGCAGTAGTCGGCTATTATCTCTGGGGTGCAAACCAATCGAAGGTTCATCTAAAACATAAAGAACACCCATCAGTTTTGAGCCAATCTGCGTTGCCAGGCGGATGCGTTGAGCCTCGCCACCAGACAAAGTGACGGCAGATCTTCCTAAGGTAAGGTAATCCAGGCCAACATCGACCAGAAAACCCAATCGAGATTGGATTTCTTTCAGGATTCTGGAAGCAATAATCTTTTCTTTATTAGATAAGGGAGATTTTTCCTCTGCGAGGTAATTAACCCACTGCAATAACTTCAAAATATGCCAATCGGTAGCTTCCACAATATTTTTTTGGTCAATCGTTATGGCTAATGCTTCTTTTCTTAATCGGGCACCCTTACAACTCGGACAGGGACGGTCGCCCATCCAACCGCCGATTTTCTCACGAATGTAGTTAGAATTAGTTTCTTTAAACCTTCTTTGCAGATTGTTGATCACTCCTTCAAATGGTGCCTGGTAAGTGACCGACCGATCATTTTTACCTACCATATTAATAGTAAACAAATCGCCATTGGTTCCATATAAAACCAGGTTCATCTGGTCCGGGGTTAAAGTATTTACAGGAGCATCTAAATTTAATCCATAAGCGTCAGCCATTGCTTTCAACATTGCCCAATAATACCCACCCTGGTCTTTGGGTTTAGACCATTCCAAAGCGGTTATAGCACCTTGCTCAAGGGATAAATTTTTGTTAGGCATCAATAAATCCGGATCAATTTCCATCTTCGTGCCTAAACCCTGACAATCCTGACAGGCGCCGTGGGGCGTATTGAATGAAAAAGTTCGCGGTTCAATCTCTGGGATAATGCTGCCATGTTCTGGGCAGGCCAATTGCTCCGAGTAAAAATAGTCTTCATTCGGTTCCATAGAGATATTCTGAATGGTGACATGTCCTTCACCGACTTTGAGGGCTGTTTCAACAGAATCTGTCAGGCGTGTTAAGGCTGATTGTGTATCTTCTTCGTTCTCATATTTACCAATTACCAAACGGTCTACAACGGCTTCGATGGTATGGATTTTGTATCGATCCATCTTGATATCATCGTCAAGATTATAAATCACACCATCAACCCTCACACGAACAAATCCGGCTTTGCGGATTTCATCAAAAACTGCCTGGTAAGTTCCTTTCCGTCCGCGGACGATCGGGGCAAGAATTATTAATCGGGAATCGTCAGGTAATCTTAGAATGGCATCCACAATTTCCTGGGCACTCTGCCGCGAAACTTCGCGTCCACAAATATGACAATGTGGAATGCCTACGCGGGCAAATAATAATCTGAAGTAATCATACGTTTCAGTGACTGTGCCAACAGTTGATCTGGGATTCCTTGATGTAGCTTTTTGATCAATTGATACGGCTGGAGACAAACCTTCGATTGCATCAACATCCGGTTTATCCATCTGGCCTAAAAATTGTCGCGCATAAGCAGAGAGGGACTCCACGTATCTTCTCTGCCCTTCAGCAAAAATAGTATCAAATGCCAGGGAGCTCTTTCCAGACCCAGATAATCCTGTAATGACAACCAATTTATCTCTTGGAATTTCTACGGTAATATTTTTGAGATTATGCTCGCGAGCACCAACAACGCGAATTGAATTCATAGGACCCTACCTGAACAAAATAGTGCTTTTATTATAGCACAAATGTTTTATTATTAGTTTTTTTCAGCCAACTAATAATTATATCAATCAATCTGAAATCATTTTAAATTTGTAAATAGATCAACATGGATACAGGTATGAGCAAACTAAATTCTCATTGTCATTTTATTAATCCTTAACAATAAACACTTGTATAATCATTTTTATATTCCAATTAAAGGATGTGAAACATGGATGAAATAGAACATAAACGTGCCATACGAGCCTGGACGATGTATGATTGGGCGAATTCTACATTTGCCACGACGATTGCAGCCGCTGTATTACCAGTTTATTACTCGACTGTCGCTTCAAAAAATCTTCAACCCCATGAAGCTACATCCAATTGGGCTTTCACCACAACGATCGCATTGGTTCTGGTTGCTTTAATTGGCCCGATTTTAGGCGCAATGGCTGATTTTTCTGGGACTAAGAAACGCTTTATGACCATTTTTGTAGTCCTGGGTGTAACGGGAACAGCATTGCTTTATTTGGTGAAAAGTGGGGATTGGTTATTGGCATCCGTATTCTATATAATTGGATCTATTGGATTTGCGGGGGCAAATGTTTTCTACGACTCTCTTCTCCCGCATATTGCCCGTGAAGACGAAATTGATCAGGTCTCTTCGCGAGGTTATGCCATGGGATATGCAGGTGGGGGAATTTTATTGGCGATCAACCTGGTTATGATCATGTTTTCACCGGATAATCTTACTGAATTAATGACCAGGTTATCATTTTTAACGGTGTCTGTCTGGTGGTTAGTTTTCACCATTCCGTTCTGGCGAAATGTTAAAGAACCTCCTCGCCGAATTTTGGCTGCTGAAGCAGGTATAAATCCAGTCAAAGCCAGTTTTGGTCGGTTGGCGTCAACATTCAAAGAAATCAAAAAATATAAAGAATTGACCAAGTTTATTGTCGCTTTTTGGTTATACAACAATGGTATTGGCACCATAATTTTCATGGCAACCATCTATGGCACAGAATTGGGTTTTTCATCAACAACCACCATCGGCACCTTGTTGATGGTTCAATTTGTGGCTATCCCATTTGCATTTCTCTTTGGATGGTTAGCGAAAAAGATTGGCACCAAACGATCCATTCTTCTCAGCATTTTTATCTACACGCTGATTGCTATTGGAGGGTATTTCCTATATAAGGAAATCCATTTCTGGCTTTTGGGTTTTGCAGTAGCCACTGTTCAGGGGGGTAGTCAAGCGCTCAGCCGATCCTTGTGTGGACGTATGATGCCTAAATCAAAATCGGCAGAATTCTACAGCTTTTTTAGCGTTAGTGAAAAAATTGCGGGGACCGTTGGGCCATTATTATTCGGTGTCGTCAGTCGACTAATGGGCGGGAGTCGCCTGAGCATCGTTTCGTTAATTATCTTTTTTGCTCTCGGCGGCTTGCTTTTATGGCAAGTTAAAGAAAAAGATGGCATTGCAATCGCAGTAGCGGAAGAGAAAATCCTGATCGCGAACAATATTGCATGATTGATTTGACGGGATGATCATCCCGTCAAATTTTTTTTATAATACTTCGTATAACTCCACCAAAACCCCATTGGTGCTTTTGGGGTGAACAAAGGCCATCTTTCTGCCAGGTAACTCCAGCGCTTCTACGTTAATTAAACGAATTCCTTTTTCTTGTAATTGGGTAAGCATCTCATCAATATTATCCACTTCGAAACACAGATGATGCATTCCCCCACCGCGTTCCTCAATAAATTTAGCCACACCTGTATCAGAACTGGTGGGTCGTACTAATTCAACCTCACTGTCACCAACAGGAATAAAAACGACTTCAGACTTTTGACTGGGAACATCCTCAATATGGGCAACCTGAAGACCCATCGCATCTCGCCAAAATTTAAGTGATTCTTCTACGTCCCGTACTGCGATCGCAATGTGATTGATTTTCTTGATTCTTGCCATTTTTTCCTTTCTATATCCAGGTAGGTGGTTCGTATTCACCCCATGTTTTTCGTAATACACCGCAGATTTCACCCAGTGTTAGTTTATTTTCAACACATTCAATCATCAATGGCATTAAATTCTTACTGCCCAATGATTCTTTCTCCAATTGGGTTAACAACTCACTCAATTTTATTTGGTCCCGGTTTGATTTCAGATGAGCAAGTTTTGCGATCTGGTTTCTCTCAATCGTAGGATCAACTGCCAAACGTTCTAATTCAATTTTTTCATTCACTTCAAAAGCATTTACCCCAACAACAAGGTTTTCATTTTTCTCTATTGATTTTTGGTATTGATATGCTGCCTCCTGGATTTCATTTTGCAAATATCCAAGTTCAATTGCTTTCAGCGCACCTCCCAAATCATCAATTCTTTCAATATATTTCCTCGCTTGGGATTCTATTTCATCTGTAAGAAACTCAATCAGATAAGAACCTGCCAATGGATCTATAGAATCTGCCACCCCTGACTCATGGCCAATAATCTGTTGCGTTCGTAATGCGACTCTGACAGATTTTTCGGTAGGTAACCATAAGGCCTCATCCATACTGTTCGTATGTAAGGATTGGGTTCCCCCCATCACCGCTGCCAGTGCTTGAATGGCTACGCGTACCACGTTATTTTCAGGTTGCTGGGCTGTCAAAGTTGAACCCCCAGTTTGAGTATGAAATCGCAACATCCATGACCGTGGATCCTTTGCATTAAACCTTTCCTGCATAATCCTGGCCCAGAGTCGTCTCGCAGCTCTAAATTTAGCAACTTCTTCCAAAAATTGATTGTGAGCAGCAAAAAAGAATGATAATTGTTGGGAAAACTCATCCACCTCCAAACCGGATTGTATAGCAGATTCAACATACGCAATTGCATTTGCCAATGTAAATGCCACTTCCTGTACAGCTGTTGAACCAGCTTCACGTATGTGGTAACCCGAAATACTGATCGTATTCCAATGGGGAATATTCTCTTTACAGTATTTAAAAATATCCGTAATCAAACGCATGGATGGTTGAGGGGGATAAATATAAGTACCTCTGGCAATAAATTCCTTAAGAATATCATTTTGGATCGTACCTCTTAAACGTTTCGGGTCAACACCCTGTTTCTTGGCAACGGCTATATACATCGCCAATAAGACGGATGCTGGTGCATTAATCGTCATACTGGTGGATACTCTATTCAGAGGAATCTCACGAAATAAGATCTCCATGTCCTCGATGGATGATATGGAAACACCAACTTTTCCCACTTCACCAGTCGCGATCGGATCATCCGCATCATACCCAATTTGAGTCGGTAAATCAAAAGCAACTGATAAACCTGTTTGTCCCTGGGCTAGTAAATACCGGTAGCGTGCGTTAGATTCTTCAGCTGTTGCGAATCCCGCATATTGCCGCATCGTCCATAGCCTGCCACGATACATCGTCGGTTGTACACCACGGGTATATGGAAATTCTCCCGGAAAACCAAGTTGCTCTTCATAATCAGCATCTGTTGGTAAAGCCAAATTTGGTACTGGAATATTTGAGGTTGTTTTAAATTTTTCTTTTCTTTCAGGATATTTTTTCGTTATAGGATTAAGAACCTCTTTTTCCCATTGTTTTTTACGTTCCTCTAAATCCATACAAACCTCTTAAATTTTTTAGTGTAAAATCAGTATACTTGATGTCCAATTGAATGTGGAGTGATATTTTATCCTCGAAAGTTCGACATAAATCCTTGTACTGTGGAAGAATAATCATTATGACACCATTTTTACAAATTTGTACCATTTTAGCTCTTCTATTACTGGCCGCCAAAGCTGCTGGATATCTGAGCACTAAATTAGGTCAACCCTCAGTTCTTGGAGAATTATTAATTGGTGTCATTCTTGGCCCTTCATTGATCAATATTTTCAACATTTCTTTCCTGGATTATGCGGAATTACCCCATTTTATTGATGAGTTTGCTGAAATCGGCGTGCTTTTGTTAATGTTTATTGCTGGTCTGGAATTACATCTGTCAGATTTGGCAAAAAATAAAGCTGCTTCTGCGTATGCTGGTGTACTCGGCGTTCTGGTTCCAGTTTTCTTCGGCTATCTGGTTGGAGAATTCTTCTCAATGGACATTGAACAATCACTTTTCCTGGGTTTAACATTGGGGGCCACCAGTGTTAGCATCAGCGCTCAAACACTGATTGAATTAAAGGCACTACGCACTAAAGTTGGATTTGGGCTATTAGGCGCAGCTGTGTTTGATGATATGTTAGTAATCTTGTTATTATCAGGTTTTATCGCCCTCCAACAGGGAGGATCAGCGCTTGAAATTGTAGTTGTGTTGGTTAAAATGATTACATTTCTCGGCTTATCACTAGCATTTGGTTATTGGGTTTTACCGAAAATTTCCAAAAAAGTGCAAAACCTTCCAATTGCTCAGGGAATAATTACCCTGGCCATTGTGATTATGCTTGTCTATGGTGTTGCAGCAGAATTGCTGGGAGGTATGGCAGCGATCACAGGCTCATTTATCGCTGGTTTAATGTTTGCCCGGACAAAAGAAAAGATCGAAATAGAAAGAGGTCTGCGATCTTTATCATATGGTTTTTTTGTGCCGATATTCTTCATTAACATTGGTTTGCATGTTGATGTTCGTGGAATGGGTCTTTCAACTTTGTGGGTACTAATAATCATTTCTATTGTAGCAATTATCGGAAAAATCCTGGGGGCAGGGTTAGGCGCTAAAATGGGTAAATTTAGTTGGTTGGAATCACTACAACTGGGGCTGGGAATGGTCAGCCGTGGGGAAGTCGGATTAATTGTTGCTACAGTAGGCTTAATGGAAAATTTATTAAACCCCGACTTATATACATCCATTGTAGGAATGGTACTGATCACCACATTAATCACACCACCATTATTACGAGCTTCATTTGCAAAGTCCACCAAATTAATTGATCCAACGCCAATATAAGGAGAAAAAAATGTACTTTGTTCTTTTTGTACTCCATGACATATCTAAAATGAAAGATTTATTGCATGCCTGGGAACGAGCAGGTGTAAAAGGGGCTACTGTACTATTCAGTACCGGTCTGGGAAGAATCCGTCAAAATTTTGGATTAATGGAAGATTTTCCGCTATTTCCAACGATGAGTGAAATCGTTGACCGACTGGAAGAAATGGACCTCAGTAGATCTATATTTTCTGTCGTGGAATCTGATGAAATTGTGAAAGACCTTTTACATCAAACACAGGAAGTGGTTGGAGACCTTTCACAACCAGATACAGGTATCTTGATTGTCTTACCGGTTGCTCATGTATACGGGTTAAAGCAATATAATCCCGAATTCGAGAATTAGATTCGCAGATCATAATATTAGATCTATACCATAATTCCTATTTGACATGAAATCGTCCATCTGATAGAATTCGGTCGCCTCAAGCGTTGTACCCTTCGCTTGAAAAACCTATATGAAAGGGCTAGAAAAATGAAAGTAATGTTGTTAAAAGACGTTTACAAATTAGGTCGAGCTGGAGATATCAAAAAGGTTGCTGCCGGTTATGGTCGTAACTACTTAATTCCCCAAAAGTTTGCCGTTATTGCAACGCCAGGGGCATTGAAACAAGTCGATCAGATCCGTAAACGGGCAGCCGAACGGCGTGCCGTATTGAATAATGAATTGGGTGGCATCGCTGCAATGTTGGAAAAACTAACCATCACTTTTCCAAGTAAAGCTGGCGAAACCGGCAAATTATATGGTTCCATCACTCACCAAATGATTGCAGACGCAATCAACAATAAGTTAAAAACCACAGTTGACCGCCGACAAATCGAAGTCCAACCAATCCGTAATTTGGGCGAACATTTCGCAAAGATCCGCTTAACAGTCGATCTTGTTCCAGAAGTTAAAATTATTGTTCATCGCGAAGGTGAAACAGTTGCGATTGATGAGACCAAAGAAGAAGTAGTTGAAGTAATAGCCGAAGAACTAACCGAAGTAGTAACTGATGTGGCAGAAGATTTCGTGGTAGAAGAAGCCACTGAAGAATAATTATTAATAAAGCATTAGAAAGATTAAGACCGGCATTCATCACCCTTGTTGACATGCCGGTCGTTTGTTAAACTATAACTATGACAATCACATTAGGAGAATTTCTTCAAGAAGCTCGTAAATCCAAAGGGGTAAATCTTGCTGAAGTTGCTTATCAGACCAAAATTCGAGAGCACTATCTTTTTGCATTAGAAAGCAACCAGTTCGAGAAACTGCCATCCAAAATGCAAGGAAAGGGCTACCTGAGAAACTATGCTCAATTCCTTGAATTAGATGAAGAAATAGTCCTGGCTGCCTGGAGCCACCCGGAAAAACTTGTGGTTGAGGAAAAAATTGAAGATAAAGAAGAAGAAATTACACCTGAAACTGAAGCACCACCAATAACTGCAGAAGTTGTTGAGGACCCTGAAGAACATTCTACAACCGAGGAGAAGATCTATCACGGTGATGAAACCAACCACAACGAAAATGAGCAGGTTGGAAATGAGCCCAAATCCTTTTCCGAACAAATCTTTATTTCCATCGGAAGTAAATTACAGACACAACGTATAAAATTAAATTTATCAACCGAAGATATTGAACAATTCACCAGTATTCGCCCGTACTATTTGGATGCGTTAGAAACTGGATCGATCGAGAAATTGCCCTCTATCCCACAAGCAAGAGGAATGCTAAATAATTATGCGACATTCTTAAATCTCGATGTCGATCAGGTGATGATTGAATTTGCTGAAGGGTTACAAACACGCCGAAACGAAAGTTATGCACCTCATAAGATTGGGTCTGATAATCAATTGGCTTATCGATCCCCTGAAGTCAAAAAGGTTGGCTGGTTGAAATTCCTAAGTGCTGATTTGTTACTAACAACTGGATTGATTATTGGTTTATTTGTTTTTATACTTTGGGGTGCCGCAAATATTAGCGGCTTCCAAAATAAGAATGAGGAAATTGAACCTCCCTCAATTTCAGATGTTCTATTAGAAAGCACACCCGAATTACAGGAAACAATTCTTTCAGCTGAAGAATTTCTTTCACCCACCGCCACCCTGCTTGCGGTCGTGGAGGGGGAAATAACCGAAGAAGTTAGTGAAACCGAAATAGATTCTCCTCTATCAGGCTTGCCTGTCCAAGTTTATATTATCGCCCGGCAAAGAGCGTATCTGAAGGTGGATGTGGATGGTGAAACTGTTTTTACTGGGAGAACTGTCCCAGGAAATGCATACGAATACTCTGGCTCTACCTCCGTGGAAATTCTAACCGGAAATGCCGCAGCTTTAGAAATTTACTACAACCTTACCCCAATCGGTGCGATTGGTGATATTGGCGAGGTTAAATCCCTGGTATTTACAACTTCGACAGGGATCATCACACCAACACCCAGGTTCAGTCCTTCCCCCACGATGACAAATCAACCTAGCCCTACATTGCAACCAACCCAAACACCGACCACCCCTCCCCCAACTTTTACCCCAACGGTGACCCCATTAATCCCATGAAACCATTAAAAAAAGAAACTTTTTACTTATTATCTCTTGGCTGTTCAAAAAACCTCGTCGATTCCGAATCGATCGCTCAATTATTAAACCAGGGTGGTCTTAAAGGAGTTGATAATCCGGATCAGGCTGAAGTCTTGATCGTTAACACCTGTGGGTTCATCAAACCTGCCAGTGATGAATCGATTTCAGAATTAACAAATCTGGCGAAGAGAAAAAAGAAAGGCCAGATTTTGATTGCTGCTGGTTGTCTCACGCAACGCTATCGTGAGAAGATTGCGGAATTAGTCCCTGGTTTGGACGGAATCATCGGTACCAGACGTTGGATGGACATCCTGGATTTGATTCAGGAATTACGAATAAATCCTAATCAAGCCCGATATCATATTCCAGATGCGCCGACAATGGGCACTGATGAACATGGAATTTTACGAGCTGCAATCCAGGGTAGCATTGCATATTTGAAAATTGCCGATGGATGCCGCCGAGCCTGTGCATATTGTGCCATTCCTTTAATTAAAGGAACACAAGTCAGCCGCCCTATGGATGTCATCATCCAGGAAGCACAACAATTAGTATCCCTGGGAATAAAGGAAATAATCCTAATCGCTCAGGATACAACAGATTATGGATCTGACCTTGGGCTAAAAAATGGCCTGGCACAACTTTTGGAAGTGTTAACGGATCAGGTTCCCCAAATACAATGGATTCGCATTTTATATGCATTTCCAGGGGTTGTGACAGATCGATTGATCGATGTGATGAAAACGCGAAAACAGATCCTTCCCTACCTTGACATACCGCTTCAACACGCTGACACAAGAATTCTAAAGAGCATGCGGAGACCGTCCAATATGCAAGCAGTTAAAAATACCATCTCAAAATTGAGAGATGCTCTGCCTGAAATTGCGATCCGCACCACGTTTATTGTCGGGTATCCTGGTGAAACAGAGGATGAGTTTCAAACGTTGTTGAACTTCATCCAGGAAGTTCGCTTCGATCACCTGGGTGCTTTTACATATTTTCAGGAAAAAGGAACCTTTGCGGAAAAATTGGGTGATCCGGTTTCTGAAGAGGTAAAAGAGGAAAGGTTGGAACGATTGATGACCTTACAACAGGAGATCTCATTGCAGAAAAACCAAACCTGGGTAGGAAAGACCATACCTATCATTGTGGAAGGATACAATGAAGGAATTTCCATCGGTCGGTCGTTCCGTGATGCCCCAGAAATTGATGGATTGGTTTTTATTGAAGGACAACTGCCCATTGGGGAAATTGTTGATGTAAAGATTTCAGATGCGTTAGTGCACGATCTTATCGCCGTGCCAATTTAAACGAAATTTTCAATAAAATTATGAGACAGAGCGAGCCCAGGCAGTAAAAATCAGGACGATAATCGCTAGAATAGAATTTGTCCAGAGTATTATCTTTTCCTGTTTCCGGTATCGCAATACTTCAGGCGGATCCGCTTCTTTTCCTAATTTTAATTTTAAGGCTATTCTTTTTAATCCCGGAATGACAAACCAGGTTAGATATCCCATAGCAATTACCATGAAAACAATAACAATATGCTTAACGAATAAAGCTACTGCCCAATCATTATCAATCGCTAGGAAACCCTGATAGGATGGATGAGCACTCATTTGAAACATGCCTGTAGCTGTCAGAATTATTAAACAAAACCACCCTACCGGATTCAAATATTGCTGCAAATCATCCAAAATCTTTTCTTTATCTGTCCCATTCATTTTTTGATGAAGGATAGGAAGAATTACAAAAGTGGTCGAGATCAACCCGCCAAGCCAGATGACTGTGGCAACCATATGTATCCAGTAGGAAAGAGAAAGGGCCCAGATTGGCATTGTGTCCAGCATCAATTCTCCTAAGGGGAAGTGGTTGGACTTGGATTGTTAGTCGTTCCCTCTGTTGGAACTTGAGTTCCTTCTGTCGGTGTAGGCGTCACTTCGGTCCCGGAAGGTGTTCCACCCGTCATTGTTGGTGTTGGAGTTACCGTAACGGGAGGAACCACTGTTTCCTTAGGCTCTTTTGACCTTTCGCATTCTTCATAAATTGCTGTAGCAGCTGGTGCAACACTCTCATCCACAAACAACAGGAAGGAAAGTTCATATTTTTCCTGCGCCAAACAATATTCTTCCTGTAACGCCAACGCATCACCCCATCTTAACAACCCTACCCGGTACCTTTCCTGGGCTGTCATCCCAGAACTATCGTGTAAATTAGGAAAAGCAGGGTAAATTTGGGCAAAAATGGATACAACCTGAGACCAATCAATACCCCAATAACTGGCACCTGTTAGATAATATCTTGCCCAGGTTCGATATCCATCGGCGTCATTATCAAGCGGCGCAAATCGTTCACTCAAAGCCAGATCATACATTCCAGGTTCAAGACTACCTTCTTGCAAAATTCTTTTTACGCCACGATTCCGTAACGCAATATAATACATGCCATCGACTGCGACCGGATTAAATTGTAAATTTTTATCCCGCAGGATATCCAGGTTTTGAAGGGCATTATCCCAATCCTCCGCCAGGATAAATTGCCATGCCTGGTCAAATAGTTCCTGTTCACCACGGAAATCGAGGGTCGGTGTTTGGGTCGGTAACACAACAGGGGTGGGAGTATTAACGATCGACTGAGCAATAAGAACTTCAGTTAATTTCTCTTGTGCACCTGGGAAATCCGGGATCAATTTAATGACATATTCAAATCGTTTTCTGGCGTTTTCATAACGACCTTCTTCCAATTCCCGCACACCCAAACCGAATTGTGTGGTGGCAACCTCTAATTCGACTTTCTCTCGCTCTTGTGTGCGCAGCTTCTGACCCTCTTGTGATCCAAAATACCAGGCGGTTCCACTGGCAAGGATTAGAATGAAAATACCGATGACAACAAATATAAACCTCTTATTTTTTGGTTTCTTTGTATTGTTATTGACGATTTGTTTTTCTTGTGATCCAGTCTGATTCATAGCGCCAATTATACCTTAACCTAATGCAACGTCTAAAATCATCATGACTGTAAACCCAATTAACAAACCTATGGTTGCAAGATCACCATTATCCCCAGACTGTGATTCTGGTATCAATTCTTCAACTACCACAAAAATCATTGCGCCAGCTGCGAAAGCCAAAGCATAAGGCAAAATTGGTTTCATCACGATCACTGCGATTGCTCCTAAAACGCCAGCGATCGGTTCTACTGCACCGGAAGCCTGACCATACAGGAAACTCTTGAATCTTGACATCCCTTCTCTACGTAACGGAGCAGAGACTGCCAATCCTTCCGGGAAATTTTGTAGACCGATACCAACCGCTAAAGCGATCGCTCCGGGAATAAGTGCTTCATCCAATCCTGCGGCGGCTGCGCCAAACGCTACCCCCACCGCCAAACCTTCCGGGATATTATGCAAAGTAATTGCCAATACCAGAAGAACACTCCTTTGCCATGTTGTTTTAACACCTTCAGCTTCTTCAATGGGTGCATCCAAATGCAGGTGAGGTAAAAGTTTATCTATTCCAAACAGAAATGCACCCCCGACCAGAAAACCCACTGCAGCAGGCACCCACCCTGTCTGTCCACTGTTTTCCGCCATTTCAATGGACGGCGCCAGTAAAGACCAAAAACTGGCAGCAATCATAACCCCACCGGCGAATCCCAACATCATATCAAAAACTTTTCTATTGATGGTTTTCGTAAGAAATACACCCATTGCACCAAGAGCGGTCATCCCCCAGGTGAACAAAGTGGCGATCAAAGCTTGTAGAATTGGATTTAGCGATAAGAAATAGCTCATACGGTTATCCTATTTTTTATGTTTGACGTTACTAAATACGCTTACTATAATAAAGTAAGAATATTTGAGAGTAAAGGACAATCTGTGAATGATCATAAAAATCAAAATTGGTTAATCCAACTGCACAAACATGGTTATCGTATTACGAATCCAATGAAAGTAATTGTTGATATTTTAGCTAAAAGTGATCATTTACTCAACCCTACAGAAGTTTATATTCAAGCAAAGAATATTAATCCAAAAATTGGTTTGGTAACAGTGTATCGAACAGTAGAAAAATTAGAACAAACAGGTTTAATCGATCGTGTTCACATGCCTGATGGTTGTCAATCATTTTTTCAATCGAGTGATGGACACCAACATTTATTGATCTGTACCAAATGTGGGAAAGCAGAATATTTTGAAGGAGAAAATCTCAATCCTTTCTTCCAGAAAATTGGTGGACAATTTGGTTATCAAGTGAAAGGCCATTGGCTACAACTCTTTGGTCTTTGTCATGCGTGTAAGAACAATAAACCCGAATCAAAAGGAAAAACAATCTCTTGATAAAAAATACTGGAAAATTATTTATCGTCTCTACCCCAATAGGGAACTGGGATGATATTACTTTGAGGGCATTGAAAGTTTTACGGAATGCGGACATTCTGGTTTGTGAAGAATATCGTGTAGGAAGCACTCTTCTTAAAAAGCTCTCACTACCTAGTAAGGAATTAATCAATCTCAATGAGCATAATGAAAACGAACAGGTTGAGATAATTATTCAGAAACTTTTCGAAGGAGCAAATATCGCTTTAATCTCGGATTGCGGGACACCAGTTTTTGCTGATCCTGGTCATTTATTGATCAATCGTGCGACACAAATGAACATCGAAGTCATCCCAATTCCTGGCCCTTCCTCGTTGATGGCTGCTCTTTCTGTTTTAGATTTCAAACTCGACCGTTTCTATTTTGCAGGTTTCCTGCCTCGGGAAAAAGACCAGCGTAAAAATGGTCTTAAGTCTTTAAAATCGATGGATGCCCCAATTATTTTGATGGATACCCCCTATCGTCTGCAGAAATTATTGGAAGAGGTGGGACAAACGTTTGGAAAAAACCGCAGAGTCACATTGGGAATTAACATCACAATGGAAAATGAAAAATTTTTGCGCGGTACTATCTCTGAAGTCACAAAACAATTAACGCAAAAAAAAGCCGAATTTATCCTGATTATTCATTCCAAATAAAAAACCACCAAATTGGTGGTTTTAAGGTGCCCCCAGGGAGATTCGAACTCCCGTTTTAGCCTTGAAAGGGCTGCGTCCTGGTCCCCTAGACGATGGGGGCAATGAATGAACGAGATTTTATCAGATGGCACTATGTTGGTCAAGGGAAAATCAATAATTGATTTTCAAATATTTGTGATCCAGCTAATCATCTAAGTAAATAATGTTGAATTGTGTTTTTTCTCTTCCACACATTCAGGCGTATCATTGAAAGGTGAATTGACAGCTTTCCCGACCATGAAAGATTTCATTTTTTCCACTGGATAAGGCTGCATCATCCCTACCAATTCTTTTTGAGGTCGATCCTGCAACCAATCAAACATTTGATGTTTATCTAATACAATAGGCATACGTTCATGAACAGGTTTAACCACGTCATTGGCGTCACAAGTAATAATTGCCCCGCTCCATAATTCCCCCCCATCCGGTGCATGCCAGATCTCCCAGATGCCCGCTAATGCAAATGGCTGCCGATCTTCCAAAAAGAAATAATAAGGTTGAGATGTTGCGCCTTTAACGGCAGGTTTTTTCCATTCATAAAAGCCATCTGCGAGGATTAAGCAGCGACGGCGTGCAAAAGCATTTTTAAAAGAAGGCTTTTCCATTATTGTTTCTGATCTGGCATTGATCAAACGATTTCCAATCTCGATGTCTTTAGCCCATCCTGGCACCAAGCCCCAACGCAAAAATTCGATTTTTTTTGTTTGGAAATCAAGTATAGAAGCAATCGGTTGAGTAGGGGCAATATTATATCGAGGTTGCCAGTCCAACTGCGATTCGGGCAACCCTAATGCCATTTGAAGTTCTTTGGTTTTATATGAAAGCGTAAATCGTCCGCACATTTTATGATCCAATGTTAAAAATTTTCTTATTGATATAATATTATTATCTCATAAAGAAGAGGGTGTTATGCCGAATCCTTTAGTTGAATGTATACCTAATTTTTCCGAAGCTCGCCGTCCGGAGGTCGTCCAACAAATTATTAACTCAATTAAATCTGTCCCTGGTGTCCACGTATTAGACCACCATTCTGACCTTGATCACAATCGCACCGTTGTCACATACATTGGAGATCCAAAATCAGTTGAGGAGGCAGCTTTTTTGGCAATTGAAACTGCATCAAAATTAATCGATCTGGATCAACATACCGGGGAACATCCTAGAATTGGGGCAACGGATGTCGTCCCCTTCGTACCGATTAGTGATGTAAGCATGCAGGAATGCATTGACATTGCCAATCGCCTTGGGAAAAAAGTTGCAGGAGAATTAAATATACCTGTCTTTTTATATGAAGAGGCTGCTGCTATTCCAGAAAAACAGAATCTAGAAAATATTCGCTCTGGCCAATATGAAAAATTAAAAGTTGAAATTGGTAAATCACCTGTTAAGTCCCCAGATTTTGGGCCAAAAACCTTAGGCAGAGCTGGTGCAACGGTCATTGGAGCTCGCCAACCATTAATTGCCTTCAACATTTATCTCACCACCAATGATGTCAGTATTGCTCAAAAAATTTCTCGTGCGGTTCGGCATTCTTCCGGTGGTTTAAGATATGTGAAAGGTATGGGTATATTGGTGGAAGGTAGAGCTCAGGTTTCCATGAACCTCACAAATTTCAAAAAAACCCCTGTTGCCAGAGTTGTAGAATTTGTCCGTAGAGAAGCAGAACGATATGGGGTCGGAATCCATCATTCAGAATTGGTAGGATTAATCCCCCAGGACGCACTATCGGATGCAGCACAATGGTATTTACAATTGGATAATTTCAAAACCGAACAGATCCTTGAACAACGTCTCTTTCAGACGATGCGCTCAACAAGTGACAACGCTCCAGATGAAAAACCAGATTTCTTGGATCAATTGGCAGCAGCGACGGCAACTCCTGGGGGTGGGGCAGCGGCAGCGCATTCAGCAGCGGCTGGTGCAGCACTGATCGCGATGGTTGCCAGGTTAACAACAGGGAAAAAGAAATACCTGGATGTTCAGGATAGAATGCTTGAAATCATTGATCAGGCAGAAGATTTACGTCATCAATTGGATCAGGCTGGAAAGGATGATTCTGTTGCTTTTGATAAAGTCATGGAGGCTTTTCGTTTGCCAAAAAACACTGCGGAGGAAATACAAAAACGAGAAGACCAGATTCAAAAAACGACTATCCATGCCGCAGAGGTACCTTTACAGGTTGCCAGAATGGCTCTGGAAGTGATGAAACTGGCAGTGGAAGCAGCTCAAACGGGTAATCTTAATGCTATCTCCGATGCAGCGTCTGGCTTGTTTTTTGCAAAATCAGCCCTCACTAGTGCAACATTGAATGTGCGCACAAATACTTTAGGGATTTCAGATCAATCCATTAATCAAAATTTTTTAGCGGAGGTGCAGGAACTCGAAAACCAGAGCAATGCACTGGAAAAGGTCACATGGCAACTACTCAAAGAACGCGGCGGTTTCCCTCTTCCCTGACCATCTTAATAACAATTATTGGAATTTTGATCATTTCCGGTTGTAAGCCGGGCTCATCATCAGTGAATGTGGATGTTGATATCTTAGCCAACAGCACTGCAACTAATCTTCCTGATTCAATACCGGTTGTTGAGGTATTTGATTCTACAGAAGAAACAATATCTCCTTCAATAGAGGCAAAACCAACTGAAATGCTTCTGATAGAAACCCCATTAATCGCACCTGATAACAGTCAGATGAATGCAAATCTTTTCGTACCAATATTGGGTTTTCCGATACCGAAGGATGCCTCTCGCCAGATTGAACCAAGTTATCGCTTTGGATCGACCCTTTTTGGAGAAAGAATCCCACACGATGGTGTAGAAATGCTAAATCCTGAGGGCACACCTGTCTTGGCGGCAGCGGATGGCAAGGTTTATTTCAGCGGAAATGATCGCACATTTAAGAGAGGACGGTTCACAAACTTTTATGGCAATATCATTATCCTTGAACATCATATACCCGACTATTCTGTTCCTGTGTACACGTTTTATGCCCACCTTTCTTCCCTAGATGTGAATGAAGGTGAAATCGTATCCAAAGGAGAAAGAATTGGCCTCGTTGGAGCAACTGGAAAAGCGTTCACCAATCATTTACATTTTGAAGTCCGGATTGGGGATGTTCTTTTACAAAATGCTCGTAATCCAGAACTTTTCCTGCCCTTGTTACGTACCAAAGATCAACCAGAAGTTGGTATTTTAATTGGTTCGCTAGTCAGTCAGAATGGGAACCCGATCCCGGGAGTATCAGTCGTCATTCAAAAATTGGTCGATGGCGTTCAACAACCAGGTACAGCCATCTATCTTGAAACGTATGCAAAAACGATTTATGCAGAGCAAAATTGGAACGAAAATTTTGTTGTCAGTAATTTGCCTGTTGGGAAGTATCGCATTAGCGCATTTGCTTATCAATATTTTGTTGAGGAAATCATTACCATCAAAGATGGTGAATTCACAACAATACAGTTAAGTCCGGAGAAGAATTAGGATTAATACCTGATTTTTGGATCTGAAAAATTGCCCCTAAATATGGATTGACAAAACCATTTGTTAAACCCAAGGAGGTGAAGGAAATAACAACACCAACATGGATTTTTTTACCGAAAGTAAAATAATTATTCGGCAAATGGCCATGTGATCTGATTGTGAGGGTTGAATCCGTTATATATCGTTTGTGAGATGCGGGCAATCAGCGGATTGGCAACGTCAAAAAGGAGCTGATTCGGGCTATACGTAAAAATAGCCAAAACAAAATCTTCCTCTGGTCCAAAGACAATCCCTGCATCACTGAAAGAATGTACCAACCCATCTCTTTCCTGACTCCAGCCGTGTTTGTGTGCAATCTTCATACCTTCTGGTAAGCCTGCTTCCATTAACGCCCCCATTTTATTAGCCGCCAGGGTCTCAATGATCAAATTGCATTCTTCCGGCGTTACTTTTCCTTGAGATTGATCGATCAAACTTGCTGAAGGCTCTTTAGAACACTCATGAATCAGGGAGAGTAAATGACCAATATCTTCCGGGGTGGTTTGATTGTAAATATCCGGATCAATGAAAGCATCATTTCTTTGATTCGCAGGTGTCTCATAGAAGTTTAATAGAGGTGCTCCCAAATAGAAATATCCAGCGATAAACGAATTCTCCAAACCAAGCGATTGAATATCACTCGTTACCTGCAAGGGACCTCTCACCTGGTCAATCTGTTCCATCAACCGATCTGCAGGATCATTCTCTGAATATACAATCATGTATTCCATCCAACCCTGCATCATTTCGCTTAAAGGATTGTCCTGTCGCCAATAAGTAGACAACATAATAGGTATTTTCATCGTGCTTGCAGCCGTAAAAGCTACCCCGGGTTCTTTTTCTTCGCCATACCAATTAAGAATTTGAATTTTCTGATGATCACTCATCTTTTCAGCATATATTTCCACAACACCATTAAGCTCCGCATCCGTGATAATCGATCGAACCTGAGTGGCTATCTGCTCAATCGTAGGAGTTGGTGCAGCGATTTGTGTTAATTTTAATTGAATGATATTTTTGTTTTTTTTCGTAATCTCATTTTTTATTCGATTAGCCAAATCATCCTGATTGAAGTTTATGCCTGATTTACCAGGTTCAAATCTCGTTGTGCCTGCCATCGGTTGAAAAGGAGTTGGTTCCACAATAATAGAAGCTGCTATTTGTTCACTGATTGTTGAAACCAAAATATCCTGGTTAAGGGTGTATACCAATTCAGTATGTATTGGATCTAATTTTGTCTGATTCCAGATAAATGACCAGAAAGTAGCAAATGGCTCATCAAAACCACAATCAAGCCTTGAAACCATTTCTTCATATCCAAATTCAAGTCCAATCCCTTCATTGGTAAGGATGAAGCTTGCATCACCGACCTGAATCTGAATTGGTTTTTCATAGACTGATTTTATTTTGATCATGGATTTTTGTTGATCCAACCCACCAACATCTACCTCAGCAATTGTAGATCCTATTGGATATACACAATGTTGGTGTTTTGATTTTTGAAAATTGATGATCATCACCATCAGACTCATCATGATTAATAAGATGCCGATCACCCTTACAATCAACTTTCCTCTTGACCTATTCAAATCATATTCTCCATAGCAATAGATAATAATAGATAAATCATTATTTATCTAGAATAAAAAGTGATTTTAGACAAACCCTTGTAAAATGACATACAATATAGATGATTATTCAAGACCATAAGAAATCCAGGAGATACAATGCCACCTGTTGAAATCCAAAACAACTTCTTTAAATTTTCCTGCAATCCCGATACTGGAACGATAAATCTCGTATCAAAAAGAATTGGTCTTCCTTCCATTCAAAACGCCTCCCTGCGGATCCAGATCATCAAAGAAGGCATAAAGCAAAATCTGATTACCAAAACCTGGAATCCATATCAATTGATGAAAACTGTTTCTGATTCGCTGCATGGAAAACTTCATCAATTAGAGTTTTCCATTTTTATTGAGGAACTATCTCAAATCGTCCGGCTTACCTTCGCATTAAGCGAAGAACTTCCCATTTTTTTATGGAATGCCGTTTTAGAAAACCAGTCATCCACACCCGTCTTTGTCAATCTTATTGAGTTGTTGAATATTGGCGACACTCATCATGATCTTGAAAGTAAATTGGTGCGAACCAATGAAGTCATTAAAGCAAATTTCACTTTTCATGCAAATGGTTGGCAATCCTGGTCTCATACAGGCACTTATCGTGATGACCAAGTACAACATCATACCCGATTAAGGTGGTTTCAGGATGTGATGGTTCAAAATCCTGGTACGCCTGTATTTCGCCAACCAGGCCATTTTAGTGGAGATTTTTTTGGTGTTTTAGCCGATCGAAATTCCCGCAGCGCATATCTATTTGGGTTCTTATCACAAAAGCAACAATTTGGCTCGGTAGAAGCAAACCTTCTTACAAACCCCAAAATCAGATTGTGGGCTAACGGTGACCGTACAATCCTCGTGCCCGGAGGCTCATTTTCATCAGATTGGGCAATCATGTTCCCATTTTATTTTGATCAGCCCGACCCTTTGGCTTTGTTTTATGAGGCTGTCAGTCGAGAGAATCAAGTCCAGATTTCGAATAAAATACCAACCGGTTGGTGCTCCTGGTATCACTTTTATCAAAATATCAACGAAGATAAAATCCTGCGAAACCTTAAAGCAATCAATGAGTTGAAGGCCGAAATGCCTCTTTCGTTAATCCAAATTGATGATGGATATCAAAAAGAAGTAGGTGATTGGTTTACTTTCCGAAGGGGATTTCCGCATGGTGTTGCACCTATTGCAGAAAAGATTTCAAGTTCTGGGCACACTCCTGGATTGTGGTTGGCTCCTTTTATATTGCATCCCAATAGTGATTTCGCTATCGATCATCCAGAAATGATATTGAGGAAAAAAAGTGGTAGACCCGTGAATGCTGGCTTTGGCTGGAATGTTTTTACTCAAGCGCTGGACCTGACTGTACCAGGAGCTATTGAAGCTGTTAAAGAAATGATTGAAACAGCGGTGCATCAATGGGGTTTCCCATACCTGAAATTAGATTTTTTGTATGCTGGAGCCTTGAAGGGAAATCGATTTGATAATTCACAAACCCGTGCCCAAATATTACGGAAAGCGATGGAAGAGATTCGTGCCAGTGCTGGCAATGAAACATTCTTATTAGCGTGTGGTGCACCATTAGGTTCTGTCCTTGGCTTGGTTCAAGCAAATCGAATTGGAGCTGATGTGAGTGGCAGTTGGCACCCCCAATTCAACGGCATATCTTTTTTATTCAAAAAGGAACCGCATATGCCATCTGCTAAAAATGCAATACAAAACATAATTACCCGTGCAGAACAACATAAGCGTTGGTGGATAAATGATCCTGATTGTCTCCTCGTGCGTCCGGAAGTCGATTTGAACATGAACGAAATACAATCTCTCGCATCTCTCATCGCAATCACCGGTGGTTCATTATTAGTCTCGGATGATTTACCAAAATTACCACCGGACCGCCGCCAAATAATAGAAGTCATGTTGCCGATCATTGGAAAACGAGCCCACGTCATGGATTGGCTGGACACGACCACACCCCATAATCTACGGTTAGACCTTAAGAATGCATCTGGAGATTGGAATATATTGGCACGTTTTAATTGGAAAGATGAACCGCGTGAAACTTATTTAAGTTTCCCTGATTTTGGCCTTCCTCAATCAGGGTACTGGGTTTATTCGTTCTGGGAAAATAAAATTCAATTAATCAGAGCCGGCGAACCTGTTCATTTTCCATCTCTTCCTGCCCATGGTGTAGCATTATTGGCGATCAGACCTGACCTAGAAGAAAATCAATATTTGGGTAGCAATCTGCATATTTCCATGGGCCTGGAAGTTAGCTGCCTGGAAAAAACTCCAGATGGAATTGAATTGGATTTGGATCTACCGAGAACTGCAAGCGGAGATATTTTTATTAAATTGTTGGAAACACCTGAAAAAATTACTTTGAATGGGGAACTAATTCCTTTCTCAGAAGAAGATAATTCAGTGTATCGCATTCATGTTTCCTTTGAAAGCCATGCAACAATTTTTATACAATAAAAAAAGCCCCTTACGGGGCTTTATCTTATTATTCGGTCACTTGCTTTTTTTCTTGTTTTTTCCGTTTTCCACGTCTTACCAGTGCTCGTACCAGGAGGAATACCAGGAAGAATGGCAGTAATATAATAACCGCGACCGGGATGATCAGAAGAATCAACCAGATTGCTCCGTCGACAATTGCCTGTAATGCATTAACCAACTGTTGAAGTGCTTTGCTAACCGTTACAGATGGTTTCCAACCCGCGACTGTGATAGGATTGACAGCCTCATGCGCCTGAATTCTGACACTGATGGAAGACAATGCGGCAGATTCCTCATAATATTTTATTTGCCCTTTGGTGACTTCTATTTGTTCACGATAATAGGTCAATTGCTCGAACACATTTAGAACTTCCTCTGTTTTATAAGCTTCATCCAAAATTACTTTTAATTGGGATTCTGCTTCTTCCAGATTCTTGAGGCGTGAGTTCAGATCAGTATATTCTTTGGTGACATCTTGCCCAGAGACATTTTCATTCAATAAATCTAGGTCCTGATCATTTAGCAAGGCTTTAATTTCATCCAGCGCTTGATTTAATAAATTAGCAGGCACGCGAATTGAAATATTTGCTTCTGGAATTTCCATTCCCTGGTAATTGCTTGTTTTCCATGAATTTGAACTCACAATGTATCCCCCCATGCGTTCAGCCATGCGACCAATCGTATTCATGGCTTCCGTTGGTTTATCCACCACGATGGATAAATCTGCATTGCGAATAACAATCCGCTCAATACTATTCGATTGGATGACATTGGAAGTGCCAGTTTCTTCAAAACTTTTTTCCATGGCAGGTTCTTCAGCGTACATTTCTTCACTTGGTGCTGGCATTCCTGCAAAATCAGAGTCCATCGCCAAATTACTCGCTGATTTCGCTGCAGCACATCCAGATAGAACCAAGCTTAACACAACTAATCCAGTAAAAATTTTTATTTTCATTCTTCCTCCTCATCGTTGATCCCAGATTTATGGTTGTCTTTATGACGAAATTGAATGTGAGTTTGTTCCTGGATCAAATAAGATTACCAACCACCGGCTAACCTTTGTGCATTTTTCCCTGGTAATTTGAGTTCATTTATTTTCTGTTGTGTTTCCTGAAATGAATAGTCCACACGAAAAACTTCCCAACTCATCAGTTCATCATCGAATATTCCATAGGATGCACGAGGGTCGTTATCCCTCGGTTGCCCTACAGAACCAGGATTCAGGATCATTCTCGGCTTCATTTTATGCGAATGGCCATTAACCTGACTATTCCAATCCATTTTTTCACGTGAACGATCCCAACGACAAATTAAACCTTGATGAGAATGTCCTACAAAACAATAATCTTCAATAAAAAAATCGAAATTTGCCCGGGCAACAAATGGATCAAGAATATACTCCCAAACTGGATATCTCGGACTTCCATGAACCAAAAGGCATCCTGATACATTTATTTTTTCTGGTAAATCCTTTAAAAAAGTTGAATTTTCCTTTGAGATGTGTGCCCTTTGCCAATCAATGGATGATCTGGCTTCTTGATTAAATAACCTGACATCCATATCACCTAACATAGCGGCGTCATGATTGCCAAGCACACAGGACAGGTTCGGTAAGGTCTTTAATAAGCTAATACAGGCATTCGGATCAGGTCCGTAACCCACAATATCACCCAGGCACCAAACTGCATCAAAACCTTTTGCTTCTTCTAAAACACTCTTGAACGCTTCTATATTGGCATGGATATCAGAGATTACTAAATTTTTCATAGGGGGTTCATTTCTAAGCCTGGTTTATTAAAATAATTGATACTTAAACGTTAATTATAAATCAAACTATCTGTCATTGGATCAAGGATATTTGTTATTACCTGGATTTCTTCCAAAACAGATCTTCAATACGTTCTACAATTGAGAATCCAATTGAGGATTTATCTACATCGTCAATAATTTCTACTTCTCCGCCCGCATAAAGGATGGTTAACCGATTAAAAATTGTTTCGCTATTTTCCTCAAAATTCACCAAATGGTCTGCCACAATAAAATCCAAATTTTTCGAAGTTAATTTGATGTTAGCATTCTCTAATAAATTTTGACTTTCTGATGCAAATCCAATTGTAATATTAGGGCAATCACATTCCGTTTTCTGTTGAGCCACATGCCAGAGGATATCATCCGTTGGAACTAATTCTATGTTTGCTAAATCATCATCTTTTTTCAATTTATGGGGAGAATAATTTTTTGGTTTAAAATCTGCCACCTCTGCAGTCATAACCAGAACATCAGCATCTATTACTTCTTTTAGAACTGCATCTTTCATTTCCTGGGCATTATCGACTTTGACAACCTCTGTCCCATAGGGTTCAGGTCTGTTATGGATAGTTGTAATCAGAACAGTTTTTGCACCGGCATCCAATGACGCTTGTGCAATAGACCAGCCCTGTAACCCTGTCGATCGATTGGTTACCACCCTGACAGGATCGATTGATTCGCGGGTTGCGCCAACAGTAACCACAATTTTTTTGCCTTGCAATGTACCATTTTTGGATAAGAATAATCTTGTGAATTTGATGATTTCATCAACAGGGAAAATCTGGTCTTTCGCCTGCTCATCTGAATTCATTAATATTTGAATTCCTCGAGATCTGAGCTTCTCAAGATTTTCTTGAGTCGCTATATTATTGCCAATCATGAGATCCAAATCCGGTACTAAGACGATGGGGCATTTAACCGACATCGCCGTATAGATCAGAATATTATCGCTGATCCCATTAGCAATTTTCGAGATCGTATTCCCACTCGCCGGTGCAATGATCAATAAATCAGCTTCATATTGTTTTTCGTTAAAGAATTGTTTTTGATTGATTTGCCACCACTCTTCATCTGTATAGACGTGCCTTCCCGTAATGACTTGAAATATTAACGGAGAAATGAGCTTTTTTGCGCTATAGGTCATAAATACATCAACAATTGCACCAAATTCAACCAATTTGGTCGCAATTGAGGCAGCCTGATAGGCAGCTAAAGAACCTGTTACTCCTAACAAAATTCTCTTACAAGTCATCACATTCATTTTTGTCTCCATGTTTTGGTGAAAAGTGGAACCTTATGGGTGGGTCTTTTTCTTCACCTGTTCAATGATTTCTGCTACGTAATCAAAGCGGTTGAAGGCCGGCATGAGATAAATACCTTGCACTTCAGGTTGCAATGACTCGATTAATTCTACTGCAATTTTTATTCCTTCTTTGGCGGATTTATCTCCAGCTTTGCGCATTCGGCTGATAATATTTTCAGGTATGCTAATCCCTGGCACTTCATTATGTAAAAAAGCAGCATGACGATCTGTGGCGAGCGGTAATATCCCAACCACAATTTTTAAAAGAGGGTCTGCAGCCTTCTCTCGATACCACTTCAATCGCTCCAATGCAGACTTGGTATCAAAAATTGGCTGGGTAATGACAAAATCAGACCCTGCTTTCCTTTTTCTTAAGTGATTTTTTAATTCAATTTCAGGGCGTGATGAGGTAAGGTTTAGCGCACTGCCAACAAAAAATGAGGTCGGTTGTCCTATTTCTGAACCGGCATGGTCTATACCAATGTTGAATGATTGCTTAATTAATTTAATCAAACCAGATGGAACCAGATCATAATTATCCATTGCTTCAGGATAATCACCAATTGCGGTTGGGTCACCCATCACCACAAATACATTTCTGATTCCCAAGGCATGGGCAGCTAGCAAATCTCCCTGCACCCGTAATAAATTTCTCCCGCGGGTGGGGAAATGTAATACTGTTTCAACACCAATAAAGCGTTGAATCAGACTGCAAACAGCCCAAGGGCTCATTCTCATACGTGCCATTGGGCTATCGGCCACATTTATCACATCAGCCCCTGAATCGGCTAATAAGCTTGCGCCTGCCAGCAATTTTTTTGTACTTAATCCTCTGGGGGGATCCATCTCCACGGCAAATACAAATTGATTAGCTTCAATCTTTTGGGTTAATTCAGATTTAGGCGCTTCTCCTTCAGCTTCACTTTCTGCTTGAATTTCAGGTATCTCCAGCCCAAAAGCGATATCAGCGGGACGGGTTTCCTCAATCTTCCTGAAAATCGCCTGAATATGCTCGGGAGTGGTTCCACAACAGCCACCCAAAACTTTTGCACCAGCCTGCCAGAACGAAATCGCATACTCGCCAAAATATTCAGGCCCAGCCGGGTACATGATGCGTCCATCCTGCTGTTCTGGCCAACCAGCATTCGGCATCACTGAGAATATGCCATTGGGTACAGCTGCCTTCATTTTTTTAAGAATTCGCAGTAATTGCAACGGACCACCCGAACAATTGATCCCGATCACCTCCGCGCCGGTGGCATGAATGCTGGTTGCAACTTTTTCTGGTGTGTCACCCAACAAGGTGCGATCGTCACGTGTAAAGGTCATGGATGCAATTATGGGCATCGCCGCGTCAATTTCTCTGGCAGCCAGAATTGCTTCCCGCACTTCATAAAAATCGGTCATAGTCTCAATAATGATGACATCCACACCCGCGTGAACCAACGCATGGATTTGTTCTTTAAACGCATCACGCGCGCCATCGAGTTGAACCCGGCCGAATGGCGCCAATCGCACTCCTAGAGGGCCGACATCCCCTGCAATAATCACATCCCGAAAACTAGCCAATGCCACCCGTCGAACCAGTTCCACCCCCGCCTGGTTAATTTCTGCCACTTTATGTTCCAGACCAAACTGGGATAATTTATACCGGTTGGCACCAAATGTGTTGGTTTGGATCATGCAAGCGCCAACTTCAATATAAGCGCGATGAACATCCGCAACCTGAGCTGGATGAGTTATATTCAGGTGATCAAAACATTCATCGAATCGTATTCCTCGCATGTGGAGAATCGTCCCCATAGCGCCATCGGAAATTATTGGTTTTTCCTGTGCAAGCCTCTCTAAGAATTTATTCGTTTTGCTCATTTCGTTTGTTCTTTCATAAGTTGATCCACTCGACTGGTTCCAATATTAAAATATTTAGCCTGAGGATGATGCAATATAATTGCAGCTGTGGATTGTTCAGGAACCAGTTGGAAAGCGGAAGTAAGCTGCATATTCAATTCTTTCTCGACCGGCAATAACCTGAAAACTTTTTGATGATCATCTAGATCTGGAATCGCAGGATATCCCCAGGAGTAACGTTTTCCCTGTTCTTTATCCAAACCTAATTCTCTGCGAATATGGGTATGAATATAATCTGCTGTTGCTTCAGCCGTCTGTACTGACAGTCCATGCGAAAAATAAGCTTCCGCATAATCGCCTCTGGCCTGTAATTTCTCAAACCGTTCGGTAGCCTTATTACCGACTGTTACCACCTGAAGAGCTACAACATCCATTTTTCCACTTTCAACTGGTGCAAAATAATCTGCGAGACTAAGGTTTTCCCCTCCTGCTTGTCTGGGAAAATTGAACACCTCCAGGACTTGCGGTTCTGAATTCGAAATAGTGCTTGCGTTATACACCAGCAGATCGTTTCCTGAGGACTGGACAGGGAAAAACCGTAAACAGCTTTTGGTTTAAGCCATCCATTTTGGATGGCATCTTTTTTCATCTGGGCTAATCTGGTTTCGAAACCATTCTTTAATTTTTCCCATTCTGCGCCATGGGTATTTTTAGCTCCCCATGACAGTCTGAAAAGCTCATTTAGAGAAAGATGCTCAAAAACTGCTTCTAAAGACATGGATTCAACTACCCGCGGTCCCCAACTCGCGACTTCTGGAATTCGATCAGCGAATTGAATATTGGATTTTTTGATTTCCTGGGTCAGATTCTCAGGCTTTTTCTGTGACTGTCTTCCCAGTTCCATATCAGATTCTTTGATAATCTGATCCATGAGATTTCCTAATTCAGATGAATTCATAATTTGATCCATCGTGGACAAACCTTCAAATGCATCTTTGCAATAGAACACACCTCCCTGATAATATTCATTTGAGTCTGTCATCAGGATCCGTCGCCCAAATCGGCGGTTTATCGCTGCGCCACCAATCAAGACGGGGATATGGGAGTTTCTGCGCTGCAATTCATTAATAATTAATGGCATTTGTTTGCTGGTACTCACTAGAAGGGCACTTAATCCAATTGCATTTGCGTTTAATTCAATCGCTTTCGAGATAATCGTCTCTGCAGGCACCTGTTTTCCCAAATCGATCACATCGTAGCCATTATTTGTTAAAATTGTCTTAACCAGGTTTTTCCCGATATCGTGAACATCCCCATAAACAGTGGCCAACACCATCAAACCTTTACTCACCCCTTCCATTTTCTCCAGATAATGCTCCAAATGAGCAACAGATTTTTTCATGACTTCAGCTGACTGCAGCACAAAAGGAAGAATCAATTCACCGGTGCCAAATTTATCGCCTACCTCTTTCATGGCAGGTAATAATACAGTGTTAAGAATTTTTACTGCTTGATCAGAGGAAGATAATGCACCTCGATTTTCGATTAATGAATCAATATCTTTTTCAACACCTTCTTTTTTACGATGAACAATACTCCAATGCAGGCGTTCTTCTGGTGTCATCAATCTCAGAAAGACATCCTGTTTTGAGTCTTTTTCACCTGATTGATTGCTATTCTTATCATAAAAGCCAATCAAATCCTGTAAAGCAGTTTCTTTTCTATAAAAAATAAGATCCTCTGCCAGTTGTCTTTCTTCTTCAGAAATTTCCAAATAGGGAGTGATATGTGCAGGGTTAACTATTGCCATATCCAATCCGGCCTGGACTGAATGATATAACATAACACTATTTAAGACAGCACGAGCAGCTAAAGATAATCCAAAGGATACATTGCTAACCCCCAATGAGGTGTGGACTTCAGGTATATTTTGTTTGATTAATCGTATTCCTTCGATCGTCTCTTGAGCCGATAAATTGAATTCAGGATCACCTGTAGCCAGTGTAAAAGTTAACGCGTCTATCACCAGGTCTGAAGGTAATAATCCATGCTCATTCACAGCCACATCAACCAGACGTCTGGTAATTTCTAATTTCCGTTGCGCTGTTTTGGCCATACCAGCTTCATCAATAGTCAGTACCAAAACGGCAGCATTGTATTTTTTTGCCAGATGAAATACTTTGTCAGCTTTTTCTCTGCCAGATTCAAAATGGGTCGAATTAATCATGCAACGTCCTGGTGCTGTTTGCAATGCCATTTCCATCACATCCAGCTCTGTCGAATCAATGACCAGCGGAACTTTAATGTTTGGTGCAATTTTTTTAATAACTCTTCGAATCGTCTCGGCTTCATCCGCTCTTTCAGTCAACGCTACACAAATATCCAAACCATGTGCACCACTATCCACTTGTTGCTGAGCAATACCTAAGACACTTTCATAATCCTGATCTAATATGATTTGTTTAAACTTGCGACTACCCTGAGTGTTCAGTCTTTCTCCAATTAAAAATGGGGCCGGTTCCTGCTGTATATTCATAACTTGAATGGCAGAGGCTAATTGTGCCCGGTGAAGAATTGGTCGCGGTGGATGTTTCTTCCCGCCAACTTTCTCTACCAATTCTTTTAAGTGGGAAGGCGTTGTACCACAACAACCGCCCACCACGCTGATTTGGTATTTTTCGATAAACTCAGTCAAAGCATCGGCAAATTCGGTTGGTGATAACGGATAAACTGCCTCTCCATTCACATTCAGAGGTAAACCTGCGTTTGGAATACAGGAGACGGGTAAGACGGAATTCTCCCCTAAGAAGGAAATGGGTTCACGCATATGTTCAGGACCGGTGGAACAGTTCAACCCAATCACATCAATTGGAAGGTTTTCCAATATTGCCAATGCTGCTGCGATATCTGTTCCCAAAAGCATGCGCCCGGTTGTATCCAATGTAACCTGTGCCTGAATGGGTAAGTAAATACCTGTTTCTTCAAATGCTTGTTGGATGCCAAGAATACAGGCTTTAACTTCCAGGATGTCCTGAGATGTCTCGATTATTAATAGGTCTACGCCACCTAAAATTAATCCTTTGGATTGTTCCTGAAAAACTGAAACCAGTTCATCAAATCGAACATTTGATAATTCAGGATCTTCCATACTTGGTAATTTACCGGATGGCCCAATGGAACCTGCCACGAATCGTTTCTGATTTGTCATTATTGAGAATTCATCCGCAAGATTTCTGGCTAATTCTGCAGCTTTTTTATTGATTTCAACAATCCTATCCTGTAATCCATATTCTGTCAGGGTAATTCTATTGGATCGAAATGAATTCGTTTCTAAAACGTCAACACCTACCTCTAAAAATGATCGGTGAACTTTTTGCACAACCTCAGGATGGCTGATCACAAGAAAATCATTGCAACCAAAATATTTTTCCCCGCCAAAATCTTTCGCTGTCAGCTCCATATTTTGCAAACTGGTTCCCATTGCCCCATCGTAAATTAACACGCGTTCTTGTATGGCATCCAGGAATGATCGATTCGTATATTTTCTCTGCATAAACTCTCCAAAACTTGTCAAAATTTATTAAAAAAACCTCTCCTGAAGAGAGGTCAATTTTTGATTGATCTCATCTTCCAAAGCGAATTCGCTCTGCCGGAATTGGCACCAAAACTATCAGGTTGCCGAGGTTTCAACGGGCCGGTCCCTCAACCTCTCTTGATGAGCAGCACATAATGAAATCCTACCATAAAAGACTTTCAAGGTCAAAAAATGGTGTATGCTTTAATATTAGTAATTATCGTAAAGATTCAGATATAATTTAGTCGAGGTACCCAATTTGAAATCAAATCTCAAAGACTTGCCTTCTATTATTTTTTCAGCAATTCTTATCGCCGTGATTGGCTGGGTTGGTCTTTTCTTTTTATTGCAATATACACAACCTTTTCTGTGGCCACGCTGGTTATTTTTCTTTTTATTGACGATGGGCGTTAGCGGAACTGCTTTGCCTGTAGTTTATTTCCTGAATATCCGCTTTCCCCATGATCCTCCAGCAAACACGTCCGTTATTATTCGTCAGTCAGCCTGGTTTGCAATTTTCCTGGACTTGTTAGCCTGGCTGCAATTAGGGCGTGTCCTGAATTCAATTCTGGTGGTCGTGATTGCAATCGGTATTATTGTCATTGAAAATCTGATTCGGTTGGTTGAACGCAGCCGTTGGCAACCCTCGCGCGATCCAAATGAATGAGTTACGAAATTTACCTTCGGTAGAAAAAATAATCCAGTTCTGTGACACTGATGAATTAATCAGAACGTATGGCCGGGACCAGACGATTCGTGCCATTCGAGACACTTTGGATTTTTTTCGTTCAACGATAAAATCAGGATCTGGTGCTCCAGATCAATTGCAGATAATAAACAAAATGAAAACAATTCTATCGGATCGTTTTTCGCCCACTTTAATCCCTGTCATTAATGCCACCGGGGTCATTTTACATACAAATCTAGGCAGAGCACCGCTGAGTGCTGAAACCATACAAGCAATGCAATCTATTGGGGCCAGTTACAACACCTTGGAGTTCAATCTTTCAAGCGGGAAACGTGGATCCCGTTCTGTTCACGCGGAAGAAATTCTCAAACAATTGACCGGAGCGGAAGCAGCCATCGTGGTCAATAACAACGCAGCGGCTGTATTATTGGTATTAAGTTCCCTCGCAAAAAGAAGAAGTGTGATCATCGCTCGCTCACAGTTGATTGAAATTGGAGGTGGTTTCCGCATCCCGGATGTAATGAAACAATCCGGAGCCAAGTTAAACGAAGTGGGAACGACCAATAGAGTGCGAATTTCAGATTACGAACTTGCTTTACAGGAAAATTCCGCGCTGGTAATGCGCGCTCATCACTCAAATTTTAAAATTATGGGGTTCACCGAGGAGCCAGAGCTCAATGAAATTGTAGAAATTTCACATCACTACGGCACACCGGTTGTAGATGATCTCGGCTCTGGGACGTTAATAGACACCTCTCAATTCGGTCTTTCACACGAACCAACCATATTGGAATCAGTCAGAGCTGGAGCGGACATAATTTCATTTTCAGGTGACAAATTGTTGGGTGGACCCCAAGCTGGAATTATTATAGGCAAAAAAGAATTGTTACAAAAAATTAAAAAACATCCGTTAGCCAGAGCAATTAGACCGGATAAAATCTGTTTAGCAGGATTAACAGCAACACTTACACATTATTTACGAGATGAAGCAGTTGATAAAATTCCAATCTGGCAAATGATTTCGCAAACCCTTTTACATATGGAAGAACGTGCCCGATCATGGCAACAGAAACTACAGTTCGGGGAAGTGCTGCCTGGTCGTTCAACCATCGGGGGTGGAAGCCTACCCGAGGAAACGTTGCCTACTTTCGTTCTTGCGATTCAAGTCCCTAAGCCAGATTCTACAATGGAACGATTGCGCATGCTGAATACCCCCATTATTGCCCGACTCGAAAATAATAAAATCCTGTTCGACCCCAGAACAGTATTGCCACAACAAGAGTCTGCATTTATTTCCGGTGTACAAACAATCCTGGATTCAATCTTAATAAAGGAAAAGATAAATGAAAAATGACCTTGATCAATTAATGAAAGAAAATGGAATTGATGTGTTATTAATCGTTGGCCCCGCTCAACATAACCCAGCTATGTTTTACCTAACCGGCGGCGGACATATCACCAATGCTGATTTGATTAAAAAAGTAGGCGAACCCCCCATTCTATTCCATGGGTCGATGGAACGTGAAGAAGCTGCCAAAACTGGTTTGTCAACTTGCAGTTATGATCAATTTCCACTTTCTCATTACTTAAAGAAAACCAACCAGAACCAGATTGATGCCTATGCGCTGCGATATAGAGATCTATTATTAAAAGCAGGTGTTGAAAAAGGGAAAATTGCCCTGTACGGGTCAACAGAAATTGGAACAAAATTTTCGATATTGCAACGTCTGCAACAACTTTTTTCTGGTTATGAAATCACTGGATTGGTCCCTGATTTAATCCTATTAAAAGCAATGATGATTAAAGATCCGCGAGAAATTCAGAGAATTAAGAGAATGGGTGAGATCACAACCAACGTGGTCGGTAAGGTGGCTAATTTCCTCAGCCACCAACGTGCAGAAAATGGTATTTTAGTTAGTGAAAATAACACACCCCTCATGATTGGGACGGTCAAATCAAAAATAAATTATTGGTTGGCCGAAGCTGGAGCAGAAAATCCGGAACAAACCATTTTCGCCATTGGAAAAGATGCCGGTGTACCTCACAGTCAAGGGAATGATTCAGACCAGATCGAATTGGGGAAGACAATTGTTTTCGATATCTTCCCTTGTGAAAAAGGTGGTGGTTATTTTTATGATTTCACCCGCACCTGGTGTATTGGTTATGCACCTGAGGATGTCCAAAAGTTGTATGATCAGGTCAAGTATGTTTATGATACGGTTGTCTCTGAATTGTCTGAGAACACGCCTTTCAAATTTTATCAACACCGAACCTGTAAGTTATTTGAGGAAATGGGACATCCAACAATTCAATCAAATCCTTCAACATTGCAAGGCTATGTTCATAGTCTTGGTCATGGCCTGGGTTTGCATGTTCATGAAATGCCCTTCTCAGGTTTTACGGCGGGGGATGATGAGACATTGATGAAAGGATCAGTCTTTACAATTGAACCGGGTTTGTATTATCCGGACAAAGGGATGGGAGTCCGATTGGAAGACACATATTATGTCTCTGAAAGCGGTACAATTGAGAAAATGGTTGATTATCCAATGGATTTAATTATCCCTATTGAATCTTAATTTTTCTGTAAAAAAGAATTGTGAATTTTCTCAAATGACTTGGTGGTACTTTTATGAGTGATCAGAATAATATTTTTCCTGCTGCCAGAATACTGGCAATCGAAACTTCTTGTGATGAAACTGCTGCTGCAGTCCTCGAAAATGGACGGGTTTTATTATCATCCGTAGTCGCCTCTCAAATTGACCTCCATCAACAATACGGTGGTGTCTTCCCTGAAGTAGCTTCGCGCCAACATATTCTCACGATCTATGATGTTGTCGAGCAAGCTTTGCAACAGGCTTATTTAAGTCTAGATAATATTGATGCAATTGCAGTCACTCGTGGTCCGGGGTTGGCGGGATCTTTGGTCGTTGGCATGAATATGGCCAAAGGAATTGCGCTGGGAAAAAATTTGCCTTTGATTGGGGTTAATCACCTCGAAGGGCATATTTATTCATCCTGGATATATTCATCTGAAGTACCCAAACCACCACCTGTGCCAGAATTTCCGTTAATTGCGCTATTAGTCTCCGGCGGCCATACCGAGATAAACTTTATGGATGGTCATCTCAATTACAAAAGACTTGGCAGCACCCTGGACGATGCAGCTGGGGAAGCATTTGATAAAGTTGCCCGCTTATTAGGCTTAACCTATCCAGGCGGACCATCCATTCAAAAAGCTGCCATGAATGGAAATCCCAATGCATATAATTTTCCACGGTCACATCTTGACGGCAGTTTAAACTTTTCATTTTCGGGACTCAAAACCTCAGTTTTAAGAATGGTAAGAGAATTAGAAAAATCCCGCTCCAGGTTACCTGTGGAAGATTTGGCTGCTAGCTTTCAACAAGCAGTTGTGGATGTCTTATTTCAAAAAACAATTCAAGCAGCGCGCCAATATAAAGTAAAGAATATCATCGTTGCCGGCGGTGTTTCGGCTAACCAGCAATTACGAGAGACCTTCCTGGGACAATCGAACTTCAAAATTTTTATTCCACCATTCAAATATTGCACCGATAATGCAGCCATGATCGCCGCAGCAGGGTATTTCCGTTTTGTCAATGATTTACTTGATCCGTTGGATATAGATGTGCTTCCTAATTGGCCATTATCTTAAATGAATGTAACTTTTTAAGAGGAGAAACCATCTAAATAATGAATGAAGAAATAGAACCTTTAAATCTCAATAAGTTACAATCCGGTGATCCGGAAGAACTGACTAGAATGGTGCAACATTATTCCGATCCCATCTATCGAGTGGCCTTGCGCATGCTTAATAATGAGGTGGAAGCAGAAGATGTGCTTCAAGAGACCTTTATCAAAGCATTGCGATCGTTGGAAAAATTTGAAGGTCGTTCTACCCTCTCAACATGGTTGTATCGCATTGCGGTCAATGAATCGTTGATGCTGATTCGAAAGCGAAAACCAGAGGTGTCCATCATTCACGACGATACAGGAGACGAGAATAATGAAGGAATTTCTGTTTCACAAATAGTGGATTGGTGTTGTCTACCTGAATCTGAGTTCCTTTCGACAGAAACCCGTGAGGTTTTAAATGATGCCATTCAAAAGTTGCCTGAGAACCTCCGGACTGTTTTCATCCTGAGAGATATTGAGGGATTGTCAATCAGGGAGACATCCCAGGCATTAGAACTTACTGAGACCAATGTTAAAACGCGTTTATTGCGAGCACGAATGAAACTAAGAGAAGAACTTAGCGTTTATTTTGGCGAAAGACTCATGGAGTATTAGAATGAAAAAACATCTCCAATGTAATGAATTTGTTGAAACCATCTCATCATACGTAGATGGTGATCTCTCTGAAGAATTATGTACAGAATTAGATAAACATCTCAGTGAGTGTGAGAATTGTAGAATTGTCGTTAATACACTTAAAAAAACAATTGATATCGTTCATCAACAAGCAGAACAGGAAAAAACACCTAAAGCAGTAAAAGATCGGCTTTTTTATCGACTAAATCTGGAACACTTCAAAAAGTAACCCATTTTCGAAGGGGAATATGATTACCAGGCTGATACCCTGGTTTTTTTATTGAATAACCGATTGCCACTTTTTATCAATATCGACATCTAATAACTTGTAATGAATATGATGAATGATTTTGACCCAGATAAAAATCTGATCAAATTCGAACTCAAAGATGTTGAGCAGATCAATTCCTATGAAATTCGAATTGGTGTTGTTTGTCCAAAATGCCGTAAAGGGACATTTGAATACGACGGATTACTCAATCTGGTTTGTTCGTTCTGTGGATATACTTCAGGTGGTTGCTTCACCTGATAAATAAAACATCATCTCGGTGAGATGAATTATTGGAGGATACATGGCAAGTAAATTATTGGATGATAAAACCAAAGAACAGGTAAAAGAATTTTTTAACGAATTAGATAAGCCAGTCAAAATTATTTTCTTTGGCAGCAGTCAACAAAACTGTGAATATTGCACTGAAACGATTGGCTTATTAAATGAGATTGTAGAACTACACGGATCATTAAGTATTGATGAATATGATCTGGAAAAAAATCAGGAAATCGCTTCTCAATACAAAATTGACAAAGTACCTATGACGGTGATTGCAGGAATGAATGATGAAAAAATTATCGATTATGGAATCCGTTTGTCTGGAATTCCTGCTGGTCATGAATTTACTACTTTGATCAATGATCTTGTGATGGTTTCAAAGCAAGATTCTGGACTGTCTCCAGAAATTCGCGAGAAATTATCAAAATTAGAAAGTCCTGTCAATTTGCAGGTTTTTGTTACACCCACCTGCCCCTATTGCCCCCAGGCAGTCATTCTTGCACACCAGATGGCAATGGAAAGCAAATTGGTTTCTGGTGAAATGGTTGAGGCAATGGAATTTTCAGAATTATCCAACCAGTTCAATGTTTCTGGCGTACCTCATACTATAATTAACAGTGGGTCAGGAGAAGTTGTTGGGGCTATACCCGAAACAAGATTAATGGTTGAAATTGAAAAGGCACTTTCAAACAATTAACGGATTAGAAAGGAAAAAAATGAAAGCAAAAGTTACTTGGCAAAAAGGATTGAGTTTTACTGGAACAGCGGATTCTGGCTACACATTACCTTTAGGTGGAAAAAAGTCCGTTGGTGGGAATGAAGATGGTTTCTTACCCATGGAAATGTTTTTAATTGGTTTGGCTGGCTGCACAGGAATGGACGTCATCTCGATCCTGGCAAAAATGAAGCAGGACGTGACAAATTTCGAGGTCAAAATTCATGCAAATCGAGTCAATGAACACCCGAAAATTTTTTCAGATATTATGATTGAATATATTTTTACTGGAAAGGCTCTTGATCCAAAATCAGTGGAAAGAGCGGTAACTTTATCCGAAACAAAATACTGCCCGGGTCAGGCTATTTTAAACAAATCCGCAGAAATCGATCACAAGATCACCATACTGGAAGCATAACTTCTTATTGCTCAAAAATAAATATGAGAGCATGCATTTCCCGATGCATGCTCTCATATTTATTCCGTGTCAAAATCAGGAATGATGGTTTCCACATTCCTTACATGCTTTGAGAAATAACCGTAGATCCCCACCACGACGATAAAAAATGACGCTATTGAGAGCAACAAGCTCATACCAGCCCCTGGGCCAGGTGAAAACCACTTACTAAGAAATAAAGTGGTTTTATTGCTGGGGTTTAATAGTGCAGGTTCAAAAATCTTATCCGCCAACGGGCCGGCAATCAACATCCCTAGGGGATTGACGACTTGAGCAATGATGCGCCGAACCGAAAACACTCTTCCCTGAAGATCCGGAGGAACTTTTGATTGCCAAATAGCCTGATTAGAACTATTGACCAAAGGTATAACCAAGGAAGATAGAAAGAAGAAAATGCTCCACCAAACGATTTCTTCCCCCAGACCTACAAAAAAGAAAAACAGACCACTTAGAATCCATCCAAATATTACCCCACGAACGCGTTGGGTTTTAAATCCACCCCAAGCTGTAATGACCAAGCTGCCTACGACCCCTCCAATTGCAGCTATGGATTGAACATTACCCAGCGTGACCGCATTATTCCCAGTCCTTGCCAGGATCATCGGATTACTTAAGATGCCAATAAAAGCTGCAAAGAAATTTCCGAAGAAAAACACCATTTGCAATCCAAATAAACTGGGTCTGGCGAGAATGTATTTAAACCCAAACAATGACTCTTGCCAAATCGATCCCTGGCTGAGTTCCCCCTCCTTAGACCTGGTTGGATTGGGAATTGTGACAATCAACAATGCCAATATAGCGATCGTCATGGTTACCAGATCAATCATAATGATTCCGGATAATTTCAAGGCACCCAATAAAGCAGCAGCCATCACTGGAGCCCAGATACCAGAACCCCATTCTGCCAGAGAAATCATGGCACTGGAACGCGTAAATTGGCCTTTTGGAATCATGACAGAGATGGCTGAAGAATACGCCGGCCACTGAAATGATTGGAATATGCCCGATAACATTGCCAGTATGTACAAATGCCATATTTCGAGAGCATCGAAACTGAAGAGTATCAGAACAATAAACATCCCGAAAGCAGTTCCAAGGTCACTGATTATCATCGATGTTTTTCTATTCCAGCGATCAACCAATGCGCCGGCTATCGGACTGAATATCACTTGAGGTGCTAATCCAAAAAAGCCAACCAGTCCTAATGCGGTTGCCTGGCCTGTTTTTTCCCATGCCCAAATCGTCAACGCAAAAAAAGACATGGAGGATCCTGTCAGTGAAAACAGTTGCCCTAACCAAACAATCGTGAATGCTTTCATGCCAGTTGGCTTTGAAAATTTCATTGTTTACGATCCTGATGAAAAATTATTGTAAAATCTGAATTATATATCACCGAATGATGGACGGGCAACAATTAGGATTTATTAAAGAATTTTTAAGGTAAGCCTTCTGCTGTGATCTGGCTATCCTGATCCGAACAAACACAGGCACGTAAAACACGACCATTTTTTTCTAAAAAACCCTGATAATCACCTGAGCCATTTTTTGCAATCCACCCTTCTAAATTAAATGGCACAACATCTCCAGCCAGAATCCATTCACCATTATATTTCCGAGCAATATGGATGTGAGTACCAGTGGATCGCCCTCCATCACAGGATGGATATCCAACCACATCTCCGCGATTAAGTTTTTTACCGACTTTTGGAAGGTCTGTGTTTCTTAAATGCAGGTAAAAAACAACCCAACCTGTTTGTTCATCTCCATCCCCATCCAGATCAAGAACTGCAATTGCTGTATCAGTCCGTACAATAACACCATCAGCTACAGCCAATGCAGGCTCGTCAGAAAATGAGCAACCACCTACGACACTGCCCGGAGCAAAGTCAATGGCAGCGAACGGTGCCCCTTGCCCCCAACCGGTATGTGGACCTCCGGTGTAAGCCCAGGTCAAACCAGGCGCGAATGGTAAATTCATTTCTGGTTGTTGTAAACTACCCGGAATCAATGTCAAATTTCCAACCCAGGGATTCCCAAATAATTGCGTGTAAGTTTCTAACAGTCCAGCCGAACTGACCGCATGTGTGAATGTATCCCGATCCAGAACTTTTGAAAAATAATATTGTAATCCTGCGGATGCTGCATTCTGCCAGGGATCTGGCCTTTCCAGTCTGCCGTCCTGATGCGTATAGGTCTGCAAGCTTCCTTCACGCCATCCGTAATAACCATTATTTAAACGATTTGCTGCCCATACCAATTGTTGGGATAAACCTAAATACGAATTATTCTTATACCCTAAAAGGTAATCATCAATTGATTCTGGTTGTTCAGGGTTCGTCAATGCACCCGTTTGATATTCTAGAATCGCTAGAAGCAGCTTAGGACTGACACTGAAATTTTTACTGGTATGCAGAACCACCTCTGCACCTGGTCGAATCAACAATTCGACCGCATCTTTAGCGTTTTTTAACCATCCCGGTTGGCTATTCACAAACTCAACTACATCAAATCCGACATCTCTAGGCCCATACACAAATGCGATATCAGGCAGAATTTGAAAAGAACTGCTCCAAATGGCTTCATAGTAAATGGGTATTTTCATAGGGAATCCCGGTGGCATCGTTGTGGCATCTTCAGGTATTATTGGATTTGCTTTTTTAATTTCTGCAACCGAGCTGTTAAAATGAGCCGCCAGCGCTGGCAATGTATCGCCACTTTGGGCGATATAATCCACTAAAGTGCCGGGGGGATAAGAAGGCCTAGTAGGGTTCGGTGTAACTTCCAGGATGAGGTCGCTTTGACCAAGAGCTGTTCCTTCAATCGGAATCAGATCCAGCTGTTGCTGTGCTTCAGGTACACAAGCTGTAATCAAAAAACTCACGATGATTATTATAATTACAAGAGAAATCTTGTAAGGAAAATTCGTTTTATGTTTAATCACTTCAATTTCTAATTATAATTCGAAATTGGAAACCCAAATTTTTGGGTTGAAAAAAAAGATTATCGGGTTACGACGGATTCGAAAGACCCGTATACTCTTGCAATTACAACCTCATCTTTACGAATAAGTCGGCCTTCATATGCTTTTTCACCTTTGTAGGCAATCCATCCACTTAAATTAAATGCCAGAGGTCCATCAGCTGCAATCCATTCCCCATTATATTTTCGAACAATATGCACATGAGTCCCTGTCGCACTACCCCCTTCACAAGAAGGATGACCAATCAGACTATCCTGGTCAAGGTAGGTGCCCTTCGTTACTTTTCCTTCGCTAGCAATATGTAAATATAAGATCACCCAGCCAGTTTGTTCATATCCATCCCCATCCAGATCTAATACTACCAAACCTGGTCCTGTTCGAACAACCAGCCCGGGAGCAGATGCAACGACCCAATCATTACTAACCGTGCATCCTGATTTGTCAGATGCAGGTGCAAAATCCAAAGCCGCCCAGGCACCATGCGACCCCCAGGCTGGATGCGGTCCACCCGTATGTGCCCATACCTTTCCAGGTAGAAAAGGTAACTCCATATTGGGTTGGGTTAACCCGATGGAATATAGCGGCTCAACCGTCAGAGCTCTGATCCAGGGAGATCCAAACATTTGTTCATACAAGGCAGGAAAACTTCCATCTCCATACAAGACGGATAACCAGCGGGCAGGATCATAAAAATTTGCAAAAAAATGTTCGAGAGCAGCAGAACCAGCATTTATTTTAGGATGGATACGTTGTTGAGTCCCATCGGAAAAAACCACCTCGGTTATTCGGCCTTCCCGCCATCCATAATAACCATTCGCTAAAACTTTTACTCCAAATGAAATCTGTTTTAATAAACCTTTTTTATCAATTATGGGGAATCCCATGGGGTAATCTTTTTCAAAAATATTTTGGGGTTGTCCGTAAACCCAACCACTCTGATACTCCAATAATCCAATTAATATTCTAGGATTAATCGATTCTTCCGTTGCCACCTTTTCTATAATTTCTGCCCCACTCATCCAGCCGGTGGCTGTATATTCACGATAGGTACTCAAATACCCACCGGCTTCAGTGATAAATGCGTTTATGTCAAAATCCAGTGCGGAGGGTGAGTAAATAATTTCACTATCCGGTAAGACAGGATCTGATGCAATATCAAAACCATAATAATCTGGAAGAACCAACAAAGTTTGGGGTTTAATTAACTCTCGTGGAGTTAATTCGCTTTGCGTTTTAATTTCATCAATTGCAACACCAAAACGCGCTGCGATCACTGTCAAAGTATCGCCGCTTTGGCTATAATACAAAATTGGCGGTCGCTCTTCGTTGTCTCTGGTTGCGGTCGGGAGCGGAACACTTTCCAAAATTGGTACGCTAATTTCTGTCGGGATTGGGATTTCAACCATCGCAGTTGGAACAATTGGATTTGGGGTTGGCTCTGCCTGCGGAGGAGGAGCCTGCGTTGGTGCCTGAGTAGCATTGAAGGAAATGGTCGCATCATCCAACGCTCTCGCAAACACTGCCGTAGCTGTTAAATCAAGTGCACTAACGTAATAATTTCCCAAATTACATGACGTAAGTGAGAGAAGCAGAAAAGCCCAAATCAGCACAAAAAATCTATTTTTAATGCTGAACCAGACTTTCAGGGGTGTAAAATGCCCAGGCTTCAATAAAAACCCCATTTCCTACTAAATAACCATTATATGCGCTACCAGCGCTTTGTGGTTTAAAACCACTCATCACGAAAGGTATCTCTCCAACTGAATCAATCCATTCGCCGTTATATTTTCTTGCGATGTGTAAATGCGAACCTGACGAGACACCTCCTTCACAAGAGGCATGGCCGATCCTATCACCAGCATTCAGGAATGTCCCTACTGCTACCCTTTCCCAATAAGCAATATGCATATATAAAACAGTCCAACCGGTTTGCTCGTTCCCGTCTCCATCCAGGTCTTGAACGACCGCACCATATTCTGAGCGAACAATTAATCCATCCGCAACTGCTGTGACCCAATCACCACTCACAGCACAACCCATTGGGCTGCCTGGTGGAGCAAAATCCAGCGCTGCCCATGCTGAACCATCATCCCAACCTGGATGTGGTCCACCTGTAAATGACCAGGCAACCCCACGCGGAAATGGCAGCAAAAATTCCGGTTGGGTCATTCCAGTAGGGATCAAAGGCTCATAAGTGTAGTCAAAGGGGAATCCAAAGAAATACGAATAAGTTTTATAAATACCATTTTCGGAAATTGCATTCAGCCAATTCGCCTTCCCATAAATGGTTCCTGCCCAATATTGAATTCCAGCAGTACCAGCATTGATTGTTTCATCTGCCGGGGAATAACTCCCGTCACTCAAAATGTAATAACTCAGGTTATTTGCTTTCCAGGAATAATATCCCCAGTTAAGTGAATTTGCCATTCTTGACAGGATAGTGACCAACCCAGTTTTCCAGGCATCTTTTTCCGGTTCCTGTCCATTTGCTGGTTTTTCCAGCTCCAGATTTGGACCGGTTACCCACCCGGTAGAATATTCCAGTATCGCAATTAATATGCGCGGGTTGACCGAGTAATCATTGGCGATCTGCAGAACAACCTTGTCGGAATGGTCCAGTGATGAGAGATAACTATCAAAAGAATAAATTAAATCATGTGGGTCAAAACCAACTCCGGATGGGCCAAACACAAGTTCTGAGTCTGGAATTATTTTAAAGGATGGGGCTTTCGCATCCGGATCTGGCGGTGGGATCACCAATGCCTGACCAATCTCCAGATAATTCGGATTCATAAGTTGGTTCGCTGAAACAATAGCGTTTAGATCTACACCATATTGCCGCGCGATTAGATTGAGCGAATCATTCATTTGCACCAGGTAAGTTTCTTCGTTTGTCCGGATGGTAGGCATTACTTTCGGCATATCTGGAGTAGGAGAATACATTGGATTCCCCGGTTCACGAGTCGCAGGAAGAAATGGGGTTCGTTGTGGGAGTGGGGTTAGAGTACTTGTCGGAGTAACCGAATAAACAAGCGGCGTAACATCCAAGGTCCAGGTTTCCTTATCAGGAAACGGTTGAACACAACTACTCAATATCAATAGAGTGATGATTGATAAACTGACCCGAGAAATCATATGTTTCATTTTCCTATTTCTCCGGTGTTATCCAGGTTCAAAGACGGATAATCTGAACAATAATTTTCGTACCAGAGGTACTCATTCGCTTTATTCTGCTGGGCGAATGCTTGGGCTGCGATGGAAATCTCTGCTGCTTTTTCTAAATATAAAGTTGCTGAATTACTCCAAATTCTTGGTAATACCATCAATGGGTCATCCATTTTTGCTTCTGTTGCGCCAAGAGGAATCCAATTGTACATTAGTGGACCACGTGAATACACAGTAAAACCAACTTCATAGCCTGCCTCGCGTGCCAATTGTACTGATTCCAGAGTAAAGTTGCCACCAGGCCAGATGAAGGCTTGTGGTTTTCTTCCCGCATGCTCTTCAATTACCGCAATTGGGTCATTAAGTTCCTGTTCGATTACCTCAATTGGGGTAAATTCGGTGAAATAGGTTTCTCCATTATGATAAAAACCATGCGCTTGCAAATCCAATCGTCCATCGATATTGAGCCGATCAAATTCATTCCATTCTTTTGCACTGGCTATGCCAGTGATATATGCCAGCGTTACAGACCAATCATTTTGGTCTAAATAATTCATGAAATGATCTCTGACAACTCCAAGTCTGCGGTCATCAATAATGAGAATCATGGACAAAGAAGGTATAGGATCGTTATGATACAAAAATCCGACCAATTGTTCTGTCGTAATAGTTTCATATCCTAATCTTTTGGCGTATTCCATCGTATATTCAAAGTATTCCTGAGTGACCTGCATATTATCTTGAAGTTCCCTCCCACTCTGCCTAACAGAGTGATACATAACAGGTACAATTATTGTGCCAGGTTCACTTTTACCAACTCCCCACCGATTGGAGAGATATTCACAGGTATTCTGATATGTTCTTGGAGATACTTCGTTAGGTTTAAAATTATATTCAAATGAATTTAATTGATAGATGGTTGGTGTAGGTGAGGGCGTAACTGTGGGGGTTAGACTGGGTAAAAAGGAAGGGAGTAACGTTGGCGTTTCCGGGATGTAAGGGGTTTTTGTTAATGTTAATGTTGCTGTTGGATGAGGAATTTCTGTTACCAGATCAGCACCATGGATTATTGAAATACTTTGACCTGGCAGAATATTACAACCAGATATTCCGATGGGGACCATTATAATTATTAATAAGATTATCCTGTGAAACACTACTCGTTTGTCCATACCTTTAGATGTGTATTATGCCACAGTTTTTCAATCATTTCCTCTGCATGAATGAAGGTTTGAGTCATATTAATTTTTTATTAAAATTATTTTTGTTCTACCTGGTATACGATTCACTGGAAAAACCTTTTATAATGGCTTTGAAAGGTAAGTTTTTGTCCAATAACAAAACAACTCTAAATAATGGTTGTGCAAGATATTGTAAATTTTGGTAACGACAAAAAATTCACAAAAAAGGGGGGGAGAGGATCCATTGTATCCGCTCTACTTCAATTGATAAATCAGGACAGGAGGAATCTTGTTTACAAGAAATATATTAATAGAAGAGTTTAAATCATTAGGAATACAGCCTGGGGATCATATATTTGTCCATAGCTCATACACCACACTCTCAAAATCGACCGGAGGGGTTGAGGATGGACCACAAACAGTAATCGACGCTTTATTGGAGATTCTTGGTGATCAAGGGACACTCATTATGCCCACATTCAACTATGATTTCTTAAGGGGTGAGAAATGGGATATTCGCAACACACCATCCCAGATGGGGGTCCTGACCGAGTTGGTAAGGAAAGATCCGAGATCGAAGAGGATGTTCCACCCGATCTATTCCGTGGCAGCTATTGGAAAATTAGCTGGGGAAATTGAATCCCTACGGTCCACCGATTGTTTTGGCGATACCACCATTTTCAAGAAATTGAGGGACTGGCATGCAAAAATTCTTGTCATCGGATTACCTTACAGTAAATCCTTCACTTTCCTGCACCATTGTGAGCAGACAGCTAATGTAGACTATCGTTATCTAAAAGAATTTAATGGTATAGCGATTGACCAGCAAGGCACACCGCAAGAAACATGCATCACCATGTTCGTTCGGGATGTAGAAAAAGGTGTGGTGCTGGATTTTGAACCAATCGGTAAAATTCTGGATGAGAAAGTAACCATTATCCGAAAAATCGGGGAAAGTACCGTTCGACTGTTAGATTGCGATCAATCCTTCCAGGTTTCAATGGAAGCAATCCAGAATTTTCCTGGACCTGGGTTAACATATCAATTTGAGTCAAAAGAAAAAGCAATTGATTGGTTACCTTCTATAAAACCCATTTCGAGTCTGAAGGACGTTTTGGCTGAAATTTTTCCATTACACCGCACTTTGGCGTCTGCAGATATGGATAAAACTCTGGAAATCATCGGGTCTTATCTACCGGAAACTGCCAATTATTGTATTGAAACGTTTCCACCTCTTTCTCAAGTCTGGACCTGGTACGTCCCGGAACGCTATGAGGTAAAAAAAGCATACCTTGAGACGGAAGATGGGGAAAAAATTGTCGATTTTCAGGATAATTATTTACATTTATTATCCTATTCACTGCCAGTCGATCAAATTTTAACATGGGAAGCGTTAGAACCGCATTTATATTACAATAATGAACTCCCCCATACCATCCCCTGGAAGTTTAAATATTATGAAAGGGATTGGGGTTTTTGTCTCTCAAAAAACCAATTTGACCGTCTCCCCCGCAATAAACGATACCATGCCGTCATTGATGTGGAATTTGATACTGATCCTGAAAAAGGATTTAAAGTTGGCACAGCTGTAATCCATCCCAAAGGCGGCCCCAATCCGGAAGCTGGCGAGATCTTTATCATGGCACATACATGTCATCCTAATCAGGCGAATGATGATGCTGCAGGCGTTGTAACCGCCATTGAAATCGCCAGACGGCTAGCTTCCAATCCCTTACCAGCTGGTTCGATGAGTGTGCGTTTCTGGTTTGGCCCTGAAACAATTGGTACCATTGCCTATCTTGCTAATCATGAAGAAATCATTCCCAATTTCCGTGCTGGGATATTCATTGAAATGACAGGCAATGACAATACCATCGCCCTACAAAGATCACGACAGAACGACGAACTGATCGATAAAATTGGTCATTATGTGCTCACAAAATACAATTGTAAGTTTCGGGAAGGGTCATTCGCAGAAATAATTGCCAATGATGAGCGCGTTTTAAATGGTCCCGGAATCAATGTACCTACGATTTCGTTAACCCGTTTTCCTTATCCAGAATATCATACTTCTGATGATAATTTGTCCATTATGCACGAAGAAAAATTGATGGAAACAGCAAAGATTATTGAAGAAATCATCAGAATCTTTTCTTCAAATTATTTCCCTGTCAGAAAATTCCGAGGACCAGTCTTTTTATCTGGTTATGGTTTGTTCGTAGACTGGCAGGATGATTGGGAATTGAACCGTAACATTGAGAAAATTATGATGCGATTTGAAGGTGAGCAATCGATATTTGACATTGTGAAAGAGTTAGACCTTGATTACTGGGATACCCGTAAATATATTGAAAAATTCAGGCTGAACGACCTCATTGAAGCTATACCGATTCCGAAAATTGCGGAGGAAAAGTAACACTTATAACCTGAAAACACAATAATCCCTCTTCGAATAAATCAGGGTGATTCTTTTTTCCTTTACGGGAAAGGCGAGCACGAGTATAATCCTGAACACTGCGGGGCGTGGCTCAGCCCGGATAGAGTGCACGGTTCGGGTCCGTGAGGTCGGCGGTTCAAATCCGCCCGCCCCGACTAAAATTTCACTTTTCGTGTAATAATGCCGGTTTGGCAAGGATCTGTTTCCTTGAACATCGGCATTATTATGTTTATAGAATCAAAGATTATAAATTGGAAAATATAAAATATTTTTATTTTTTCCAAAGGATATTTCATCTCTAACAATATATAATCGACAATATCATCAAGGTTGGAAACCATAATAATACGGATTATTTACCCAAATCTTCAAATCCCAGAAAAAAAACATAATCATTTTTTTTTTTTATTCGATTCATTTTTGTATAATCGGCATCCAACTCTTTGAGCACATCTCAGAATACTGATCAAAATCATCTAAAAAGGGTTCTTTGGAATTCTTCTCTCACCATAAAAAGCCCCCCCTTCCAAATATTCACCAAATCAATTTCCAATGTGATTATGTGTGCCAATCTTACCGTATTCGATTGCAAATCCAGGGGCCACAAATACCCTCATCGAGGTTAAAGTTTTGATTTCATCCCCATCCAATTAATTCTTTCTGTTCAACACCTGTTTATTTCTTTATTGAGGGGCGATTTGGTGAAGCATCTATTTCTCCGGCATCAAATATGCCATCCGCTTCAGGGTCCTTTTCGGGTTGTCCTAACTTGTTTTTTTTAGTAATAACCCCATCCGTTGATTTATACTGTATCAATTAGACATTTTCTGGTTTACCCCCCCCCCCCACCACCAACGGTTGTGATCGTTAATTGGGGGTTTCATTGTATAGTTTCTCTTCTAACTAATATTGTTTCTGCCGAAGGTCAATAATTTAATTAGATTGTAGTTTGTACCCGAAACATTTTATATTAAATACTAAATGATCCTTGTACCTAGGGACTAACTCTATGTTCGAATGAACCGTACGGATAAGCGTTCATGACATTTATTGTCAACACCCCCCGTTATTGAAATATAGGAATTATACCCATTGAATAAATAGGGTCGCATGACTTCAAATGATGATTTTCTCAATTAATTTATTATACCCCATCACTGGGAACTTTGGTCACATATCTGTGGGGGTGAAAAACCAGTATAAAAGTCAAATTCGTCACTAATTTCCAAGTTTGGTGTTTATGCGTGACTCTGCCAATATTTTGGATTTTTATTTTTAATAAATTTTCTTTTTTATATTACGAAATATAAATAATTTATTGAAAAATTTCTGAATATTTTTTATCCACAAAACTCTCAGCCAATTTCACCATTTTATACACATCATCAAAATTTGAGACCAGACCCAGTGAAACCCGCACAGCACCGGTGCTTTTTTCAGCCAGACAGGTGCGGAAATCCTGATATTCAAAATTCGTCTTGATTGCAAAACAGGAGGTTAGCTCATCTGCTGAAAGCCCCAATGCCATTTCACCATCTCCCGGATTACAAAAGCAACCTGAACGCAAGGAGATACCCATTTCATTGGCTCTTGCTTCCACTCGTAAATGATCAATAAAATGTCCATCTGGGTCATAGAAATTCATCGCAATGGTCCCGCCTCGGTTTTCCATGCTTTCTGGACCATAAATGCTGATCAGATTGCGACCATTATTATGATGGATGTTCGCTAGTTTTTTGATGACCCAATCCAGTCAAATCTACGAACCCTCTGGATATGGATCACTTCATAGCCGATCGAGGAAATATGCTTTAGTTCAAGTCCCGATTTCAATCGCTGGGGAGGAGTTAAATAATTCAAGGTTCCATCCTCAAATCCCTCTGCGCCTTGATGTAGATAATACTTATCTCCTTTTACCGAAGCCACCGTGATGGTTCCACCAGCGAACCATGGCCTATGCAATTTACTCAAGGCTTCCCTTCGCGCTAATAGTAACCCTACCCCGGTGGGATAACCGAACATCTTGTAAAAAGACAAGGTGACAAAATCGGGGTGGTATTTCTGTAAATCAAGCGGATTTGTAGGAACAAACGCCGCGGCATCAAGTAACACATCCCAGCCAGATTCTTTCGCAATTTCGATCCAGTCCAAAGAGTGCTGAACTCCTGAGAAATTCGATTGCGCTGGAAAAGCAAACAGGCTGTTTGCCCCTGGATCTTTTTGTTTCAATTGACAGCGTAATTCTTCCAGATCCATTTGTAAATCTGGCAATAAAACCGGAATATAATTTATTTTTGCCCCCTTTGCGCGCGCAAATTCACGGATACCATTGACCGAATTGTGATTATCATAGGTCAATAGATAATGACTCTGCTGTGTAAAAGGATAGGATTCCCCTACTAATTTCAGGGAACCGCTGGCATTATTGGTAAAAATACAAATGTATTCCTGAGGATCAGCGTTGAAAAATTTTAAAACAGCATCTCGGGTTTTTTCAATTAATCTGGTCATCGCCAACGAAGTCGGATTGCTGGAATGTGGATTTCCAAATACATTCTCCTGCAGCAATTGATGGTGCTGTTTCACCTGTGATTGTGCATAAAGACCAGCCCCGGTGAAATCCAGATAAACATGTCCCTGACGATCCAGATTAGAATAATCCTTTTCCCTGAGTGTATCTATTGTGCTGGTCGTTGAAAAATCAGGATATTCCATCAGAAATATCTGCCGTTCCTGTTCCAGAGAAAGTAATCTCGCAGATTCTACACTTCGCTTGGATTTTGACAAATTGATATTATCCATGTTAATACCTCATCAATATTTTCGATTGGTTTTATTATAGCGGTTCTTGGTATCATCTCAATAATTAGGAGCATTTTTTTTGGTGAGCGCACGCTCGCCAAAAAAACACGCCAACCCCCATTTAATGAATTGTTACGGTACTTGTTTGTAGAGATTTGGTGATTTGGGATTTTATTTAATCAGTGTTAAAATCACAGGATGAAGAAAAATGAAATATATCCTTTGTTTCTCGAACCAACCATTAAAAATTATATATGGGGTGGACAGACTTTTAAGCAGTTCCTGGATGTTGAACAGAATGATTCTGAGCATATTGCTGAAATCTGGGTTTTTTATGACCAAAATAAAGTAAAAAATGGGCCATTAGCTGGGAAAACACTCCAGGAGGTCGTAAAACTTTTTAAAAATGATGTATTAGGCAATTTTCAGCGATCCAAAAATTTTCAGAATTTTCCGCTGCTTATTAAATTACTCGATTGTCAGGAATGGTTATCTATCCAGGTGCATCCTAACGATCAGCAAGCCTTAAGTTTAGAAGGAGCCGGATTTAATGGGAAATCCGAAGGCTGGTATATTTTGGATGCAGAAAATAATGCTCAATTAATTGCCGGACTCAAACCGAATATCGATCAGGAGGCACTGGCATTTGCCGTCCGCAATGGAACCATCACCTCCCGGCTTCAATATCATGACATTCAGAAGGAAAATTTTATTTTTATCCCTGCAGGCACAATTCACGCATTAGGTCCGGGTTCCCTTGTGTATGAAATTCAACAAAATTCTGATGTAACTTATCGTGTCTATGATTGGAATCGACCAGCATCAGCTGGAAGACCTTTACACATTGAAAAATCACTCGCTGTGACAGATACGAAAATTGAATCCAAACTCTTCCAAACAGAAAAACAGCAGATTCAAAATATTTTTACATGTGATCATTTTTCATTGGACTTATATCAATCACCAGGTTTGAAGATTGAATTGTCCCCCAATAAAGAAAGTTTCCATGCATTAACAGTGATCACAGGATCAGCTGAATTTAATTCCAAATTCGATAGATTTATTCTGCATCAATATGAAAGTGTTCTGGTGCCTGCCAGTTACCCATCTTATGAACTGAGTGGCGATTTTAAAATCCTCAAAGGAAGCCTGAACAGAAAGTAAGGAATATCATGACCGAGAAAAAACCAACCATTCTCGTTGCCGTGAGCGGTGGCGTCGATAGTTCTGTAGTAGCAGCCATGCTGGCAGAGCAAGGATATCCGATTATTGGTGTCATGCTGCATCTTTGGAGTGAAGCCGGTAAAGAATGTGAAAACAAATGCTGCACCCCTCAATCTATGGAAGAAGCACGTAAATCTGCTCAAACCATCGGTTATCCATTTCACGTGATCGATGCAGCAGAAATTTTTCGAAAGCAAATCGTCCAATATTTTTTGGATGAATACAGTAAAGGAAAAACACCTAACCCCTGTGTGGTTTGCAACAAAGATATCAAGTGGGGGTTGCTTTTTGATAAATTAAACGAATTCGGCGCAGATTATTTAGCAACCGGTCATTACGTAAGATTAGAAAAAGATTCTGATGCCAAAGTGAAAGTGTTCAAAGCCAAAGATACATTAAAAGACCAATCTTACGTCATGTGTATGCTGCGGCAAGAGCAATTACAAAAAACAATGTTTCCTCTCGGAAATATCTTGAAAACCGAAGTACGTGCATTAGCCAGAAATTATGAACTTCCTATGGCAGAAAAAAAAGATAGCCAGGACCTGTGTTTTGTTTCGGATGACAGTTATCGAGATTTCTTGCTGAGAAATGCACCTGATATTGCCCAACCAGGCAAAATTATGGATCGACATGGCAATCAATTAGGTGACCATCAAGGACTGGCTTTTTATACCATCGGCCAGCGCAAAGGGATTCGTATTGCTGCCCCCGAGCCTTTATATGTGTTGGAGAAAATAGCCCTCGAAAATATTCTGATAGTGGGTTCAGCGGATGATCTTAACCAGAAAATTTTACTTGTGAAGGATGTCAACTGGGTCACTGGCAAAGTACCACAATCGTCGTTCGAAGCCGATATTAAAATTCGATACAAAGCGAATGATCGAAAAGCGGAAATTACTCCACTGGAACATCAAAAAGTTCACGTTAAATTTGACCATCCCGTCAGGGATGCCACACCTGGACAGTATGCTGTTTTTTACAACGGAAATGAATTGTTGGGTGGTGGAGAAATCGAAAAAACGATTTTATAATTCTCCTCAATCTTCATTTTATAGAATCATACCCGGCAAGAAAAGCATCCTCATTTTGGGAATAATATTTTTGAGGAATTTTACTCGCAATTACGCTTAGTACTTCTTTTGCTTCAATCTCCAAAAGAGTTGTTAAAGCACCCAATAAAACAACATTGGATGCTTTAGGAAATCCAATCTCTTCTGCAATTTTCTGTCCTTTTACCCAATAGACTCTGGATGTGAATTTTTCCATGTTCTCCTGGATGTGATTGTCCTCTGGATAATCAGACATTCCGGAACTCACGGTAACCGGTACAATCGCGTAATCGTTGATCAGTATTAAGCCATCTGGCTTGATATACTCTATCGCACGTAAAGCTTCCAGTTTTTCAAACGCAAGAACAATATCAGCCTCTCCTTTAGTGATGATAGGTGAGTATACGTGTTCGCCCCAGCGAATGTACGAAATTACGTTTCCACCTCTTTGGGACATGCCATGAATTTCTGCTTTTTTTACATCAAACCCTAAGGACAAGCCCAGATCTGCGAGCACATTACTGGCAAGAATAGTCCCCTGACCACCCACACCTGTTAACAAGAAGTTGATGCCCTTGGGAAATTTACTCATCAATCCATTGATATCCATTCTACGCCTCTTCTGTCTTTCTTAATGCGATAACCTGATCACGAAACAAAATGGCATCCCGTGGGCAAACCTGGGCACAAATTTCACACCCCGTGCACAATTCCTGATCAATAATTGCCAGCGGGCGGTTATATTTGGGATCCAGCTCCACAGATTTTAGAATAGCGGGGCAGCCAATTCGGAAGCAAACAGTACAACCATTGCATTGATCTGTTACCTGTAAAGGCAGGTAGCGTTTTCTGGCCGAGGGGAGTAAGGCACATGCTTCTCTGGTAATTAAAACCGCAGGACCATCTTCTTTCAGCCATTTTTTAAGCGTTTTCTCAATCACATCCACCTGGAATGCCTCTACGGTTAGCACCTTTTCAATGCCACAAGCCAGCACCAATTTTTCAATATCCAGCTCACCAGTTGCCTGATTCTGAAGGGTAAATCCTGTTCCCGGATTATCCTGATGGCCTGTCATGCCGGTAACTCGATTGTCCATGATGATTGTAATCACATTGCTGCGATTGTAGGCTACGTTAATTAAGGCCGGTATACCGGTATGGAAGAAAGTGGAATCGCCGATGACTGCCACGTGCCGTTCCCGATCACCAGCCACGGCTGCTCCATGCGCCACACCAATACTAGCTCCCATACAACCACAGGTGTCGATCGTTGAGAGTGGTGGTGCTACCCCTAACGTATAACAACCAATATCCCCATTAACCGGCACTTTCAACTTGGATAAGACATAGAAGGATGAACGGTGCGGACAACCCGGGCACAAAGTCGGCGGGCGGGCGGGAATAGGTATATCCAGATTTGACTGTTCCATTTTGTCCGCAGGCTTAAGCAATCCTGCTTGTTCAGCAACCTGCCTGACAATTGCAGGATTCAATTCCCCTGTGATGGGAAAAATCGATTTCGTATGTGCTGCATCCGTATTCAATAGCTTCTCAGGTTGGTGAAGTTCGATTCCCATCAAGCGTACCTGATCTTCAATGAATGGATCAAGTTCTTCCAAAACGATGACTTGCTCAACTGATTTGCAAAATGAGCGAATCATTTCGACAGGGAGAGGATACACCATTCCCAATTTCAGGATACTGGCGTCCGGGAAAACTTCCTTTGCATATTGATACGCAACCCCACCGGTGATAATGCCCAGCGCTTTGCTGCGAAATTCAATTCTGTTATACAAGAATTTCTCAGCAAATTTTGATATTTCACTTACTCTTTCTTCTATGACTGGATGTCTTTTTCTTGCATTTGCCGGGATCATCACGTATTTTGCTGGATTGCGGGGGTATTTTCCTGGAGCTGGAATTTGTTGTTGCTGCTCAGTGACTTCAACCGGGGAACTGGTATGGCAAACCCTCGTCGTCATGCGTAATAGTACTGGAGTGTCAAATTGCTCACTTAAATCAAATGCTGCAATGGTGAAATCACGCGCTTCCTGACTATCTGCAGGGTCCAGGCACGGGATTCTTGAGAACTTGGCAAATTGGCGGTTATCCTGCTCATTTTGTGAAGAATGCATGGATGGATCATCCGCAGAAACGATCACCAGACCTGCTTCAACACCTGTCATAGCCACATAGAAGAATGCATCTGCTGCCACATTGAGACCAACATGTTTCATGGTTGATATGCTGCGTTTTCCTGCATAGGCTGCCCCTATGGCTACATCCAGCCCAACTTTCTCGTTGGTTGCCCATTCAGCATAAACATTTGGGAACCGGGCAAATGTTTCCATGATCTCAGTACTGGGAGTACCTGGATAACCTGAAGCAACCGAACAACCTGCTTCCCAAGCTCCTCGCGCAACTGCCTCATTCCCCGACAATATTCTTTTCATCAACACCTCCACATTATTTTGCACTTTGTTTGAGGATTACCCTTCCATCCAATGCCATGCAGCCAGTTTCCAGCACCAATAAAGGATTGATTTCAATTTCTTCTAATTCCTCAAAATCCACAGCCAGTTGGCTTAGACGCAGAATAGTATCCACGACAGCATCCAGGTCTGCTGGTGCTTGACCTCGATAACCAGTCAATAATTTTCCAGCACGTGTAGTTTGAATCATGTCATATGCATCACTTTTTGTGAGTGGGGCGACACGAAAGGAGACATCCTTAAATAATTCAACAAAAATGCCACCTAATCCAAACATCATTATCGGTCCAAATCCAGGGTCACGCTTCATCCCAATGATGACTTCCTGACCCTTCGGTGCCATCGCTTCTACCAGGACGCCATCAATTCTTGCGGTTGGCATCTTGGCCTGGATTTGCGAGATCATCTCCTGATAAGCCTGCCTAACGGCTGCGCTATCATTCAATCCTAATCGAATGCCCCCCAAATCAGATTTGTGTAGAATATCTGGTGAATTAATTTTCATCACCACCGGATAACCAATCTCTTTCGCCACATCGATTGCTCCATCCGCGTCTTTCGCGGTATTGGCGGGAATTAATGGTATGCCATAAGCTTCCAGAAGTGGACGGGTAAGAACTTCTCCCATACTGCCTAAGTGCAGCACATCATTGATTATTTTTTGTACCGTATCAGTTTTAACATTATCGAATACAACAGGTTCTTCCTCGGGTTTTTTCAACCAATCGCCGTAAACCTTCATTGCCCTCAGAATTGTTCCCACACTTTCAGGGAAAACGACCATTGGGACTTTCCGATGATGAAGAAGTTTACGGGGTTCTAAAACAAGTGAATCACCCATCATTACTGCAATAACAGTTTTTTCGGTCTTCTCTGAAATCTGTGAGATTTTCTCTGCAACCTCAACTGGGTTCACCAATGCTTGCGGAACAAGAATTGGGATCACCACATCCACGTTTGGGTCATTCACCAATAATTCCATGGTCCTTTCATATTCATGTGGCTCCGCACCACCCAGCATATCTACCGGATTGGCTACCTGGGCACTGGGATTTAAAATTTCACTGATGGCTTGCATGGTGTGCTCTTCAAGGTCGGCCATTAAGAATCCATTATTTGCCAGACTATCTGATAATAATGCTGCCGGACCACCAGAATTCGTCAGAATAGCTACCCGATTTCCTTCAGGGGGTTTTTGTAATGCAAATGCTTGAGCAACATCAAATAAATCATTAACAGCCTGAACTTCCACAATACCGCTTTGAGCAAAAGCAGCCTGATATGCCGCATGACTACCCGCTAAAGAGCCTGTATGAGAAGAGACTGCTCGTGCCCCAGCAGCCGTCCTGCCAGCTTTTATGAGCACAATCGGTTTCTTTTTGGTAACCCGTTTTGCAGTAGCGATGAATTGTTGACCATCACGAATTTGCTCTACATAAGCCGCAATCACACCCGTATGAGGATCATCGGCGAGGTATTCAATCATATCTGTTTCAGTCACATCCGCTTCATTCCCTAGGCTTAGAAAATGGGAAAAACCAATTCCCTTTCCGCGCACATAATCCACTACGCCCCCTAATACTGCACCGGACTGGGAAAGAAAGCCAATTCCACCAGTGTCTGGTACTCCGGAAATAAAAGTCGTATTAAGACCGGTATGCAGGCTCATAGTCCCCACACAGTTTGGACCAACCATGCGCATATTGTGTTCTTTTACAAATTGCAGTATTTTCTCTTCTAACGCTTCCCCTTCAGCACCTAATTCTTTGAATCCACCTGATATGACAGTAATTGCTTTAATCCCTCGTTTTTCACAATCCTGGATAACAGGAAGTATGATTCCTGCTGGCAGTACAATTACTGCCAGATCGACAGGGTCAGGAACTTTCAGAATATCAGGATAGCAACGATACCCCAATATTTCATCGACTTTCGGATTCACAGGGTATATCCCGCCCCTGAATCCGTATAATGTCAGGTTTTTGACAATACCATAACTCAATTTATTCGGTTTGTTCGTCGCTCCGATAATTGCTACACCTTCTGAGTCAAAAAAGGGTTTCAGACTATTTTCCATTAAGCACTCCTGAATTCATTTTCAATTTAACCACCAGCTTTTTTCACTTTGTACCCTTTATCTTGTAAGAGAGATAAAGCAGTATCACGCACATCACCTTGAATTTCAATGATTCCATTTTTCACAGCTCCTCCCACTCCACAATTGCGCTTTAAAACCCTGGCCAGTTCCTTTAATAAATTTTCATTTGTTGGCAAACCTTCTACCAAGGTAACAGTTTTTCCTCCTCTGCCTTTCCGTTCTATTCTTAATCGCACTACACCGTCCAGTTTAGCGGAAGAACTAGCCATTTTCTTTTTACAATCACAATGTTGAATAGGCTTTCCACATTGGGGGCAAAACCTGCCTTGTTCAGTAGAATACACAGTTCGATTTTCATCACGCTTGAAGGGCATTATTTCCTCTGGATAAAATTATGACTATCACTCTCAATCAACTCTATTCCATTATACTTTTGAATATTATAAAAATTTCTTCTAGGGATTTTGATTTTGCTCTTTTTGTCAAAGTAAGAAGAATCAAAAAAACCGGTAGATTGCCGGTTTTTTTGATTCTCATCCATATTATCTTGAAGGCAATATACCACAAATGCATTGGCACATACCACAATTGGATGTGTTTTTTTAAATTAATCCTGTGCTGCTTTAACAGAAATCTTTTGAGTCACTTTTTCTGATTTCGGTAAAACCAATTTCAACACACCATCTTTAACTTCTGCGACTATCTTGTCCTGGTTGATTTCACTAGAGAGATTAAATTTTCTTCTGAACCCACCAATTCCATATTCTGCATATGTTAACGAATAGTCCTGTGGTTTTTCAGCATGAACATTGGCCTCTATGCTTAATATATTCTTCTCTAAGGTAATATCAATAGAATTCTCATCTGCTCCTGGAATGTCTGCCACCAAATGAATGGCATCATCTGATTCGTAAATATCTACCCGAGGAACATATAAGCGAACGTCGTGAGTTCGTTCTGTTGAATCTTGTTCAACGATCTCTTGTTTTTGAGCTTCAGCGTTGTTTATTTGATCTGACATACATCACCTCCTGTTTATAATGCTTTTACAGCAATTTTACGGGGTTTATCAGATTCCGCTCTTGGTAACCAGATCTTAAGAACCCCTTTTTCATAATTAGCTTCGACTTTGTCAACATCTATCGGAAACGGTAATTGGATAGTGCGTGTAAAACTACCATATCCACGTTCCTGCCGGTGATATCGAATATTCTCATCTTCTGTTGGTGCTGGCCTTGAACCACTGATAGTCAAGGTTTCTCCCACTACTTTAATGTCCAGGTTATCCACATTCATTCCTGGAACTTCAGCTGTGATGACTTGCCCTACATCTGCTTTCGTCCAGACATTCATGGCTGGAAAATCATGGCTGCTTAATGGACGATCCAAACGATTTGTAAGTCTACTGTCAAACATTCGATTCATCTCTCTTTGCAATTTGTCCATTTCTTCCCATAAAGACGGTGAAGATTTCCTGCGATAGATCATAAATAACCTCCTCGTTAATTGTTTTATATACATCTAAATGTAGCGCGGGAATATTAGAGAATTGATAACAAAATATTAAAATAATGTAAAAATAAAAATAATTATTCAGTTGTTTTGTACAATACAAGTACATATTGCCAACGATAAACGTATCGATTCATGAAATAGCGCGTCATAATAGGTGAAAAAATGTCTATCATCGAAGAAGAAGGTTTGATCTCAAGATTACAGGAATTTGATATGAGCGCTTTGGAATGGGTTTATGATCAATATAATGAAGCAATATACAGATACGGCTATCGTTTACTGGGTACCCAGGATAAAGCCGAAGAGTGTGTTGCCGAAACTTTTAGCCGATTCCTTCAAGCGCTCAAAAACGGGAAAGGTCCGAAGAAGTATGTGCGACCTTACCTGTATCGAATGGCTCACAATTGGATTACAGATCAATACCGGCGCGCTATTCCAGAAGATGAGGGTCTTCCAGAGAATCACCCATCACAAAATAAATACCCGGAAGAAATCGTCATTGATAAGCTCGAAGGTCAAAAAATCCGGACTGTGTTGCAAGAGCTTCCGGAAAATCAACGCCAGGCAGTTATCCTCAAATTTCTGGAAGGTTTGGAAAATCAAGAAATCGCTGTCGCAATGAAAAAACCGGTCGGAGCAGTTAAAGCCCTTCAACAACGTGGTTTAAAGACATTAAGAAAGAAATTAGAGGTAAAGCTATGAACAATTGGGAAAATGAAATCAAACAACAACTGAACAAACTGGATGCAATTCCAGAAAGAAATCCTTTGAAGGTGCAATCCGCCAAAAAGAATTTCATATCTGAAGCACGCCAGATAGCGGGTGAAGCATCTGTTTCAATTCCAAAAAATTCAAGGTGGAACCAATTATTGATCAAGAAGGAGACTATTTCCATGAAACTAATAACAATCGCAACCATTCTCTCACTCTTATTGGGTGGTGGGATTACAGCAGTAGCTGCACAAGACAGCTTACCAGGGGATATTTTATACCCCGTAAAAACATTCGTAGAAGATATTGAATTGGGTATTGCAACGAACCCGGAAACTGAATTTGCAATCGCATTAAAACATGCAAATTACCGGTTTGATGAAATCAACACACTCGTCGGTGAAGGGAAAATTGTCACAGAAGCTCAACTATTTGAGTGGCAACATGCCTTTCAAAGAGCCTTACAACAGGGTGTTGAAACAGAGGATCCGGTTGGAAAACTGCTGATGGTTCAACAACAACTCAAGTATCAAGAACAAATGATGAGCAAAGGCCCTTCAGAAGAAGGTCCACGCCAAAATCAATTTGAACGCATGCTCAATTACCAGGCAGGTTTGTTGGATGCAGGTCTTGAAGAACCGGAATTACTCTCCAGTGAGCTTGAGTTCATGACCAATTATTCAAAACAATACGGGGAAGACAAATTGGAAGATGTATGGATGAACATGTATATGTTTGGGGCTAGCGATTCAGAAGAATTGGTAGGAAAAGTTCAAAACCAGGGCGAAGTTCAACAACCAGTCGAAGATCCATTCATGTGGATGCATCTTATGGGAAATCGATTGTCTGAAATTGATCCAGGTGGAATTAATCCGGATGGTTCCACTGGCGGTGCCAATAATTCCAACAATGATCATCCCAATGGTGGAAACCAGGGTGACAACGATAACGGCAATAACGGCGGTAGTGGTGGCAACGGTGGAGGGAATGGCGGTAATTGATCCATGTTTATCCTGATAATCAGACCACTATCTGAGTATAGATAATATTTATGAAGAGGAGCTGCTCCGAAATTTGGAACAGCTCTTTTTTTTTACCTCTCTCTTTTACCAAAAATTGAAGGCAATAGTGGAATTGCCAAAAGATTTAAACTGGCGATAATCGCAAATGTCCAACGATATCCAACACTATCCGCCAGCAAACCAGCCAATGGTAACCCTATCCCTGTCCCAATATTTGCGATGGCCATTAAAATCGAAAACATTGAGGCGGCAATTCTGGGATCCGATTTCCGCATAGAAATGGCAAAATAAACCGTTTCGAAATAACCAAAAGCTAAACCAAATATAAAAACAAGAGGCCAGGCGATTTCCACCTTGGGGGTAAACGAAAATATTGCCACAGAAATAAATGAAATTACCAATGCAATTTCGACAGCACGTCTTTGTCCTACTCGATCTGTTAGTGGCCCACCAGTTATCCCTCCGACAACCACACCAATCCCCCAGACCGTCGTAAAAAATCCTGCCAGCATAACCGATATTCCAAAATCTGATTGTAGAAAAGGATTGATGATCTCATTCGCAGCATTAATGATTAATGAATACAAAGCACCTAATATTCCCAGGGCAATCAGTGGCCAACGTTTAAATGCTGCAAAGGCTTGCCACTCAAATTTTTGATCTGCATTTCTCGGTGGTTCTTTAAACCTGATCAGGAAAACGATTGGTAAAAGAGTCAAAATTGCCAGAAGCCAAAAAGCTGCTTTCCAGGAAAAGTTTTGTGCCAAAACACCAATCAAACTGGAAAGGATCACAACCCCCATCGCCCTGCCACCCACCATAATCCCCTGGATTCTTCCAGCTTCTTCTTCAGGTGTAGTGTCCAATGCAAGACCATCTGTCGTGGTATCGTACATAGCCATGCCAGTCATTACCAGAAAAGCAATTAATCCATATAAAGCAAAATTCTTACCAGGATCAATAAAAGGAACAATGAATAAACAAACAGCCTGAATAATCAAACCAAGTATGATATATGGTTTGCGATGCCCCAAATGAAATAGATTAACACGATCACTTAAAACGCCCAGGAATATTTTTAGTACAAAAGGGGTTAGTGCAATTCCACTGATCAATCCAATCTGACCCAGATTGAGACCAAACGATAACAGATAAATAGCGTTTAATGCTGTGAAGTAACTTAATACCGAACCTTGCGCAAAATACAAGAGGGCAAACATGCTATATCTGGTCAGTTTTGATGGTTGGCTCATACTGTTTCCTACTTTGAGATAAAATTACATTGTTGATTGGATAAATGAAAAGTATAGAATTGAATAAAAATAAAGTCAAAAGAAAAGAATTAGATTTTTGATAATAGAATTGTTGCTTGTCAACCAAACGTTAATTTAGTATAGTCAATGGGAATTTTGCGCAATAGTGAATAGCAAACCGAACTGAACGAGGTGTGGAGACTGCCTGTATGAATGCTGAAAAATCATCCAAAACCTGGCTGGAAAAACCAATTTCTGATTACCTGCCAAAACTGACAATTGAAAAACTAATCATCATCATCATCATCTTGCTGGCTATATTTAGCCGCTTCTATAATCTGGGTGCCAGGGTGATGAGTCACGATGAAATCAATCATGTCGTACCATCATGGGATCTGGCAACAGGCAAAGGTTATAACCAGGATCCTGTGACGCATGGTCCACTTCAATTTCATATGATCGCCCTCACGTATTTTATGTTCGGTGATTCTGACTTCACATCCCGTATTCCTGCAGCACTATCGAGCGTAACTGCAATTGTTTTGATCTTATTGCTGTTCAAACGTTACCTGGGTAGATATGGCCATCTGCTGGGAGGATTTTTGTTCTTAATTTCTCCCTATTTACTTTTCTATGGCCGTTACACCAGAAATGAGGGAATAATTGAACTGATTGCTGTGATTATGATCTATGCAACATTGCGCTATTTGGATCGTGGAGACTCTTTTTCTTTGTTCTTGTTGACAATTTCCCATGCATTAAATTTTGCAGCCAAAGAAACTGCTTATATCTATATTGCAATTCTTCTTCTATTTCTGGCCTTTCAATTTTTGACCGAGGTCATTCGAGAGCATTGGCTTACAGCAAAGTCCCGTCAATTATTCGTCATTCTCACTGTGGCTACTTTGGGATTGTTATTTGCTGGGATCATTCTTGGTTACGTAGGCGCAAAACAGAATCCCACCAATGAAACGGGGGAATTAATCTCCCAGACAGCATCCAATATTGGGCTATTTTCAAGCCTGACTGTCCTGCTTGCCATTTTAATTGGCATTGCAACCGTTTTTGTTCTAGTAAAAGGAATCGGTCTGAACGCAATTCGGCATCTGCGGACATTCGACCTGTTAATTCTGAACGGAACCATCGTGCTTCCGCTCTTAGTTGCTTTTCCCATCAATATCCTTGGTTCACTTTTTGGGCAAAACTGGAGGCCTACGGATTACTCAACGGTTGGTATGGTCAGAATTGGTATTGGATTGCTGATTCTAGGAGGGATTGCAGCTGCCATCGGCATATGGTGGAATCGAAAAGTTTGGTTAAAAAATATAGCTTTGTTCTGGGCAATTTTTATCGTATTCTACACCACATTTTTCACGAACGGGAAAGGGTTTTTCACCGGTGTCGTCGGGTCATTAGGTTATTGGCTGGAACAACAGGCTGTAAATCGTGGTACCCAACCCCTCTATTATTATGCTTTATTACAAATGCCATTTTACGAATACCTGACAATATTTGGTTTCCTGATTGCGATCATTTTCGGATTGTTCCACCTTCGCAAAGCAAGCATACCAGTTGATATCCCATTATCGCCTGTAGTCAATTCAAAATCTCTCCCCTCGACACAATCTGAAGAACCTCAGATTATGAGTCAAGAAAATTTACCGGTTGAGACAATTTCAAACCTTGAAGGTGAAACAAGGAAATTTGACGATGATCAGGATGAAATTGTGCAAAACGACGAATCCTTATCGTTTTCTCAAAACCATTATCGTGTACCTGTCCTTTTCCTCTTGGGTTTTTTCTCCATTATGAATCTCCTGGCGTACAGTTTGGCGGGTGAAAAAATGCCTTGGCTAACCGTACATATTGCCTTGCCTTTTGCTCTAACAGCTGCCTGGGGTTTTGATAAATTGATTTCACAAATTCCATGGAAAAAATTCAGAGATGGCAAAAGCTGGTTGAGTCTCTTGTTGTTACCAATCGTCCTCACCAGTCTCTTTGGTTTTCTCGGCGCTATTATGGGTTCAACACCTCCTTTTCAAGGAAATTCTTTAGAACAGTTACAAGTGACAAGTACATTCATTCTGTCTACGATTGTTTTGATAATATCTGGTTATATTTTTTTCTACTATTTACGAGATTTAAGGTGGATGGGGATTGCCAGATTAATGGTGTTGGCTTTTGGATTTGTTCTGGCGATTTTAACTATCCGTAGCGCTTTCATGGCATCATTTATCAATTACGATAATGGGAAAGAATTTCTCGTATATGCACATGCAGATCGAGGGCCAAAAGACATCCTGGAACAGGTAGAAGAAATCTCTAAAAGAACTGTCGGGGAGAAAAAAATCAATGTAGCTTACGACAACGACTCGTTATATCCATATTGGTGGTATTTCCGTGACTATCCTAACAAACAATGGTATACAGATAAACCGACCCGTGATCTGTTGAACTCACCGATTATTTTGGCAAGCGATCAGAATTACTCCAAGATTGATGCCTTAGTAAAAGATGATTATGTCAAATATGATTACATTAGGCTGGTATGGCCAACCCAGGATTATTATTTCTTAACCTGGGAACGTATTAAATACGCCATCACAGATGCCAATATGCGTTCTGCCCTTTTCCAAATTTGGTTAAGTAAAGATTATAGTAAATATGCAGAAATAAAAGGCAGGAGTGATCTCACGGTAGCTACCTGGTCACCTTCTGACTCTATTCGCATGTATCTTCGCAAAGATATCATTGGGCAAATTTGGAATTACGGATCCATGCCTGCGATTGTTTCCGAACCTGAAGTGGATCCTTACGAGGGGAAAATTCAATCCCTGTTACCAGATCGTATGATTGGAAATTATGGAAATGGGCCTGGGCAATTGGACGCACCACGAGGTGTAGCCATTGGCCCGGATGGATCGATTTACATTGCTGATTCCCGCAATCATCGCATTCAACGCTTTGCTGAAGATGGCTCATACTTGAATGACTGGGGAAGTTTTGCAGATGTCCTTTCTGGGGATGCACCTCAAAGCACCTTTAATGAGCCTTGGGGAATTGCCGTTGGCCAGGATGGTTCGGTTTATGTTACGGACACCTGGAACCATCGAGTCCAGAAATTCACAGCGGAAGGTGATTTTATTACCATGTGGGGATACTTTGGTGCAGCCGAGAATCCAGATGGATTCTGGGGGCCAAGAGGCATCATTGTTGATGCTGACAACCGGGTGTACATCGCAGATACTGGTAATAAACGTATAGCGGTATTTGACTCCAACGGAAATTTTCTGACACAATTTGGCGAAGCCGGTTTCGAACTAGGTCAATTGGATGAACCGGTTGGTCTTGCCATGGGGTTAAATGGAGAAATTTACGTTTCCGATACCTGGAACCAACGCATACAAGTATTCATGCCTGATTCAGACAAAGCCACTTATTACGCCATAAATTCATGGGATATTTCCGGTTGGTTTGGCCAGAGTCTGGAAAATAAGCCCTTCCTGGCAACTGATAACCTCGGGAATGTTTATACAACTGATCCCGAAGGGTATCGCATCCTCGGTTTCCAGCCAGATGGTCAATTTATCATTGGGTGGGGAGATTACAGTCCAGGTTCTGATGGTTTTGGGTTGCCGGCTGCCATCGCATTCGACAAAAACAATGGGGTATGGGTGTCCGATGCCGGAAATAATATATTATTGCATTATATTTTGCCGTAATTCTTGAGTTTCAACTAACAAAAAGCCTGGTAATCTCAATAAGTGGTGCCAGGCTTTTTTGATAGAGCTTAGTGGTTACGTATTTTTATTTTTATTGCCTTCAATGATTTCCGCAACCACGATTACCACTCAGCGCTAATACCAGCATAGATAATGCCTAATCCAGTACCAATCGCCCCACCAAACACTAATCCCAATCCAATAAAAGAATTCTATTTAGTTTTTTTTACATGAAGACTTTTCCGTATCTAAATTCTTTCCCTTAAATTTCTTCTCATATCATCAATAAAATACAATCCACAAGAAGAGAATTTCCTTTTTTCATTGCCATCCTTAATTGCGCCTATGATCTTTCTTATTCACATCCCCAACGGTGTACCTTAGATAAGCATTGATTTTTCACCATTAACATTTTTTGGCAATTCATTAATTTTGGTTTCACAAAAAGCCAGATGATCCATTTGACACCTGGAAAAATATTTCTATGGGTATGGGATTGATCTCTTTAAACATAACATTGTCCAAATAATTACACCCTACCTATGCAGACAGAATATAAGTTCAATATCTTTCTCAATCTTGTGTCGGGATTTGATATCAATTGAATGACTTCATGGTAAGATTGCGATTTGACAGGATTGAAAATATGGGTGAATTTGCAGCGATCTCAGCAGCTATATTATGGGCGGTATCTTCAATTTTCTTTTCATTTTCAGGAAAGCAAATCGGGTCTTCCTCATTAAATCGAATTCGATTAACAATTGCAATTTTCTTCCTGCTGATTACTCATACCCTCGTATATGGGACACCCATCCCGTTCAGTGCCTCCTCCGAACAATGGCTTTGGTTGGGACTATCCTCCATTATTGGCCTGGTAGTAGGTGATTTGTTTTTATTTCAATCGTTCATCATGGTAGGTCCAAGATTGGGCATGTTGGTAATGGCAATCAGCCCGGTGATCAGCGCAATCTTTGCCTGGATTTTTCTGGGAGAGATACTATCTGCCTTACAAATTGTAGGAATTATTCTTACCATCGGTGGGATTTCTCTGGTGATTTTGGATCGTAATGGTTCTCATACTCCTATCTATAGCGACCGACACAAGTGGGTGGGGATTCTTTTTGGCGTTGGAGCAGCTATTGGGCAGTCAATTGGGCTGATCTTTGCGAAAAAAGGTTTACCAGCGGAATTTCCTGCACTTTCAGGGGTTGTCATTCGTGTTCTGGTGGCTTTTGTGCTTGTATGGATCGCAGCTATTCTTACCAGGCAATTTACAAAAAGCTTCAAGCAAATCAGGCAATTCCCGAAAGCCTTTCAATCTGCCATCGTAGGGGCAATGGTTGGTCCATTTCTAGGGGTTTGGTTATCCTTAATCTCAGTCCAATTTGCGAAAGTGGGGATTGCGTCAACACTGATGGCATTAACCCCGATTTTCCATTTACCAATTGGCACGATTTTAAAAGAAAGGATTACAAAACAAGCCATCGCTGGAACATTTGTCGCCATGGTTGGGGTGGCAATCATTTTTTTGTAATGCAATCAAAATTTATAAATTTTCATAATATTAATGACACTTTGAACTTGAATATTCAGTTTAGCTTTAGTATCATTAATTTTGATAGAATTATTAAAAATTATGCAAGTATGTATTAAATTATTGGCTAACTACCGTAATAACCTCCCTGCAGGGACAACTGGGGATCAGATTTTCATTGATGTACCTGAAGATTCTATTCCTGAAACGATTCTGGACATGCTGGCTTTACCGCCAATTCCTGAAAGTGTTGTGCTAATCAATGGGAAAACAATCGTACCTGGGGAACTTTTAAAAGAGGGTGATGTCATCTGCGCATTTTCTGCTATGGCAGGTGGCTGACCATTACAAAGGAGAAATAATGTTTGCCTGGCATGGAAAAATTTTAAAAATAAATCTCAGCACTTTGACAACCAAGACCGAATTCGTAGAAAAAGAATTTGCTGCTAAATTTCTTGGTGGACGTGGGTGGGCAATAAAGTACCTTATGGATGAAATGGATCCAACAGTTGCCCCACTCTCACCTGAAAATATGATGATTTTTGCCACCGGACCACTTACAGGGACCGTAGCACCAACTGGGAATCGTTATATGGTTGTAACAAAATCTCCACTCACCGGGGCTTTAACTGATTCAAATTCTGGTGGGTTCTTCCCAACCGAAATGAAACGCACAGGCTTCGATATGTTTATCTTTGAAGGAAAAGCCGAAACCCCTATGTACTTATGGGTCAATGATGATCAAGTGGAATTGCGACCAGCCGATCATGTTTGGGGGAAAAATGTGCCCTCAACGGAAGATATCTTACTCGCAGAAACTGATCCCAAAGGAAGAGTAGCCTGCATTGGTCCTGCTGGTGAAAATCTGGTTTTGTATGCCGCCATCATGAATGATAAACATCGGGCTGCCGGTCGATCAGGCGTCGGTGCGGTGATGGGATCAAAAAACCTTAAAGCTGTTGTCGTCAGAGGGACTCAGCAGATTGATGTTGCATTTCCCGATGAACTGAATAAATACTGTAAAGCCATATCCACAACCGTAGGTGGCGTAATGAAAGCTGGGGGAGCGATGCGCGTCTATGGAACTTCGTATGTACCTCCCATTACGAATGAGTTAGGTATTTTACCGACCAGGAATTTTCAATCGGGTCGCTTTGAAGGGATCGCTGGTATAACCGGGGATGTTATTAATGAGAAGTTCCTGAAAAAGCCAAAACCATGTTTTCGCTGCCCGATTGCTTGTGGGAGAGATACCAAAGTAGATGATCCAAAATATGCTGGTGAAGGTGAAGGCCCAGAATATGAAACAATAGCAGCCTTTGGAAGCGCATGCGGAATTTCTAACATGGCCGCGATCATCAAAGCAAATTATCTTTGTAATGAATATGGTTTGGACACCATTTCTGCTGGCATGACGATTGCCTGTGCAATGGAGATGGCAGAAAAAGATTACATTCCAAAAACAACAATTGGTTTTGATTTGAAGTTTGGTGATCCAGATGCAATCATTACACTTACACACCAAATCGCAAATATCGAAGGGTTTGGAAAAGAATTAGCACAGGGCAGTTTCCGATTAGCTCAGCATTATGGACACCCAGAATTAGCAGTTACCTCCAAAAAGCAGGAATTTCCTGGTTATGACCCGCGAGGCTCAAAAGGAATGGGGTTGCTCTACGCTACCTCTAATAAAGGTGCTTCTCACATGGCTGGTGATATCGCCTATAGTGAGGTTTTTGGAGTTCCCAAAAAAATCGACGGACTGTCTCTTGAAAATAAACCTGAACTGGTAAAACGGTTTGAGGATGCCTTCGCGGTCATCGATGCCACAGGTCTTTGTGTATTTCTATCTGTCAGATATATGTTTGAAGACAAAGTGGAATTATGGCCAACTCCCTTATCTGAAATCATGCGATTATCGACTGGACACCCATTTACTCAGCAAAGTTTATTGGAAGCGGGTGATCGCATTTTCAATATGGAAAGGCTATTCCTCTTAAGAGCGGGCTTGACAAAAGAAGATGATACCCTACCTCATCGAATGTTACATGAACCTCTCCCGGATGGACCCGGGAAAGGGCATGTTGTAGAGCTGGATTTACTTTTACCCCGTTTTTATGAAGTACGTGGTTGGAGTGAGGATGGGGTACCAACAAATAAAAAACTTGAAAGCCTGGCTATTGAAGAATACCAATTAAGCTAAATTTAACTTAAACCATTTCTATATGATTTGATTTATCTTTTTTTGTGCGATCTATTCTTTAAATCATCCTTGAATAGACCAGTCAGCACAAAACTGACAATACTAACAATGATAGCTCCTACCAAACCAGCCCAGAAACTATCGACGGTGAAGCCTGCCTGGAATTGAGTTCCTATCCAACCAGCCATCATGAACATCAAAGTATTGATAACCAATGTTCCTAGACCCAGTGTAAGGATTAATAACGGACAACTCATAACTACCAATAGAGGTTTAATAATGGCATTCACCAGTCCAAAAATTAATGCCAGCCAAACAAAACTCAACCAGTTTTCATTTTGTGGAGTAATACCCCGGCCATTTAGTAAAGCAACTGCAACATATAATGCCACTGCATTAATGCCTAATCGAATAAGCAATTTTTTCATCTTAATCTCCTTTCCTTAAATATAATACGTTTTTCTAACGATTAAGTTGCATCAACCGAAGACAAAAGGTGATAAGGAGATATCGTTTCTTCCATCCAGATCAATGTATGGTTTTTTTCAAAACCCAGACTCATAAAAACGTGTTCACCGCGGTTTACAGGGTAATTTACCGTTTGCGGCCGCATACTTATCGTTGATGATCGAAAATATGGGACTGCTGCACGAATTACTTCATCATCATATTTTTCTTCTGTCACAATCCAAAGATTATCCGCAAACAATGTAGTCCTCTCTAGGGATGCAAACCCCAGTAGTTCATTCCCATTGGAAATACTGATATTCGAAATGGAAATACCCGACAATATTCTGGATAATTCATGCCAGAATCCAGGGATAAATCTTTTTTCTCTCAATCCAAGATTCCAGCGGACTTCATCGGGGTAGACTTCCATCATTAATTGTTGTTGCTTTTCCCATTCATTTTTCTTTCGATTTCTGATCTTGATTTCACTATCGATAGGACGTGTTAATCTATTCTTTGATTTGATTGTATAAGTTGAACGACGACATTTTTCAATGAATCCCATTTGTTGATAAAGTTCAATCGCTGCGGGATTATCATTACGAACCTGAAGCCATGTACTCTTGGCAGATTTTTGCCGCGCATATTTAAGCGATCTGGCGGTCAAATCAAAGGCGATCCGTTGCCGGCGAAAATCTGGATGAACAGCAACATTGGCAATTAAAAACACAAAATCACCGTTTTTGTGAAATGGAATCATTGATAAGTTGCCAACGATTCGTCCTTCAACCTCATATATAAAGCCTTGAATTGGAGCTAACGGATGTAATTGCCGAACTGCTCCTATGGGATAACTGTTTTGCTCTGAGGCGATTTTCCGTAGATAGCGAATATAGTCCAGACCATCATCATCGATGGTGTCTTTAAAACACAATTCAATCAGATCCGCAATCGCCCGAAGATCAGTATTAGGATTTAATGCGCGTATTTTTCCTGCCCTGGTTCCTAGTTCATCATTCATTCGCTTATATTTTACACCACTGAAATGGTTAAAAAAAGCAAATCATTTCTTGAAATCGAAATCCTTCTACATGTTCCGGCTCAATTCCTGCAACTACCTGAAATTAGCTTGCAAAATTCTTATATGCTTCTAATACAATACTTGTAATTGATTGCAGTTGATTTTGATATAATCCTACATGATAATGAGAAGAAGTGTGCATAATGGAAGGACAATACCCATATGATGAGATTTGACCGATTTACAGAAAGAGCTCAGGAAGCTGCTCAAAGAGCAGCCGAGATCATTCAACGATACGGGCATAACCAGATTGATACTGAGCACATTCTTTTAGCTTTAATTGAACAACCTGAAGGGGTTATTCCTCAAATTCTAGAGATATTAAAGATTGACCCCAGTATTCTTGAAGAAAGGCTGGACTACATCCTGCGTACCAGTCCAAAAGCTAGTATTTTTGGTGGTGGGGCTGGTCAGGTGTTTATCACTCCCCGCGTGAAGAGAATTATCGATCTTGCCAATGAAGAGGCCAGTCGATTAAAAGATGAGTACATTTCGACAGAACATATTTTCCTGGCGATTCTCAGCGAAAAGAACACCCCAGCTGCCCGACTGTTAGAAGGTTCGGGTATCAATCGTGAACGAGTGGTTGAAGCGATTAATCAGATGCGAGGTGGTCAGAGGGTCACTGATCCTCAAGCCGAAACCCGCTATCGCAGTCTCGAGAAATATTCGCGTGATCTGACCACACAGGCACGTGAAGGAAAATTAGACCCGGTAATCGGACGTGATAATGAAATATTGCGTGTCATGCAAATTCTCTCCCGCAGAACCAAAAACAATCCTGTTCTGATTGGAGAAGCCGGTGTAGGAAAAACAGCAATCGTAGAGGGGTTGGCACAAAAGATCGCTTCTAATGATATTCCAGAGATACTCATGGGTAAAAAGGTTATATCATTGGATTTAAGCGCCATGATTGCTGGTTCGCGCTTTAGAGGTGAATTTGAAGAACGTTTGAAAGCTGCGATTGAAGAAGTGCAACGAGCAGAGGGAGAGGTTATTCTTTTCATCGATGAATTGCATACAGTCGTCGGAGCCGGGGCAGCCCAGGGAGCCATGGATGCTTCAAATATGCTAAAACCTGCATTAGCACGCGGTGATCTTCAATGTATCGGCGCTACCACACTGGATGAATTTCATAAACACATAGAAAAAGATTCGGCCCTGGAACGTAGATTTGCTCCTGTTTATGTGGAGGAACCAAGCGTGGACGATACGATTGAGATGTTGCGCGGTTTGCGTGACCGTTATGAAGCCCATCATAAAGTCCGTTTTGCGGATGAAGCCCTTGTTTCTGCTGCCAGGTTATCCTCCCAATACGTCACCGGTCGAAAATTACCAGATAAAGCCATCGACTTGATGGATGAAGCCGCAGCAAAATTACGGGTGGCCCTTTACTCACTTCCTGAAGACTTGAAAGAGATGAAATCTGAGCTTGATCGTTTAGCTTCAGAAGAGGAGAAAGCCGGGATAGAACGTGATTATGAGCGGGCAGCCCGCATGAAGGCTGAACGCTTGCGCCTTGAAACCGAATTCAATGAGCAACGAGATCAGTGGGAGGCGGAACATAAATTGGATGAGGTCGTGGATATCGATGATATCGCGCAGGTTGTTGCCCAATGGACGGGCATTCCGGTTAATCAAATGATGGAAACTGAATCCGAGAAATTATTGCACATGGAAGAGCGTTTACATGAAAACATCATCGGCCAGGAAGAAGCAGTTAAAGCGATTTCAGACGCAATTCGCCGTTCCCGCTCTGGTTTGAAAGATCCTCGTCGGCCGATTGGTTCATTTATTTTTATTGGGCCTTCTGGTGTTGGCAAGACGGAACTTGCCAAAGCATTAGCCGCATCCATGTTTGGTGATGAAGATGCATTGGTTCGCCTGGATATGAGTGAATACCGAGAACAACATACAGCCTCACGTCTGTTTGGTGCACCTCCAGGATATATCGGATATGAAGAAGGAGGCCAACTAACGGAAGCTATTCGCCGCCGACCATACCGAGTTATTCTGTTTGACGAAATTGAAAAAGCCCATCCGGAAGTTTGGAACTCATTACTTCAAATTTTAGATGATGGCCGGCTTACCGATGGTCAGGGGAATAAGGTTGATTTTCGCAATACTGTATTGATCATGACCTCCAACCTGGGAACTGAGTTTGTAAAAAAAGGTGGCACATTAGGCTTCTTATCCAGTGATAATGAAGAACGAGATGCCCACGAGAATATTGAAAAAGCGCTGAAAAGCACCTTTCGTCCCGAATTCATCAATCGAGTCGATGAAATTATCATGTTCTCACCATTAACAGTAGATCAGGTAAAGGATATCGTCATTCTTCAAATGAAAGAAATTCAGGACCGTTTGGAAGAGAATGGTATTCAGATTGAACTGAGTGAAGGAGCACGTGATTGGCTGGCACATGAAGGGTATGATTCCATGTTCGGTGCACGGCCATTACGCAGAGCACTGCAAAAATTCATAGAAAGCCCACTTTCAGTCAGTATTTTAGCCGGGGATTTCCATGATGGTGATATTATTCAGGTTGAATTGAATGAAGAAACCAAAAAACTAGAGTTTATCAAGAAAGAATCAGAAAAAGATTCTGAATAACGCAGGTTCTAAAACCTAAAAATCCAGGTCTCTCGATAAATTTGACCTGGATTTTTGATTCAAGTAGATTCGAATCTAGTGATAAAATTTTCTATGAAAATCCGAAAACTATCGTTCGATTATTTAAATACAACGTTTGACAGTCATCATACCTATCGTTATACTTGATTTCTAATTGTATAGATAATTACCCACGAATTGGGTTTCAGGAGGTTTCTTTGAAAAAAGCGCTCGTTACAGGAATAACTGGTCAGGATGGATCCTATTTAGCAGAACTATTATTGGCAAAAGGCTATGAAGTTCATGGGTTGATTCGTCGAGCAAGCACATTCAATACCAGAAGAATTGATCATATTTATCATGATCCTCACAACGCAGGCGGAGAAGTTAAATTAATCTTGCATTATGGTGATGTCTCCCAATCGGAGGCACTACTGGATGTCATTTACAACGTCCGACCTGATGAGGTATATAACCTCGCTGCACAAAGCCATGTACGTGTAAGTTTTGACATGCCTGAATATACTGGAGACGTAACCGGGTTAGGCACCATTAGAATATTGGAAACCATTCGGAAAAGTGGCGTGAAAGCCAGATTTTATCAGGCTTCATCCAGCGAATTATATGGTTCCTCTCAGCCACCCCAAAATGAAGATACTCCTTTCCGCCCTCAAAGCCCTTATGCAGCTGCAAAGTTATATTCATACTGGGTCACTAAACAGTATCGCGATGGGTACGATATTTTTGCCAGCAATGGGATCCTATTCAACCACGAATCCCCCCGTCGTGGAGAAACCTTTGTAACCCGAAAAATTACTCGTGCCCTGGCAAATATTGTAAAAGGAAATCAAAAAAACTTATATCTTGGAAACTTGGACGCCAAACGCGACTGGGGATACGCACCAGATTACGTAGCCGCAATGTGGAAAATGATGCAACATGATGAAGCTGGAGATTTTGTGATCGGAACCGGAGAAGCCCATTCTGTACGAGAATTTCTGGATGAATCGTTTGGATATTTAAACCTCGATTGGCACGAGTATGTCCGCATTGATCCGCGTTATTTCCGCCCCAATGAGGTTGATTATTTATTAGCAGATCCATCCAGGGCAATTCGGGAAATTGGCTGGACGCCTCGTGTTACCTTCAAAGAATTGGTGAGAATTATGGTCGATGCAGATATGGAATTAGTCGACTTAGAATCACCTGGTGAAGGAAAATCACTATTAGAAAAACACCATGGCCGCTGGCATCGCTGGGATAGCCAGGTCGTCAGCATGGACCGCTAACATGATCAAGGAGAGATCCATTCTTTTCGTTTGCACTGCCAATCAATGCCGTTCGCCGATGGCTGAAGCGCTGATGAAGGATTATTTTTCAAGAATGTCTCTCCCATCAAATTGTATTGTTCAATCTGCAGGCACTTGGGCGGAGAATGGTCATCCAGCGACACCTTTTGGTGTTAAAGTCATGGCGCAACGAGGTTTAGATACCAGCTTACATCAATCTCAATTAATCACCAGAGATTTGTTAATTCAATTCGATTTGGTTCTCACCATGGAATCAGGTCACAAGGAAGCAATTCAAATTGAATTTCCTGAATTTTCAAAGAAAATCTTCATGTTATCAGAAATGTCAGGTGAGCAAATTAACATTGAAGATCCGATTGGTGGATTATTCGAAGATTATGTAAATACAGCAAATGAAATTGACGAGTGGATCATGCGCGGTATTCCCAATATACTCCGGAAATTAAAATTTCCTGAACTTCACTGATTCATTCATAGATTTTTTTATAACCAAGGCGAGGACTAATGGGGAAGGATATCAAACAACTAACGGATGATATGCATCAATTTGTTTCTGCAAAAGGTTGGTATTTGCCTGATAGCAAACGACCTCAAACTCCAAAAAATATTGCTATTTCACTGGTTCTGGAAGCCTGTGAAATATTGGAACATTTTCAATGGAAAGAAAATGAATTTGAAAGAGAGCAGTTAGAAGGTGAAGTCGCCGATGTCGCTCTTTACCTTTTTCAACTCTGTCAAATTTGTCACATTGATCTTGAGGATGCAGTCATCCAAAAATTAAAACAAAATTATAAACGCGATTGGGACCAAAATACGGTAAAATAGCACCTATTCTATAAGGATCTATTATGAAAATCACAATCTTCGGCGGTTCCTCGCCACTACCTGAAAGCAAGGAGTATCAATTTGCTTACCATCTTGGGTATGCTCTGGCAAAAAGCGGACATATAGTAATAACGGGTGGCTACATGGGAACGATGGAAGCGTCTTCTAAAGGAGCTTCCGAAGCCGGAGGTCACGTTATTGGCATCACCTGTGGGGATATTGAGCGCTGGCGAAACCGCACACACAACCTTTGGGTAAAAGAAGAGTTGAAGCTGGAAACTTTGCATGAGCGCATGGTCAAATTGATGGATTTATGTGATACAGCCATCGCCCTGCCGGGAGGTCCTGGTACACTGGCTGAAATCGTCCTCATGTGGAATAGGATACAAATCGAAGCAATTCCTTCCGTTCCCATTATTCTGGTCGGAGAAGAGTGGAAAAAGATCTTTTCTTTGTTCTATCAGGAACTCAATAGTTATATCCCACCTTCAAGCATCGAGACAATTAAATTTGCCAATACAGTCGATGAAATTATTTCATTTTTAAAACCTAAAATAAAACAATAATCCCAGACATCAATCAAGAAAGTAGTGAATCATGAGCGAAGAAAAACTGCCAAAACAGAGTGAAAATTTTTCAGAATGGTACAACCAACTCATCCAGCGCGCTGAATTGGCTGATTATGCCCCGGTGCGCGGCTGTATGGTCGTGAGACCTTACGGGTGGGCGTTATGGGAAAATATTCAAAAAGCATTGGATACGCGCTTTAAGGATACAGGTCACGTGAATGCTGCATTTCCTATGTTTATTCCAATGTCTTTTTTGGAAAAAGAGAAAGAACATGTCGAAGGATTTTCGCCGGAATTAGCGATTGTAACCATTGGTGGTGGGCAGACTTTGGAAGAACCACTGGTTGTACGCCCAACCTCTGAGACAATTATTGGTCATATGTATGCAAAGTGGGTCAAATCCTACCGTGATCTGCCGATCCTCATTAATCAATGGGCGAATGTTGTTCGCTGGGAAATGCGGACACGTATGTTCTTGCGAACCCTCGAATTCTATTGGCAGGAAGGTCATACTGCCCACGAAACAGCACAAGAAGCCGAAGATGAAACGTTGAAGATCCTGAATCTTTATGCTGAGTTTGCAACCAACGAAGCTGCAGTTCCAGTCATTCCAGGTATTAAATCAGATGCTGAAAAATTTGCTGGCGCTAGTCGTTCATATACGATTGAAGCCATGATGTTGGATACAAAAGCCCTTCAATCTGGGACTTCACATAATTTAGGTCAAAACTTTGCCAAAGCCTTTGATATTCAATATCTCGATCGCAACAATGAATTGCAATATGCCTGGACAACGTCGTGGGGTGTATCCACCCGCTTTGTAGGAGCAATTATTATGTCGCATGGTGATGATCAGGGATTGATCCTCCCACCGCGTCTGGCTCCCATTCAAATCGTGATTGTCCCAATTTTTAAAAACGACGATGATAAAACCAAGGTAATGAGTGTAGTCAACACCCTTGAAAAAGATCTGGCCCAATTCCGAGTGAAAGTAGATGACCGGGATAATTTAACACCTGGTTATAAATTCAACGACTGGGAATTGCGTGGTGTCCCGCTACGGATTGAAATTGGTCCTCGAGATGTTGATAACCAGACAGTTGTAGTCGCCCAAAGAGATATTCCAGGCAAAAGCGGAAAATTATTCCTTCCCATGGAAAATCTCGCCAGTCAGCTTGAAACCATCCTGAATGATTTTCATAACCGCTTATTGAAAAAGGCAACTGACTTCCGCGATAGCCATATATTTGAACCAAAGGACTATTCTGAATTTAAGGAAGTCGTAAAAAATGGTTGGGCATATGCTTTTTGGTGTGGAGATGCAGCCTGTGAAACTGAGATAAAGAATGAAACTAAAGCAACCACTCGTTGCCGCCCATTGGATCAGGAAAAGACCAAAGGCAAATGTATTTATTGTGGAAAAGATGCTGAATATAAAACCTATTTTGCCAAAGCATATTAATCGGGGTGCATCAGTCTCCAGAGTAGAGAATTAAGAATGCCAGCAATTCATCTTGATCGGTTAATGCAACAAATCAATACAATATTTGAACCTGAATCGCATGGACCAATATTCCGTGAAAATTTCATGTCTTTACTCGATGTTCATGCAAATCTGGCATACCGCCCAGGAGCCGATATTCAAAGAAAATCCTTGATTCCCAAATTGCACCTGGCCCCCATCCTGATGCAACATTTAGAAAGAAAATTTTCATCTTTAGCAAAAACAGAACCCGAACTTGCGCTTGAATATGCCGACCAGCTTTGGTTAGAGGAATCGTATGAAACGAAATATTTTTCAGCAATCATTCTTGGTGCATTACCGATAGATAATAGTAACAAGATTATTGAACGGCTTGTCAACTGGGGGTCGGGAACGTCAGATAAAGAAATACATCAGGTTTTGTTTAAATATGGTTCTCAAACTATCATTCAATCAAACCCAAATCAATGGTTACAAACAATCCAAAATTGGGTTGATTCTACGAGCATTCCGTACGCAATTACTGCCATATATGCACTTCAAACTCTAGTAGATGATCCATCATTTATTAATTTGCCGAAAGTGTTTATCATCATAACCCCATTATTTTCTATGAATAATCGCAAGATTGTAGCTGGATTAACATCGCTAGTAGACGATCTTGCGCTGAAAAGTCCTATTGAAACATCACATTACCTGACAAACTTATTACTTAGCTCCTCTTATTCATCACCCAAACAAATTATCAGAAAATGTCTGAAATCTTTTCCTGTAGATGAACAAAATAAACTTCGCTCTGCCTTATCAAATATCGCTGATGATGAAACCTGATAGAATGCAGCGAAACTGGATTTGAGGATCCACGAATTTTATTGCCCTGTACGTTGATCAGAATCCTTGATATAATCTAGCTAGTGACTGGTCCTGCATTCGGAAAAATCTGGATGTATGGAGACCTGCATAATATAAATTTTAAGGAGCACATGTCATGTCATTAACAATAGAAGAAAAAACAGCGATTATCGATCAATTTGCTCGCCAAGAAGGCGATACCGGTTCACCTGAAGTTCAGATTGCATTGTTGACAACACGAATCAAACAACTCACCGAGCACTTACGTGAACACAAACACGATGAATCATCTCGACGAGGTCTGTTAAAATTGGTCGGGAAACGACGCCGTTTGCTAGCTTATCTTCGCGCCAGTGATTTTGGCCGTTTTAGTGCCGTAGTCGAAAAATTAAGTCTGCGCGCAAAATAAGTTAATCGCGAAAATGGGAAAGAAAACCAAATAACTTTCCCGTTTTTATGAATCAGCTCGCAGGTTGGGTATTGAAACCTGTTCAGAACGTTGGAAGTTCTGGATAATTTTCAGTTCCTAACCAGGCGGGACATTTTAGTTAAGAGGGAAAAAATATGAAACCCGAAAGTAAGACTTTTAGCGTCCCCATGGGGGATACCGTAATAACAATCGAAACTGGTAGGCTTGCACAACAAGCCGGTGGAGCAGTAACAGTCACTTGTGGTGAAACAATGATTTTTGCTGCAGCAACGATGGATAAGACACCGAAAGAAAATACTGATTTCTTTCCATTAACCATTGATTATGAAGAACGAATGTATGCTGGTGGCCGTATTCCTGGTTCATTCTTCCGTAGAGAAGGTCGCCCCAGCACAGATGCAATTTTAATAGCCCGATTGACCGACCGTCCGATTCGTCCTTTGTTCTCACAAGATATGCGCAATCCAGTACAGGTCATCATGGTCTCATTCTCATCGGATGGAATCAATCCAATCGATGTCTTGGGTATTAATGCTGCTTCTGCTGCATTAACCATCTCAAATATACCTTGGAATGGCCCCATTGGTGCTGTTCGTATTGGACGGATTGATGGAAAATTTATTATTAATCCAACTTTCCAACAAATCGACGATTCCGACCTGGATTTACGTGTTGCGGGAACCAAAGAAGCGATTTCAATGGTTGAATGTGGAGCAAATGAAATTCCAGATGATGTTATGGTCGAAGCATTGGCATTCGCTCATGAAGCCATACAACCCATCATCGATCTGCAACTGAAAATGGCTGCAGAAGTTGGCAAACCAAAAACGGTTGTACCATTATTCCCAGCAGATGAGGACCTTGTCCGCAAAGTAGGAGCAAGTGTTGCAGCCGACATTGAAAATGCCCTGGCAACGCCGCACACGAAAACCGAATTGAACGAAGCAATTGATAGCTTAAAAGCGAAAATGATCGAAGAATTTGCCAGTGAGGATGAAAGCCTGGCTCGTGCAGTTTCGGAAGCATTTGAAGTGAGTTACAAGCACGTCGTTCGTAAACGAATTCTTGATCTGGGAATCCGACCTGATGCAAGAACGCCAGAAGAAATTCGCCCAATCTGGTGTGAAGTTGGTTACAGTCCACGTGCACATGGTTCAGCCATATTCACTCGAGGTGAAACGCAAGCGCTTACACTGGCAACATTAGGCACTCCACGGGAAGCCCAGGAGATGGATAATTTAGCACCAATGGATAGTAAACGCTATATGCATCATTATAATTTTCCACCTTACTCAACCGGTGAGGTAAAACCCTTACGAGGTCAATCCAGACGTGAAATTGGCCATGGTGCTTTAGCCGAACGTGCCTTGGTTCCGGTTATCCCGAACGAATCCGAATTCCCTTATACCATTCGACTGGTAAGTGAGATACTGGCTTCAAATGGTTCCAGCTCAATGGCATCTGTTTGTGGTTCAACTTTAGCCTTGATGGATACTGGAGTCCCGATCAAAGCACCTGTAGCTGGCATCGCAATGGGATTAATCAAAGAAAATGAAAAATATGCGATTTTAACCGATATCCAGGGGCTGGAAGACCACCTCGGTGATATGGATTTCAAAGTTGCTGGAACAAGTGCTGGCATCACCGCCCTGCAAATGGATATCAAGATTGCTGGCATCACACCTGAAATCATGTCTAAAGCACTCAGACAAGCATATCAAGCCCGTCTTTCAATCCTTGATAAAATGCTTGAGGTCATCGCCGTTCCGAACACAGTTCTAAAACCACATGCTCCTAAGATCACCATCGTGAAAGTTCCTGTAGATAAGATTGGTGCCATCATTGGCCCTGGCGGAAAGAATATCCGTGCATTACAGGAAGAAACCAATACCAAAATTGATATTGGGGAAGATGGCAGTGTCTTTATAGCTTCCTCCGAAGGCTATGGTGCCGATGTCGCCCGCGAGCGCATTGAAGCACTTATTGAAACCCCTCAAATTGGCAGAATTTACACCGGAAAAGTTGTTCGTACCGTGGACTTTGGTGCATTTGTTGAAATTATCCCAGGTACCGATGGATTGGTTCACATTTCACAATTAGACACAGAACGTGTCAATTCTGTCGAGGACATCGTAAATGTTGGTGATGAAATCACAGTCATGATTACAGATATCGATAGTAGTGGAAAAATTCGATTATCCAGGCAGGCCGTCTTAGAAGGTTGGACTGTTGAGGAGGCCAAAGAACGTGATCGTGGTGGCAAATCATCCGGGAATCGCTCTGGTGGTCAACGCAGAAGTGGTGACCGCAATAGTCGTGGAGATCGGGGCGGAAATCGCGACAATCGTGGCGGACAAAACAGATACTAAAATTTAACGAAAGAAAAATCAGTCCTCTAATAGAGGACTGATTTTTTATTTAACGCCAATTCTTTTACAGATCTCTGGTCGGCAAAAACGGCATCGCCGGGCCAGAGATTTTCAACAATTTGGACAAAGCTGCCTGCATGGCAGTCCGGTCATCCCAATCAAATTCAGTCTCCCCAAAACACATCGATTGCTCATGCCCTTTTCCACAAGCTATGACGATATCTCCTGGATTTGCTATGTTAACACCTGTATCAATGGCATTTCCCCGATCAGGTATGATAAACAAGTTTTTTCCCAGTTCCCCTCCCTGTTTTTCTGCTGCTTGTTGCATTTCAGCCAGAATCAAATCCAGCGATTCGGTACGCGGATCTTCAGCAGTTATGATAGTTATATCAGCTAATTGAGCCGATTTTTCTGTCATCATCCTTCTTTTTTCCCGATCACGTAACCCAGCTGAGCCAAAAATAGCGATTACTCTCCCTTCGGTCAACCGCCGCACGGTTTTAAGGGCATTTTCGAGCGCATTCGGTGTATGCGCAAAATCGACTATCGCCTGGAAGGACTGACCCATTTTAATCTGTTCCATCCTACCTGGAACAGCGTGCATATCTTCAATTCCTTGCGCAGCCAGCACAGGATTGATCTTGAGTCCAAATATTCCAACCGCTAATGCTGCCAACACATTGGAGATATTAAATTCTCCGGGCAAATGGCAGTGGATATCGATGACAAAATCATTGCTACAGGCTTTAAAAGTAATATCATCTATTCCAGGTAGAATCTGTTCAGCCCAAATATCAGTTTTTTCTCGAATTGAGTAGTGGATTTGCGGAACGTTTGTGATCCTATCTAAATAATCGCTGGATTTATCATCTTGATTGATGATTGCCAGATGATTCGGGAAAAAAGGTTTTACCACCGTATGATTGAGATATTCAAACAAACGCCCTTTTGCCTGTAAATAAGCCTCATATGAACCGTGATAGTCAAGATGTTCGTGAGTTATGTTTGTCACCACAGCAATGTCAAAATCACATCCTGCAACACGATTTTGAGCCAGACCATGCGAAGTTGTTTCCAAAACCACATGCGTTAATCCTGCTTCTTTCATTCGCCAGAGATAATATTGCACTGCTGGTGCCTCAGGGGTGGTTACATGAAAACCAGTATCTAATATCTCATCCCCTATCAGGGCATTGACAGTTGAAATCATTCCAGCCTTGAAACCAGCGGTCTGCAAAATCTGATAAATTAGATTGCATGTGGTTGTCTTTCCATCAGTGCCTGTTACGCCAATTAAGACCATTGATCGAGATGGAAATTCATAAAAACTAGCCGATAAATGAGCCAGGGCGACCCTCGAATTATCAAATTGAAAATAGGGGATAGCTAACTGGTTCCAATCTTCAACCGATTGAGAGCCAACAACTGCCACCGCCCCATTTTCTACTGCCGATTGAATATATTTATGTCCATCAAGATTTCCCCCTTCCAATGCCACAAAAATATGACCTTGTTCAATGAGACGAGAGTCATATTGAATGCCTGTCACCTCAATATCAAATTGATCCGTTGTACAGTTATATGGAAGTGAAATATTTTCTACTATTTGTTTTAAATTTTGTTTTTGCATGCGGTCATATGATAAAAAAAGGTTGGAAGCAAGGAATTACCTCCAACCCTGATTGTATTTGAAAAAATTTATTACTGCAAAGTTCTTTGTAAATTGGATAATTGTCCAGCAACTGAACCGTCAACAACACGATCTCCAATTTTGACAACCAATCCACCCAAAATGGCGGGGTCAACTTTAAAACTGATTGTGGCTGTATCGCCTATTTTACTAAGAACGTCGTGCTTTACAGTTTTTTGTTCCTCAGGTGTTAAGGGTAATGCGCTGGTTACTTCTGCTCCAGTACCGGATAGTGGTTGATCTTCAATGACAACAACTTTTCCATCTTTAACACCACTGAAAAATTCAGCCAGAAGTGATCTCTGACGCTTCTCGTCTAATGCTTCCCCGATCAATTTTTGAGCAGCAGCAATCGCTATAGCAGAGACACCACCCCGCATCTCACTTAACAAACGGACCCTTTCTTCTTCGACCTCGGACAGCGCATTTTCTTTTTGTTGCTCAATGCCTTGTTTCGCTTCCGCCACCATTTCTTTTTGGATTGATTCTGCCCTGGAAGTGGAATCTCGAATGATATCATTGGCTTTCAATTGTGCATCACCAATAATTTTATCGGCAGCTTTCTCAGCCGAAGCACGTGCGTCCGCGGCGATCCGTGCATCTTCAAGGCCCTGGGCGATCTTATTCCTGCGTTCTTCAAGCATTTTGGTCACCGGACCAAATACCCAGGCACGCAGTACAACATACACAATTGCAAAATTGATTATGTGTACTAATAATAATCCTAGATTTATACCAAGCTTTTCCAATGTTCGCTCCTTTCTTGTCTAGAGGACGAACAACATCATGAAGGAAACAACCAGACAATAGATTGCGATTGCCTCAGCGAATGCAATACCCAAAATCATCGTTGTTAACAGGTTGCCGTAGGCATCAGGATTACGAGCCATACCATTCAATGCGCCCTGGACCAACAATCCGATCCCAATACCAGCGCCCAAGGCACCAATCATTGATAGTCCGGCACCAATAAATTTTGCAGCTTGAATTAATTCACCTTCCATTTTTCCTCCATAAATACTTGCAATTAGTGTTCAGCGTGATCGCCATGCCCTTGTGTGGCTTGAACCATAAATACCATGGTCAACATACCGAACACAAACGCCTGGATTGCTCCCATAAATAATTCGAATAAGAAAATTCCTGCTGGAGCAAAAATAGGTAACATAGATCCTATTAAAGCAACCAACACCGTTCCCGAAAACATGACGCCAAAAAGACGGAATGTAAATGACAACACTTTGGCTAATTCTGAAATCAATTCCAGAAAACCAACCAAAAAATCGATAAATCCCAATGCAGGTTTTTTAAAAATGGTACTTACATTCAGAAATTTTGTAAAATAGCCCAATCCTTGCGTTTGCACCCCTACAACCTGGGTCATAATGACAGCGATGAGCGCAAGTGCCAGAGTAAAATTAAGGTCGGTGGAAACACCACGCAAGAATGGTGTCACGATATATCCTTGGCCATCATGGGCTTCAACTGGCAGAATGTTATACCAATTGCCTCCAAGCGCTTGCGTCTCATACCCATGATCATAGTGATGCAGAACACCGATTGTTTCAAACCCTGGAATGATCTTGGTGAAGTTTGCAACGATGACTAAAATAAAAATCGATGCAAACCAGGGAAAAATCTTCTTGGTGTATTTTCCTGCTGAAGTTTCCGTCATATTGTATATGACTTCGACCAGCATCTCCACGATGGATGAAACACCTTTTGGAACCATATTTCCACCTTGCAAAGCTTTTTTCACGGCCAAGGCCATCAATATAATGATGATATCGACGAGAATTAAGGTTGGTAATGTATTTACCAGATAAAAATCACCAAGCACTGGCAGCGCAAATAATGGTTCTAATAAGATTCGTTCAGGGGCAACCTGAATATGCGGTTGTATGGGAGATGCTATAAAGGTGATGGAAACCCAGGTCAGGATTAATAATCCAAGCACCCACCAGCGATATTTTCCCCACTTCCACTTACTAGTTTTTTCCAAGTTCTACCTCCTTATGATCGGGATCCCCTTGTGGTTGTGATGTTTTTATCTTGGAAATTGCTACACGCACTACAAAAAACATAACTCCCAAAGATATGGGTATGCTAACGATCAACAATCCAATTGTATACATAGGTTTGCTGTCAAAGCGATTATCAAGCCATAACCCCCCAAATAATGCACCTATTATGATTAACAAGGTTAAACAACCGACCTGTCCGGCAACACTGGCAAGAGTCAAGTTTAAAAATTTTGTTTTTTGGTCAACTGGTGCTGGTTTTTCAGGTTGCATATTAGAAAATTATATCAGATTTGGAATTGTGTATCAATGAAGCAGCATCAAATTTGTAGAAGCCACTTCCAACCAATTCAACCAGGGTGTAAATATTACACCGAATACGATTATCCCAATGACACACACTGATAATGCAATTTTCCAACCTAAATAGATCGGTTGTGATTGTGCGTCCTCACTCTCTGCAAATGTAATTCTGAGTACTGTAAGATAGTAGTACAAGGCGATAATCGAGTTAATAATACCGATTATCAACAACCAGATCAAACCAGCATCCATTGCCGCAACAAAAACAAGAATTTTACTTATGAATCCACCAAAGGGTGGAATTCCAGCCAGTGATAATACCGCAATCAGGAACACAAGCGCAATGCCTGGAGATCGTTTCATCAAACCCTGAAAACCATCGATCTCATTCGTCTTCTTCGATTTTTCGACAATATGGATTACACCAAACACCGCCAGATTGGTGAATAAATAAGCTAGTAGATAATACATGGCAGCTTTAAATCCCAATGTTGTGCCTGAAGCCACCCCAATTAACATATAACCGGCATGAGCGATGGAAGAGTATGCAAATAACCGTTTAATATCCTTCTGTACCAACGCGAGTAAATTACCCACAAACATGGAGGCTGTCGCAATCAAAGCCAGTAACAATGACCAGGCGTGTGGCTCTGGCGCGAAAATAGAAACCATAAACCGCATGATCACAACAAAACCAATTGCTTTTGAAGCAGTGGATAAATAACCAGCAATGGGTGTCGGTGCTCCCTGATAGGCGTCAGGGGCCCAAAAATGAAATGGAAATCCGGAAATTTTTGCCCCAAATCCCACGATGGTTAATAACAGGATGAAAATCAATAATCCGTTAGATATTTTTCCAGCTTCAATCGCCGCTAATATTTCCGGAAAATGAGTACTGCCAGTGAAACCATATAAAAGACTAAAACCGTACAACAAAATCGCTGATGTAAAGGCTCCAAAAAGAAAGTATTTCAGACCACTTTCAATCGAATGATTGTTTTTGGTAAGAAAACCAACCAGGACATACAGTGGAATCGCAGTCGTTTCTATTGCCAGGTAAAGCAGAATAATATTGGATGAAGCAGCCATCATACTCATGCCAATTACGCTCAATAACAACATGGCAAAATATTCACCTTTATCATTTAGTTCCTGATGGTACATTGAGAATAAAGTGGTGATCGCCGCGCCAACCATGACAATTAATTGGAATGTAAAGCTGGCTGCATCTACACGGATCATCCCGCCCCAGGCATATTGAACGCTACTGCCTGGAGATAAGAATAAAAGAGTGATTAAGATAATGACCAATAATCCAAAAAAGGTTATCCAACTTAATGTGTTTCCGTTCGCTTGTTTTTTTCTTACGATATCAACAACCAACACAATGGCAATCAAAACAAGGAGGAATATTTCTGGCAAAATGGCTATCAAATCAAAATTTGTGATCATATTCGATCCCATTTACACACCTCCCAAAATTGCCAGAATATGATTGACACCGGTCTCTATGAGGGGAACCATCAGACTGGGAACCAATCCAATGGCGATCATAAACAAGCTAAGCAGCCCGATAACAATTTTATCTTTGATGGTGATATCCTGAATTTTTCCTTCGAAATCTTTTGGAAGATCTCCAAAGAAAACTTTGCGAACAACCAGCAGGATATAGGCTGCGGTTACTACAATGGAAATCACTGAGATGATCGCCACTATCGGTGCTACCTGCCAGACACCCATATAAATGGGGATTTCAGCAACAAATCCGGACAAACCGGGCATACCCATCGAAACCAGGCCACCCACAATAAAGCCTACCATCGCCCAGGGCATCACTTTATATAAACCACCCAGTGAAGCAATATCCCGGGTATGTGTTCGATCGTATACCATCCCGACGATAGCAAAGAAAAGCGCTGTCATCACACCATGGGAGAACATCTGTAATCCAGCACCTAATAAACCGTTGTAATTTAAGGATGCAAATCCAATTAACACCAATCCCATATGCGAAACCGACGAAAAACCGATCACATATTTAAAATCTTTTTGGATCATCGCAATAAATGCACCGTAAATGACATTGATGGTTGCTAATACCAGGATCCAGGTCGCCCAATGCTTTGCACCTTCGGGTAACAACATAATACCAACGCGTAAAGCTGCAAATACACCAACTTTCATTTCAACCCCAGCCAAAAGCATTGAGATCGCAGTCGGCGCTGCAACGTGACCATCCGGAGCCCAGGAATGAAACGGGAATATACCGCCCAAAATCGCAAACCCGAGAAAAACGAATGGGAACCATATCCGTTGCATTTCTACTGAAAAACCTGCATTCTCGAGCAAAAGCAGATCGAATGTCCTTTCTGGTGAAGCCTGATAAATAGCCAGCGCCCCAATCAACGCTAACACTGAACCGATGAATAAGTACAGTGTAAGCTTCATACCGCCATAATTACGGGTTTTGGGGTAGCCCCAGATAACGATCATCAAATACTTGGGAAAAACTGCTAATTCCAGAAAAAAGAAGAGCAGGAATAAATCCAGAGAAGAAAACACACCTAAAACACTGGTGGCTAAAAACATCAAATAGGAGAAGAATTCACTCGGGCGATTATCAATATTCCAGGAAACCATCACCCCGGAAAAGACTACCAGACCGGTCATGACCAACATAGCCACACCAATGCCATCCACACCAAGATGATAAGATATTCCAAATTGGGGCAACCAGGGGAGATATTCAGTAAATTGATAACCTGCTTTTTCGATACTATAACTGGCCCAGATTATTAGCGTTAATAAAAGTACCAGACTGGACGCAACCAGCGCGATTGGTCTGATCCAACCGGGTTTCTGACGTCCAAATAGAAGGATGATCAACCCGGCAATTAGTGGTATAAAAATGGTTACACTCAGGATAGGGAAACCCATTCCATCACCTCTTTAGAAGAAAAAATTTACTGCATGATTAATTAAATTCAATATTGAAGCTGGCCAGACACCAATCCAGAGCATTAGAATCATTAAGGGTGCAATGACCCAGACTTCGCGTGTATTGATTTCGGGGATTGATAACCAACGATCATTTCTAGGACCATGCAACAACCCAGCAATTGCTTTCAGGATATATACACCTGTAAAGAACAGACCGATCATGGATAATGCTGTCGCCAGAGGGAAAATGCCCCAGGCACCACGCACAACAAGAAATTCAGACACAAAACCATTCAAGCCAGGCAGGCCCAAGGCAGCCATTGCTGTAAACACAAAAATGGCTCCATAGCGTGGAAGAATTGCCCATAATCCACCCAATTCATCTAATTGGCGGGTGTGCGTTCTGTCGTATATCACCCCAACCAGGAAAAACATACCGGCCGAAGTTAATCCATGATTGAACATTTGAAGAATGGATCCATTCAATGCGATGGTTGCACTTTCAATCATGCCATTGTCGGTTGACTGCCATGCATAAGCCGCAGCAGCAATCCCTAAAACAACAAAACCCATATGATTGATAGAAGAATAAGCCACTAATCGCTTCAGATCCTTTTGGGCAAAAGCAGCCAGCGCTCCAAAAATAATCGCCGCTGTTGCCAAAACAGCCAATGCACCCGCATAACGCTGTGCTTCTATCGGAAAAAATGGAATAACAAGACGAATAAAACCATAAGCGCCTAACTTTAGTAAAACACCAGCCAATATCATTGACCCAGCTGTAGGTGCTTCGGTGTGCGCATCCGGTAACCAAGTGTGAACTGGCCAAATGGGAACTTTGATGGCAAATGCCAACACAAATGCCCAAAATGCGATTGCCTTCACTGAAGTTAAGGATAAACCTAATGGAATCGTCTTTTGGAAATTTGCTTCGGTTAATGCCGGCCATAATTCATTTATTTTTACCAGATCAAAAGTGCCGGTAGTGATACCTACAATTTGTATGGAAAGCAGTAATCCCAACGATCCTGCCATGGTTATCAGAATGAATTTCAAGGCAGCATAGTTGCGTCTAGCACCACCCCATTGACTGATGAGAAAATACATAGGAATTAAACCAATTTCCCAGAACAAGAAAAAGACCAGCAAATCCAATGAAATAAAGACACCCAGTACGCCAGTTTCCAAAAACAGGAACAAAGCCATATATGCTTTGACTTGATCTTTGATCCCATATGATGCCAGAATTGCTAAAGGGGTCAATATGGTGGTTAGCAGCACCATTGGTAATGAAATCCCATCTACACCAAAATGAAAGGATGATCCGATTGCTGAAAACCATGGTGCAACAATTTCAAATTGAAAACCTGGTTGAGTTTTATCAAACTGAAACCATAAAACCAAAGATAATAAGAATGGAATTAAGGAACTTCCGAAAGCTGTCCATCTAATTGTGTTTTTGTTTGTTGTTGGCAATACAACAACTAGAATTGCAGTCAGGGTTGGAAGTAGAAGAATGTAAAAAAGTAAGTTATTTCCCATTATATTGTTTCCTTAATCAATCCCTAAAACAAAATCAAATAGAAGATAAAACCACCCAGTAACGAGAAGGCTAGAGCAAGAATCATATAATCCTGAATGCGTCCAGATTGTGTGACCTTCAGATTCTTTCCAATTATTCGTGTACCAGAAGCCATGTTGTCAGCACCTCTATTAATGATTGGTAAATCAAACCAATATCTGAATTTATCTCCCAGCCAGATGCTGATTTTTCCAACACCGTGTAGAAATCCATCAAAAATCTTCTGATCAAAGAATTGATACACAACTTTCTCAGCCACCCAGGTTGCCGGGCGGATGAAAATAAATTGATAAATCTCATCAATGTAATATTTATTTGCCAAGACCTTATAGAAACCCGAGAGTGACCATTCCAACGGATCTTTATCTGTGACTTTGATTTTCCGATAAAGTAATCCACCTAAGATTAAACCTCCCAGACTAACAATCAGTGAGGTGATTAATGGGATGGAACTATGATGCGCTGCCACTGCGTGTTCTCCATGCAACATCATCCCTAAAAATGACTCTAACCAATTTGGCACCCATCCCCCAATCACTGGAAAATATTCCGGAATTCCTACCCAACCGATTGTTATGGCAAAAAATGCAAGCACAATCAAAGGAAATGTCATCGTGTGTGGTGTCTCGTGCGCATGTTTAGCGGCTTCTGTGCGTGCTGTGCCAAGGAACACAAGGGAGATTTGACGCATGGTGTAGAAGGCAGTTAAAAATGCAGCGATTGCCAGCGCCCAGAAAACGATATGAAAGCCACCATTGAAGGCACTTGATAAAATTTCATCTTTGGACCAAAATCCAGCTGTAATGAATGGAAACCCTGCTAAAGCAAACCCACCTATCACGAATGTAGCAAAGGTTTTTGGCATTTTTTTATAAAGCCCACCCATGTTGTACATGTCTTGCGGATCGATATGCTCTTGAGTATGTAAGACGCCATGCTCCATTCCATGTATGATTGATCCCGATCCCAGGAACAGTAATGCTTTAAAAATAGCGTGTGTGACCAGGTGGAAAGCTGCGGCAATGTAAGCACCAACCCCGAGAGCAGCAATCATGAATCCCAATTGAGAAATGGTTGAATAAGCAAGTACTCTTTTTACGTCCTTTTGAGCGACGGCGATTGTCGCTGAGAAGAGAGCAGTAAACGTTCCAATAATCGCCATTACCAACATCGGTGTTGTAAGTAAAGTACCGCCTTCCCAGCCAGCCGAAAGCACCGGAAAGAACCTGATCGCCAGATATACACCCGCGGAAACCATTGTCGCGGCATGAATCATTGCTGAAACAGGTGTTGGACCTTCCATTGCATCTGGTAACCAGACATGCAGTGGAAATTGAGAACTCTTACCAACCACTCCAAAAAATATCAGCAAACCGATCAGTCCTGCCCAGGTTAGACCCAATACAGGGGAAATGGAGGTGGCCAGAGTATGAAGCACAGTCTCTGAAAAAATGACTTCGTATTGAAGGCTGCCGGTAAGGGTATAAAGTGCTACCAGACCTATTAACATAAAAACATCGCCGATGCGCGTGGTAAGAAAAGCTTTTTGGGCCGCTGCCTTAGCAGATGGTTTTGCATACCAAAAACCGATCAGCAAATAAGAGCATAAACCCATAATTTCCCAACCGATATAGAGAGTCAACAAATTATTACTAACCACTAATAAGTACATCGCAAAAGCAAATAAACCAAAGAACCCAAAAAATCGGGCGTACATTGGCTCGATGGAAGGGATGTGATGGTGTTTTCCGTCATGGTCAATGATTTCTGCTCCTTGAGGTGGTAAGCCGGGTCGATCATGATTGCCCTTCGGTTGACCAAAATTGTGATAGCCAACACTGTAAATAAAGATCATCAATATCGTCCAGGAGACAAAAAACAAGGTGATAGCTGTCAGCGCATCCACT